>CALCNO010000001.1 GCA_937897615.1 uncultured Anaerolineaceae bacterium
GCGCCATAGGCACGTAGCAGCATGCGTCGTTCGCGGCTCATTGTTTCGGGCATTACCAGCACCAGTTTATAGCCGCGAGCTGCGGCTACAAATGCCAGGGCAATGCCGGTGTTGCCGCTGGTAGGTTCCACAATGATGGTGTTCTTGTTGATCAGTCCGGCTTTTTCTGCAGCGTCGATCATGGCCACGCCGATGCGGTCTTTGACGCTGTGCGATGGGTTGAAGTATTCCAGTTTGGCTGTGATGATGGCTTTGCTGCCGGCAGTGATGGAGTTCAGCTTGACGAGCGGGGTATTGCCCACCAGTTCGGTGATGTTATTGGCGATTTTCATTCTCTACCTCTTTAAAATAAAATCGGTCAACTTAAATCAAAAAGCGGCGCGGACGCTGCACATACACGTGCGGGGACGTCTACCGCCGCCTGATCAGTTGACCGAGAAAGTTACCAGGCGGAGGTCAGTCCGTTCCCCGCCTGAGACACAAGCAATTGAGTACCGTAGTTGTTTCAAATAATGCGACCATATTTATCCAATTATATGCGGATATGCTGGCTTGTCAAGGCATACCTACGACAACCTCAGAGGGTGATCACCTTACCCGCTTTGCCCTGCGCTTCAATAATATCTGACATGCCGCCGACGATACCCACTCGCACCTTCTCTGCAAGGCCAAAGAAATTGAGACAGGTTGAACAGACGATCAGGCGCACGCCCTTTTGCTCGATTTGAGCAAGGCGCTCCAGCAACGGAGAGCCTTCCACGACCAGTTTGACCCCATCGGTGTAAAAACAGATCGCAGCCGGGAGGGTGTTGTTCTCCATCAGGAGTTTGAGGTAGGTGTCGAGAAGTTTGTGCTGTAATGCAGCGTCAGCAGACCCCATGCCCTCTCTTGTGACCAGGATGATCGTGTTGGAAAATGCGGATTCGTTGGACATTGATACACCTTTCGTTTGGAGGTCGTTGATAGGGCCATTATTGAGAAATATGCCGGGGATAGTTCTTTCCCCTTGCATTTATTACACGAGTTTACAACTGTACAATAATGCAAAAACATCCTCTAACAGGCAGCCGATCGCTCAGCACGAAACTTTATTGGTTTCCGGTTGCGATTGCGCCTGCGCGCTCGTAATTTGCAATGATGACGCCACTCGGGGTGACGGTGCTTTCGGTCACCTTGAACGCCGTCGGAATCACGCCACCGGCAAATAGCCGCTTGCCGACGCCTAACGTGATCGGGTAGATCATCAACCAGAATACATCCACCAGATTATGTTTGAAAAGCGTCTGAACGAGATCGGCACTTCCCCAAACATGCAGATCCGGGCCTGGCGCTTGCTTGAGGCCGGCAACCTTTGCGGCAATATCCCCGTTCAAGATCACAGACGGCTGCCAGTCAGCTGCCTTGAGAGTGTTGCTGGCGACGTACTTGGTGGCTTTGTTGACGCCGGGCCAAAACTGCCCGTTCTTGGGCCAGTACGGCGCCCAGATATCATAAGTTTTGCGCCCCAGCAGCAGGTCAAAGGGCAGGTTCATCTGTTTTTTTAATGCCGTCCCAAGCACTTCATCGGAATACCCCGAAATCCACCCGCCATACGTGAAGCCCCCGCTGGTATCTTCCTCCGGCCCGCCCGGGCCCTGAATGAC
>CALCNO010000002.1 GCA_937897615.1 uncultured Anaerolineaceae bacterium
TCATTGGGGTTTACCAGCGGAACCTGTACAGGGAAAAGGTCAGTCATCTCTACCTGCCAATCTCTTTACCAAGTTGATGATATCCTGCACCTGCGGAAGGGTGGCCTGCTCCAGCGTGGGAGCTGCCGGCACCGGGGTTTCGCGTGCGGCCAGGCGTGCGGCTGCCTTGACATGCACAGCAGGGTTCTCAGCAAGCCGGGCAAGCACTTCGGCGCCCCAGCCCAGCGTCAGCGTGCCTTCTTCCACCGCCGCGATCCTTCCGGTCTCCGCCACACTTTGTGCCAGCACCGTAGTTTCAAATGGAGATAATTTGCCGGGCACCACCAGGCGGCAAAAGATTTCGTACTCAAAAGCCAATATTTTTAGCGCCTGCAAACACAATTCGCTCATATATCCATAAGCCGTGAGGGTGCAGGTTGGTGCTGGCGCACCTGCCACCTCCAGTGTGCGCACCGGGAAGAGTTTGCCAGGGTCATCCGCCGCATAAATTTCTCGCAGTGTAAAATCTGACAACTCACTTTCAGGCCGCAGCGGCAGTAAGTATTGCAACTTATTCTCGATGAACAGCACCGGCCCATCGGTCTCCAGGATCAGGCGCGCAAGTTGAGCACCCGGTTCAAGCGCCCCGGATGGCAGCAACGCATTGGGAGCAACCACGGTGAGGCCGGGCACACCCAAAAAGAGTTTTTCCAGCGTCTGTGAGTGCGTGGGCCCATAGCCGCGCCTTCCCCCCATGGGCGCGCGGATCACCAGCGGAACGGCAACTGAATCGTTATACATCCAGCGGAATTTGGAGATATGGTTGACCAACTGGTCTGCCATCAGGGTAGTGAAATCACCGAACATGACTTCCACCACCGGGCGCAGGCCGCGCAGCGCCATCCCGGCAGCCACGCCGGCCAGCCCCGCCTCAGAGATGGGAGTAGTGAGCACCTGCTGAGGATAGCGCGTGGAACAACCGCGTGTCACTTTAAATGCGCCGCCATAGGGATCGAGGATATCCTCGCCGAGCAGCACCACGTTGGGGTCAGCGCCCAGCGCCTGCAACAGCCCTGCATTGAGCGAATCCAGCACGGTGCGGGTCATTGCGCGCCTCCAGCAAATTGCGCAGGGGCATCGGCCAGCGCCAGCTCAAAGGCCGTGCGCACTTCTTCTTCTACCTGCGCCGCGATCAGGCGCACCTCATGTGCGGGCAGGCGCTCCTCTGAAATACGCAAGGGGTCACGCTCCAGCTTGAGCTGCGCAAGCACCTCTTCAGCGCGGGTATCATCTCCCTTGGAATGCGGGCCGAAACGCGCGGTATTGAGGATTAGCGCCCGCGGGGAACCCTCTTCATGCACCTCAGCATATAACTGGGCTGCGGCGCTGCCAATCTCCAACACGTCGCTGCTATCGAGTTCTACCGCCGGGATGCCAAACCCGGCAAAACGCCCGGCAACGCTGCCAGCCAGCGCCAGTTCTGTGGGGGTGGTCTGGGCAATGTGGTTGTTTTCCACCACCACCAGCATGGGTAAGTGCCACAGGCTGGCCATGTTAAATGCCTCGTAAATGGCTCCCTGCCCAAAGGTGCCATCGCCGATGAAAACAGTGACGGAAATGTCCGTACCTTTGCGCTTCTCAGCAAGCGCCATGCCGGCAGCGATGGGAACGATCCCTCCCTGCACACCGTTGGAATACAAATTGCGCCAGTGAATATGCTGCGAACCACCGCGGCCGCCGCAAATGCCGGTAGCACGCCCCATTAGTTCGGCAAAGAGCGCGCGCATATCGCCGCCGTAAGCCAGGTAATGGCCGTGGCAGCGGTGATTGGTGACAATGACGTTCTCCGGCAGCATTTGCGAGATCACGCCAACCGCGTTGGCTTCCTGGCCCAGTGAAGTGTGCGTAGTACCGGAAAACACGCCGCGCTTGAACTGCTCGAGGATAGTCTCTTCAAAGCGGCGGATGCGCAGCATGTTGCGGTAATAGATAAGTTCCAGCTCGCTCACAGATCGTTCTCGCTGAGTATGGCATTAAAACGCCACGGGATGCTCTTCCAGGGTTCGGGTACTGAATCAATGCCGATGCGTTTGCTGCTTACCACAGCCGCATCCGACACCGGCTTGCCCTTTTCAATCCACAGGCCAGCGCGCTCGCCGGTCAGATCAACGCCATTCAATTCTCCATTAAGTTGCAGGGCCTGGCAAATCTTGCCGGGGCCATTGCACCACTGGCCTTCAGGCCTGCCGGCGCGGTTGCCGGCAATGATTGCCTTTCCCTCAACGGGTACAATCGCCCTCAACAACACTGCCGCCGGAAATTCCACCTGCCCGGTGACCACATTGAGCAACCAGTGCATGCCATAGGTAAAGTAGATATAAGCTCTCCCAGCCTCTCCATACATCACCTCAGTGCGGGCTGTTCTGCCGTGGTGGGCATGGCAGGCCAGATCCTCTTCGCCGCGGTAAGCCTCGGTCTCAACGATGATACCGGTAATGCGTTGATTGCCAATGCGACGTACCAGGCGCATTCCCAGCAGTTCGCGTGCCACAAGCGTAACTTCTCTTTCATAAAAACGCTGTGGCAGGCAGGACATATTTGTATTATACCCAATGCATCCTCTATTAAACGAAATGAGCGCCGCAGCGCCCATTAGTATGTTGCAATTTATACCGGCATAATCTCGCGTTCCAACGTGGTCTTCAGCCCCTCCAGCAGGCTGGTGCGGGGTTCGTAGCCCAGTTTTGCACGCGCCAGGGTCAGGTCAGCGCACAGGCGGCTAAGCCCACCCTCGTTGCGCGGGTTGTAAACAATTTCCGGATGCCCGCCGGTCACTTCCGTTGCCAGGCGCGCCAGTTCCTTTATACTCACTTCAGTACCGCTGCCCACATTGATGGTCAGCGTGTTCACATCCGGGGCAGTGGCCGCCGCGCTCATGGCATTGACCACATCTTCCACATAAACGTAGTCGCGTGTTTGCTCACCATTACCGTGGATCACAATCGTGCCGTTCTCCCACGCCTGGCGCAGGAAGTTGGGGATTACCGGTGTATGCACCGGCGGATGATGCTGCCCCGGTCCGTAGGCGTTGAAAACGCGCAGGGCAACCGTCTCAATGCCCCATAGAGAACCGATGGTGCGCGTGTAGTATTCTGCTGCCAGCTTGGAGACCGCATACGGGGAGCGCGGGTTGGGGATGGCGCTTTCCAGTACGGGCTGCACCGCCTGGTTCCCATACACCGTCCCGGAAGAGATGAGCACCACGCGCCTCACACCCACATCGCGCATCGCCTCCATCAGCGTCACCGTTCCGCCAACATTTACCTGGTTGTATTCGCGCGGGTACAAAACAGATTCCGGCACACTCACACGCGCTGCCAGGTGATAGACACAGTCCACTCCTTGAAGCAACGTCCACAATTTTGGCCGGTCGTTCACGTCGCCGCGGGTGAACTGCACTGAAGAGATCAGTGTATTGGAATTGCCCGTGGAAAGATCATCCACACCCAGTACGGTGTGGCCCTCCGCCGCCAAACGATTGGCAAGCGCAGAACCCAGGAAACCAGCTGCCCCCGTGATCAAAAACCTCATCATCACACCTTAAACCGGAATTTGGTTCGATTATAGCATCTCAAGGGCTTTCTAGCCCTTGCAATGACTTTTCTTTTCCAGCAGCACCTGCTTCTCGGCCTCAGTGAAGAATGCAACTTCCAAGGCATTCTTCTGCGCCTGCCGGCATTGTTCCTCAGATAGACCTGCTTTGGGGGCCGCCACATCGTACTCATAATGCAAATCAATGGCGCTGATGCCAGGATCATCGGTGTTGATAGTGGCTAACAAGCCCTGCTCAAGAAAAAAGCGCAGCGGGTGCGCAGGGTAGCTCTGCACGGTGCTGGTCTGCACATTACTGGTGAGGTTGCACTCAATGCCAATGCGGTGGTCGCGCAGGTACTCGATCAATTCGGGGTCCTCCGGGGCGCGTACCGCATGGCCAATGCGTTCTGCACCAAGTTCACGCAGCGCCTGCCAGATTGACGCCGGGCCATCCGCCTCACCGGCATGCACAGTGATATGCCAGCCAGCCTCGCGGGCACGCCGAAAGTGCTCCATAAACAAATGGCCCGGAAAATGAGCCTCATCGCCGGCCAGATCCAGGCCGCAAAAATCCGCTTTAAAAGCCAACAGGGCATCCAATTCTTTTGCGGCAACCTCGGGACCGTAATGACGTGAGAGGATGCCCACCTGGTTGGCGCGCATGGAAAAATCACGCTCCGCACTTTTCACCCCGGCGGTCACCGCCTCAACCACACCCATCGGATCAAGCCCATGCGCTTGCGCCATAAACCACGGACTGTAACGCAACTCGATGTAATCCAAGCCCTCCCTGGCGGCGTCTTCCACATTCTCGTAGGCAATGCGCCGGCAGGCCTCATAATCCACCAAAATGCCGGTCATCCATTCAAACTTTTCGATGAAGGCCATCACCCCCGGCTGCGGTGTGGAGACCTGCACATACGGCCGCAGGCCTTGCAGCGTTTTGGCGGGCAGCGGCAGGTTGTGCTGAAGCCCCAATTCCAAAATCGTCTCCAGGCGCACGCTCCCGTCCAGGTGATGGTGCAGGTCGATCAGCGGCAGTCTGGGATCAATCATCGTCTTCATGCTTATTCCCCCTGCAACGCAATGAGGGTGATCCCTTTTGATTTACAGTAGCTGATCAAATCGCTCACGATGTCTTCGGGGGGATAGGAAAAATAAACCGTACTGGTCGGTACTTCACCTGCCAGATCCATCCCGCCCCAGATGACCGTTTCGCCCTTTGGTAAATGATTCAAAAGTTCCTTTAAGGTCTCTACTCCTACCACGGTAACTTTGCCGATCTCGGTGGCGCTAAAGGTGTTTTCGGCCGCCAGAATCTCATCAAAGCTCTTCTGGCGGTTCGTCCCGGTGAGCAGGGTGAATACCCATTCGCCATCCTTTTGCCAGGTGACCAGCTCGTAGCCTTTAAGCGAGAGGGGATAATTTTGCGGCAGTTTATCCATTGCCAATGTGGCCACCGCCACCGGTGTAGGGGTACGATAAACCGTTGGGGTAGCGGATGGCGCCACGCGGGTGGCAGTACGGGTAGGCGCGGCCGTTTGGGTAGCTGTGTTCACCGGCTCCATTGAGTAACGCGTTGCCTTGCGCTCGCAGGCAGCCAGCAGCAAGGCGCACACCAGCAGCAAAAGAAGTGCCCTTTTTTTCATAACGCCAACTCCAATACCGGCCTGCGCTCATCCTGCTTCACTACAGCAAAACCCGCCTGCTGGTAAGCTGCCAGCGGCCCGGTCCAGATTTCTTCTTTGGAAAGTCCCGCACTGGCCTTGGGGAAAGCCTGCACGCGCTTTACCTTTTGCTCCCGCAAGTCCTGCACGACCAGGCGCAGAATTTCGTGGGCAAGCCCCATCCCCTGATATTGTGGCGCCAGCGCCATGCAGGTGATCGCCCAAACCTGAGGGTCAGGAGAAAGTGAGAATTGCCCCAGCAGCTTTGGCATACGGTCACGGGGGCCTGCCTGTACCCAGCCAGCAGGAACACCCTCGATGTAAACGAGGTAGCCATCGTACGTCCCCTTTGAGAACAATTCGCTGCGCAGGCGGCGGTTTTCTTGCGCTGTACGCTCACCGAACCCTTCCCAGGTGGGAACATGCCAGGCGGCGCAAAAACACCAGCCGCCACAACACTCTTCATTGTGGACGCGGTAAAAGTCTGCTTCCAGTTCAGCGGCCAGCCGCTTAATCGTCACTTCCATCAACAACCTCCCTGCTGCGTGCTGCATCCCACATTGTGAGACATCAAAACGATCTCCGGCCGGGTTACCCAGCCACCGCTCTTCCAAAATGCCAGGCCGGACTCATTGGAGCCATACACCATGATATGGCACTTTTGGATGCCCTGATCGGCCAGTGCCGCCAGGGTGCGTTTCACCAGCGCTTTGCCAATGCCCTGCCGCCGGCAGGCGGGGTCCACCGCCAGGTGATAAAGATAGCCGCGCCGTCCATCGGAGCCGCACAGGCAAGTGCCCACCAGTTCGCCGTCCACAAAAGCGGCAAAGTTCAGGCCAGGGTTTTTCTCCAGAAACAGGGTGAGCGGGGCACGTTCGTCCGCTCCGCTCAGGCCAATGCCGTCACAGCGTTTCCACAATGCCAAAGCCGCATCGTAGTGCTGCGGGGTAAATTCAACGATTTCAGTCATTCCTCCTCGCTTCCGTACCGCTGGCCGCGCTTGCACTCTGCCCGGGAAAAGCTCCCCAGTGCACGCGCCGCTCTTCGTACTGGGTGCGGGGTTCTTTGGTCTCCGCCGGATACCCCAAAAAGATGAGATTGAGCGGGTTGGTACCCTCTGGCAGGTTGAGCGTGCGCTGCACGTGGCGCTTGAAAAGAGTAATGGGATAAACACCCACCCAGACCGAACCCAGTCCCAGGGCTGTCGCCGCCAGCAGGATGTTTTGGGTAGCAGCGCTGCAATCCTGCACCCAGAACTTGAACCCGGCAGCGGTGCGCTGCATGCGTTCGCTACCCAGCACACAAATGACCGCCGGGGCTTTCATCTTGGCAAAGGGCAGGCCGCTGCGCAATTTCTCTAGGGTTTCCTCGTCGGTGACCACCACGAACTCCCAGGGCTGGGCATTGGTGGCAGTCGGGGCAGCCATAGCCGCCTTTAAAAGCGTGACCAGAGTCTCTTTTGGCACGGGGGCATCAGTGTACTTGCGGATGCTGCGACGCGCAAAGATCACATCAACGAAATTTTCCATGCTCACTCCTCGGAGGAACCAGACAACTGATCCCCCGCTACAAGGTGAAAATGCAATTGCGGAAAGGTCTGGTTGGGCCCGCCGTTCATGATAAGACGGTAACCGGCTGGCTCAAGCTCAAAATCCCGGATCATGGATTGCGAAAGACTTACAAAATCAGCCATCAGGGCGGCACCCTGTGCATCCAGTACCAACCAGTTGCTGACCGCGGCCTTGGGTACAATGAGAATGTGCACCGGGTAGGCAGGCGTGGGATGGCAAAACGCGACCCAATGGGCATTCTCGCGCAGCGGGGTAATGGGCAGTAACTTGCGCGCGTGAACGAACATCCACGCGATAAGTCGTTTAGTTCCGCGGCGATCCATCAACTTTTTGAGCAGCGTTTTCATCTCAATCCGTCCGGTTTTGATTTGATTATACCGGACGGGAGAAGTGCCCCTGCAAAGCAAAGGCGTGAGGGGCATCCTCACGCCTTTAGGCTTAGCGCTTTTCCCAAACCCGTCGGTCTTCCTCTTTCTCCGGGTCTAAGAAGTGCGGATCCAACTCCGGTTTCAAGAACCGGCCGCGCGCCAGCCACATTTTCCGTGCCAGGCTAAAGCCGTCACAGCGTACCCCTTGCCGCGTGAAGTACTCGCATACGCGCACCACATCGCGGGTGAAGATGCGATAGGCATTGGTATTTTCATCAGGGCTGATCGCCTGCGGAAAATCAATCAAGGTGATGGCGCCTTCCCAGTAGAGGATATTGTAGGCGGACAGGTCGGCATGGATGCGGCCATGTGCCAGCATCAACTCGATGTTGTGCAGCGCGCGCTCAAAGAGTGGCCGCGCCTCTGCAGGTGTAAGATGAATCTCGCTCAGCGCCGGTGCGGGAGACTCCACATCCCCCACGTATCCCATCAGGATGGTGTTTTCACTGCTGGCCAACGGCTTTGGCAGGTCCACCCCGGCCTCATACAGTAAGCCCATTGTTTTGAACTCATGCCCTAACCAGGAGGTGTGCATCAACTTCTGGCCGTACTTGGTACGTTTGGCCATGGCGTGCAGGGCACGGTCGTCCAGGATTTCCTTGCCATCGCCACCGAGCGCACTGCGCCCCTCGCGGTAGACATGATCCTTTTTGAGGTTGCGGAACTGGCGCGGGCGGTACACTTTGGCCGCCAGCAGCCGGTTCGGCTGGGCAATCGAAGTGCGGCAGAGATACACCGAAGCCTCCTTGCCGCCTTTGACCATGCTGAGGATATCATCAAACCATTTCTGATCGTACAGGTCGCTCAAAGAATCCAGCAGCCACGCAGATTCGTAGCGTGAAGCCGCATAACTGAATTTGTAGCCGCTGTCTTGCTGAAAGCCCAGCGCCTGGCTCACTTCTGGTTCCAGGATGGCTTTATCCTGCCTGACCATCGCTTTTTTCTTCGCGAAATCCTTTTTAGAATTTCGGATCGGAGCGGGCAATCCCATGTCTTCCATATCGAGTGCCACGTCCATCTTGTGCAAATTCTTATGACTCATTGCTTCAATAACTCCAGTGTACTTAAAACAAAACCACAGGTGGGCGCACCTGTGGTTTGCAAATGTAGAAAGAGAGAATTACATTTCAACCCGGGTGAAAGGTGCGCAACAATAGAGAACTTGGGCAAGTCTGACTCTTCTCATTCTGTTGTTCCTCCTTTCACCAATTAAGATACTTCAGTTTACCGATATTTTGTGCGTGCGTCAAGCCCCGGCAAACAATAAAAAGAGGAGTAGCTTTCAAAGATTGAGATTTTAATCCAGGCGGTTTTGCCATTTCATGCTATATTCAAGGGGTACCTGCCTCATGAACCCGAAGCTTTCCCAAACCTTCTCTGCGCTCAAATACCCCAACTACCGCCTCTGGTTTGGCGGGCAGATGGTTTCGCTCGTCGGCACCTGGATGCAATCTACTGCCCAGGGTTTTCTCATCTACCAGTTAACGCAATCGGCAGGGTTCCTTGGCCTAATCGGCTTTGTCTCCGGCTTGCCCACCTGGCTGTTCACCCTGTACGGCGGGGTGATTGCCGACCGCATTCCGCGCCGCAAACTAATCATCATCACTCAGTCCTCCATGATGCTACTGGCGTTCGTACTGGCAGCGCTGGTCTTTACCAATTTAGTTCAGCCGTGGCATGTGCTGGTGCTGGCGTTTCTGTTGGGAACTGCCAATGCCTTCGATGCTCCGGCCAGACAGTCCTTTGTGCTGGAAATGGTGGAGCGCGAGGCGCTCACCAACGCCATTGCCCTCAACAGTTCCATCTTCAATATCGGCACGGTCATTGGGCCGGCAATCGGCGGGTTGGTGTATGGCTGGCTTGGCCCCGGCTGGTGCTTTACCATCAACGGCATTTCCTTCATTGCGGTCATTGCCGCCCTTGCTTTTATGCGCCTGCCAACAGCCGCAAAATCGCAGGAAAAACAAAAGCTGCAGCTCTCGCAATTGATGACCGGCGTGCGTTTTGTGCTCGGTAACAAAGATATCCTCACCTTGGAAATTGTGGTGGTGGCGGTCTCGGTGTTCGGGTTTGGCATGCTCAACCTCATGCCCGCCTGGGCGTCTACTGTACTGCACGGGGATGTGCACACCAACGGCTGGCTGCTCTCGGCGCGCGGGGTGGGTTCTCTGGTTGCTGCACTGATGATCGCCTATCTGGGCTCACGCAATATCCGCGGCAAGATCTGGAGCATTGGCAGTATCGTTATGCCCATTGCACTTTTCATCTTCGGCATCTTCAAGGTGCTGCCGGTTTCCCTGCTGATGCTGGTGTTCCTGGGCTGGGGTTTCATGTCGGTGGTGAACACCACCAACGCTATGATCCAATCCTGGGTGCCGGATGATCTGCGCGGCAGAGTGCTCAGCGTTCACGTGCTGCTCTTCATGGGCACGGCGCCGCTCGGGTCGCTCCTTTCCGGCGCGCTGGCTGAAAAGGTGGGAGAGCCAGCCACAGCCCTGATCAACGCCGGCATTCTGCTGGCAGTCACCGCAGTGGTGTTTATGCTGCGGCCTTCCATACGCCAGCTGGAATAGCCTCTCCATTTCTGCACAAAAAATCCTAAATTTCATGCGTTTTTTTGATAATTCAAAGGTAAGATAATAGACAATAATTGTCTGCAATATCTTATTGGTGACAATAAAGGAATAAACATGAAACCGAATGATCCTATTTCACCGCAAGAGATTACCCCGGAAAAGCTCTTCCTCTCCAGGCGCAAGTTCATTCGTTTGAGCGCCATGTTTGGCACGGCTTATGCCCTGGCAGCGTGCGGCGTAGCACCCACTTCTGATGTAACGCCTACCGCCACGGTAGAAGCTCAGGAGGACACCCCCACCCCTTATGACGCCATCACGCATTACAACAACTTTTACGAATTTTCCTTCCTCAAGGAAGACGTGGCAACAAAAGCAGCCGACTTTGCTACCAGCCCCTGGCCTGTAGAAATTGGCGGGTTGGTTGATAAACCGCAAACACTGGATGCCAGCGAACTCATTGCCCGCTACCCCGCTGAAGAGCGTATCTACCGTATGCGTTGCGTGGAAGGCTGGTCAATGGTCATCCCTTGGGATGGCTTCCCGCTCCACCAACTGCTGGCGGATGTTGGCGTACAGCCTGAAGCAAAGTACGTCAAGTTCACCACCCTGTATGCCCCTGAACGCATGCCCGGACAGAGCACATTGTTCACCTGGCCGTACGTAGAAGGCCTGCGCCTGGATGAAGCACAGAACGATCTCACCCTGCTGGCAAGTGGGGTGTACGGCAAGCCCATGCTGCCGCAAAACGGCGCGCCTCTGCGGCTGGTAGTGCCCTGGAAGTACGGCTTCAAGAGTATCAAATCCGTTGTCAAGATCGAGTTGGTAACCGAACAGCCGGTCTCTTTTTGGACGGCTGCTGCCCCGCAGGAGTATGGCTTTTATTCCAACGTCAACCCCAATGTGCCGCACCCGCGCTGGTCGCAGGAGACAGAACGCCGCATCGGCGAAAACGGGCGCCGCGTCACGTTGATGTTCAACGGTTATGAAAATGAAGTGGCTTATTTATACGAAGGCATGGACCTGAAAGCGAATTATTAGATGAAAAAGATCAAACCCAACTGGCCCAAGATCATTCTTAACCTCCTGGCTTTCATCCCACTGGCATGGCTGATCATAAACTGGGCCGGTGGCAAGCTGGGCCCCAATCCCATTCAACGCGCGCAGGATTTTCTGGGCGATACGGCATTGATCATGCTGCTGATCTCTCTTTCAATGACCCCGATCAAAAACGTGACCGGGTATGCAAAACTTGGCAAGTACAAAAAGACCTTTGGCCTACAGGCATTCTATTATGCGTTTTCGCATGTGTTCGTTTACGCGGTCATCGATTACGGCTTGAGTCTTAAACTGCTCTGGCAATCCTTCCTGCACCTGTGGTACCTGTGGGCGGGTGTTCCGGCCTTTGTAATCTTGTTGGTACTGGCCATCACCTCACTCAAAAAAATAAAGGTGTGGCTGGGCAAAAAATGGAAGCCGCTGCACCGCTTCGTGTACCTGGCAGGGGTACTGGTGGTGATCCACTACATACTGGTGATGAAAGGCGGTTCGGCAATCGTAGGCGGGAATACGGTAAAGCCGCTTATCGCCGGCAGTGTGCTCATCATTTTGCTGGCGGCACGCCTCCCCTTCAAACGCTGGTTCAAAAGAGAATCAGCGCCGGCAACTACTCTGTCGGACACAAAATCATAAGCCAGAAGAAACATTAGAAACCTGTCATCAAATCCCCGGGCACAAGCTGACGCCGCTCAGACGTGTTATGATTGTTTTTCAGCACGTCGGTTTTAGTTAAGGAGTTAGCTATGAATAGCAAAAGAATCGCAGGGGTATCAGTTGCCCTCCTGCTTGCACTGATGATGAGCGCCTGCAACCTCGGCAAGACCCCCTCCACAGATTCGCTTGGGTACGACCAGGAAGAAATTGCCCAGACGGTGATGGTCTTGCAAACCCAGCTTGCAGTTCCAACCGCTACCCAAAGCGTTCCCACGGCAGAGGTTTCCCCTACCAGCGCAGTAACTGAGACCGCCACCCAGCCTGTTGTGATTGCGATACCCACCGCCACAGAGGGAATCCGCTACAAAGCCGGGCCAGTGACCGATGTAACCTATCTGGATAATACTGTTGTGCAGCCCGGTGCGGCTTTTGTCAAGACCTGGCGCGTGCAAAACAGCGGCACCGCCACATGGAATTCAACTTTCAAGATCGTCTTCGTCAGCGGAGACGCCATGGGCGGGCCGGCCTCACAGGCCATTGGCAGGTCGGTTCCCCCCGGCGAAACCATTGATATCTCACTATCCCTTATCGCGCCCTCCACGCTGACCACCCTACGCGGCAACTGGATGTTGGAAACCGATACGGGCACACGCTTTGGTATCGGCGTCAATGCCGATTCACCTTTCTGGGTGCAGATCATTGTAAAAAAATCGTTTGCGGCTACCGGCGCCACCCCTAACGGACCCGCCACCTGGAGCGGCACCTGTCCGGGCAGCGTTCCCCTCACCGCCACCATCACCAGTTCCGCTGCCGGCACGATTACTTATTATTATGTGGTCAACGGCGAAACCAGCCCCACGCTTTCTTCCACCTTCAGCGGAGCCGGCACCAATACCACCACAGCGCACAATTTCCCCGTCACCGCCTCCGGCACGCTGGTAGTACAGGTCTACATTGACGACCCCAATCATCAGCTTTTCCCCAGCAGCATTTCTATCCCGGTGACGTGCGAATAGTTCAACAAGGCTGATCTGAACGAGGGTTCAGCCCAGCCTTGCGTTTGTTGACAGCTTAACCTTTTCGATTATAATAAGCGCGAAGTTTGGTCCACTAGCTCAATTGGCAGAGCAACTGACTCTTAATCAGTGGGTTCAGGGTTCAAGTCCCTGGTGGATCACTCTTTTTATTTAATATCGAGAGACTTTGCAAATTCCTGGCAACCCCTTTTCACCTACTAAGACAATAAGCGCCTCCCAATTGGGAGGCGCTTATTTCACCGGTTGGTCTACTCAAAGACCTCTTACAAGATTATGGCGTTGGCGCATCAAAGGTGATTTGCCAGGGGCCCGGGGATTGAACTATTCCGGATCCATTTATATTTACCGTGATAAGCCCAGTCGGGAAATCATCACGATAGCCGAGGAATCTCGTAAAGTTGCCCATTGCGTCAGGGCCACTCCCGCCACCACCCATTGCCATGTGCCCTGGGATTGCCAGAGAAAAATCAACCGAAGGGTCATACGCAAATGTGAACTCATAGCCCAAAGAACCAAAACCCTTTTCCACGCGCGCAACCGAAACAACGTGAATGGTTTTTGGGCCAAAAGGAACGTCCAAATTCAGTGCCAGCGGCTCGTTCAAAGGAAGTTCAGAGCCGGCGTCAAATTGAAACTGTGCTTGAGGGTACGGAGCGGTTTGGGCCGTAAGAGAGTTCACGGTCATTTGAATGGGCCAGGCAATCTCTTTGCCTGTGATCTTCGCAGTCCAGCCGATCACACCTTCCTCGGGTGAAATCAGTTCCTCGGGTATAAAATCATCCGGAGCAGGACCGTAGAGAACATTGCCCCCCTGTGCGTCGGTAATGGTCGTGTCTTCTAGAAATCTGTCCGTTTCATCAAATGTGAGTCCATCTGGTGATTCCGTCTTAATTACGCCAGCCAGCAGGTAACCGTCATCCACCGGAACGATCATTGTTATTTCCAAACCGGGCAAGTAAACAATCGGCGCTGTAGTTTCCTGTGAAGGCTCCTGGGTGTTCTGCACAATCACAGCTGTCACGACAGGCTCAATTGTTACTTGTTCATCCGCATCCACAAAGCGAAGAGGAATTTCCCAATTCTGGGGGATTGCTGATACCTCGGTCAGCGAAAAACAAGGAATCATCAGGGATGCTTCACTCACACCTGCAGGCAGTGCTGCAAAACCCACGTTCGTGCGATATATCAAAGGATCATTGATATCGCTTGCCTGGCCCATGAATTCAAGTTCTTTGCCGTCCGGCAGGCGCAGGATGGGGGACGCCTGCTCTCCCGAACAAGTGCCCGGCACCTGGATCATCTCGCCCGACAGCCCCGTCAGGGTATAGTCAATGGTCGTTTTCTCACTGCTGAGAACCGCTTTGGACACAGTTAGCGTAAACCCATCTTGTGTCACACTGACTGGCTGCGACAAAACGCGAACTGGTTGAGCCTGATCAACCAGGCCAAATCCGGGGATGTACCCAAGCGCTTTTCCGGCTGCGTAAACGGCACCGCAAACCACAAGAACCAGCACCAGAGAAAGCACAAAAGCATATACCGGGTGACTTTGAAAAAACATCCGCGCCGATTGGCGTTTTGCCGGGTGTGACTGCGGTTGCCGCACAAGCACACCCTGCGCAACGAACTGTTCACGGAGTGTGTTTTTAAAAGCCTCTGTGGGGTTCGGAGTTTTATTTGCCTGTTCCATCATTTTCTCGAGATGCAGATTAAGTTCATTAGTCATTTTCCACCTCCATCTGTTTTGCCAATTTACCCAGCAAACGC
Source organism: uncultured Anaerolineaceae bacterium (assembly GCA_937897615.1). Classification (GTDB taxonomy): domain Bacteria; phylum Chloroflexota; class Anaerolineae; order Anaerolineales; family Anaerolineaceae; genus UBA6107. The sequence goes on from CALCNO010000002.1 coordinate 14,330, forward strand.
GTTAACGCCTTGCGCACAGCATCCGCGCTGCGATTCATCACTGCGCCGATCTCCACCAGGGGCAACTGGGCTACGTAACGCATTTGAAGCAATTCGCGTTCTTCTGTGTTCAATGATTTGATCAAAACAGCCAGTTTTTCGTAAGATTCCTTTGTGGCAATCTGTTCAGACACATTGATAGGGCTGGGAAAGTCAATGGGGAGTTCCACAGAGGTTATCTTTTGTTTGCGGAAATGGTCATTGACTTTGTTTTTGGCAATTTGAAAAACCCATGCTGAGAACTTTCCAACGTTTCGGTAGGCTGGAAGTGACTCGGCAATTGACATGAACGTTTGTGTGGTGATGTCTTCGGCATCGGCGCGGTTTCCCACCCGGCTGAAAATGTAGCGGTAAACATCGGCCAGGTAAACATCGTATATTTCTGCCAATGCCTCCTTCGCTCCGTTCCTGGCTTGCAGGATGATGACCTCATCCACTTTTGAGGCTTGCTGCTTGAAAGATATTGGTTGTGTATTTTCCATGTTGCCTCCTCTGTTAATAATATCGTTCAAAAAACAGAAACCGGACATAGGAACACGTCTATTTGCACCACGATAATTCACTTTTCTGCTACTCAGCAAGCCGTTATGCACATTTCCTCCAAAGCAAGAATGGTATACTGACAGAAACTCAATCTGCGAGGTCGCCCATGAAAAGAATCATTGCCGTCAATTCCAACTGCTATCACGGCTATTCACTCGAAGACGCAATTGATGGCATTAAGGCTGCGGGATTTCATTACATCGAACTGACCGCCACCAAAGGCTGGACCGAGCACGTCTTTCCCACACAAAGCTTTGCCTACCTGTGCAGTATCAAAGACCGCCTGAAAAACGCGGGCATCACACCCTTTGCCATGAGCGGGCATACCAACCTGATGGATAAAGAACGCATCGGTGATTTTGTGACCAATATGAAGTTGGCCGCCTTCTTCGGCTGCGATTACATCGTTTCCTCCGTCGGCGAGGCGCACCTCAAGGACAAAGCCTTTGCCTCCAATGAAGAAGTTGCCGCGCAAATCCGCGCCCTGGTGCCATACCTGCAAGAGTACAACCTTACTCTGGTGCTGGAAAATCACGGCGACCATGCCACCGGCCAGATCGTCAAGGGTATCGTCGAGTTGGTCAATTCTCCGCGGGTGCTGGTGAACTACGACACTGCCAATGTGATCTACTTTGCCGGCATTGACCCGGTGAATGACCTGCCCGCCTGTGTGGATAAAGTGGGCTTCCTTCACATCAAGGACAAGATTGGAGGCATGAAGGAATGGAACTTCCCTGCCCTGGGCAAGGGAAGCGTGGATTTTCCTCACCTGCTGCGCATCCTGGAAAAGGCCGGCAATGACAGCCCGCTGAGCATTGAGATCGAGTTCACCTCTACGGGTTCCAAAAACCTGGCAGAAGTTAACCGGGCCGTAAAAGATTCCTATGACTACCTCAAGAGCCTGGGGCTGGAGATCTAACCTTCACTGCTGAGCGGAGAAAACACTATGGTCAATATTGCGCTTGTTGGTACCGGGGGAATGGGCACGGTGCATTACAACAATTATGCGCACATCGATGGCTGCAAAGTAGTTGCCTTGGTAGGCATTACCGAGCAGAGCCTAGAGTGCTCCAATAAGTGGGGGGTTCCTCTGTATGACGATATTCAAACGATGGCACAAGCCGAACAGGTGGACGTGGTGGACATCTGCTCACCCACCTACCTGCACAAGCAGCACGTGCTGGAAAGCCTGGAACTGGGCAAGCACGCCATCACCGAAAAACCCGTAGCGCTGAACAAAAAGGATGCACAGGAAATGTACGCCCTGGCAGAACGGCAGGGCAAGTTCCTCTTTGTAGCCCAGGTGCTGCAATTTACCAAAGAAGTTGAGGTGCTGCACAACCTCGTTGAAAGCGGCGAATACGGCAAACCTCTGGACGCATTCTTTGAGCGCCTTTCGGCCTGCCCGCGCTGGATACAAAACGGCTGGCTTTTTGACAGGCAAAAAAGCGGCCTGCTGCCCTTTGATCTGCACATTCATGATCTGGATGTGATCGTTAGCCTGTTTGGCAAACCGGAAAGCTTCAGCTACACCAGTTGCGGTAACGACAGCAAGCCGTATAAGGAGCATTACCGTTTTCTATATCGCTACAAGGGAATGAACGCCGCGGCAGAAGCCGCCTGGTTTAATGCCGACATTCCCTTCACAGCAAGATGGCGCGTATATTTTGAGAATGCGGTGGTGATCAACGATAGTTTCAGTGTTACTGCTTACCAGTTTGATAAACCGCCGCGCGTTTTTGATACCACAGACGAACTCAAAATCCCCACTGGCATTAACCTACCGCCCACAGGAATGTTTTACAGGGAATTATCCCATTTTATGGAATGCATCCGCACCGGGGTGGCCTCCAGGCGCGTCAGCCGCGAGCAGGTGCTCACCGTCATCGAACTCCTGGAACAAATGACAAGCAAATAGCAGGAAAAAAGTCACATTAAAGGCAACAATTCAGCCGGGCTTGCAAGAGCTTATTGACATTGACAATTCTGTGTGCTAGAATGAATGTAATTGATTACAGTAATCCATTACATTGTCATAGTTGCACCTCTTTTCACTCAACTACGATGGTTTTCGGAGCAGTAGATGGCCACAATGGCTGATGTTGCACGCGAAGCGGGGGTTTCAGTCGCTACAGTCTCGCGCTTACTGAATAATCAGGAGATCGTCAGCCCTGATACGGCCACCCGTGTTTACGCCGCGATCGAAAAACTTTCCTACGAGCCAAACCTCCTTGCGCGCAACCTGCGCCGCAATGAGAGCCGCGTCATCCTCATCCTGGCGCCCAACGTAACCAACCCATACTATTCTCACATCCTTTCCGGCATTGGCGATGTTTCCACCCAGATCGGCTACAGCGCACTGATCTTTACCACCGGGGATGACCAGGCGCGAGTGCGCGAAGCGTTGGATTTCTTAAAAAAACATCGCGCTGATGGCGCCATCTTGATGGCCAGCAACGTGGGATGCGACTGGCTGCTGGGATACAGCACCCAGTTCCCCATCGTGCAGTGCTCAGAATACGACCCCGAAGTTGAAATCTCGCATATCTCCATTGACAATTACCAGGCCGCCGTGGATGTTATGGAGTATTTGCATGGCCTAGGCCACGAGCGCATCGCCATCATCAGCAGCGAGAACGAGTACATCTCCACCCGCCTACGCCTGAAAGGCTACAAGGACTCGCTTCTAAAGCATGGCGTTCCAATGCGGGATGAATACGTTATTTACGCATCACGCGATTATTCGTTTGCCAGCGGTAAAGCAAAAGCCAAAGAATTGCTTAGCGTCAACCCAAGACCTACAGCAATTTTTTGTATCTCAGATACGCTTGCGCTTGGCGCCATCACCGCTGCCAAAGAAATGGGGCTTTCCGTCCCCGGGGACCTCACCGTGATCGGTTTCGATGATGTGGTTGAATTCACCACCATGTTTCATCCATACATCACAACTGTTTCGCAACCTTGCTATGAGCTCGGCAAGCAGGCAGCCAGGCTACTTTACGCAAAAATGAGCCGCAACATAGAGGCCCCTTTGCAGACGATCCTTGAGCACAAAATGGTCATCCGGGAATCTTCTGCGGGGGTAAAAACATCGGGTTAAACACCAGGCGCATTGCCGGTGATTGATCAAAAATCTAAAAGGAGAGTGAAGTATGAAAAAAGCGTTAGTTGTCGTTCTGGCCATGGTCTTCCTGGCCACCGCCCTGGTCGGCTGCGCAAAGCCCACTGCTGCGCCCACTACTGCTGCCGAAACTGTGGCCCCCGCCACCGAAGCTGCAGCTACTGAAGCCCCCGCCGCCGCCAAGTTTAAGATCGGTATTCTTGCTCCCGCCGTGACCCATGGATGGGTTGCCGCCGTTGCATACAATGCCGAGCAGCGCTGCAAAGAGTTATCCGACACCGTTGAATACAAACTCTACACCAGCAGCAACGCCGAAGAAATGACCACCCAGCTTGATGACCTCGAAACCTGGGGTGCACAGGCTATCGTGGCGTTCCCCCAGTGGGAAGGCATGGAAGTTCCCATTCAGGCAGCCATCGAAAAGGGTATCGTTGTTGTCAACTTCGACATCGAGATCAATGCCACTGGTGTGTACCGCGTCGCCGGTGACAATGAGGGCATGGGCGTTGAAGGCGCCAAGTACATCGTAGACAAGATCGGCACCGAAGGTACCGTGGTAATGCTCACCGTCCCCACCTCTGGTTCCGTCTCTGAACTGCGCAAGAAGGGCTTCATGGACACCATTGCCCAGATCGCCCCGAACATGAAGATCCTTGAGTACGCCACCAAGTTCACCCGCGAAGACGGTCTGAAAGACATGGCTGACATCCTCACTGCCAATCCCCAGATCGATGCTGTTTACTCCATGGATGATGAGACCACAATCGGCGCTCTGCAGGCCATCCGCGAAGCCAACCGCACCGACATCAAAGTCATCACCGGTGGTGGTGGTATGCAGGAATACTTCAAGATGATGCCCGAGAACACCGACATCTGGCTGGAATCCGCTACCTACAGCCCCGCGATGGTCAAGAACGCTGTTGACGAAGCTGTTGCCATCCTCAGCGGCCAGACCGTGGAACCCGTGGTGGTCATCCCCACGACCATTGTCGATCGCGCCAACTACGAGCAGTTCCTGGATGCGAATTCACCTTACTAAAATATACGCGAATAACGTATAGTTAATGTGAGGCAAGCAAAGAGGCTATGGCGAAGCCATAGCCTCTTTTTAAAAAGAACGGGAACCAATCTATGAACATTGAGATGCATGGAATTTTTAAGGCCTTTGCCGCCAACGTAGTGCTGCGAGACGTTAATTTCAACATCAAAGGCGGAGAGATCTGTGCCCTGCTTGGCGAAAATGGTGCCGGTAAATCAACCCTGATGAACATCCTCGGCGGCATTCTGCCGGCCGACAGGGGCACAACCCTGATCGACGGGGCCTCGATTGTCTTTCACTCCCCTGCCGAGTCTCTCGGCGCAGGGATCGCTTTCATTCATCAAGAGCTTAACCTCATTAACGATCTTGCAATTTACGAAAACATGTTCATCGGTCGTGAGATCAAAAAGAAAAACGGTCTCCTCGATGCCGAACGAATGTGCCGTGAAACCCAGGCTGTATTTGACCGTATGGGTCTGGAGATGGATCCAAAGACAATAGTGCGCGATTTGGATGCATCTTATAAACAGATCGTAGAGATTTGCCGCGCACTGATGATGAACGCTTCCATCATTATCATGGATGAGCCAACCACCTCGCTGACCGACCCTGAAATCAACCGTGTTTTTGATATGATGCGCGCGCTCAAGCAGCAGGATGTTGGCATTGTCTTCATTTCCCACAAGCTAAAAGAAGTCAAGCAAATCTGCTCGCGGTACAGCATCCTGCGCGACGGGGCGATGGTTGCAGAAGGCCAGATAAAGGATGTCACCACCGAAGACCTGGCACGTTTCATGGTTGGCCACGAAATCCGCACCGCTTCGTTACAGCGCGAGCGCAAAACGCCGCACGAAGTGTTAAAGGTGGATAATCTTTCAGATGGGGTTAATTTCAGAAACGTCTCTTTCGCCGTGCGCGCTGGCGAAGTGCTGGGGATCACCGGCCTGCTGGGTGATGGACGCAGCGAGTTATTTCTATCCATCATCGGTGCCGGCACAAACTACACCGGCAAAGTGCTTTTTGAAGACAGGCCGGTGACGATCCACAGCGTGACCCAGGCCGTCAAATCCGCCATTGGGTATCTGCCGCGCAACAGAAAAGAAAACGGCATCATCAAGGATTTAAATATCCTCGAAAACGGTTCCGTGGTTACCTGGCCCAGCAACACCCGCTTTGGCTTTATCAACCGGCAAAGGCAGAACAACGCTTTTGAAGCACAGGTCAAAAGCCTGCATATCAAGCTGGAAAAGAAAACGGACCCCATCAGCAGTCTTTCCGGCGGAAACCAACAAAAGGTGGTGCTTGCCAAGTGGTTAAGCACCCAGCCGCACCTGCTGATATTGGATAACCCCACCCAGGGCGTAGATGTGGGCGCCAAAGAGGAGATTTACGACATCATTCTGGATCTTGCCGACCGCGGAGTGGCTGTGATCGTGCTTTCCAGCGAGGCACAGGAGATCATCCGGGTTTGTGACCGCGCCCTGGTGATGTATCACGGAAATATTCAGGGTGAAGTAAAAGGCGCATCTATGAATGAACATGCGATCATGCGGTTGGCAACCGGAGCCACACTAAATTAACCAAGGGAAAACTCATGAATAAGAAAACACTCGAGCAAAATGAAAGTGTCTTCGCGGCACTTAGAAAAACCTGGATGACCAATGCCCTGTTCAGTACCGGCATTGCCCTGCTGGTGATGATTGCCCTGCAAACCGTTGCCCTTGGTTTCAAGTTTGATTCATTCGGCGCGTGGTTTAACACCTGGTGGTCCAACTGGATCAACATTCTGCGCAACAACTCAGCCATTGGCATTATTTCGCTGGGCATGACGCTGGTGATCATCTCCGGCGGCATTGATCTGGCGGTGGGATCAACACTGGTAGCCGTAGGCGCCGTGATCATGATGTTGATCGACACCGGGCCGAAAGGCATCCTCCTCTCGTTGGGCATCAGCGGGTTCCCGGCTTACGCCATTGCAGTTGTCGTTGCCCTCATCATGGGCTGGATTCTGGGGCAGCTCACCGGCCTGCTTGTCACAAAAGGCAAGCTTCCGCCATTCATTGCCACACTGGGAACAATGAAAATCTTCCGCAGCGTGACCCAGCACTTCATGCAGGGTTATGTACCAGTTGTGCCGAAGCCTTTTCTTGCCATTGCAAGCCTTAACATCGGCGGCAAACTGCTCATGCCAATTATCTACTGGGCTGTCATTGCAGTGGTCTTCTACATCATTTCCACACGCACAGCGTTTGGCCGCCAGGTAATTGCCGTTGGCTCCAATGAGCGCGCCTCCAAACTCTCTGGTATCGACATCAACAAGATCAAGCGGCGTGTCTACGCCATCATCGGCCTCCTGGTAGGCGTGGCAGCAGTGATCCAGGTTTCACGCATCGGCTCAATGGATTATGCCAATGCCGGCAGCGGCTATGAAATGGACGCCATTTCGGCAGTCATTGTGGGCGGAACCAGTATGTCCGGCGGAAAGGGCACCATTCTGGGTACCATTTTTGGTACACTCATCATTGCGGTGATGAACAACCTGCTCAACCTGCTGGGCGTTCCCCCCTTCCTGCGTGAAGCCTTCAAAGGCGTCATCGTTATTGGGGCGGTTTTGCTGCAAAAGAAAGAAAGCAATTTTTAGCTCGCTTTTATCCTTTACCAAGAAAGGTAAGCGCTTATGTTTAAAATCGGAATTATTGGTTGCGGCAAAATTGCCCAGGTGCGGCATATCCCCGAGTATGCCGACAATAAGAACGTACAGCTTGCAGGGTATTTTGACGCCGTTGAATCCCGCGCTCAAGACCTGGCCAAAAAGCACGGTGGGCGCGCTTACACCTCTTATGCTGATCTACTCAAAGATGCCGAGATCGACGCGGTAAGCGTTTGCACGGCCAACTATTCACATGCGGAAATCGCCATTGCTGCACTCAAGGCCGGCAAGCATGTTCTGTGCGAGAAACCCATGGCCACCACGCTCGCTGATTGTGAAGCGATGGTCAAGGCCGCCAAAGATTCCGGCAAGTTCCTGATGATCGGCCACAACCAGCGCCTTGCCAAAGCACATGTTAAGGCCCGGCAGCTTGTTGCCGATGGGCTTATCGGTGATATCGTCTCCTTCCGCACTACCTTTGGCCACGGCGGGCCAGAGACCTGGAGCGTGGACCCCGGCCAGAATGTGTGGTTCTTCAACAAGAACAAGGCGGTGATGGGCGCCATGGCCGACCTGGGTGTACACAAGACCGACTTGATCCACTTCCTCACCGGGCAAACGATCATCGAAACTACTGCCAGCCTGGCAACGGTCGACAAACGCGACGCCAGCGGCGCCCTCATCGGTGTGGATGACAATGCAATTTGCATCTACCGCCTCAGCGGCGGCGCAGTGGGCTCCATGAGCGCCAGCTGGACCTTTTACGGCGCCGAGGATAACAGCACCGTGCTGTATGGTACAAAAGGGATCATGCGCATCTATGAAGACCCGGCACATTCAATCAAGGTCGTTAGCCGCGAGGGCCAGGTGACCTATTACGACACTGACCAGATACAGACCAACGACAACCAGACAAAATCCGGCGTGATCGATGCCTTTGTGCAGTGCCTGGAAGAGAACAAGCAGCCTGAAATCTCTGGCGCAGAGGCGTTGAAAACCATGCGCGTCATTTTCGCCAGTGTTGAATCGTCACAAACCGGCCGCACAATTGCGGTACATCATTCCTAACGAGGTGCGGAGATGAAACTGGGTTTCGTAAGCGCAATTCTGGACGGCTGGACTTTTGAAGAGACTATCGATACCGCAGCACAGCTGGGATTTAACTGTGTTGAGGTAGCCTGCTGGCCGCGCGGCAAAGCCGAACGGCGTTACGCCGGCGTAAGCCACATTGACGTTGCTCAATTGGATGACGCCAGGGTGAAATACATCCTTGATTACTGCAAGCAAAAAGGAGTGCAAATCTCCTCGCTGGCCTTTTATCCCAATCCTATGGACGGCGATGCCCAAAAACGCCAGGAAACCATTGAGCATTTGAAAAAAGTGATCGCCGCCAGCAGCAAACTAAAGGTCAACCTGGTCACAACCTTCATTGGCCGCAATCAGAGCGAAACTGTGGAGCAAAACCTGGAAACATTCAAGGCCGTCTGGCCGCCCATCATCAAGTTCGCCGAAGAAAAAGGTGTTAAAGTAGCCATTGAGAACTGCCCCATGCTGTTTGGGCATGACCAATGGCCCGGCGGGCAGAACCTGGCAACCTCACCGCGCATCTGGCGCGAAATGTTCAAAATTATCCCCAGCAGTTACTTTGGCCTGAATTTTGACCCCAGCCATTTTGTCTGGCAGATGATGGATTACATTCAGCCAATTTACGAGTTCAAAGAAAAAATTTTCCACGTCCACTTTAAGGACATCAAAATGTACCCGGATAAGCTCAACCAAGTGGGCATTATGGCCTACCCGCTGGAATACATGAGCCCCAAGCTCCCGGGCCTTGGCGACGTGAATTGGAGCCGGTTCGTTTCCGCGCTCACCGATATTGGCTATGATGGCTTCGCCTGTATTGAGGTGGAAGACCGCGCCTTTGAAGGCAGCCGCAACAAGATTCTGGACAGCCTGCGCATTTCGCACAAGTACATGTCCCAGTTCGTGATCTAACTCCGATCAGAATAACGCAAAGGCGGCCAAGTTGGCCGCCTTTTTAGTTACAACTCACACGTTGCAAAACACTTCCAATTTATCGGGTTCTCTGCCTACACTGCCTACCACCACCCGGCTGTACCCGTGAGTAATCAGTGCCGGCGCAATATCTCTGGCCTGCTGCC
>CALCNO010000003.1 GCA_937897615.1 uncultured Anaerolineaceae bacterium
GCCCAAGCAAAAAGAAAAGGTTACCCCCCGCAAGCGGGCCCCCCCTTTTCTTTTTGCTCCAGCTCATCCAAACAGGAAGAACAAAGGTATCTATTATTACGCAACAAAGCTATCGGTCTAGCATCAAGCAAAAGCAGACCACGACAGCGCCAACACGCATATGAAGAAACGCTAACAAAAAACACATCAATACCAGGAATAAGTAATTGATAGACGAACTTCTTTTTATTCATCCTCTTCCCTTTCAATAGTCACTGAAATTACTACCTTCTTATTTGACTCATACAACCGTGCGAGAAGAAACGTCCTTACTAAATCCCCCACCCCCTGAAAAATGAAATACTGTTGGTCCTTTCGATGAGGGAGATCAATAGAAATAAATTGCTCGCGCTCTTCCTGAATTTCAGTAATGTATTTATTTCTCAACGCCATCACATCGTCAGTCTCATCCATCCCCCACCTCACTGGCTAATCTTTACAGTCAGATATTTTTGGCCCTCAGACATTGCATGAAGAATGTGCTTACCCAAATATGAACCCAGGTACTTACACAAATCAAATTTTTCTTGATTGGCCAATGGAATCCTTATCTTCAAAAGCAACTCATCAGGCTCCTTCACTTCGATTACATGCTTTTCTTTCAACTGCACAACATCAATTTCGCTCATTTTATTTACTCCTGTATTAGTTGAATTGTTATTGGAGAACTCCAATATAGCCTTGGGGAATTCGTAAGATGATCAATCCAAAAGTACCCGTCAACGTCCTTTACAATTGCACCTCCTCTATCAACGCAAGTTAGCTCTAAACCCAGCTCAATTATTTTGAACCTCGTACCTAAAGGCCATTCGCCCGGGCAAGCCGCACCACGTTCATACCAATTCTGCCAACGATCACCATTGGCAAGAAAATCACACTCTTCCGTACCATCAGCATTACGATCACAATTGATGCCACCCAGTGGAGGGTAATACCAGGAATAACGTCCCTTTAGTGTTGGTTGAGGTGTTGCTGTAACAACCATATAAACAGGAACCTGTTTTTCAACTATTACAGTCCTTACAATTGGAACTTGAGTTGGCAATGAAGAAAGAACTATCTTTGTAATATTTTCCGGGCTATCCACACGTTCTTCCACGATCGTGGAAGGAAGAAGAATATTTTTGTAAAAGAATTGCTTCAAGAAAACCGCCGAAGCCCCAGCTATGAGAAGCATCATCAATATCTTTGAAACAGAAATGTACTTCTTCGCTTGAACTTCATCCAAATATGGATATAAGCTAGAGACCTCTTTCCAGTGCCTTTTCCGCCACTTCGGCGACTTTGTCGACAGTCTCCCACCAAGCAAAATCCACTTTTCGAGGCTGGTTTGTTCGACCGAACTTTTCAAAGAAATTTCGTGTGATCCGATTGACTTCTTGAAGAAGTTTAGTTGTATCGTCGCCAGGGTCTTGCCTCGAATATACCCCATAAATTTCCGAAGGTTTCCACCAACCGAAAAAGCCATGGTCTTTTTTACCACCTTTCTTAGTTTCCCATCGATAAACAATCAAAGGAATTCCGCTATCGTAAATAGTCCACATTGGCTCTATACGAACTTGCCGGAAATTTACGGGAGGTTCCTCATTCGAAGGAACAAGATAAATTACATTTAGCTTTTCAGCCAACCACTTGAAATTAGTAACTTCTTTTTTACCTTCAATGTAAGCGCCCCCTTCATCAATAATAACCACACCATCTATTTGATCAACCTGATTTTCAATATTGTCAGCCCAAACACTGTGATTATTACTGAAAATATGCCGCACATATTTACGTTTGAGCACAAACTCATAAGCCAGCCGATAGGCCAAAGAGGTTTTATAAGACCCTGTATAACCGCAGATCCATGCCTGCCTGGTTTGCCGAACAACTCGGATGATAGTATCAGCGTTGATAAGCACTTTACCCCTGGCCGCGATAATTGTTTATCAACCGAATAATGGCAAAGACAATCAACATTGCCGGCACATAAGTAAGCATGCCATAAGGAATTGGTACAGTAATTGATTCCATTTAGAGTTCCTTCCTATTCAAGTTAGTTATTTTCCAAACTCGGAATAAGCATAATAAAAGCATGCTTATTCCATCGTTTGCCCCCGCGAACCTGCTACGTGAAAAAAACATCACTGGCAGGTTACGCGGGCCTAATGTGTTAGCTGTAATAGATTTTTTATTACCCAAATCCCTACCACGGCATACAAAGTAACCATGTAGTCAATCGTGATGCCGAAAAACTTCAAAGGAGCCATTGAAAACTGCCTAAAACAAATAGAAGGAATTTGAACATTTATGTTAATAGGCCCACCGGTCAAAAACTCCAACACATCCTGCACAGCCTGAGAGTTTAGCCAGTTGACCATAAAATTCAGATCAACACACGATCCGTTACCAATCCAAAACGGATACATGCCAAGCATGAACCAATCTTCCAAATCGCCATCTTCAGACTTTCTAATTTCCGGGACCCTACATAACCCATCTTGCGGCGGAAAGTAAAAATAGCCGCCATCGACCCACTGGTAATTAAAATCCTGGATGAGATTGCCATAGTTGTATACGGTCTTCACATTATCGACCACAAAATCATAAGCGGAAGACCCGTTCGTCTGAATTGTCACATCAAACGTTTCAGACCAGGAAGCATAATAGTTCCCCGAGCTGGGGTTCACGCTATAAATCACAGTCTCTAAAGAAGAACCACCTGTTATCGTCACATCCTGGCCAGCACGAATACCAGTATAAAAATGCACCTTCAAAGTTGACCCGGTGCCAGCACGTATCCAATAGGCATGTTTTATGTTGTAACCGTAATAACTAGGTACTGTTTCATCCCCATAGAATTGAATGCCTATAACATGAGGCACTGCACCAGTGGATGAAAAAAATTGAACCTGGTCATTCAGAGAATATTTATCTGTTCTGTGATAATTCCAGTAAACCCGCTCATCACGGCCAGTCCACACAACAGGACTTGCCAACCGATCATAAGAACTTTTTACGGTCATAGACCCCAAAGCGGGTACAGGAGTAGTCGTTGGCGTCGCAGTATTTGTAGGAATCGGAGTAATGGTTCCAGTAGACGTAGGAGCCGGTGTTTTAGTGGTTGTAGGAAACGCAGGAGTTCCCGTCATGATGCACTGAGAACAATATTGCTTATATCTGGAAGATAAATCAAGATCAGGTGACACGGGATCATCAGGACAGCTACCAGGCACTATAGGAGTTGATGTTTTCCACCACCCTTCTATGACAACCGTTGCGGTTGGCGTAGGAGTTTCTCCATCAGCACTAACCGGCGACGTCATCCATAAAATAAGAAACAACGACAGAAACAAGGTAGAAAATCCAATAGCCAAGTATTTTTTCATTGGTGTAATTTCCTTCAGAGATAAGCAAAACAGCAAATATAAGGCTATTTGCTGTTATCTTCCGATCCAGGCCTGAATAAACCATCAAGGCCAGCAACGAAGTGTTGATTATGTTCATTTTTGACCAAAAAACATCTTGAAGATATACAACCCGACAGTGACCATAATCACCGTGGTAATGGCCTGCAAAGCGCCTATATCCTGCAGAAATGACATTGCATCGTTGAGCATGATTTACCTTTCCCTAAAATAAATCGTGATAATCAAAATAAAGGTCATTACTACTAACCAACACGTAAATAACACGTGTTCATTAGGTAACATCGTCCCAATCCTGACTATCCTCACGCCAAACAAACCCCTTATATACCCTGAAGGCCAACGAAAGAACAAAAATTGCTGATATCACAGGCAGAGCGCCAATATCGGTTAGAAAATTCAGAGCATTTGTAAACGCTTCTTGCATCTTGATTTAGTGCCCCGATTTATTATACCGGGGCACCCCTGGGAAAACAATCTAGCGACGGAAACCCTTCCAGACGACACGCGCCAGGAAGAGAACGAACCCAGCTGAAAGATAAGGCAGAACGCCCAAATCAGTCAGCGCACTCAATGCTTCAGAAAACGGAGTGGGATCCATTATTTTTTTATCTCCTTTCTTAGGGTTTTTGTGCATCCATACGCCGGATAACGAGCGTGTTCATGCCTTTGAACACGGTCGATTCGACCTGCAACACGTGATTGATTTCAGACCCCTTATGCAGGTCAGTCTGACCCTCAATCGTGAAGTTCACATCGCTGGAGCTTTGTGAATCAAACACACTTACATAGGTTTTATTTTTTTCTTGGGAAAAAAATGTGTTCTTGACTTGCCCTTTGATTTTTATTTCCATGCTTACACTCCTTTATTTTTTTTCGGATATGTAAGCGCCCTGGTTATTTAGAGTATTATTATCACAACCATAGAGCGCTTAAGTGACAATATTATTGCACATTCATTCCAATTTTTCAAGTATTTTTCCTAATTTCCTCAAAATCTCTATTAGTAGTATCAAATACACGAACGGCATTATTAGATTAACTAAACTTCCAAATATTCCAAACATTAGAACACCTCCACACACCCAGTAACTAAATTTTTAGAAACCATATATGGAGTATATATTAACTCGTCATTCACCATCCACCCACCAGACACTTTACAGAATGTACTTTCACTGTTGAAAAATACTCCATGATCAAAAATAAACTGTTGCAACCACATAGGTAAACAATCACGGCGAATATACTTCTTAATCTCACCTAAACTAAACACTCCAAAGCACCTGGCATTTTTAGGTAAATCACCATCAAATGACTTTTTTAAATATGAAATGATGTAATACAATCCCTTATAACATTTTTGAATATTTGAAAATCCATACTGCCAATCACCTAAATCTGGCTTACGAATTCTAGTACCACGTTTTACTACAAAAAGCACATGGTAATGCGGCACCCTGTTTTTGGTAACCTCACAAACCCAAGCATAAGCAACTAATTTGCCCTTCAAACGTTCTTTTATTAGCTTAATATAGGCCCGAATCTGACCAGGCTCAAACTGATTCATTTCTCTATACGTAAGAGTTACAAAAACCGCATCATAAGGTTTAGACCTTTGTTTTCCTAAATTCACATCATCTTGATGATATTTTAGCCAGGCACTAATTTTTCGCCGTTTTCTTTGATGCCTCATCTCTTTAGTATCTACAACAAAAACCTTACCACTACGCCTATGAATAAACCTCACCGATGAACCCACAAATACCTCCAAAATCGTACTTTGTTTCATTAAGACAAGCCCAAGCAAAAAGAAAAGGTTACCCCCCGCAAGCGGGCCCCCCCTTTTCTTTTT
>CALCNO010000004.1 GCA_937897615.1 uncultured Anaerolineaceae bacterium
TGGGCCGCATGATCGAGCAAAAGGTTTCCATTGTCAACCAGTTTGCTCTGGACGGCAATGGCGGCTGGGCACTGTTGAGCACAAAGACACCAAGGCCCAGCTATTACGTCTATCTCCTCTATCGAAACTTCGGTGATCAATTGACTTTTTCTTCTTCCGGCATCGCTGGAGTAAGCATTTTTTCCTCTTTGCGCAGCGATGGCAACCTGGCGCTCATTCTCGTTAATCGCAATACCGAAGCAGTACAGGTTCCGCTTGAACTGCGCCATTTTGCGGCTGCCCCCACCAGCCAGATTTTGCTGCTGGATGCCGGGCACTCTGCCGAATCCATAGCGTCACTGGTTTTTGCAAACAGCACAACGATTAACTTGCCCGCCCTATCGGCTCTTTCGATCACCATTCCAGCGGCGGCTAAGTAAGAGGCCTTATGCGTTACGGCTACTTTGACGATGAACACCGCGAATATGTAATCACCAGGCCAGACACACCGCTGCCGTGGATCAATTACCTGGGCTGCGAGGCTTACTACGGGCTGATTTCTAACACGGCCGGCGGATATTCCTTTTTCCGCGATGCACGCCTGCGAAGGCTCACACGTTACCGCTACAATAACGCCCCGCTGGACGAAGGTGGACGGTATCTCTACCTGCGGGATAACAATTCCAGCACCCCTGATTACTGGTCGCCTACCTGGCAGCCCACAAAAACCCCGCTGGACCAGTATGAATGCCGGCATGGTTTGGGATATACAAAAATTTCATCTGCTCACAATGGCATCCAGTGCGCCACCAGGTACTTCGTCCCGCTCGGGGAGAACTTGGAAATCTGGCAGGTTGAACTCACCAACCTGCGTGAAAGCCCGGCTGATCTCTCATTATTCTCTGCCATCGAGTTCTGCCTGTGGGACGCCGTGGACGACGCCAACAACTACCAGCGCAATTATTCCATTGGCGAAGTGGAAGTCGAAGAAGGGGTAATCTACCACAAATCAGAGTACCGCGAGCGGCGCAACCATTTTGCCTATTTCGCCTGTTCCGAACCCCTTGCCGGCTTTGATACGCAACGCGAAGCGTTTTTGGGGGCTTACCGCGGCTGGGATGTTCCGCAGGCTGTTGAAAGCGGAAAATCGGGCAATTCCGTTGCAATCGGGTGGCAGCCGATTGGCTCGCATCACATCAAGTTGGTGCTTCAGCCGCACGAAACACGCCACGTTATCTTCCTGTTGGGGTACCACGAGAATCCAACGCAGGAGAAGTTTGACCCTCCCGGCAGCCAGGTACTCAACAAGAAAAACGTAAAGACAGTGATTGCGCAATACCTGCAGAAAGCGAAAGCAGATGCGGCTTTCCTGCGGTTGCAGCAATACTGGCAGCAATTGTTGCAACAACTGCAAGTGGACACCCCCAGCCAGGATACCAACCGCATGGTCAACATCTGGAATGCTTACCAGGTGATGGTCACATTCAATTTTTCCCGCTCCACCTCGTATTTTGAAACCGGCATTGGTCGTGGCATGGGCTTTCGTGACTCCAACCAGGACCTGCTTGGCTTTATGCACCTGATCCCAGAACGAGCACGCGAACGCCTGCTTGATCTGGCATCCACACAACTTTCAAACGGCGGCGCCTATCACCAGTACCAGCCGCTGACTAGGCAAGGGAACAACGAGATCGGCAGTAATTTTAATGACGACCCCCTGTGGCTCGTCCTCTCGGTCACCGCTTACATTAAAGAAACAGGGGATTGGGATGTGCTCAATGTTCGCGTCCCCTTTGACAACCAACCCGGCACCGCAGCACCGCTGTATGTGCATTTGCAGCGCTCCGTGCAATATACCCTGGAGCGGCTGGGGCCGCATGGGCTGCCCCTCATCGGGCGTGCTGACTGGAATGATTGCCTGAACTTGAATTGTTTTTCGGATCGCCCCGGGCAATCTTTCCAAACCACCACCAGCAAGGACGGCAAAGTGGCAGAAAGCGTGTTCATCGCCGGGCTGTTCTCCCTTGCCGCCGCTGAAATGGAGGTTTTATCTCACCGCCTGGGCGACGCTTCCCTGAGCGAAAGATACCGCTCAGCACGCCTCGCAATGGAAAAGGCCGTCAACACTGCCGGCTGGGATGGCGAATGGTTCCGGCGCGCCTACGATGATTTTGGCGACCCGGTAGGGTCACAGGAATGTAAGGAAGGCCAAATCTTCATCGAGCCGCAGGGGATGTGTGTGATGGCCGGCCTCGGTTTGCAAGATGGCAAGGCACTCAAGGCGCTGAACGCGGTATCTGACCGCCTGGCGTGTGAGCACGGCATCGTTCTGCTTGCCCCGGCTTACCGGCAGTATTATTTGCGCCTGGGTGAGATTTCCTCTTATCCACCCGGGTATAAAGAAAATGGTAGTGTTTTTTGCCACACTAACCCCTGGGTGATGATCGCCGAAACGCGCATCGGGCGTGGCGACCGGGCAATGGAGTATTATCTACGCATCAACCCGTCAGCACGCGAGCGGTTAGCAGAACTCCACCGTTGTGAACCCTACGTCTATGCCCAAATGATCGCCGGTATGGAAGCGGTTCATCCTGGCGAAGCCAAGAATTCCTGGCTCACCGGTACCGCCGCCTGGAATTACGTCGCCATCACCCAATGGATACTCGGAATACGCCCGGATTATGATGGAATCATCATTGATCCTGTTCTGCCGCTAGATTGGCAGGGCTTTACCTGCCAGCGGCAATTCCGCGGCAAGACACTCAGCATCAGGGTGAACAACCCCAACCGCTGCGGAAGTGGCGTCCAACAGATCACCCTCAATGGCAAAATTCTCCAGGGGAACCTGATTCCATTTGATTCACTACTGCCCTCCAACCAGGTAGAGGTCACACTGGTTGGATACCGAGGAGGTTGAGTGCTAGAAGACCTGATCGAGATCAAATCATACGATGGGGCCGGCTACATGCCGCTGATTGACTTTAACAGCTGGCGCGTTGCTGCCCTGCGTTACCTGGATGAAATTTCCCCCGAACGCATTGGTTCGATGGAACGCCACCTGCAAACCAGCGAGGTCTTCATCCTTGTAAGTGGAAGCGGAATGCTCGTTTTGGGGGGCAACGGGGAGAACATTGGCGGGCTTGAAGTTATCCCCATGACAATTGGCCACGTGTATAGCATTTACCAAAATACCTGGCACAACATTGTTCTCAGCCGTGATGCGTATGTGATCGTTGTTGAGAATCGCGATACCGATGCCAGCAACAGCCAGGGAGTTCCGCTAAACGATGCCGCCAAAAACTCCCTGCAAAGCATTGCCAGAGAATTTCTGGCGCAGCAGGTGCAACCTGCATCTTCCCTATGACAATTCCGACACTCTCCTCTACTCATACTCCCAGCCGTGGTCGGCGGCTGGGAGTCATGGGGACGAGTGGCTCACAAGCACAAACAACCGATTACAATCAACACATCAATCAGGTTCAATTGAGGAGCTATGCCTGCTGATTTTGAGTTCCCGCAAGATTTTCAATGGGGTTCTGCCACCGCCGCCTACCAGATCGAGGGGGCTGTTGGTGAGGATGGCCGGGGCCAATCCATTTGGGATGCGTTCGCGCATACACCGGGAAAAATCCTGAATAATGACAATGGCGATACCGCCTGCGATCATTACCATCGCTGGAAAGAGGACCTGCAAATTGTTAAGGCGTTGGGCCACAAGACCTATCGCTTCTCGCTCGCCTGGCCGCGCCTTCTCCCGGAGGGACGGGGCAAGGCCAATCAGGCTGGGATCGACTTTTACAGCCGCATCATTGATGAGTTGCTGCGCCTGGGTATCCAGCCCCTGATCACCCTGTACCATTGGGATCTACCCACTGCCCTGTCCGGCGCCTGGCTGAACCGCGCTACCGTGCAAGCATTTGAGGAATTCACCCATCTGGCGGCATGCGCATTCGGTGATCGCGTCAAGAATTGGGTCACGATCAACGAACCCTGGTGCGCCAGCTTTCTCTCTTACAAAATTGGCATCCATGCTCCCGGTCTGAACGACCCCTTTGGGGCATTTACGGCTGCGCATCATCTGTTGCTGGCGCACGGGCAGGCTGTGAAAATACTGCGCACCGATTGCGCGGGAGCACACGTTGGGATTGCGCTCAACCTGAGCCCCTTCTACCCCCAAACAGAATCAGCCGCAGACAGAGAAGTTGCCCGTTATGGCGATGGTGAACTGGCACGCTGGTTCCTGGATCCCCTTTACGGACGCCAATATCCGGCAGATATTTTGGCCGATCTGCGCCATGTGAGCGGGGAAAAATTCTCCGAACTGCCGTTCATCCAGCCGGGAGACATGCAAGCCATTGCCGAGCCAACCGATTTTCTGGCAATCAACTACTATTCGCGCAATGTGGTGCGGGCCATCCCGCAATCACCTTATCACCCCTTGCAGTTTGAAGGCATCACAGTCCCCGATGCCCAGCGCACCGATATGGGTTGGGAAATTTACCCGCAAGGGCTATACGAAGTTCTCGCCCGTGTTTATTGGAATTACAAACCCGGGGAAATCATCATCAGCGAAAATGGCGCCAGCTATGGCGATGAGCCGGGCAGCGACGGCCAGGTACACGACCAGCGCCGCATTGACTACCTGCGCGCACATCTGCAGCAGATCGCCCGCGCACTACAATCAGGAATTCCGGTAAGCGGGTATTACCTGTGGTCGCTGCTGGACAACTTTGAATGGTCGCTGGGGTATTCACAGCGTTTTGGCATTGTGCATGTGAACTATGCCACGCAAAAGCGCACCATCAAGGATAGCGCCCTGTGGTACAGAGATGTGATCGCCAAAAACGCCATTCCTCTCTAAGTCTTGTGTTCGGCGCAAAATACGCGTTTATTTCAAGGCGTGCCTCTTTGATGTTTCCGGGGTATCTTCCTCTATGCCCAGGCGCACACGGCGCGGGTGGTCCAGCCATTGCTTGAAGGGGATGAAGAGCAGCGCCGCCACCATGAACGCCAGCATCAGCACCGAGGTTTCTCTGAGCCACACAAGCAACACCACCAGCCCCATGCCCACACCTGCGGCAATATCTGAATTGTGCAGCAGCAGGTACAGGGTGCAGTAAACCGCAAACCCCAGCAGCGTGTAGAACGGGAAGAAGGCCAGGAAGACGCCGGTGGTGGCGGCAAACCCCTGCCCGCCCTTGAAGCGCGCAAATATCGGAAAGTCGTGCCCCAGGATGACCGACCCGGCGCCGGCCACCTGCCAGCCCGTTGGCAGGCCCACGCCGCGCACGATGAGCACCGCCAGCGCACCCTTGAGGATATCC
>CALCNO010000005.1 GCA_937897615.1 uncultured Anaerolineaceae bacterium
ATTCACGCCCTCGTAGATTTTGCCAGACGCTGTGAGCAGGGCAGCCCCGACGGCATAGTGCGAGTAAGGGGCATAGGCCCAACTGCGCACATTCAGTGCAGTATCGATCAGCATCGTTTGTTGCTCGGGGGTCAGCGGCATATCAGACCTCCACCGCGCCGGGTGCAGCCCGCCTGCACGCACGGATGCGGCCAATGCGCCGCCCGCGCACCTCTTCCACCGTCAGCAGCCAATCTTCCACCTGCAGGGTATCGCCCACCACCGGCACACGCCCCACAGCAGCATACAAAACGCCGCCCAGGGTATCCGTCTGATCAGAAACGAGGTCGGTGCCCAGTGCGTCATTAAAATCGTCCAGCGAAACACGCGCCTTGAAGAGATACTCCTCGTCGCTCACCTTTTGGACAAGCACCTCTTCCTTCTGGTCATACTCATCGTGAATCTCGCCAACGATTTCTTCTACAATATCTTCCAGCGTTACCAGTCCGGCCATGCCGCCAAATTCATCCACCACAATGGCAATATGCACGCCTTTGGCCTGCATCTCGCTCAACAGTTCGTCTACCTTCTTGGTCTCCGGCACATAATAGGCCGGGCGCAGAAACTTGCGCAGCGAGGTTTTCTCGGCCGGGTTGGTCTGCCAGCGCAGCAGATCTTTGGCATACAGTACGCCAATGACGTTATCAATCACGTCATCATAGACCGGCACACGTGAGTGCCCGGACTCAATGAGCGCGTTCACTGCCTGAGAAAGCGGCGTTCGCACTTCCAGTGCCAATACATCAATGCGCGGTACCATGATCTCGCGGCAAAGCGTATCGCCAAACTGAAAAATGGAGTAGATCATGCGCCGCTCACCGGCCTCCAGGCCGCCTTCCGGCTGCCCCACCTCAACCCAGCGCCTTATCTCATCTTCACTGACCGCCCCTGGTGCACGCAGCGCCACACCGGCAGTTCCCTGCAAGCGCACCAGCAATGCACTCAGCGGGCTGAGCAGCCCATCCAGCACACGCGCCAGCGGCGCCATTGCCAACGACCACTTTTCCGGGTTGTGCAGCGGCAGGCGTTCAAAGAGGAATTCGAGCATGAGCAGAAGAATGAGCAGGAGTGCAAAAGCTCCCACCCAGGCGGACGGCGCCAGGCTGATCCGTAACACCGAAAAAAGAGCAACGAACCCGGCGGCCACACCCAGATGCGCCAGCCCCACCAAGATGCGGAACGCAGCCCGCAGGCGGGGGCGCTCCACCAGTGTGATGATGCGCTCCACGCTGCGCGGGTTATGAGTCGCCAGGTCAGCCAGCAGTGGGATGCGGACGTTCAGCAGCGCCGCGCGGATAATGGTAAAGATGATGTCCAGGATCAGGAAAACCGCAATGAACGTTGTGGATATCCCCATCACTTGCCTTTCAATTTGCGCGCCGGCACACCCACTACCACATCGCCATCAGGCACATCGTGAGTGACCACCGAACCGGCGCCGGTGTGCGCTCCCTTGCCGATTTTCACCGGGGCCACCAGCATGGTATCGCTGCCAATGAACGCCTCTGCGCCAATCTGGGTGGGGTGCTTGTGTTCGCCATCAAAGTTGCAGGTGATGGTGCCCGCGCCGATGTTAACATTCTCGCCAATCTCGGCGTTGCCAATGTAAGAGAAATGCCCCATCTTCACACCGGCAGCAAGGTGCGAATCCTTGACCTCACCAAAATTGCCCATGTGCACATGGCTGCCTAAATGGGCACCCTTGCGCAGGTGGCAGAATGGCCCCATGCCCACATGGTCTTCAATGATCGCCTCCTCGATAACCGAGGCCAGCAGTTTACAATCATCTCCTACCGTAGAACTGTGGATGAGTGTATTGGGGCCAAGCTCACAACGCTCGCCGATGACGGTGTTGCCCGTCAGGCGCGTACCCGGCAGTAGCAGCGTATCCTTGCCAATCTTCACGCCGGCCTCGATGTACACCTGCCCCGGGTCGGTCATGGAAACGCCCGCCAGCATGTGAGCACGGTTGATGCGCCGGCGTACCACCGCTTCTGCTTCCGCAAGGTGCACGCGGTTATTAATCCCCAATACTTCGTCTTTATCCGCCAGCAAAATAGTGCGCACCTCCTGGTGCTGCGTCACAGCAGCTTCCACCAGATCAGTGAGGTAGTACTCCCCTTTGGGAGACAGCTTAATGTGTTTCAGTGCTTTCCACAGCCAGGAAGATTTAAAGCAGTAAGCGCCCACGTTACATTCATCAATCTGCAATTGCTCCGGGGTAGCGTGTGCTTCTTCGATGATGGAACGCACGCTGCCATCGGCTGCCCGCAGAATCCTGCCGAAACCATGCGAATCCTGCAAATGCACGGTGAGCATCGTCATGGGAGCTTGTGTTGCCAGTTGGTCCTCCACCATACGCTGAAGGGTCTCGCGCGTTAGCAGCGGCATATCTGCAGCCACCACCAGCACCAGCCCTTCATAACCGGCAAATGCCTTTTCGGCTGCCAGCACGGCATGCGCCGTACCCAGGCGTTTTTCCTGCAGGGCAAACACTGCCTTCTCGCCCACAGCCTGGCGCACATCCTCAGCGCCGTTGCCAACCACCACTACCGGCTTCTCAGTGCCAATGGCTGCTGCGGTTTCCAGCGCATACTGAATGAGGGGCTTTCCATTTAGGAGATGCAACACTTTGGGCAGATCAGAGACCATGCGTGTGCCCTGCCCGGCAGCCAGAATAATTGTGGTAATTTTCATTGGGTTTCCTCAGTATTTGTATTATCGCTTAAAACGCTGCGAGCGTTCAACGCATATTCCGCCTGAGCGCTCGCTGTTCGTTGTTTTTCACTATCGAGGTTCGTCAGGCTGGGGCGCCTGGATTCGAACCAAGATCCACAGATCCAAAGTCTGGTGTGCTGCCGTTGCACCACGCCCCAAAGGTACTTCCTCGGTGGCTACGATTTTAACACAAAAAGGACGCTTGTGTGAAATCACGCCTCACTTACGGGCAGGTTCCGGTGGCAGAGAGGTAGTAACTCTCCAGTGCGTTGATGCTGCTGCGGGCACTGACATCCAGCGAGACGCCGCACAAATCCGGCCGCGCCGCCATTACCTTGAGGTGATAAAAGAGCGGCAATACCGGCAGGTCGTCATTGAAGATCGTCTGCGTAAGGCGGTTATCTGCATCAAAAGCTGCTGTATCCAGCCCGGCGCTGAGCTGGCGGCTGCAAGCCGCATCGTAATCCGCGTTGGAATAACCGGTCAGGTTCACGCCGCCATACTTGGCGCCCACCCAACTATTTTTTTCTGAGGGAATCTCGCTGGAAGAGTAGAGAAAGCAGGGCGGCTGTCTTCCGGTTGACCAGGCCAGTTCGGCCAGGTCAAAGGCACGCCCAAAGACCAGGCCATCCGGGCCGGAAGAGAACATCTCTGTGGCGGGCAGGTACTGTACCGTAGCCGCAATCCCGCACTCGGCAAGCGAGGAAACCACAATATCCGAAACACTTTCATGCAGGGCGCTGTCGGTAACATAGTAAGTAACTGAGAAAGTGGTGCCGTTCACCACTCCCTCAACTCCGCTGGAAACCCGCGGTGTGGCCGGGTCGTTATCGTTATCCACCCAGCCCACCTGATCAAGCAGGCTCATGCCCTGGGTCGGGTCGTGCGGCAGCACCGTCAGTCCGCTCACTGCATACGGATGTGTGGGCGGCAAATAAGTCGCCGGAATTTCCGAGCGGCTGTACATCACATCCTTGACGATCCTGTCGCGGTCAACACAATAAGCAAAGGCCTGGCGCGTGCGCAGATCACCAAAAAAGTCCTGCCGGTCAAGGTAAGGGTTGTAAACTTCATCATACGAAGCAGGCTTGATACCAAAATTGAGCGACTCCCACTCCGGCCCCTGGCCAAAGTAGAGTTTGGTCTTTCCGGCAATTTCCAACTCGCGCAGCGGCTGGATTTGCGTTTCCAGCCCCACAGACGTTTCCATCACGTCGCACTCACCGGTTACCAGCGGGGACAGGTCGGTCTCAGATAGACCGGGCGTAAAGCGGAAGACCAGCACGTCAAAGTATGGCAGGCCTTCAGCGGCGCGGAAGTAGTTAGGGTTCTTCACCAGGCGGATATGGTCGCCGGCAGTCCATTCATCGATCTTGTACGGCCCCCAGCCCAATGGCGATTTATTGGCTTCATCGGCAGTGTTCATCTGTGCGGCGGTCATGCTCGCCAGCGTATGCTGCGGCAGAGGGGTCCAGAAAAAAGCCGAGGGGTTGGTGGTGAGATAGCCGGGTTTGCCCGTCCACTGCACGCTCTGCGCATCAATGGCCGTGTAGGCTGCGGTACGTTTGATGAGGGTCTTGGAGGCGGCGGTGGCCGGATCAGCTGCCACAGTATAGGAGAACACCGAATCGTCGGCGGTAAGCAGTTGGCCATCAGACCAGGTAACACCGGCTTTGATCTTGAAATTCGCCGTCATCTGGGCTACCTTGAGTTCAGAGACACCGTCCCACTCCACGGCGCAGCTCAACGAGGTGCAGCCCTCAGGGAAGACCTTGACGCCTTTTTGCAGCGCAACTACATCCCCATCCACGTTGGCCACCTCATCCCCCGCGGTAACAGCGATAGAAGAAAGGGTCACGCCGCCATTCTCCAGGGTAGGGAGCGCTTCCAGAATAACCGGCTGCGGCTCAAAATGGACTGTATCAATCGGCCCGTCATACAGGGCCTCCAGCACGCTCCACATGGCACGGCTGGATTCTTTGTAAAGGTATAGTGAAGAGGGTTCGTACCCCAGGCAGACCACCAGTGTTTTGAGTGGCACCGCGGTTGCCGTTGGCTGCGGTGTTGCAGTCGCCGGCGTCTCTGATGCCGAACTCCCCTGAGGGCCTTTACCGCAAGCAGTTAACATCACTGCCAGAATTAGAAACAGGGAGAGCGTTGCAAACAATCGTTGGCGTGATAAACTCATTTTGCATCCCTTCTTATGTTTCCAATATTATAAAGCATCGAATCAAACATAAAAAAGACCCTGAGGAATCTCAGGGTCTTGGCCAAAATCAAAGTCTTTATTACTGTGTGCCCTGCAGGCGGGGATCAAAGGCATCGCGCAGGCCATCACCCAGGAAGGTGAATGCCAGCACGACGATTGCCACGCAGATGGCGGGGGTCAGCAACGCCCAGGGCTGTGCATTGATCGCGGTCTGCCCGTCGAGCAAAAGCCCACCCCAGGAAGTGAGGAAGAAATCATTGGGGTTGGTGGAGGGACGCAAGCCAAGGCCAAGGTACCCCAAAATGGCTTCGGTGATAATCATGCCAGGGATGGTGGTGGCGGCAATAACGATAATCGGGCCCAGGCTGTTGGGCAGCAGGTGGCGGAACATGATGTGGCTATCCTTGGCGCCAATAGCCCGCGCGGCTTCAACAAATTCCTTTTCCTTGAGGGAGAGCACCTGGCCGCGCACAATACGCGCCACGCCCACCCAGTTGACAATTGCCAGGGCGCAGAACAACAGGAATAGGCCGTTGAGGAGTTGTCCTATTGCCGTGTCGCGCAGTGAAATCATTACGATGATGAAGAACAAAATGTCGGGGAAAGCGTAGATCACATCGGTAAAGCGCATCAGCAGGTTGTCAACCCAGCCGCCGGCATACCCGGAATAAAGGCCCACGATAGTGCCAATGAGGAGAATAAGAGCCGTGGGGATGAGGCCCACCACCATGGAAACGCGTGCGCCATAGATGGTGCGACTCAAAACGTCACGCCCAAGTGTATCGGTGCCAAAAAGGAAGTCGGGGTTTCCAGCATCGCCGGTAGGGCCGCGTTCCACCCAGGCGGGGGGCAAAAAATCTTTGCCGGAGTTCATCTCAAGGGGGTTGTGCGGAACGATCTTGTTTGCAAACAGAGCACCCAGGAAGAAAACGACAATGATAATCATAGCGGCCACCGCGCCTTTATTACGCACGAGGCGGAACCAGGCATCCTTGAGCAGGCTGCGCCGCGGGGTGGTCAGTTCGTTCAAACTGGCAATTGAAGTGGTTGTGTTATTTGTCTCTGCCATTTCATCACTCCTTAGTCTGTCAGCTTGATGCGGGGATCAAGGAAGACATAGACAATATCGACCACCAGATTCATCACAGCCACGATCACCGCAAAGATGATCGTAGTGCCCATGATCATGGAATAGTCGCGGTTGCTGATAGCGTTTACATACGCGCGCCCCATACCCGGGAAACCAAAAATGGTTTCAATGATAAATGATCCGGTAACCAGAAAGGCCAGCGCCGGCCCAAGGAAGGTGATCACGGGGATCATGGCGTTTTTGATCATGTGGCGGTAGATGACCACACGTTCCGCCAGCCCTTTGGCACGGGCGGTGCGGATGTAGTCCATGCGCATCACTTCCAGCATGGAGGCGCGGGTAAGGCGCGCAGAGCGTGCCAGCGTGCCAAAGCCCAGCACCAGAGCAGGCAAAACCCAGACCGAGAAATCATCCCAACTGACAGGAATGACCGGAACTAATTTGAGTGTGGAAGCAAAGATGATGATCAGAAAAATCGCGATCACAAAGTTGGGCACAGAAATACCCACTGTGGCGATGAATAGGCTAATGTAATCAACCCAGGTATTTTGTTTGAGGGCAGAGATGACCCCAACCGGGATACCCACCCCCACCGCAAGGAGCAGTGCCAGAACACCCAGGCGCAGGGAATACCCTGCTTTGCTGTACAGGAAACTCTTTCCCACCGGGGGAGTAAACAGATATTGCTGCACGGTCATACCGCGCACGCGGTAAGAGGGGCCCATGTTGCCACAGATCAGGCCGCAGGTCCACTCTTTGGTGACCTGGTTGCGGCCACCGATCAGGTACGATGTAAATTGATAGAAAAGGGGTTTATCCAGGCCATAGAAAGCATTCAGGCGCGCCTGAGCCACTGCATCCACCTGGCGGGAACTGGGATCGCGATCCCACGGGCCGCCCGGCGCATTGTGCATCAGGATGAAGGTGAGTCCCGCAACGATCAGCACCACGGGAATCAACCACAGAATTCGCCTTGCAATATAACCTGTCATAAGACACCTCTAGCGTTCGGGTTTGTTAGCCGGCCTGGGGTAGCCCAGGCCGGCTAACCGTTCTACTTACGGATTACTGTCTTACTTTATTTCTGAATGGTGATGTCAATGGCAGCATAGATACCAGACCAACCGGAATCCATTGGTGTGGTGGTAACGCCCTTGACGTACGGTTTCACCAGGTAGGTGTTGACGTTGTTCCAGAAGAAGGCTACAGGGGCGCCATCGGTGAGGAGTTTCTGGGCGTCAGCATACAACTGCATACGCTTGGTGGTATCCAGTTCCTTGTCAGCCTGGGTCAGCAGAGCGTCCAAATCAGGATTGGAGTAGCCAATGCGTTCGCCAAAGCCACCGGTCTTCCAGTAAACGGAGAGCCAGTTCTGAGGATCGGGATAGTCTGCGCACCAGCCGAGGATGTACATCTGCGGGGCAGTGGTGATGTCCTTGGTCAAAGCAGTGTAGGTGGTTGCTTCAACAGGATTGAGTTTGATGTCGACACCGAGAACGTCTTTGTAATTGGCGGCCAACCACTCATTGCGGGTGCGGTTGCGCGGGGTGTCAGAGAAGGTAGCGGTAATCTCGGGCAGGTTTTCCACAGAGCCGTAGCTGGAATCAGCAATAGCCTGCTTGGCCGCCGCGGGATCATAACCCCAGCGATTCTCTTCGGCATCGTAACCAGGGAAGCCCTTCGGGATCCAGGTGAGGGTGGGAGAGCCAAGGCCCTTGAGGACATCGGTTACCCAGCCTTCGCGATTCAGAGCGTAGGAGAATGCTTCGCGCACTTTCTGATCGGTGAAGGGTTCCTTGAGCTGATGGAACATGTAAGCATAGGTGCAGGATCCAGGATAGATCATGGCTTCCTTGCTCAGGGTCTCATCAGCCTGGACGGTGGCCAGGTCTTCAGCAGCCAGAGGAACGATATCGAACTCGCCGTTCTTGTAGGCTTCGAAAGCCACAGCGGAATCGGTGATGTAGCGATATTCAATGTTCACTTTGGCATAGCCACCCCAGTAATTGGGGTTGGGGACGAAGTTGGCAACAGAGTTGGCCTCAAGGTTGGTGAGGATGAAGGGACCATTGCCGATGTGGTTGGCTGCGACAGTCCACCAGGTATCAGGATCGGTGGCGATGACCTCTTCCTTGGCGGGGTAGGTTACCCACAGGGAGAGAACGGTGTGGATGTACGGAGCCGGATTGGTGGTTCCAACTTTGAGAACGAGGCAGTTCTTGTCATCGTAGCCGGTGCAGGGGGTGGTGCCATCAGCCTGGTAGGCATGCACGGCAACGGCGGCTTTCAACTCTGCCAATTTCTCGGGGGTGGTGGCGGTCAGATCGGCACCACGCCAGGCAGCTGCACCAGCGATATCATCGGTGATGGCAGCGTACTCGCCAGCGGTGGCGGGATCGATGTTGCGCAGGAGAGCGTACTCAAACCGCTTGGCATTCAGGAGGCTGCCATCGCTGTATTTGAGGTTTTTGCGCAAGGTGAAGGTCACCTCAGTCGCATCGGCGTTGTATTCCCACTTCTCAGCGGCACCGGGGACTGTTTCGAGCTTGGTATTCAACTTGGTCAAGCCTTCGTACATCAATTGCAGGTGAGCAATTTCGTTAACGAAGGAAGCTTTTTGCGGGTCGAGGATATCGGGATAGGTACCGAGGTTGATCCGCAGGGTCTGGCTTGGGGCTTCAGGAGCTTTCTTGCAAGCGCCCAATACCATGCTGGCGATGACCAGCACAACAACTAAAACTAACCACTTAGAACGCATCTTGATTCTCCTCCTTTTTAGAATAAACAAGAATGGTTTTTTTGGTAGTGCTGCAAACAGATAAGGGATTGGCCCTCTCCTGAAAGGCCTCGCCCTGCAGCTTACTTTACCAAGTGACAGGCCACAAAATGACCTGGAGTCACCTCACGGGTTTCAGGCTTCTGCTGCGCGCAGATATCAATTGCAAGCGGGCAGCGGGTGCGGAAACGGCAGCCTGAAGGCGGATTTGCGGGGGAAGGAACGTCTCCCTGCAGGATCTTGCGTTGCCGCTTTTCCTCGACCGTTGGGTCTGGAATGGGCACCGCAGAGAGCAACGCCTGGGTGTAGGGGTGCAATGGATTGTTGTAGAGTTCGTCACGGGGAGCCAACTCAACAAGAACGCCCAAGTACATCACAGCCACGCGACTGCTGATGTGTTTGACCATCGAGAGGTCGTGCGCAATAAAGAGGTAGGTCAGGTTGAATTGTTTTTGCAGATCTTCGAGCAGATTCACCACCTGCGCCTGAATGGAAACATCCAGAGCAGAGATGGGCTCATCACAGATGATTAAGGAAGGCTTAAGCGCCAGAGCGCGCGCCACTCCCACGCGCTGCCGTTGGCCGCCGGAAAACTCGTGCGGATAGCGGTTGGCATAAGAGGGGTTGAGTCCAACAACGCTGAGCAGGTTCTCAACTTCCTTCTCTGCGCCCCTTTTGTCGGTGATCCCATGAACGAGCAAGGGTTCACCGATGATCTGTCCAATGGTCATGCGGGGATTCAAAGAGGCATAAGGGTCTTGAAAGATCATCTGCATCTTGCGGCGCATGCGCCGCAGGGTCTCGTGCTTCATCGTTACCAGGTCAGCGCCCTCAAAATAGACATGCCCGGCAGTGGGTGTTTGCAGCTGGAGGATATTACGCCCGGTGGTGGATTTTCCACAGCCAGACTCACCTACCAGCCCAAGGGTTTCGCCGCGATGAATATCGAAGGAAACGCCATCCACAGCGCGAACCGCGCCAATCTGCTTGCGGAAAAAGCCGCTCTTGTAGATCGGGAAGTGCTTGACAAGCCCATCAACTTTCAGGAGAATTTCTTTTTCTGTCATTTGCGTTCCTTCCCGGTGGATGGGTTAACCCAGCAAGCGGCTGTATGTTCGGTACCAACCTTTATCAGCTTGGGGTTTTCATTCAAGCAACGGTCGATCTTGTAGGTGCAGCGTGGTGCAAACGGGCAAGACGTGGGCTTGTTATACAAAACCGGGGGCAGCCCCTCAATTGAGGTTAAGCGATGCTTCCCTGAAGAATCCAGGCGGGGGAGGCTACCCAATAACCCCAGCGTATAGGGATGCTGGGGGTTGGCGTACAATTCCTTCACCGGGGCTTCCTCGATGATGTAGCCGCCGTACATGACCGCCACGCGGTCAGCCAGGCCTGCGATGATGCCCAGATCGTGGGTGATCCAGATCATCGCCATCCCAAGTTCATCGCGGATGCGCTTGACCAACTCCACGATCTGCGCCTGAATGGTTACATCCAGAGCAGTGGTTGGTTCATCAGCGATGAGGATTTGGGGATTGCAGGTAAGCGCCATGGCGATCATTGCGCGCTGGCGCATGCCGCCTGAGAACTGGTGCGGGTAATCATTGAGGCGCTCTTTGGGGTTGGGGATGCCCACCATCTTGAGCATCTCAGCGGCGCGCTCCAGGGCCTGCGTCTTGGTCATATTCATGTGGGTTTCCAGCGGCTCTGATAACTGGCGTCCAATGGTCAAAACCGGGTTGAACGAGGTCATGGGGTCCTGGAAGATCATCGCGATCTGCGAGCCACGGATGTGGCGAATTTCTTCGTCGGACATCTTCAGCAGGTCCTTGCCCTGGTACATTGCCTTGCCGCCCACCACCTTGCCGGGAGGCATGGGGATGATGCGCAACATGGACATGACCGTTACGCTTTTGCCACAGCCACTTTCGCCCACAATTCCAAGCGTTTCCCCTTCTTTAAGCTGAAAAGAGACGCCATTTACTGCATGTACTGTCCCTTCTCTCGTCTTAAAATGTGTTTCCAAATCCTGCACTTTAAGTAAATCAGCCATGCATTTATCTACCTTATTGTGGATTGGGTATGGCAATTAAATATTAAAATAATAGTTACTCAACTACAAATATGGTACAGATGAGTATACACTGTTCATTATACAGTGTCAAACAAGATTAAAATTTTATAATCTACACCATCTGAGGCAGGAGACGCCATGGAAACCAAAAAATCACTCGCAGCGCTTGACCAAATGGGTGTGCATTATGCATTTTATTGCAAAATTAAATCGAGCCCGCCGCTCTTTTTCGCCAACCAATCCCTGTTCCGTTCCGCCTCGATCATCAAGGTGCCCATCCTGCTGGCGTGGCTGGAACTGGAGAAACAAGGGATGGTGGACCGCAAAAGCCCCTGTTTGCTGGATGAGGAGCCCGCAATTGGTGGTGCCGGCTTCGGCAGCCAGTTCCTCACCCGCAACCTGGCTTATGCCGATGTGCTGCTGATGATGATCGCCACATCAGATAATTTTTGCACCAATCTCGTCCTGCGCAAGATCGGGTTGGAGAAATTGCGCGAAGTGATGCACGACAAATTGGGGCTGCACAAGACCCGCTGTGAGCGCAAGCTGATGGACTACGCCGCCCGCGAACGCGGGCTGGATAATTATGTAGACGCGGAAGAGGCCATCCGTCTTTTCCGCCTGGTGGATGGGCTGACGCCAGAAGATCGTGCCTGGGTCAAGTCATTGCTATTAGCCAACACCGACAGCGCCCTGCTGCTGCGCAATATTCCCCGCGACACCGTTGACTTCTACCATAAGACCGGCTCAATGACCAGCGTGCTGCACGACTGGGGTTTTACCGACCAGTGTGAACTTTTCCTCTTCACCGAGAATGTGAAAAGTGAACCGCTCGTGTTTGAGGTGTTTGGAGAATTGGGCCAGGCCTGCCTGATGCAGGA
Source organism: uncultured Anaerolineaceae bacterium (assembly GCA_937897615.1). Classification (GTDB taxonomy): domain Bacteria; phylum Chloroflexota; class Anaerolineae; order Anaerolineales; family Anaerolineaceae; genus UBA6107. The sequence continues at coordinate 11,788 of CALCNO010000005.1, forward strand.
ATAAGAAATTCTATAGGAACGAACACGCCCCGGCGAAAGTCTCGCGCAGGTGCGACACTGCCTGAACATCATCGATGTAAACGCCGTTGCGGCTGCGCGAAGAATGAATGATCTGCCACCCGCCCAGGCTGATACCCACATGGGTGATGCGTTCCAGGTGTCCCTCGTCACCAAAAAAGACCAGGTCGCCGCGCGTGAAGGGAGGTTGCACCGCCCGTCCGGCGTCTTTTTGCATATCAGCGTCGCGCGGGATGTCTATCCCGGCAAAACGGTAGCTGAGCTGGGCAAGCCCTGAGCAGTCAATTCCATTGGTACTGGTGCCTCCCCAGAGATACGGAACCCCCTTGAGGCGGAAAGCCGTGTCAAGAATTGCCTGTCTTTTTGTCTCCTCCGTGGTCGGAAGATCGCTCAGTGCAAACAGGCGATCACTGCGCATCCAACCTCCCGTCATCGCATTGGGCTGAGACTCGGCGTGGGGCTTCAGGTATGCCCACTCCGCCTGAAAACGGTCAACAGCCACATACGTTCCAATGTAAAGGCGTGAGCTATGCAGCTCGCTGCTATTGGGTTTTTCGAACAATCCGGCCTGCACCGACGAGACCAAATGGGTTGGCGTTTCCGGTTTGACCGCCGAAAGGTAGGGGCGGTAAGCCCAGGCCAGGTAGCCGTCATCCTGGCGCACGAACACCCAGTTACCTTCCTGCTTCAACAGCTCCAGGCGTGTTCCATAGGCACATTGCGTGAGCTGCTCCGCCAGCCAGGAAGGCTCGGCGTGCATACTGGTAAAGGTGGTGCCACACCACAGATAATTGCCGGAGCGCAGTTTTTTTACTGCGCTTGCGTCCACCGCAACGCCGGGCAAGGATTGTTGAATCCGGCTTATGGCTTCAGCCAAAACAGCCCCATCAAGCACCGCGCCAGACAAAACTACCTGGTTTTCCGTTTGCTTCACCTGCACATCGAACAGGCACAAACGCCTGTCGTTGTTCGCCTGGATCAGTTGTTTCATTACGTCGGAAATAGTTTTGTCCATTATGGTGTCCTCAGTTCTCTTTTTTCCTTGCGCCAATACCGGGCCGTTCTGGAATCTCCACGCTGGCGGCATCATCAAAGGTCATTCCGTCAAAAGGATCGTTTGAAACCAGCAGGGGGGCGTCCAGGTCAAGCCAGTCGGCCAGCCCCGCCAGATGTGCCATAGCAGTGGTGCCAATGGAAGTCTCGATCATGCACCCCAGCATCACTTTCATCCCCAGGGTTTTGGCGCGCTTGATCATCTCCACAGCAGGGGTCAGGCCGCCGGTCTTCATCAGCTTGACGTTGATCCCCTTGACGCCGGCTTTTGCAAGCGCCTCCACCTCGGCCAGTGTTTGCACCGATTCATCCGCCACAATGGGGATGCCGGTAAACGCCTGCACCAGCCCCATACCCTCGATATCTTCCTTGGCAGTCGGTTGTTCGATCATCTCCAGGTCAAAGCGCGCCAGTTCTTTAACCAGTACAACCGCATCTTCGGCTTTCCAGCCGGCGTTGGCATCCACACGCAATTTCACCTCCGGGCGCGCGCTGCGGATTGCCGCCAACCGGGCCATATCCTTACCGTCTCCGGCAAGCTTGATCTTGAGGATGGAATAATTACTGAACTTACGCGCCATTGCCGCCATTTCAGCAGGGGTATCCACAGCAATGGTGAAGGAGCTGCGCATCGGCCGGGGGCGCGGCAAAGCAAGCAGTTGATACAGCGGCACGCCGCTTTGGCGGCCAATGCGGTCATGCAAAGCAAGGTCCAGCGCGCAGCGGGCTACGGCCGGGCCTTCCTCACCGACCCACTTTGGAATATCTGCAACTTTATCGGGAAAAGGCTTTGTGCTCTCCGCTGCCTTACGCCACAGAGCGTCCACAGCGGCCTGGTCAACGTGGTAATAAGGCGGGAGCGTGCCCTCTCCCCAGCCGGCGTCCTCGGCCAGGCGCAGCCAGTAAGCCTGGCGCTCCTCGCTGGTGCCGTAGGAAAGGCGAAAGGGGTTACGCAGCTTTAGTGTGATCTTTTCCCAGGTCAATCGGGGCATCGTTGTTCAACCTTTCTTATGCATCGCCAAGGCGCATGCGAATGTAAGATTCATAACGTTCCGCGTCGATCTTTCCCTCTTCCACGGCACGGATCACCGCGCAGCCGGGTTCGTCCATGTGGGCGCAATCGTTGAACTGGCACTGCGACACCAGGTCGCGCAGCTCCGGAAAATAGCCATCCAACTCTTCGGGTTGGGTATCCCACAGGGAAAGGCGCCGCAGCCCGGGAAGGTCTGCCACATAGCCGCCGCAATCCAGCGGGAACATCTCGCGCACCACAGTGGTGTGGCGGCCGCGCTCATTGAACTTGCTGATCTCGCGCACTGCCAGTCCCAGTCCCGGCTGCAGCGCATTCAAAAGGCTGGACTTGCCCACGCCGGAAGGCCCGGCCAGGGCAGAGATTCGGCCTTTCAATACCTCGCGCAATTCCTTTAGTCCTTCGCCCTTTGCCGCAGAGGTGTAGATCACCGGGTAACCAAGCCCGGGGTACACCGAAAAGATTTTCTTTGCCGTGCGCATCCCCACCAGATCCACCTTGTTGGCCACGATCATGGCTTTTAGCCCCTGCTTCTCCGCAATCACCAAAAACCTGTCAAGCATGCGCAGGTGCGGCTCGGGTTGGGCACAGGCAAAAACGGCCACCATCTGGTCCGGGTTCGAAAGCAATATCTGCCGGAACATGCCCTTTGGGGTAGGGTCCAAGCGGATCAATTCACTGTGGCGCGGCTCAATTGCTTCAACTGCGCCGGTACCATCGGATTGCAGGCTGATCTGCACCCGGTCACCAACCGAGATAATGTCACCTTGAAACGAACGCCGTTTGAGCCTGCCGCGCAGGATGCAAGTGACTTTTCTGCCGTCCACCTGGACTGTGTAAAATCCAGATTGGAAGCGGGTCACCCATCCCGGAACGGTTTCCTGGCTCATTGGGCAAAGGTCGGCGTGGCGGTTGGAGAAGGCGTCTTGGTCAGATAGAAGTCGTACTCCCAAGGGTAAATGGTCTGCACCTCGCCGGTGAAGTACACCTCCACCACGCGGCGGAAAATGGGCGCGGCATACACCGAACCATCGCCGCTGTGCTCCGCAATCACCACGATGGCGATGTCCGGTTTGTCTTCCAAACCCAGGTCGGTATAACCGGCAAACCAGGCGTGCGGCTCATCCAGAGAGGTGGTGGCGGTACCGGTCTTGCCATAGATCGGTGTTTGCATGCCGTAGAAAGCCTTGTAGGCAGTACCGCGTTTTTCATGCACCACCATGTACATGCCGGTGCGCAACGCTTCCAGCGTTTTCTGGCTGATGGGCAAGTTGCCGCGCACCTGGGGAGCAAACGATTCAATGACGTTGCCGTCAATATCGGTGATCTTTTCGATGACCTGCGGGCGGTAAAGGATGCCGCCGTTGCCAATGGCTGCAATGAAATCCACCACCTGCAGCGGGGTCACCAGCATATCGCCCTGGCCGATACCCATTTGCACAGCCGCGCCTTCCGTGGTGGGGTCATTGATGGCGCCAGCGTCTTCAGCAACCGCATCGATGCCAGTGGCAGACCCCAAGCCAAAACCGCGCGCCATGTTTGCCAGGTAATTGGCACCCATCTGGCGGTAGAGGTCAAGCCCAAGGTGATAGAACCAGGGGTTGCAGGAGCGCATAAGGCCTTCCAGCAGGTTCAGGTTACCGGAAGGTTCCAACCCCTTGTCGTAGGTCCAGTCGTTGCCCACAAAACCGTCCAGCTCGGTGTACTGGCTGGTGCACTCGTAGGTGGAGGTGGTCTGGTAAAGCCCGGATTCAAGCGCCGCCGAGGCAGTGACCAGCTTGAACACCGATCCCAGCGGGTAAGAAGCCTGCGCCGCACGGTTCAAAAGCGGGCTGGTAGTATCGTTCATCAAATCGCCCAGAACAAACTGGCTGTTGTAGTTATCAGCCTGAAAAACATTGGGATCAAAGGAGGGCGAAGAGGCCATCGCCAGGATGCGCCCGGTATCGCGCTCCATCACCACCACGGCGCCGGTAAAACCGAGCAGCGCCTTTTGCGCACCAATCTGCAGTTGTTTATCCAGCGTGGTAGTGATCGTATAAGCAGCTTGCGGGTCGGCATGCGCCAAGCGGGTGGAATTGGTGCCGTCCGGCTGTACCACGTAGAGATCAGCACTGGGTTTGCCAGCCAGATATTTCTCGCCCCACTTCTCCAGACCAGACTTACCAACTTTCTCATCACCGGCATAACCCATGCGTCGGTAATCGTCCAACTCCTCAGACGTGATGCTCAGCATGTAACCCAATACCTGAGGAGCCACGCCGCCATTGAAATAATAGCGCCCGGTGTAGGCATTGGTGACCAATCCATTCAACGTATCCAGCGTGGCAGCGCGGTCATCATATCCTTGCTTTGAGACCTCGCCGACAGGCACATACCAGTCTGCGCCGGCATCGCGGTACAGATCCTTGATAACATTCTTGGGCTTGCCGGTCATCTCGGAGAGCATGGTCAACAGCAAGCCTTCCTGGCCGCCGTAAACCTGCCCGGGCCACACGCCCAGGGCAACCGCATCCGTTTGGGTGGCAAGCGTGTTGCCATTGCGGTCGTTGATGTCTCCGCGCGCCGGCTGCTCCAGATACAATGCCAGGTGGTTGCCGCCGGCCAATTCCGGCAGGATCAACCCGTCATCCCATTGAATCTTCCATGCGCCGTTGTTGAGCACCATGGTCAACTGCATCTGGCGTTGAAGATCGCCAAACAGGCTGGTCTCAAAGTTGGCCTGGTAACTGACCGTGGCAGATGCGGGTTCAATGAGCGTGGAAAGGATCCCCACGTCAAGAGATTTTAGCGTGAGGCCCTGAGCAGCCGAAGCGTATTTCTTAACAAAATCTTCCTGGCTGATGGCGTCGCGGCTGGTGGCAGAAAGCAGGCCATACATACCTGCGTAATCACTCTGCTCCCATTTGGTAAAGAACTCCTGCACCGCGGCGGTGGCATCCGGTACGCTGGTGGTCATCACCACCGGGGTGGGCAGTCCATCGTCGGGGGTGCTGGAAGGGGTACTGGTGCCGTTATTGCAAGCCACCAGAACAAGAAGAGCAACAGCAAAGATCCAGATTTTTTTCATGGCAATTCCTCCCGGAAGTTTCCGGGTCAACCGACTTCCTCTCCATTCAACACCAGCCTGAAGATCGGGCAGGCGTAGGAGAGGGCGTTTTGACATTGGTAGGGGATTTCGCGCCTCTCGCCGAACCCCATTTTGCGCAGGGTGCGCTCCAGGTGGCACAGGGGCAATCCCATCACACTGGCATAGCAGCCGCCAAACTTGATCACCGGGCGGAACTGCGGGTGCTGGATGGCATACGCTCCGGCCTTATCCAGTGGGTCGCCTGTGGCCACATAGGCATCCACCTCTTCATCGGTATAACGGCGCATGTGCACCGGCGTGGAGCAGGTGGTCTTGTACAGAATTCCCTTGGAAGGGATCGTCAGCGCGATTGCGGTATGCACTGTATGCATGCGCCCGCGTAATTGCCGCAGCATACGGCGGGCATCGGCAGCATCTTTTGGTTTTCCCAGTATTTCGTCGTCATCTACCACGATGGTATCGGCGGCCAGCACCAGCCCGTTAAAAGGGGCCAGATTGGCACAGGCGCGGCCTTTGCTTTCCGCCAGGCGTTCCACATAATCCAGGGGGGCTTCGTCCTCCCTGGGGGTTTCATCAACGTCTGCCGCCTGTGTGACAAAATGCAGGCCCGTCCAGGCAAGGATCTCTCTGCGGCGCGGAGAATTGGAAGCCAACACGATCTCTGGGAATACCATGCTGATAATTCTAACATACTCAATCTGCCTACTTAAATGCCTGCATAAATCCCGCCCTTTTGGGTAGAATAAGGATATCCAAACGCGGAGGAAATTATGGGGCTGTTAAAAACAAGGATCATGCAAGAAGGCAGGAACCTTGGCGGCGGTATTCTTAAAGTGGACGGCCTGATCAACCACCAGGTCGACCCCGTCATCATGGATGAATGCGGGCGCGAGCTGGCCGCCAGCTTTGCCGGCAGCGGCGCAACGCGCATTCTCACAGCAGAGATTTCCGGCATTGCGCCAGCACTGATGACGGCACTTTATATGAAAGTTCCCGTGGTATACGCTCGCAAGACACGCCCCATCACCATGCCGGATACGGTTTACCTGACCATTGCCCCTTCTCATACCAAAGGCCGCAATGTGGAACTCATCGTCTCGCCGGAATACCTCAAAAAGGATGAGCGCGTCATCATCATTGATGATTTTCTGGCCACCGGTGCCACCATTCAAGGGCTGGTGCGCCTTACCGAAGCCGCCGGGGCGGTTGTCTGCGGCATCGGTACGCTGGTTGAAAAAACTTTCGAGGGCGGCAGGGATGCCCTGGCCTACCTCGGCGTTCCCATCGTTAGCCTGGTGAAGATCACCAGCATGGAAAATGGCGAGATCGTCTTCGCCGATTAGAAAATGAAGAATTCCGTCGCCATCATTGACTTTGGTTCGCAATACACCCAGCTGATTGCGCGCCGCGTGCGCGAGTTGCAGGTGTACTGCGAAATCTTCGCCTGGGACGTGGCAGAAGAAAAGATTGCCGCCTTTGATCCCGGCGGCCTGATCCTTTCCGGCGGGCCCAATTCTGTTTACGACAAAGACGCCCCCATTTTGCAGCTTTTCCTGCTGCAACTGGGCGTGCCCATTTTGGGCATCTGCTACGGGATGCAGGCGCTGGTGCAAACTTTTGGCGGCCGGGTGGAATCTTCGCCCTCGCGCGAATACGGGCAGGCACAGGTGAATGTCTCCACCAAAAACCCGCTCCTGCCGTCGGGATCGCAGACCGTGTGGATGTCTCATGGTGACCGGGTGGAGCGCCTGCCGCAGAACTTCCACGCCATTGCCTCTTCTTCCAATAGCCCCACCGCAGCCATGATGGACCGCGAGCAGCGTCTTTTTGGCCTGCAATTCCACCCTGAGGTGCGCCACACCCCCAACGGCACGGAATTCCTCTCCAACTTCATCTTCAAGGTATGCCGCCTGCGCGCCGATTGGACAGCGCAGAACATCATCCAACAGGCCATCAGCGACATTCAGGCGCAAGTGGGCAAGGAGCGCGTGCTCTCGGCCGTCAGCGGAGGGGTGGATTCTACAGTGGCTACCGTGCTGGTGCACCGCGCCGTTGGCAGCCAGTTGGATACGGTTTTTGTAGATACCGGCCTGATGCGCCAGGACGAGCCATTGCAGGTGGTGAGCACCTTCCGCGATCTGATGCAGGTGAAGCTGCACCCGGTTCAGGCATCCGAAGAGTTCTTCTCCGCACTGCATGGGGTTACCGAGCCTGAAGCCAAGCGCAAGGCCATTGGCACACTCTTCATTGACCAGTTCGAGCAGCAGGCACAGCGTCTGGGTAACCCGCCTTTTTTGGTGCAGGGTACTATCTACCCGGATGTGGTGGAATCCTCTGCCACCGTGCATGGCAAGGCTGAGCGCATCAAATCGCATCACAACGTTGGCGGCCTGCCGGAAAAGATGCGCTTCAAACTGGTGGAGCCGCTGCGCAACCTGTTCAAGGATGAGGTCCGCCGCATCGGCGAGGCACTGGGCATCCCGGAGGGGATGGTCTGGCGCCAGCCCTTCCCCGGACCGGGGTTGGCGGTGCGTTGCCTGGGAGAAGTGACCCCTGAGCGCGTGGAACGCCTGCGCCGCGCCGACCATATTTTCATCTCAGAGTTAGCCAGCGCCGGATTGATCAACCACAAACCATCCACTGGAGAATCCCCTATTGCGCAGGCCTTTGTCGCGCTGCTGCCCGTTAAGGCCGTGGGGGTAATGGGCGATAAGCGCACCTACGCCGAGGTGGTGGCGCTGCGCGCCGTGACCACCGAAGATTTTATGACCGCCGATTGGGCGGTGATCCCGCCGGCGCTGCTGGCAAAGGTCTCCAGCCGCATCGTCAACGAGGTGCAGGGCGTCAACCGCGTGGTCTACGATATCACCAGCAAGCCCCCCGCCACCGTGGAATGGGAATAAGGAATCAAGTTGATTCTTTATCATGGAACAAACAACGGCGAAATTGACACGCTTATCCCCATGCAGGCGGATCATGATCGTCCCTATATTTACCTGACCGAAAACGAGGTCGTTGCCAGTTTTTACATCATTAACTGCGTTGAGCGCCCATTCTATTGGTTTCCTTATGGGTTTACCAAAGACCATATTCCAGAATATGACGAACTGTACCCCAACGCCTTGCAGGAAGCTTGTGAAGGTAAAAAGGGTTTTGTTTACTCTGTGGATATCAACCAGGAAACATTGCTCCCGTTCAAAAATATCCCCGGGGCTTGGCTATCCACCGTTCCGCTTCAAGTTATCAATAAAAAAGAAATCTCTCACCCATATTCATGGTTTTTAGAGTGCGAAAAGGCTAGCAGGCTTGTCATTTCAAGGTACGAGGATAAATCTGAACGTGAATTGCTCAGATGGAATACGCTTATCCTAGAATACATCAGTGAAAAAAAGATGATTGAGACGCCGGGGTGTTCTTATGCAAAGTTCGTCCGAGAAAAGTTTCCACAGGTTTGGAAAAACTACGAGGATTTGGAATCTGGACGCTGGTAAATTCTTTCGATAATGCAAATTGTTTTGCCTTACAATTGATAATGCGATGAAACAATCAATCAAGTTATTCCCCTGGGTGATTTCTGTGCTCCTACTGAGCGAAATTTTAGCAGGAACCATAACGCCTGCCAGCGCTGAAACCCGCAACCAACTCACCGTTGCCAACCTGGACACTTCACAATTCCCCAGCATCAGTTTTTACTTCTGGGCCTTTGATGGCGCGGGGGCATTCGTCAAAGACGTTACCACCTCTGAGGCGCATATCCTGGAGAACGGCACTGTGCTGGCCGCCGATTCCATCGAGATGCTCGAACCGGGCGTACGCCTGATCACGGTAATCAACGAAGGCCCCACTCTGGCCAACCGCTACCAGATGGTTGCGCGCATTGACCGCATCAAGCAGGCACTAATCACCTGGGCCCAGTCCGAGCCCGCCACCAGCATGGATGACTTCAGCCTCCTTAACAATCAAGGCCCCGTTACTTCCAACCAGACCGACCCCGCCGATTGGGTGACCGCTCTCGATAATTACCAGCCAGACTTGAAAGCAGCCACCCCCGGCCTAGCAGGCCTTTCCGCTGCCATCGACCAGGCACTCACTTCCACCGGCAGTACGCGCAAGACCCCCGCTATCCTTTATGTGACCCCGCTGCCGGAAGACAGCCAGATGAGCGGGCTGAACGACCTGATCGAAAAAGCCAGATCTTCAGACATTCGCCTCTTCATCTGGCTGGTCGGGCCTGCCGATTACGCCGCCAATGAAAAGACGCTCGTCCTGATGAACGCAGCCGAACAGACCAACGGAGATTTTTTCCTCTTCTCCGGCGCCGAAGAGCTGCCCACGCTGGCTTCTTACCTCGACCCGCTCAAGTACGTGTACAAGGTCACTTACAGCTCAGCTGTCAAAACAGGAGGCAATCAGAGCCTGGCAGTGCAGGTGCGCCGCCAGGGGGTAGTGCTGGATTCTTCGCCGCTTACTTTTCCGCTTGAGGTAGCTGCCCCCAACCCCATCTTCCTCTCGCCGCCGGCATCTGTCACGCGCACCTGGGTGCAGGCAGAAACAAGCAAAAAGAAGGACTACGTGCTCACGCCGGACACCATCGAGATCGACTATCTGCTGGAATTCCCCGACGGGCACCAGCGCACCCTGGCGTATGCGCGCCTGTTTGTGGACGGGCGCATGGTGGCAGAAAACACTGCCGCTCCGTTCGATGTTTTCACCTGGGATATCAGCCAGTACCAGCAATCCGGCACGCATCAGTTAAAGGTAACCATTGAAGATACTGTGGGACTCAAAGCTGAGACCATTGAAGTGCCGGTGGACCTTGTGGTAGCAGAGAAGCCGCTCACCTGGTTCCAGCGCCTGACAAAGCGCATCAACCTGCTCACCCTTATTCCCATCCTGCTGGTGGTGGCAGCGGGTGTGCTGCTAATCCTCATCGGCTGGAAAACCGTGCGGCGCAGGATCAACAAAAAGGCTGTGCGCTCACACCGCCTGCAGGACCCCGTCACCCAGCCCGTGGAGATCGCCGGCGATACGCTTGTGCCTGCCACCCGGGCAGAAGCCACTTCAAGCTGGCCGCGCATCCCCGGTTATGGCGCTGCGCTGGCGCGCCTGGTGCTGATCTCCGGCGGTAAGCCGGAAGTGCAGGAAAAGCACGAGATCGCCATTGGGGAATTTGAGTTGACGCTGGGCAGCGATGCCACCAAAGCCAAAGCCCTGCTCAATTACCCGTTGGTCAGCCCGCTGCACGCGCGCATTTCCGTTGATGAAGAAAAGCGCTTCCGCATCGCAGATGAAGGTTCCACGGCCGGCACCTGGCTGAATTACGCCCCGGTGAGCAAAACCGGCGCGCGCCTGGAACATGGGGATGTGGTACAGCTCGGCAAGGCGGTCTTCCGCTTTGAGCAGTTGGGCGCAGAGAACAAAAAACTCAAAGTAACCCCCGTTGGGGATGAGAAGTAACCCGAATTATTTCGAGAAAAAATCAAGGGACTAGCCCGGCAGCACGCGCCCGCACCAGGATGGCCTGTGCGCGCTTGATCACCGGCAGGTCAACCATTTCACCATCCAGGCTAAAGGCGCCACGGCCGCTTTCAGCGGCCTCGGCGGCACCACTGAGCACGCGTTCAGCGTGGGCAATGGCCGCTGCATCCGGCGTAAAGACCTGCTGTACCACCACCACCTGCACCGGATGGATCACCTGTTTGCCGTCAAAACCCAGCTCGGCCCCCTGGCGCGCTTCGGTAGCCAGGCGCTCTACGTCTGTGAAGTTCGTCTGCACCATATCGATCGACTGCAACTCAAAGGCTGCTGCGTGCAGCGCCAGCATACTGCGGGCGTAAAGCAGCTCGCTCCCGCCGGATGTGCGTGTCATCCCGGCATCGGCGCAAAAATCTTCTGCGCCGAAAATCAGACCGCTCAGGCGCGGGGTGGCCGCACAGATAGCCGGTAAATTCACAAACGCTTTTGCGCTTTCGATGAGCGCGATGATCTCAATGCTGCTGCGGGGCATCCCCGCAGTCTGTTCAGCGTTATCCAAAATTTGCGCCGCCTTTTGCAACAGTGAAGGAGAATCCACCTTGGGCACAACCACCGCATCCGGCCGCGAGGGCAGCACGGCCGCCAGGTCGGCTTCGGCGCGCCCGCTGTAAAACGGATTGATGCGCACCAGCCGCTCGGCGCGCCCAAAATCGAGCGTTGCCAGCGCATGGGCAATAATCCCGCGTGCCTCGTCCTTGCGGCTTTCGGCCACCCCATCCTCCAGGTCCAGGATAATGCCGTCCACATCTATTCCGGCAGCTTTTTCGATCTTGTGCAGGTCGCTCCCGGGTACGTACAGCAAAGCTCGGCGTGCGCGCATGGTTCCTCCGTTTCTGCCTGTATTATATAATGCAGGCATGATAACAACAGTCACGAATACCCTGCCGCAAAACTACCGCCTCCACCGCCGCCTCGACATCAAGGAACGCAAGAACCTGATCCTGATGAACATTTGGGGAGCGGTGCTCTTTTTGGCCAGTGCGGTGTTTTTCCCATTACTGGCGGGCTGGCTTGGCGCTGAGGGCGACCCCGGAACAGGCTTTGAGCTGGCCGGCGTTGGCGGCATTGCCGCCCTGTTGGGGATGCTGCTGGTTGTGTCGGCGGTGATGATCGTGATCCACGAAGGACTGCATGGCCTGTGTTTTTGGTACTACACGCGCGAGCGCCCGCGTTTCGCCTT
>CALCNO010000006.1 GCA_937897615.1 uncultured Anaerolineaceae bacterium
GTGGGAAAGGAACTGGAAGAAGCAGCGGCCATCGCCGGGGCTAACCCGTGGCGGCGTTTCTGGCGCATCATCTTCCCGCTCACCAGCCAGGGTTTTGTGTCTGGCTTCTTGCTCAACTTTATTTCCACCATGCGCGAACTTTCTCTCTTCATCCTTCTTGTTACCCCCACCACAGCATTACTTTCCAGCCAGACGATGCGTTACATTGAAAATGGGAATGAACAGCAGGCCAATGCCGTCATTCTCATCCTCATCTTCCTGGTGATCATTGGCAATGTCATTATCAGCCAGTTCCGCGGCGGCAGCCTGAGAAAAGGACTGGGAGCTTAAAGGAGAAAATATGCAAACACCGATCATCATCAAAAACCTAACCAAGAAATTTGGCGACGTTGTTGCAGTAAATGATGTCAGCCTGACCATTGAGCCAGGAACTTTCCTTACCCTCCTTGGCCCTTCCGGTTGCGGGAAAACCACCCTGCTGCGCTGTATCTCTGGCCTTGAAGACCCGGACGAAGGCGAGATCTATATCGGCGATAAACTGGTTTACTCACACGTGAAGGGGATTTCTCTGCCGGCCGGCCAGCGCGATTTGGGTCTGGTCTTCCAGAATTACGCACTCTGGCCGCACATGACCGTCTACAAGAACATCACCTTTGCTCTTGAGATCAAAAAGATGTCGAAGGCTGAGATGGCTGTTCGCGTCAAGGAATCCCTCCAGGAAGTCCAGATGGATGGATTTGAGAATCGTTACCCGCGCGAGATGAGCGGCGGCCAGCAGCAGCGTGTTGCGCTGGCGCGCATGTTAGCCTATCGCCCCAAGGTCTTCCTGATGGATGAGCCGCTTTCCAACCTAGACGCCCGCCTGCGCATGGACATGCGCACTGAGCTAAAACGCCTGCATCACGTTTCAGATGCCACTACCGTCTACGTCACTCACGACCAGATGGAAGCCATGACCATGTCCACTAACATCGCGGTGATGAAACTGGGTGTAATTCAGCAGATGGATTCCCCGGACAATGTTTACCATTACCCCGCCAACCTCTTTGTGGCCGATTTCATTGGCAATCCCAAGGTCAACCTGCTCACCGGTTGGGTGTCCGGTAAAGACCTGGTGGATGTTGGCAAGTTTAATGTCCCTGTGGCGACCTTTAAAAAGACCGGCGATGTGGTGGTTGGCATCCGCCCGGAAGACATCACTGTCTCCACAACGCCGGACAATGGCGTGGAATTTCAGGCTTACTCGGTTCTCCCCTCTGGTGCAGATACCACCATCATTGCCAAAAAGGGCGACACTGAATTAACCGTAAAGGAAATCGGCGTAAGCAAGATCAAGATGGATCAGAAGATCTGGCTTTCCTTCAACAAGGATACAGTCAACCTGTACGACAAGGAAAGCGGCAATCTGGTCACGGCATGACCTATCGGGTAACTCCCTTGTTATCTACCCACCAAATAAAGAAAAGGAGGAGCGCGTAGAAAAGTAAAAAGTGTAAGGTGAGTTGGTTTGATCAGTTGTCAAAAGTTACATACTTCTAAAGGAGGAAGGTAATGAAAGCGATTTTGCGAATTGCAACACTGATTTTGGTCATCAGCTTCCTGGCTGCCTGCGCTAAGCCGACCGCAGCCCCTACTGCTGCACCGGTAACCACTGGTGAAGTTGCCACAGAAGCCCCGACCGAAGCTCCCCTCACCCCGCAGCAAGAGTGGCTCAAAGCCAACCAGCTTGGTGAATACACCACCGATACGCAGGACTGGGCCGCGATTGAAGCTGCAGCGAATGCCGAAGGTGAAGTGCTCGTTTATGCGAACACCTCCAAGGTTGAGAAAGCTGCTGAAGGCTTTATGGAAAAATATCCCGGTATCAAAGTGCAAGCCTTTGACCTGGGCGGCGACGACGTGCTCACCAAAGTGTTGGAAGAACAGAAAGCCGGCGCTTTTACCGGTGATGTCTGGTTCAGCAGTGGTGGCGCAGAACTCGTTGGCGAAGTACTCCCCAATAACTACGTGTGGAAGTTCATCCCCGACAGCACTGCCGCTTACACCCCGGCACAGTACCAGGATCCCCTGTTGTTCACCCGCTTTGGCACCAGCATCTTTGCCTACAACACTGAGTTGAACACCGAATGCCCCATCAAGAACCTCTGGGAACTCACCCAGCCTGAGTGGAAGGGCAAATTCTACATCGAAGATCCATTGAACGATGCCTCCACCCTGAGCAAACTCATCACCATCGCCTATCATGCCGATGAGATGAAACAGGCCTACATCGATCTCTATGGAACCGAGCCTGTCCTCGATGCCGATACCCCCGATGCCGGCTGGCTGTGGCTGAAGAAATTCGCACAGAACGGCCCCATCCCGGAACCCGGCGGCGACGATGTTGATTCCGCTTTTGCCACCCCTGGCATGACCGATTCCTACATGGCCCTCACGTCCTACTCCAACATGGCCGACGTGCAGGAAGGCATCCTTGCTTTTGATGGCTGCTGGGGCGTGAACCCGATCGTGGGTGTCCAGAGCCAGAGCTATGCCGGCATCATCAACCAGGCACCGCACCCCAATGCTGCCAAGCTGTGGATCCAATACATCACCAGCGCTGAGGGCCGCAAACCGTGGGCTAAATTCGGTACATTCTTCCCCGATGAAACCTACGAAGTTCCTGAAGGCCAGAAGACCTTGAGCGAAATCTTCGATATTACCTGGTTCATTGCGGAAAAGTACTCGTATGACCACATGATCGATGCGCGCGACTTCTATCTGCTCAACCTCGGAAAATAAGTAATCTCCAAAATTTACCCTGCCGGGCATGGGTGGAAAAACATCCATGCCCGACAACAAAAAACTGTAACGCTACGGCAACATCACTTTATTCGTTGGAGCACTGAATGGATCTAAAAGCAGTTTTCTTTGACATGGGTGGTACGATCGACACTTATTATTTCACTCATGAGCTGAGAACCCAAAATGTGCATTTTCTGCGTGAATGTCTGCAAAAAGCGGGCATCACGTTTACTTTGAACGACGATGAACTGGCACAGGCCATCTCTCGCGGCGTTGCCACATACCACAAGTGGAACCGCGAATCCTTGATTGAGTTGTCTCCGGCTGAGGTGTGGAGCCAGTTCACGCTTAAAGAATTCAAAATTTCGCAGCAGCAGGTTCAGCCAATTGCTGATGAGCTAACTTATTTGTACGAAACCAAATTCTATGTGCGTCCCCTCCGGCCGGAAGTGCCCGCAGTGCTTGAGAAGCTGCATTCAATGGGATTGCGCATTGGCTGCATCAGCAACACGCAGAGCAAATTACAGGTACCGGAGACTTTGAAAAAGTTTGGCATTGACCGTTATTTTGACCCGATTGTGCTCTCCTGTGATCTTGGCATACGCAAACCCGATCCTTCCATCTTCTACTATGCGGCCCGCCTGGCACACCTGCCCACCAGCAGCATCATTTACGTTGGGGATAAACTGACCCGCGACATCATGGGCGCGCGGCATGCGGGCTACCGCCTGGCGGTGCAGATCAAGCACCCTTATGATGATGGAGACCCTGATTTGGGACCCCAGCCGGATGTTTTTATCCAAAACATGCAGGAATTGATCCCCCTGGTGGAACAGGAACTGGCAAAAGATAAGCTCGCCAGTAACCGGCTGAATGGCCGCCACGTGAAAGCGCTTTTCTTTGATGCAGGCGACATTCTGTACTATCGCCCGGTAAAAGAACCAAAGTTGAAAGAATTTTTGACGGGCAAAATCGTTTCTCCGGCAGTAAACCTGGCCGAGGAGAAACAACGTCTGCGCGATTTGGCCTTCCAGGGAAAACTAGACCGCATGGAGTATTATCGCCAGGTGGTGCGCCTGTACGGCATCACCGATGCCGCGCTGGTGGAAGAAGGCGCTCGCGCCCAGGCGCAGGACGATGACACTGTGGCCATTTATGACGGCGTTCCCGAAACGATCAACACCCTCAAGGAACGCGGTTACCTGTTAGGCATTATCACGGATACGGCGCTCCCCATCAGCACCAAACTGAATTGGTTTGAGCAGCACGGGTTTGGCAATCTGTGGGACGTGGTGATCAGTTCCAAAGAGCTGGGGGTGCGCAAACCCGCCTCGATCCTTTACGAAGAAGCCTTGCATCAGTCTCATCTGCAGCCGTGGGAAACCGTCTTTGTGGGGCATAAGGCCTATGAACTTGAGGGCGCGCGCACGGTGGGGATGCGTACCATTGCTTATAACTTTGAGAAGTCTTCGGTGGCCGATGCTTACATTGAGCATTTCTGCGACCTGCTCACGGTTCCCTTGCTGGAAGAACATTCATAGAAATGAGAGAAAGTATTTAATATGAACCAGGCTGTAAAAGCTGTTTTCTTTGATATTGGCGGCACGCTGCGTGTTACCAAAGCCGGTGAAGCGCGCGATGCATCCAAAATCCGCCAGATGATGGCCCTGCTGAATGCCTCCGGCTCAGTTGAGAGTTTTACGGACTACATTCACAAGGGCGAAAAACGCTACCGCAAATGGTGCAAGCCCAATTTTGTAGAACTCCCTGAAGCCGAGCTGCTGACGCGCTTTTTGCTGGTAGATTACCCGGCTGACTTTGTGCGCGCCAATGCCATTGCACTCAACCAGTTATGGCGCGAGTCGCGCCGCAAGTACGTGCTCCCGGATATGGCGGATACTATGCGGGCCCTGGCTGCCCGAGGGTACAAGCTGGGACTCATCAGCAACACCACTTCCTCAGTGGAAGGGTATCAGTTGCTCAAAGAGCAAGGGCTGGAGGATTTATTCCAGGCGGTAGTGCTTTCGGCAGCGTTTGGCAGGCGCAAACCGCACCCTTCCATCTTCATGGAAGCTGCGCGCCAGGCAGGCGTATCCCCTGCTCAGTGCGCCTACGTGGGAGACCGCCCCTCGCGCGACCTGCTGGGTGCGCTGCAATCCGGTTATGCCGGCATGGTGCTGATCAACACCGATGGCTACGTTCTTGATGAATTTGACCAGGACGATTTTGAACCGGAAAAAGACCGCGGCCTGATTGTTGCCCCGCAGCACAGGATTGGCCGGCTGGCGCAGCTTTTGGATATCTTCCCGGATTTACACCCAGCCGTCGCGGCAGCCGCCCCGGCCAGGCCGGATTATCTTTA
This sequence comes from uncultured Anaerolineaceae bacterium, assembly GCA_937897615.1. Lineage (GTDB taxonomy): Bacteria > Chloroflexota > Anaerolineae > Anaerolineales > Anaerolineaceae > UBA6107. Next base: position 5,147 of record CALCNO010000006.1, read on the forward strand.
CGATGTTTCTCTCTCTACCATGTGGGGGGTTGACCAACCAACGCCATTTAGCCAGAGTTTTGAAGATGCCCTTTCCATTGGCATTGCACGCTTTGAGTTGAACCATCGGGTCACCGCCGAGGTGTTCCGCCAGTTTGACTTCAACCGCTATTACGTGGAAAGTATCCACGACCCCTGCCGCGCCGAGTTCGATTTTGATGCGCAAAAGAAGCAGGATTTGATCATTTCCTCGCTGGATGAGGAAAACCGCAAGCAGGGCGTGGCAGCCGTTTGCCGCTCGATTGAACTGGCCTGCCAGCTTGGCGCGCGCAGTGTGGTCATCCACCCCGGCTCCATTGTTTGTGACCGCAGCCTGGATAACCGCCTGCGCAGGCTCTTCCTTGACGGCAAGAAGGACAGCGAGGAATATGCCCAGGTACGCCGGCAGATGATCTCGCATCGCTCCAGCCTGGCAGGTGCACACCTGAATCAGGCCCTTAAAAGCCTCACCGAGATTGCCGAATTCAACAGTAAGTGCAAAGGTGTTGCTCTGGCACTGGAAAACCGCGCCCGCTTTTATGACCTGCCGCTTCCAGATGAGCTTGAACAGATGCTGGCCATCATGGGCGGCAGCGCCTTTGGCTTCCAGTATGATATCGGGCATGCCACCGCGTTGGATACACTGGGTCTGGTGGGTAACGAAACCTGGCTGGAACGTTTTGGCACCCGCATCATTGGCATGCACATTCACGATGTGGATGGGTTGACCGATCATCTGGCGCCCGGGCAGGGGAAGGTGGATTACGGTAAAATCACCCCCTACGTTCCCGAGAATGCCATCAAGACATTGGAGATCGGCCCCAGGGCGAGCCTGGAAGAAATTGCCGCGGGTCTCAGGGTGTTGGAAAACACCGGTTTTATCGCAAAGGTATAAGGGAAGAGGGTTATTTGAGCACTGAGATTAAAGGTATCTTTTTTGATATTGGCGGAACGCTGGTAATGAAGGCCAAGAACGCCGAGCGCGACCAGGCGGTGATTGCCCGCATGGTTACGTTGTTGGGACTGTCTTGTACACCTGCCGAATTGATCGCCCAGATCAAGGAGGGTGAGGACAAGTACAAGACGTGGCGCTCTATCTCGATGAAGGAATTGCCGCCAGAGGAACGCTGGCCGCGTTTTCTCCTTTCCGGCTTGCCGCATGAAACGGTGAGAAAGAACGCTGTAATGCTGCAATCGCTGTGGAGTGAATCGCGCGGAAAGCGCAGCGTGCCTGCAGAAACCGTGGATACGTTACAGGAACTGAACAAACGCGGTTACCTGCTGGGAACCATCAGCCATACTTCGCCTGCCTATCTGGAGGCCAGCGGTGTTTTGCCGCTCTTCAAGACCATCATTCATGCGGCGCAGTTTGGCTGGCGCAAACCCCATCCCACACCGTTTCTTGAGGCGGCGCGCCGCAGCGGCCTGCTGCCGCAGGAATGTGCCTATGTGGGAGATCGCCCTTCGCGGGATGTGATTGGTGCGCGCGAGGCCGGTTTTGGCATGGTCATCCAACTTATCCTTTCCGATGAGCCGACGGAGTCAATCCCCTGCCCCATGAAGCCGGACGTGACCCTGCATAGCCTTGCCGGGCTGCTCGACCTTTTTGCGCCTCTTGATCGGGCTTCCATGTCCGTTCCCGGCGCCGGGAAAGAACCTATCCTCTACGATGCAGCCCTCTCCACGATGTGGTGGAATAAAGAAGAATGGAGCGCTGATGAATTCTGTGCAAAGGGGCGCCAGCTTGGTTTTGCGCGCTTTGAATTGAATCATCAGATCCCGCCGGGGGTGTTGGCGCAGTTCAATTTGGATCGTTACCACATGGGGGCGCTGCACGACCCCTGCCCGGCGTATGTTCCTGCCAAAACACTGGAACGCGCCGACCAGGTAATCACTTCTCTGGATGAAACCTTACGCCGGCAGGCCGTGGAAGGTGTGAAAAAGACCATTGAAGCTGCCTATCAACTGGGCGCACGCCACGTAGTCATTCATCCTGGTCGGGTGGTTGGCGATCACAGTCTGGATGACCGCCTACGTGTGCTGTTCCGCGAGGGGAAGAAAGGCACGCCAGAGTTTGAGGAGTTGCGCCAGAGTGTGATTGCGGATAGGGCGCAACGCAGCAAACCCCATTTGGCCGCGCTGGTCAAGAGCCTTCGCGAGATTATCGCTTTTGCCGAGGGTAAATTGCTCACGCTTGGCCTGGAAAATCGCTATCACTATTATGAACTCCCCATTTTCGATGAAATGGAAGTGCTGTTGAGTGAGTTTCAGCAGCCGTGGGTGGGCTGGCACCTGGATATTGGGCACCTGCAAACGCACTTTCAACTGGGGTTAACCGATTTTGATGCCTGGCTGGAGCAGCTCGGTCAGCGCATTACGGGCGTCCACTTGCATGATGTGCGCGGCATCACTGACCATCAGGCGCCTGGCAAAGGTGAGGTGGATTTTGCCCGCATTGCGGCCGCCTTGCCGCCGTATTGTTTCCGTACTCTTGAGGTTGACAAAAGTGCTACTATGGAAGAAATGTCTGCCGGATTGAAGACACTGGCGCAGGCCGGTTGTATTTCATTTTTATCTAGAGGAGAAGAAAATGTTTAAGATCTTCAAGAAGCGACGTGATGTTTTTATTAACCTCATTCATGAGCAGGCATCGCTGACCCTGGAGGGGATGGAGATTCTCAGGCAATACTTGGCCGCCCCTAATGAGACGCTGGCTACTCAGTTGAGGGATAAAGAGAAAGAAGCTGATGAGGCACGCCGAATCCTCATTTTTGAGCTTAACAAGACTTTCATCACCCCCTATGACCGCGAGGATATTTTCGCCCTCTCCCGCGCCATTGATGATGTGCTGGACTACGCCTACAGCACGATGAATGAGATCGTCATTTTCAAAGTAACCCCCACCGACTTTATGGTGCGCATTTGTTCGCTGCTGCGCGATGCCACCTTTGAACTGCTCAAGGCAGTGGAACGCCTGCAGGATCATCCCGGCGTGGCCTCAGAGCATGCGCAGCGCGCCAAGGCCCTGGAGAACAAGGTTGAAGACGTTTACCGCGAAGCCCTGGCTGACATGTTCACCGACACCGATGATACCCGCGCCCTGGTACGCATGCTGAAGCTACGCGAGGTATACCGCCATCTGAGCAATGCAGCCGACCGTGGGGACGAAGCCGCAAATGTTCTGGCGGATATTGTCGTCAAGAGCACATAACCGTATGGATCCGACTCTTGTTGTATTAATTGTTTTAGCGCTTGGATTTGCCTTTCTCAATGGGGTGCATGATTCCTGTAATCTTGTATCTACAATGATTTCATCCAGAGCAATTCGCCCACAGGTAGCATTGATATTAGCCTCCATTGCAGAGTTCAGCGGCCCATTCATCTTTGGTGTGGCTGTGGCAAATACAATCGGAAATGAGATCGTGTCCTCAGCTCACTTGAACTTGAATGTAATCATTGCTGGATTAATTGGCGCAATTAGCTGGAATCTAATAACTTGGGTTCTTAGCATTCCAAGTAGTTCATCACATGCTCTCGTCGGAGGACTGGTTGGCGCAGTGGCCATCAGCATTGGCTTTTCCGAAATTCAACTGCATGGCGTGCTCAAAGTTGTTCTTTTCTTGTTTATATCACCCGTAATTGGATTTATTACCGGCGTGATTATCACCAATCTCGTTTTTCTCCTTTCCTGGAAAGCCACTCCACGGGTAAACAATTTTTTCAAAAAAGCGCAGATTGCCACTTCCCTCGGTCTTGCTATGGGCAGTGGCGCTAACGATGCACAAAAAACGATGGGCGTCATTACCCTTGGTCTGGTCATTTCGGGGTTGCAGAGAACCTTTACCGTTCCTTTTTGGACAGTCCTGGCTTGTGCTCTTGCCATTAGTCTGGGAGTTGCCTTGGGAGGCTATCGCCTTATTCGTACTCTTGGTTCGAAGTTTTATAAGATCCGGCCCGTGCATGGGTTTGCATCACAGGCTGCCTCAGCAGTTGTGATCTTGGCCGCTTCGCTGCTTGGAGGACCGGTATCGGCAACACAAATCGTAAGCACCTCGATCATGGGGGTGGGAGCTGCAGAGAGGGTGAGCAAGGTACGATGGGGTGTAGCAGGGGACCTCATTTCTGCCTGGTTGTTTACTATCCCAAGTGCCGGCTTGCTTGCGGCCGGTGCCTATTGGCTGATTACTTCAGGGGTTCCTGCGCTGATCGCATTATTCTAAAGAGAAGAAAGAAAAATTCATCATGACATCCTACGACATACTCTTTTGTGGCAATTACACCAAAGACACCATCATCACCCCGGAAGGAACCAGTTATGTGGATGGCGGCGGCATGAATTATGCTGCCTTTGTCTCCAAACGGCTGGGGGCTAACCCGGCGGTGATCACCCGGCTGAACAAGGAAGACGAACGCGTGGTCAAGGCGTTCAATGCTGACGGCATTGATTGCTACGCTGAGTTCACCCCTTCTTCTACCCTGATGACGCTGGAATATAAGACCCATGATGTGGACAAACGCAATCTTTATGTGAAGGGGATTGCCGGCACCATCACCCCCGGTCAATTGGAGGGTCTGGATGCACGCATCATCGTCACCAACTCCAGCCTGCGCGGCGAGATCGAGCCGGAATTCTTTGCGGAAATGCGCAAACGCCCCAACGTACTGCTCTCGGCAGACGTGCAGGGATTCATCCGCGTGCTGCGCGGTGAGTCCCTGGTGTACGAACCCTGGGGCGCGATGGAGCAGGTGCTCAAGCATCTTGACATTCTTAAAAGTGACGCGGTGGAAGCCGAGTACCTGACCGGCGAAAAGGATATCGAGAAAGCTGCCAAATTCTATGCCGGCCTGGGGCCAAAAGAGATCGTGCTCACCCACAGTGGCGGTGTCCTGATCTATGCCGAGGGGAAGTTCCATCATTTCGATTTTCACTCTGAATCTCAGGCCGGGCGCAGCGGGCGCGGCGATACCTGCGTGGGCAGCTATGTGACCAAGCGCCTGAGCCTTCCGCCTTACGAGGCCGGCAAATGGGCTGCCGCCGCCACCAGTATGAAAGTGGAGCGCTCCGGGCCGTTCAACCGCTCGATTGCCGAAGTGGAAGCCTATATTCAGAAATACTATGCCGGGTAATTCCCCTGTTGATATCCAGAAATTAATCGAAAGCGCCAGAGAGCAGTATCCTACCCTCTGGCGCAAAATGATTACCGAGTGGCGTGCAGATGGCCAGGAGAATGCTGCCTGGCTTGTCTATGCCGCCAATTACCTGTTCCGCACGGCGAGCGTGCGCTGGGCAATTGACCCTTTTGCGCTTTCGTCACGTGTGAGGGGCGTGGCCGCTCCAGATTTTTTGCATGACCTTGCCTCGCTGGAACTGGTGCTACTGACCCACGCTCACAACGACCACCTCGATCTCAACCTGATCCGCGCAATCGCCACTCTCCCCATCCGTTGGCTGGTGCCTGATTTTATGCTTGAAAAGCTGCTGACTGCCGGCGTGCCGCGGTCTAATATTCTTGTCCCGCAGGTCGGTGTGCCTGTTCGCTACAACGCCCTTGAAATCACCCCCTTTGCCGGGCAGCATATCCGCAGCAAGGATGGGGTTCCTGAAATAGGATACCTGGTGTCCTGCGAGGGCAGGCGCTGGGCTTTCCCCGGTGATACGCGTGTGTACGATGACAATCTCTTTCCGCGTTTTGGCAGGGTGGATGCGCTGTTTGCGCACCTGTGGCTGGGCAAAGCCCAGGCCAGTGCTGAACCTCCCCCCTTGCTGAAAGAGTTTTGCGACTTTGTAACCGCACAGCAGCCGGAGAGGATCGTTGTGACGCATTTGTATGAACTTGGCCGCGATGAGGACGACCTGTGGCACCGGGGCCATTACGCCCAGGTGGAAAAGGTCATCCGTGCCAGCCACCCGGCCATCAAAGTAGAGATGGCAGTTACCGGCACCAAAGTGGTGCTGTGATTTACGGACATTCTTTGTAAGGAGTTCGCTATGCCCAAGTCAATTGATCTGAGAAACCCCGACCTGTTCTGCCAGAGACTTTTTGAAGAGATGAAAGTTGTCGCTCCGGTGGTGGAGACGATGGAATCCTATGAATTCCGCTACTGCCTCAACAACATCACCCCACCCAACGGCGATTGGAGTGTGATCAAGGTGGAGAAGGTACAGGAAGTGGAGCAGCAAATAATATCCTTTGCGTTTTTTGACAGCATCCAGATCAAGCCCAAAGTAGACGGGCAGATCGTGCTGGATGAAACGGTTGCGCGCATCACCCGGATGCTCTTTGTCGGCCTGGTGACCGGGGACTATTCGGCTCAGTGGCTGCGCGACCATTTCTATTTTGACCCGCGCAGCTTTAATTTCTATGTGCGCTCGGTATATCTGACCCCCGGGATCATTCAACACCTGGGAGGAGCGCCTTTCAAGTCTTTTGAGGCCAGGCAGAAGCATTTTGAACGTGTGCATGAGGTGGGTTATCGGGAATTCATGGCCGCTAACGAAGAAGTGGATGGCTTTTTCATTCAGAGTGTGCTGCACCTGGTAGAGAAAAAGGGCGTTCCGGTTATTCTGGCCATTGCCGGCCCCACCGCTGCCGGCAAGACCGAGATCGTTGACCGCCTGCGTGAAGCGTTTACGCAACGGGGCATCAGGATTGCGGCAATTGAGCTGGATAACTTCCTCACTGACCGCGACGAACGCGAGGAGAAGGGCATTGGCTCATTTGGTAAAGAGGCACTGCATTTTGAGCTGCTCAAGCGATGTCTCAATGACATTCTGAACGGCAAAAAGATTGCCACTCCTCGCTACAATTTCATTGACGGTACTTCCAGCCATGACCAGGCAGGGCAGCTCAAGCCGGGGCGCATGCCTGTAGAGATCGAGCCGGCGGATATTATCTTCATGGAAGGCAATTCGCCTTTCCTCCTCCCGGAGATTGCCTCGCTGGTGACCATCAAGGTGGTGTATCTCACCGATGATGCGGTGCGCCTCAAGCGAAAATGGCGCCGGGATATTGATTACCGCAAAAAGTACAACCCGTATTACTTCCGCAATCGCTACTTCCGCGAACAGGCACCAATGGCAATCAAGAATTATCAGCCGCAACTGGAGAAATGCGATATTTTTGTGGATACCACTGGAGCGTGTATCTGGGTTACCCCGGAAATGCGGGAAAAGCTCTCGCGATAGCCACTAAACCTGTGTCGCCCTGCCCCTTCGATATTGATGAAATGCCGAAGGGGCATTGTTATATCCGGGAGCACTCGATGATATAGTTAATGCGGAAAGATCGGAGTTTATTGTGCCGCGTGACCTGCGTAAATATGCCGCCAACACCACCCTGCAACTGGTGCTAGGAGCAGTTGCCCTGCTTCTGGTAGTTGGCCTGGGGCTGATCGCCCTGATCTACGGTTCTCGCGCAGCCCTGATGGGGTTTATTTGCATCCTGGGTGGGCTGATTCTGGTGGGGCTGGTCACTTTGTTGGTGTTTGGATTGGAAAAGCTACTAAAATGGCTGAACAAGGATTGAAAGGAGAGCGCTCTTGGAAACTACCCATGAAAAATTAAAACGGCCCCTCCAACCTATGCCGGACTTTGTTAGAGAAGCGCTGGAGAGACACGCATTAATGGTGGCATATCAGGCACGCCCTGCTTATCAGCAGAACGATTATCTTAGTTGGATCACGCGGGCTAAATTGGAAGCCACCCGGCAAAAACGCCTGGCGCAAATGCTGCAGGAGTTGGAGAGCGGCGGTGTGTATATGAAAATGGCCCACAAAGGTTCACAAAAGGGAAGCTGACCCATTCCAGTAAAGGAGAGAGGTATGCTTGAGATACCCGAAGCGTTTGTTGTTGCTGCACAAGTAAAGGGTGTTTTGCAGGGCAAACAAGTCCAAAAGGTTATCGCAGCGCACACTCCGCACGGGTTTGCCTGGTACTATGGAGACCCGGCGCGCTACCCTGCCATGCTGGAAGGGAAGACCCTGCAGGATTCTCTCAGCCGTGCCGGCATGGTGGAATTGCGTTTTGAAGATGTAATGTTAGTCTTCACCGATGGGATTAACCTGCGCTATCATCGCCACGGTGAAAAGAGGCCGGAGAAACACCAGCTGCTTCTGGAATTTGCGGATGGCTGCGCCCTGAGCGCTGCCGCATCCATGTATGGCGGGCTGTACTGCACCATGTTTGAGGATAACGAGAATCCGTACTACCAAATCGCGTTGCAAAAACCTTCTCCTTTGACCGCAGCTTTCACTCGCGAATACTTCGTGGGGCTTTTCCTGCCGGAACTCACCAAACTGCCTCTCAAAGCCTTTCTGGCAACCGACCAGCGTATCCCCGGCCTGGGCAATGGCGCATTGCAGGATATTCTCTATAATGCCGGGCTTCACCCCAGGGCCAAAGTGGCAACGCTTTCCAATGCCGACAAAGAGACGCTGTTCGTTTCCATCAAAGACACTCTGCAGCAAATGACCCAACAGGGCGGCAGGGACACGGAACGCGATCTGTTTGGCGCTCCCGGGGGCTATAAAACCCGGCTTAGCAAGAATACGGTGGGAAAACCTTGTCCGCAATGTGGGCAAGAGATCCGCAAAGAGGCTTTTCTGGGTGGGAGTATCTACTTCTGCCCGGGCTGCCAGCCGGGGGACTGAAAAGACTATTTGCGCGCGAAAATCGCGGCAGCATCATCCCGGTAGAGTTCCTGCCATTGTGATGAATTCTCTAATGCGGCAGCCAAATCTCGGTCGCCAGATTGGTACACCATTACCAGATTGACGTCGTATTTATCCAACACGGTTTCCCAGCCTGCGGCGGCAGTTTCGATCAGTGTGTTTTCCTCGTGCTGCGAGAGCGGAAAGTCTTCAAAGCGGTTGCTCATGAACTGCGGC
>CALCNO010000007.1 GCA_937897615.1 uncultured Anaerolineaceae bacterium
ATGAATCGGGATATTTTATTGTAGCAAAAGGCGGGAATTAGTACAAATGGGGGAAAACTCAAAGTGACATGTGGTTGACTAGTGTCTTCCCTTATCAACAGCGCCCCCTTATAATTAAGCAACTTAAAAACTTTCGGAGTGCTTATCACTAAAAGCATCAGGTAACCTTGCCTAAGAAAATGGGAATTAAAAAAAGACAAATTAAGTGGGTTCCGCTAACGCTTTTTACCCTTGCAGCCGCAGCATTCCTGATTTTTGGAAGAGTGAATGCTCAATCGTCGAATAACCTTGCAATGGTGCAGGTGTTCCAACCTGATGAGGCCACGCAGCTTCCCTTTGCACTCAACATGATTCAAGACACCAACACCCTTGAACAGGCGTTGCGACAATTTGTTTTCTACAAACACTACTACGGTTTTCCCTTTTTTGCCTTCTCAGCAATCACTCTTTTACCTCTAAAATGGCTCAACTTGCTTGGGAACGTTTCACTAACAATGTGCGTTCTCCGGCAGGCTGTGAGTGCCATCCCCACCCTGGCGGCTCTATTACTTCTGGTTTACATGGCAGACCGTTTTCGTTCATATCGGTCAATTATGCTGTTCTTACTTCTGTTATTCGTACCTGGCACTTTTCAAAATGCTCTGTGGTGGCATCCAGACGGTTTAGTATTGTTTCTCGCAGTATTGACCATTTTTCTGCTATGGAAAGCCAATGGTGAATTGAACCGCTTTTTTTACCTCGCCGCAGCAGCATGCGGGGTTCTCACCGCAGTCAAATTAATAGGTGTATTCTTTGGTCTGGCCATCGCCGTTTATCTTCTCCGTTACACTATCAGGACAAGGAAAATCATACAAGCGATCCTTGCTGGCGTGATATTTATTTCTATCATGATTACAACCTTTTTGATCTCCAACCCGTTCCTTCTTTCAGGATGGGCGCGACAGGATTACTACTGGATACTCAAGGAACAACAACAATCGCTCTCACAGGGGTATCAAATTGTTTACGCAAAAGGGTTGGCAGCCTCTCTACCAGTGATTAATCAGTATTATGGAGCGGTAATTTTCGTTTTTGCATTTGCCGCAGCAGTTTTTGGGATTGTTTCGCGGAAAACAAGGGAGCTTTCAATTCTCATTACCTGCTGGGTGCTGCCGCTAACCGTCTATGTAACAATGTTCTCCCACCTGAAATATCAATACCTGCTGCCAGTGGTCATTCCACTTCTCCTTACGCTGATCTTTTTCCTCCCGCAGCGAGAGACCTGGATGACCAGTTCAATACTCTCAAAAGGGTTTCAATTGGCAACAACAGCCCTGGTACTCATTCAGCTTTGTCTGTTCGGGATTCAGGATGCTAAAACCTACGCCAATTACATGGTGCGGAGCCAGGATAACCCCCGCATCGAATTCTACGATCACGTTCAAACATATTTTGCGCCGCTTAAAGAAAAACCTCTCTATATTTATTACGACAACCGCATGTATCTTCCGGGGACGCCCAGTTGGCATACGGAAACCACATACGATATGCTAGATTACGCTTACCTTACGGAGAAGCAGTTTGACGTGCTCATTCTGGAACAGCAACGCATCCTTGATTACCTCAATCCCAGTGCAGTTGGTATCGATCCCATTCAACTTGCCCTAAGCCAGGAGTTCTATCGAGATGCCCGGTCCGGGGTAATACGGGGTTATCACTTACTCTACCAGGACTTCACGGGATTGATTTATGTGAGTGATACACTCTTTAAATTGAACTTTGCCAAACAGTAAATTCTTCTGTTTGTTTTTACTACCGAACAAAAAGATATACTTTGAAATTCCGTGCACAGTCAAAAAAACTATGCCCTATTAGGTTACCCCGCATTCGGTAACACATTTGAGCCCACCCCTGCTCACGCACCGTACAGGTTAGTGTACTTTCAAAGGCCCAAGATTCATTACAGCTATCAGATTCACTTGATTGCTGAATAACAGTATGAATCACGTGGTTCATCACATATGTTTGGATGGACAATAAATCGTCTTAAGATACCCTCCCTTTTCATGCCTGCTTTTTCTAGCACCCTTGCTGAGGCAATATTTCCGACATCGCAGGTCGCCCAGACCCGATATATGTGTTCCTGGTTCAATGCCCAATCAACCATGCACTTTGTTACCTCAGTTGCGTACCCCAATCCCCAATAGTCTTTTGCAAGAACATATCCAATATCCGCACTGAATTTATTGATCCGTAGCTCAAACATTCCAAGAATTTCGGTGTCAGTTTTTCGCACGATAACCCACGAAAAAGCCTCATGGGTATTCCAGAATGTAATACACTTTTGTATAAACTCCCTCGTAATATCGACACTTTCATGAGGACGCCAAATTAAATACTTCGTAACTTCCAAATCTTGGGCATATTTCTGAAAGATGATATCTGCGTCGTTCAGAACGGGCGCCCTAAGAAGAAGTCGCTGCGTCTCTAAATTACCAGGTGGTTTCAGCATAACTTATATACTATATGAGAATTTAAATTACTTCGATGGTGAACTACCTAAACTAACATGGCGTATCAAAGTGATATTTTCAATCCCACTCACTAGCTAGATTGATTGTATAACAAAAACCGCCGAAATGGCGGTTTGCTGTCGGGGCGAAAGGATTTGAACCTTCGACCTCTCGGTCCCGAACCGAGTGCTCTAGCCGGACTGAGCCACGCCCCGAACGAAGGCTATTATACCAAAGATTATTCCAAAAACACTTTTTGCGCTGCGCTCGCCTGCGCCGCATTGAGCGGGATGAGCACGGTAAAGCGGCTGCCCTTGTTTTCCACGCTTTCCACCGTGATGCGCCCGCCGTGCAATTCCGCCATCTCCTTGGCCGAAGAAAGACCAATTCCCATGCCCCCATGCTTGCGGGTAAGGTGATTCTCCACCTGGTAGAAACGATTAAAGATCTTCTTGAGTTCCCCGGCCGGGATGCCAATGCCATTATCCACCACGGCAATACGGATGAAGCCTGGCACCTCTTCGGCAGTCACTTTTACCACCCCGCCCGGGTTGGTAAAGTTCACCCCATTCTTGATCAGGTTACGCAGCACCAGTTCCAGCTTGTCCGCGTCGCCTTCCACGGCCAGGTTGCTCCCCTTCAACTCGTATACCAGGCGCACCTTGCCTTCACGCGCCAGGTTCTGGAACGCCCCCACCACGTCCGGGACCAGCGTATCAAACAGCACGCGTGAGCGGTTGAGGGTGCGCACGCCGCTGGTGATGGTGTCCATGTCGCTAAAGTCATCGATCAGGTCCTTCATGCGCGCAGCGCTTTTGGCGATCACTTCCACGTCTTCCATCTGACCTTCGCTGGCAGTCTCTTTAATGAAAGAGGCATGGCCAATAATCAATCCCAGCGGGGTGCGCAACTCGTGAGACGCAATGGAGATAAAATCGCTCTTCATGCGGTCAAGTTCCATTATCTTGTGAATGGATTGGTCGTTCTTCTCTACCAGGGCGTGGTTCACCAGAGAAGTAGCTGCCTGCGTGGCCAGCACTTCCAGCGTTTCGATATCCTGCCCGTTATAGGCGGTCCCGCCGGATTTGTTGAGGCATTCCAGCACGCCCACGATCTGCTGCTGGTAAAAAATGGGCATGGCAATCACCGAGGTAGCCTGCTGCAGCAACTCCCAGGCGTTAGCGCGCAGCGCATTTTTCTGCTGGCCGCAGCAGTGCACCACCGCCCGCGCGGTATTGACCGCTTCTCCCGCCAGGCTGTTACCCAACAGGATCTCGGCAGAATGCAGGGATTCTTTTTTGTAAAAAGGAGCAGCCGCTACATTCAGGCGGTCAGTGCCCTCAGCCGTAGTGAGGATCATGGCCCATTCGCTGCCGGTCAACTCGGCAGCCGCGTCGATGAGTACGGTCATCAGCGGTTCAAATTCCAGGCTGGCGGTGCTGGTACGGCAAATTTCCAGCAAGCGCTGCTGGACATGGAAATTGGCGGCTTGCGCCGGTGTATTCATGGCACTCATGGCTGCCGTGATTATAGCACGCAGGCCTGCTGCCATTTCCTTACAAAAAAGCAAGAGGTTGCATTTTGGGGTAAATATGCTTTAATTGGAAAATTACCGGGTACAAATATTGCAACCCATTATGGCCATGGAAGACTGCATTTTCTGCCTCATTGCCGCCAAAAAAGCTCCCGCCAGGTTCGTTTACGAAAGCGAGGAGTATTTCATCATCAGACCCCTGCAGGAACTGGCGCCAGTGCACCTGCTGGTAATTCCGCGCCGGCATTTTTCCTCTCTCAACGAGATTGAGTTGGCCGATGCCCCCCTGGCGGGGCGTCTGCTGCTGGGAGCACGTAAAGCCGCTGAACTTGCCGGCATCGCCGATGGCTTCCGCACCATCATCAATACGGGCGCCAAAGGCGGGCAAACGGTCTTCCACCTGCATATTCACGTGCTCGGCGGGGCAAAACTCGACCATTCCCTGATCACAAAAGGGTTGCAATGAAAGCGTTTGCGCGGCTGTGTGCAGTAATTCTGGCGCTGACTGCTCTCAGCGGCTGTGTTCAGCCGGCGCCCAACACGCGCCCCTGGCTGCTGGAGAGCACCCCCAGCGCTGTGCCCGCGGCCCTCGCGGAAAGCGACGCGGTAGTCACACCCGTTGTGCTGCCCACAGAACATCCGGCCGGTTATGTGTACCCCACCCCCACCCCCGATGCCCCGCGTGACCTGCCAC
>CALCNO010000008.1 GCA_937897615.1 uncultured Anaerolineaceae bacterium
TGACCACCACCGCGCGCACCTCAGACTTGAGCGCCTGGGCCAGGTCGGGGATGTCCTTTTTGATGAGCTGATCTTGCAGGGTGATGGTGTTGGTGGAGATCACCACGCGCATGGAGTTCTTCAGTGACCATTCCACCGCGGGAATGAGATAGGCAAAAGATTTGCCCGTGCCGGTGCCGGCTTCCACCATCAGGTGCTGGCTTTCGGATAGAGCATGTGTCACCGCGCGCAGCATTTCGATCTGTTGTGGGCGGCTCTCAAAGTTTTCAAAATAATGCGCAAACGGGCCGCCGTGCTCAATGTTGGCGGCAATCTCATCGGCATCCAGCGGGGTGGGGGTCTCCACCGGGATGAGTGGCGGCAGCGAAACACCGGCGCCAAAGAGCGCACCATAATCCTCCTGGCGGGCTTTGCGCGCTTCAATGGGCATACGCCCTTTTTCGCGCAGCGCCTGCTGGAACATCAGTGCGCCATCCCACTCAATGCCCTCGGAGAGGCGCACGGTCTCGGCCAGGATTTCGATCGGCAGTTCCAGCAGTTTCTCGTAGAGGGCGTGCAGTACTGCGTGCGTTAGCCTGGCATCGTCCAGGGCGCGGTGGCTGTTGGGGATGATGCTGCCGAGGGTGACGCCGAGCGTGCCCAGGTTGTAACGGCTGTTGCAGGGCAAGGCGATGGCCGCCAGCTCGTAGGTATCCACCACGGGGTTGTCGCGCAGGATGCGCTGGCGCTGCAAGAATGAAAGGTCAAAGCGCACGTTGTGCCCCACCACGGGATCGCTGCCGACAAAATCGGCAAATTCCTGCACCACCTCCTGCAGCGAGGGGGCATTGCGCACCATCTCGTTGGTGATGCCGGTGAGCTGGGTAATGAAGGCGGGGATGGGCCGGCCGGGATTCACCAGCGTGGACCACTCGTCTTCCACGCGGTGGCCGTTGAAGCGCACCGCGGCAATCTCCAGGATGGCGTCGCGGGCGGGATCGAGGCCGGTGGTTTCAATATCAATTGCGACCATTTGGGGCATGGCGCGATTATAACATGCAGGGCTTAGCGGTGGGTTCAAATGCGCATTTTGCGTGCCCGTGATAAGATAAAGTACCCTTGCAACGGAGAGAACCCATGACGACACTCGAAAATGCAGTATTCACCCTGGCCATTGATGAACAAAAGGGCACTTTTTCCATTCAGCCAAAGGACGCTCGCTTGCCCGGGCTGCGCAACGCACACCTGGAGATTGCCGGAAAGGCCGGCGGCACGGATTTCCGCCTGGGCACGGCGCCGTGGCAGGCGCTGCCGGCAGCGCGGCAGTTGCGTGAGTTTGGCATGCACGGCCCCGCCGAGTTCATTGCTTATCAGCTCGAACTGGGGGGCTTGCCCTTGCAGGCGCGCCTGGAGCTGGGCATTGTGCAGGAATCCCCGTTGGTGGTATGGAAGCTGGAACTGGAAAATACCGGGGATAAGCCGCTGCAGGTGCAGCGCGTGACGCTGCTCAAACTGGCAGGCCTGCCGGAATTTCCTTCCGCGCGGGAACTTTCTGAGATGGGTTTCTATTCCAACGGCTGGCAATCCTGGTCACCCAGCCAGTGGTACCGCGCCGATGGCAAAATGCACCTCAGCCATCTGGGCAGCCTACAAAACGCCATGATCGTGAACCCCGGCACACCGCAGCCCAAACGCAGTGGGCAGTTCAGCAGCAATATGTTCACGGTGCTGGGGGATCGCACTGCGCGCACTGGCTTTTTGCTGGGTTTCCTCGGCCAGAAGCAGCAGTTTGGCAGTGTGTATGCCGATTTTAACGCTCCCGGCGGACTGGAGATGTGGGCCAATTGTGACAACGTACGCCTGGACCCGGGCAAAAAGCTGGAAACGGACTGGGCGGTTTTCAACCCTGTGCTGCTGGATCACCGCGACCCGCTGGATAAGTATCTTGAGGCTGTGGCGCGCCACAACGACGTGCGCGTACCGGCAGAATCACCGGTGGGCTGGTGTTCTTGGTATCACTTTTACACGCACCTTTCTGAGGCGGATGTGCGCGCCAACCTGCAAACTATTCTGGCGCAGCAGGAGACTTTGCCCATCCAACTGGTGCAGATCGATGACGGCTTTGAATCGCAGGTGGGCGATTGGTTCTCCTTCAAGCCGGAGTTTCCCAATGGGGTAAAGCCGCTGGCAGCAGAGATCCACCGCGAAGGGCTGGTGCCCGGGTTGTGGCTGGCGCCATTCATCGTGCATCCAAGATCAAAGGTGGCCCTGCAACACCCCGACTGGTTGTTGCGTCGCGCAGATGGCAGGCCGGCCAACGCTGGCTTTGTGTGGAACGTATTGTGCCGTGCTCTTGACCTGACAGTGCCGGAGGCGCTGGAGTATGTGTGCAGCGTGGTGCGCACAGCCTCAAAGGAGTGGGGTTACCCCTATCTCAAATTGGATTTCCTTTATGCGGCGGCGCTGGAAGGCGTTTACCGCGACCCAACCCTCACGCGCGCCCAGGTGCTGCGGCGCGGTATGGAAGCCATCCGCAATGCGGTGGGCAGCGAAGTGACCCTGCTGGGCTGCGGCGCGCCGCTGGGTTCCATGCTGGGCTTGATCGAGGCTAACCGCATCGGCGCAGATGTGAGCGGCGATTGGGTGCCAAGGTATTACGGCATTGAGGCTTTCATTGGCTCAGAACCGGCGATGCCCAGTGCGCGTAATTCCATCCGCAACATCCTCACGCGCGCTATGCTGCATCAACGCTGGTGGATCAACGACCCGGATTGCCTGCTGGTGCGCCCGGATACGCGCCTGACGCTGGACGAGGTACGCAGCCTGGCGAGCGCCATTGCCCTCACCGGCGGCTCGCTGCTGGTCTCGGATGACCTGCCCAAACTGCCGGCGGAGCGGCGGCGCATTGCCGAGGTGCTGCTGCCGGTGATCGGGGAGCGTGCGCGCGTGATCGATTGGTTCGATGCCGAGATGCCCGAATTGCTGCGCGTGGATCAGATGGCTGTCTGCGGGGAGCGACATCTGCTGGCAAAGTTCAACTGGTCGGAGGCGCCGGTATCCTTCGAACTCACCCCGGAGCTGTTCAAACTTCCGCCTGGCAAGTATTGGGCTCGGGAGTTCTGGAGCTGGAAGATCGCATCCGTGAGCGCGGAAACCCCGATACGAATGACCCTGCCGCCGCACGGCTGCGCCGTCTTCACCCTGCAGGTGGTAAACGCAGGCGAACCGGTTTATCTGGGCAGCGACCTTCACCTCTCGCAGGGGATGGAATTGGCAGAGTGGCGTGTTGATAGCATGCACATCGAAGCTACCCTGCGACTGCCGCGCAGGGCTGCCGGCGTGATCTCGCTGCATTTGCCCGCATCTCCGCAGGCGATTCAGGTGAACGGTAAGCTGGTGGAAGGGCGGAACCTGGGTGGCGGGGTTTGGGAGGTACCGCTGGAAGTGGATGGTTTTGCCAACATCGAGATCGAACTGAAATAAAAAAACCGGAGAAGCATTGCTTCTCCGGTTTTACTGTGTTTACTTGATGGGCAGCGGGGGCTGCTGTTTCTTCAATTCTTCCAGGCGGGCGGCCTGTTTGCGGCGGTTGCGGCGTACCAGCCAGCGCACGAAGAAGAAGATCGGCAGGCCAATCACGATGGCAATGGGGACAATGAGAATGACCAGCCAGATGAGGAAGTTGGCAAGCCCCTTGCCGAAGTTGATCAGCGCTTGCACAGCATCGCGGGCAATGCCCACCGGCTGCCATTTGCCGATGGTAATGGGGGCAATGCTTTCCTTGGCAGTGATCTGCACGGTGATGGCAGATTTGGCGGAGGCCTGTTCGTAGTACTGCATCTGGCCCTTAATGACCTCGATCTGCTCGGTCACTTGCAGTTTCTGTTGGTAAATGGCCAGGGCGTCTTCGGTCTTGGTCGCGGTGTCGTAGAGTTCAGAAAGCTTGGCGTTAGCTTCTTCAAGATTGCGCAGGCGGGATTGCAGGTCGGTGTAATCCTGGGTTACATCCTGGCCGGAGATATTCTCGGAGAGGGTGTACTTGGCAGCGTCACCGGTGAGCGCCTTGATCTGGTCGAGGGCAGCATCCAGTTTTTCGGCCGGGACGCGCACCGTGATGTTGGCAGCGGGGATTTTCTCGGCGTTGCTGCCGTATGTCCAATAAATGTAGGAACTCACGGTAAAGCCGCCCATGTCGCTGGCCATTTTTTGAATATCGCTCATGGCCGTGCCCGGGTCGTCTACGGCGATCTCCAGGCTGGCATTCATCACGATCATTTGTTGAATTTCCGTGGAGCTGTTGGCCATACTGCCAGTGCTTGAGGGCAGGGGGGCTTTGGCAGTGGCAGCCATTTCCATTGTCGCCGGGGCTTCAACGGAATCACGGCTGTAGCCCAGGCTGGAATTGCTATCCGTTGCAGATTGCGTGGTGGCCGCCTTGGCGCAGGCGCTGAGCATCAGCGCAGCGATCAGCAGGCTAATCAGGACAAACTTCTTTTTCATGGTCTCCTCCAGAGTGGTTGGTTGATCAGGTCTACCCACTAGACGCAGAAAACTATTTGATTGTTCCCGCCTACCAGCCTTCGGCTAATCTTGCGGCATGTTTTTCGGGCATGCCAACTTCGAGGATGCGCTTTTGCACCGCAGCCACATCGTATGGTACGCGGTGAATCTGCCAGGTGTTCTCGCTGGTATCGTAAATGCCGTAAGAGGCGCGCGGATCATGGTCGCGCGGCTGGCCTACCGAGCCGGGGTTGAGGATCATACGGTCATGGATCTGGACGATGTCGCGATCCTTGAGCAGTTTTTTGGTCATCTTATCTGCCTTGGGGTCATAGACAAAGCAAGCGGGCAAGTGAGTGTGGCCGACAAAGGCAAGGTTCTTTTGAATGAACGCCAGCGACATTCTGGCAGTGAGGATATCCAGCACGTATTCCCACACCGGGTTACGCGGGCTGCCGTGTGCCAGTACCGCGGTTTCCGTTTCAACAGTTTCGGGGAGCGATTTAAGATACTCGACATTATCCGCGCTGATGATGGAACGGGTGATCAGCACAGCCATTTCGGCTTCGTCGTTGAACTTTTCGATGTTGCGCAGGCCGGTCACGGCGGCATCGTGGTTGCCGATGACGCAAAGCAGGTTGGGAAGCTGGCGTACGCGGTTAATGCAGGCGTCCGGTTCCGGGCCGTAGCCCACCAGATCACCCAGGCACCAGATACCGTCCACCTGGCCGGCATCTTCGAGTACGCTGTTCAAGGCGATGATATTCGAGTGAATATCAGATAGTACAAGGATTCTCATAATCCCCTTATTTCTTTCAACAAAGGTGCAGCAAAAGGTTATTCAACTGTAAAACGACAATCCTCTTCGCTGGAGTACCTCTATTTTACTCTTAACTTCGCGTTTGTCACGGCTATTTGATGTTTTCGATAATGGCTGCGGCGTGGTCATACCTGCCAAAAGCGGGCATCAGGTAGATGCCCTGCGCCAGCCCTTTGATCTCCTGGATCAGTTGGCCGGTCAGTTCAACGCCGGTGGCGGCGCCGTGTTCGCCGGCTGCGCGCATTCTGGCGTGGATTTCCTCCGGGATCTCGATGCCTGGCACTTCCTGTTGCAAAAAGGCGGCGTGGCGCGCACTGGCCAGTGGCAGCAACCCCACGATCAACGGGATGGGCAGCGGCCCGTGTTCACTGCTGTAAGCCTGCAGAAAACGCGAGACAAGCGCGGCGTGGTAGATCGGCTGGGTGAGGATGAAATCGGCGCCGGCGCGCAGTTTACGCCGCAGGTTCTTGATCTCCTCTTCCAGGTTGGCCGGGTTGAGGTTAAGCGCGCAGCCGGTGAAGAACGCGGTAGGCTGGCCGATATCCGCGCCGGAATGGTCCATACCGGCGTTAAAGCCCTGCTTGATGAGCTTGATCAGGCCGGAGGGGACAAGGTCGTAATTGTCCATGGCCTCGGGGTAATCGCCAATGGAGGTGGGGTCGCCCATCACCACGAATACATTGCGCACCTCAAGGGCATGCGCCGCTAGCAGGTCGCCCTGCACGCGCAGCAGGTTGCGCCCGCGTGTAGGAAAGTGCAGCACCGTTTCAATGCCCACCCTGCGCTGAATGAGGCTGCACACGGCCCAGGGGCTCATGCGCATACGCGCCATAGGGCTGTCGGCCACATCGATCACATCGGCGCCGGCCTCTTTGAGCAGGCTGGCCCCCGCCAATAGTTTATGCGTGGAAAGCCCGCGCGGGGGATCCATTTCCACCGCGACCACGAACTTCCCCTGCGCCAGTTTTTGCGCCAGGTCGGTGGGGGGCAGCGCGGTTTCTTTTTCTGTTATAGGATTAACGGTAGCTGCTTTGAAGACACCCGCCGGGCGCGCCGGCAGATGGCAAATGGATTCACACATGGCGGCGATGTGTTCCGGGGTGGTGCCGCAGCAACCGCCCATCACATTGGCGCCGGCCTGCCAGAAAGAAGCAGCATACTCGCCAAAATAGGCCGGTTCGGCAGGGTACATGATGCGCCCTTCCACCTGCTCCGGCCAGCCCGCATTGGGCATAACCGAATAAAAAGCGTCTGGCAGGGCCTGCTTCATCTGGCCCAGGATGTTGAGCAGTTGGTTGGGGCCGCCGGAGCAATTGATGCCGATGACATCGGCGCCGGCTTGCTGAATGCCGCGTGCCACTTTGGCCGGAGAATCACCCAGAAGCGTGCGGTTATCGCGTGTAAAGGTCATGGATGCCAGCACCGGCAGGGTGGGGGCAGCTTCGCGGGCGGCCTTGACGGCTTCGATCACCTCGTAGAGATCGGTCATGGTCTCAATGAGGATCAGGTCAACACCGGCTTCTGCCAGCACGGCGATCTGTTCGCGGAAAGCCTGGCGCGCGTCTTCCAGTTGCACGCGCCCAAAGGGTGCCAGGCGCACGCCCAGCGGGCCGACATCACCGGCAATGAAGACCGGGTGGCCAGCTTGCTGCGCGGCCTGTTTGGCCAATGCCACCCCGGCGCGGTTGATGGCTTGCAGTTTGTCTTGCAAAGAGTGGCGTGCCAGCTTAAAGCGGTTGGCGCCAAAGGTATTGGTCTGGAGCATGTTGGCCCCGGCCTGCACGTACTCCAGGTGGATGCTGTTCACCACGTCCGGCTGGCTCAGGTTGAGTTCGTCAAAACAGGCGCTGCTGGTGATGCCGCGTTTGTGCAGCATCGTGCCCATCGCGCCATCTGAGAGTAGCGGTTTACCAGATTTGAGGAATTCGAGGAAGGCAGAGGTCATGACTGGCTCTCCCTCATCAACTGGTTGATGCGCGACTCGCCAATGTTGAAATACTTGGCCTGCGGGTGGTGCACAATGATCGCAGCAGTGGATTGCTCCGGCACGAGTTGGAAAGCAGTGGTCAGGCTCATACCCAATTCTGCTTCTGCCGGCAGCAGGTCAAATACTTTGCGGTGGTCTGCCAGTTCCGGGATGGCCGGGTAACCCCAGGAGTACCGCTTGCCCTGTTCGGCCGGAATCCCCAGCTCGCGGCGCAAATGCTGGTGGATGTAATCGGCAGTGGCTTCGGCGGTTTGTACAGCCAGCCCGTGACTAAAGTAGGCTTCGGTGTAGTCGCCGGCATTTTGCAGGCGTTCAAAGCGTTCTGAGGCGGCCTGCCCCACAGTGACCACCTGGAAAGCCACCACGTCCATGCGGTCTGAATCCACACTGGCAAAATAATCTGCCAGGCATAAATGTTCGCCACCCAGTTGGCGCGCAAAGGTGAAGCGTGCAATGGGCTGCCCGGCTGCGGCGCCTTCGGTGGGAGGCGCGTAAACGATCAGGTCGTTGCCGGAGGACTGCGCCGGCCAAATGCCGTACACGGCCTGCGGCATGAGCCATTTTTCTTCCAGCGCCTGGCGCGTCATGCGTTCAAGGCGCTCTTCGAATTCGCGGCTCAATTTGTCCCATTCCGCGCCGTGGGTGTTTTTGCCGCCCCACGAGAGGCGGAACAATTCGTTTTTGGAGAGGTGCTTAAAGACCACTTCCAGCGGCATTTGCCGCACCACGCTCACCCCCCAGGTTTTCACGGAGGGGAGGATGTTCGCAGGCGCAATGCTGGAACGCCCTGCGGAGGGTTGTGCTTGTGTTTTGTCTTCCTGCTGCTCCAGTTCGCGTTTAGCCTCCGCTTCAATGCGGGTGTAAATGTCCTGGCGCGATTGCGGCTCGCGCAGGGCTTCCATGGTGGAAAGGCCTTCAAAGGCGTCCTTGCAGTAGAACACGCCGCCGGGATAGTTGCTGCCATCCTCGGTTTGCAGGATGCGCCGTCCAAAGCGCTGGTTGATGGCCGCGCCGCCGATGAGCACGGGGAACTTGAGCGCGCGCCGATGCAGTTCGTTGACGATGAGCGGCATCTGTTTACTGGTGCTCACCAGCAGGGCGCTCAGGCCAATGGCATCGGCGTTGACCTCAACCGCCTTCTCAATGATCGTTTCGGCGGGCACCTGTTTGCCCAGGTCAATGACGGTAAAACCGTTGTTGGAGAGGATGGTCTTGACCAGATTCTTGCCGATGTCATGCACATCGCCGTAGACGGTGGCAAGCACCAGCGTACCCTTTGAAACGCCCTCCTGTCTATCAAGGAATTGTTCCAGGTAGGAGACGGTCTTTTTCATCACCTCAGCCGATTGCAGTACAAACGGCAGGATCAATTCGCCGCTGCCAAACTTGTCGCCGACTTCCTTCATGGCGGGCAGTAGGACGGTGTTGAGTACCTCCACGGCGCGCTGGTCCTGGTTTTGCCCATCCGGGCGCTGCGCCAGCAGCAGGTCAACATCCTTTTCCACTTCTTCTTTATAACGATGAACGATCTTCCAGTGCAGGCGTTCCGCCGGCAGCATGGCTGCCAGCATTTGGGTCTGGCTGTCTTTTTTGATCTCGGCGGGCGCCGCAGCCTGAAAGTGCTCAATCACCTTCTGCAGCGCATCCGGGTGGCGGTTGAAGATGAGGTCTTCCGCCAGCGTGCGCTCTGCTGCGGGAATCTCGCCGTAGGGGGTGATGGCTGCCGGGTTCACAATGGCCATATCCAGCCCGGCCTGCACGGCATGGTGCAGCATCACGCTGTTGAGCACACTGCGTGCTGCCGGCAGCAGGCCAAAGGAGCCGTTGCTGACCCCCAGCGAGGTGAGCACACCGGGCAGCGTTTGCTTGATGAGTTTGATGCCCTCGAAAGTCTCGATGGCAGAATTGGCAAATTCCTCGCTGCCGGTGGCCAGGGTGAAGGTAAGCGCATCAAAGACCAGGTCCTGCGGCTGCAGGCCATGCTCTTCCACAGCGATGCTGTAAAGGCGCTTGGCAACCTCAAGTTTGCGCGCGGCGGTTTTGGCCATGCCCTGCTCGTCAATGGTGAGCAGGATCACGGCGGCGTTATACTTTTTTGCCAGTGCCAGAATCTGGTCTGCTTTGGCGCGCCCGCCTTCCAGGTGAGTGGAATTGATGAGGCAGCGGCCGGGGGCGGTTTGCAGTGCAGTTTCCAGCACTTCCACCTCGGTGGTATCGATTACCAGCGGCAGGCGGATCACCGGTGAAATAGTTTTAATGAGGCGCTTCATGGTGGCGGCTTCTTCGCCGCGCTCGGTGAGCGCCACGCACAGATCGAGGGCATGTCCGCCGCCTTCTACCTGCTGCTGTGCCAGGGTGAGGATGGACTCAAAGTCGTTATCCAGTACCATCTTTTTAAAGGCACGGCTGCCCTGGGTGTTGAGGCGCTCTGCAATGAAGAATGGGCGCGGCTCCTGCTGCATCGGCTGTGCCTGGATGGACGAAGCCAGCCGCGGAGATGTGTTTTTGGGTGCGGCTTCCGGCTTGAGTGTTTTGACCTTATCCACCAGTGCCTTGAGGTGCTGCGGGGTGGTGCCGCAGCAGCCGCCCAGCACGCGTACACCGTATTTTTGTGCAAATTCAAAGAGAGAATCGGCAAAAGGTTCCGGTTCCAGTGGATAGACGGCCTGGCCGTCCACGTTCATCGGCAGGCCGGCGTTGGGGATGCAGGATACCGGCAGGGTGGCATTTTCCGCTAGGTACTGGATAGGTTCGCGCATAAAATCGGGGCCGGTGGAGCAGTTAAGGCCAATGACGTCAATGGGCAGTCCTTCGAGAATGGCCAGCACGGCTGAGATATCGGTGCCCAATAGCATGCGCCCGGTGGTATCCAACGTTACCTGCACCTGCAGCGGCAGCCTTTTGCCGGTCTTTTCAAACGCATCCTGAATGCCCACAATGGCAGCTTTTACTTCTAGGATGTCTTGTGAGGTCTCGATGAGCAGCAGGTCAACGCCACCTTCGATGAGGCCCTGCGCCTGTTCGCTGAAAACGGCACTCAGCTCTTCAAAGGTGATGTTGGAGAGTTCCGGGTCATTCATGGAGGGCAATTTGCCGGTGGGGCCAATGGAACCTGCCACAAAACGCGGCTGTTCCGCACTGGAAAATTCGTCGGCGCAACGGCGTGCCAGGCGGGCAGCGGCCAGGTTGATCTCGCGTATGCGGGCAGCCAGCCCGTATTCCGCTAACGTGATGCGGTTGGAGCGGAAAGTGCAGGTTTCAATGACGTCCACACCGGCTTCCAGAAAGGAACGGTGTACATTTTCCACTGCCTGCGGGTAAGAGATCACCAGATAATCATTGCAACCGTTGGTCTTTTCGCCGCCAAAATGTTCGGCGGTCAGGTTTTGCTTCTGCAGATTGGTTCCCATGGCGCCATCAAAGACCGGGATGCGGGTTTGCATGGCATCGAGATAGCGGCGGTTGGTATAAGTTTTCTCCATGGGTTCTCCAATTCTTTGCATAATCGCTAATAAAAAACCTCTCGCAAAATGAGAGGCAATCGTGTTTAACTCTCATTTTCCAGAGCGAAGCCCAAACAGGGATTCATCTCTGACGGAATTGGCACCTGTCATCGGTTGCCGAGGCTTCACAGGGCCGGTCCCTCCACCTCTCTCAATGAGCGGGGTCAGTTCTGCAACCCCGAGTTTAGCCATTTTATCACAAATCTTGTCCGATTAATTCCTGCACAATTGCTTTGCCGGGGCTTTGATATAATGAGATTTATTGCGGCGTCGCCGGAGGAATTCCTTGAAAAAACTTACATTAATAGTTGTTAGCAGTATGCTCGTGGCAGCTTTTTTGTTGTCTGGCTGTGCCAATGCGGAACAGCGCGCAATCCTCTCAACGGTGCGCCAGTATGTGAAGTTAATGAACGCCGAGGATTCGGGCGGAGTGTATGCGATCACCCACCAGAGCGTGCGCACGCTGGGGTATAAGAACGAACTTGACCTGCAATTTGGCCTTTATGACGTTGATTTCAAGCTGGAGAAGCTGAGTTTCGACAAGATCGAGAACGGCTATGCTTATGTGCCATTTGTGGCCACCATGAAAAAGACGGACGATTCGGACTTTAAGGATGTGCGCATCCACGGTACTTTTGTGCTGGCAA
This sequence comes from uncultured Anaerolineaceae bacterium, assembly GCA_937897615.1. Taxonomy (GTDB): domain Bacteria; phylum Chloroflexota; class Anaerolineae; order Anaerolineales; family Anaerolineaceae; genus UBA6107. The sequence goes on from CALCNO010000008.1 coordinate 11,437, forward strand.
AAGAAGGCGATGATTGGAAAATCCTCGGTATGACTTACGATGCTGAAAAGGACGTGGAGTACCTGGATAAGTAAGGAGGCGCTATGCAGCAACCCACTCAGGATGAGATTCGCGCGCAGCTTCCGCCCTTCAGGGGGGCGCTGACAACTGCTATCATTTTGTCTGCCATTGGCTGGCTGGGCATTGCTATCCTCTTTTTGTTCACTTTGCCCACGCTGGGGCCGCGCTGGCTGCTGTTCTTTTTGGTGACCATGGCATTCAGCGGCATGGCGCTGCCGGTGATTCATTACCTGCATCGCCGGTTCCCCGGCAAACAGGGCGCCACGGCAATTGTGATGGTGCGCGAGGCTCTGTTTGTGGGCGCCTATGCCGATCTGCTCCTGTGGCTGCAATTTGGCAAAGTACTCAATTTCGCTCTGGCAGTGCTCCTGGCTGCCGGTTTGATTGCCATTGAATTCTTCCTGCGCATGCGCGAGAAGAACCGCTGGGCCCCGCCTCCCCCTGCTGAGAATGAGTGACCTGCGGCGGATCCCTTCGGTAGATTCCCTTTTACGCCTGGATGAATTTGTACAGCTTCGCCGGGACTACGGCGATACGCTGGTATTGGAAACGTTGCGCGAGGTGTTGGATGCTTATCGCGGCGCGTCCTTGCCAATGCCGGCCTTTGATGCAAAAGAAGCGGCGCGGGCGGTGAGAACTTCTCTGGAGCACAAAACGCAACTGACGCTTGAACCGGTCATCAATGCCACCGGCGTGATCTTGCATACGAACCTGGGGCGGGCGGTGCTCGCCGAGAGTGCGCGGCAGCGTCTGGAGCTGGTTGGCAGCGGATACTCCGCGCTGGAGTTTGACCTGACTGGGGGGGGCAGGGGCTCGCGTTCACTGCATGCCCGCGAAATGCTCACCCGCCTTAGCGGCGCCGAGGATGCATTGGTCGTGAACAACAATGCCGCGGCAGTGCTGCTGGTGCTTACGGCGCTGGCGAAACGCAAAGGGGTAGCGATCTCCCGCGGCCAACTGGTGGAGATTGGCGGGGGCTTCCGCGTACCGGAGGTGATGCAGGTCTCGGGCGCGCGCCTGGTGGAAGTGGGTACCACCAACCGGGTGCGCCTGGAGGATTACGAGGAGGCACTTAAAAATGGCGCCGCACTGGTGATGCGTGCGCATGCCTCGAACTTTAAGATGGTTGGCTTTACCGAAGAAGCCGATTTTTCGCGGTTGGTGGAACTGGCCCATGCCTACCACGCCATTTTTGTGGATGATATTGGTTCTGGCACGCTGCTGGATACGGCGCAGTTTGGCCTCAGTGGCGAACCGCAGGTGCAGCAGTCCATTGCCGCCGGGGCAGACCTGGTGTGCTTTTCCGGCGATAAGCTGCTGGGGGGGCCCCAGGCGGGCATCATCCTGGGCAGGCGCGAATTGATCGCGCGCATCAAAAAACACCCGCTGGCACGCGCCGTGCGCGCGGACAAACTCTGCCTGGCGGCGTTGGAAGCCACGCTGGTGCATTATCTCAAAGACGAGGCTTTGCAGCGCATCCCGGTGTGGCAGATGATCTCTGCACCCGCGGCGCAGATGCGCGAACGCGCACTCCAGTGGCAAAAGGTGCTCGGATGCGGCGAGGTGCGCGAAGAACAGTCCACGGTTGGCGGGGGCAGCCTGCCGGGCGAAACGCTGGAAACCTATGTGTTGGTACTAAAGGTACGCCATCCCGCTGCGGCGCTGGCGAAGTTGCGCAAAAACACTCCCCCCGTCATTGCGCGCATAAAAGAAGATGCGCTGCTTTTTGACCCGCGTACGGTGAAGGAATCAGAGGAAGAAACTCTGTTGCAGGCCATCAAACGAATTCTCTAAGGAGCTATTGATGAAAAGTGATCTCGATCGGTTGATGAAAGAAAACAAATTGGACGTGCTGCTGGTGGTGGGCAATGCCCAGCACAATCCGGCGATGGTCTATTTTACGGGCGGCGGGCACATCAATGATGCCATCCTGATCAAAAAGTACAAGCAGGAGCCGGTGCTCTTTTGCTACCCGATGGAAAGGGAAGAAGCGGCGCGCACCGGTCTCAAGGTCGTTAGTTTTTCAAAATACCCGCTCACCGATTTCCTCACCGAGGCGGCCGGTAACCAGGCTGAGGCGATGGCGCTGCGCCTGAAGAAGATTCTCATCGACCAGGGGATAACCTCCGGGCGGGTTGGCATCTACGGCGAGCGCGAGGTGGGGTCGTTCTATTCGCTCATCTCTCGTGTACAGCAGTTGCTGCCAAAATTGTTCTTTGAAGGCTTCTTCAAGGACGAGATTCTCTTGAATGCCATGATGACCAAAGAACCGCAGGAAATCGAGCGCATCCGTGCCATGGGCAAGGTGACCGTGGACGTGGTGGGCAAGACCGCGGATTTCCTCACCGGCCAGAAGACAAAGAATGGCTTGCTGGTGCACAAAGATGGCAGCCCCATTACCATTGGCGAGGTCAAACGCCTGATCAACCTGTGGCTGTCCGAACACGGAGCGGAGAACCCGGAGGGCACCATCTTTGCCATTGGCCATGATGCCGGCGTGCCGCACTCCACCGGCACTGCCAGCGACGCACTGCGCTTGGGCCAAACCATCGTTTACGATATCTTCCCCTGCGAGGCGGGCGGCGGCTATTTTTACGATTTCACACGCACATGGTGTTTGGGTTATGCCCCGGACCCCGTGCAGAAGTTATACGATGACGTGAAAAAAGTCTATGATACCGTCTATGCAGAGTTGAAGCTTAATGCCCCGTTTGCTGATTATCAGAAGCGCACCTGCGAGCTTTTTGAGGCGCAGGGGCATCCCACCATCATGGGCACACCGGGGATTGAGAAAGGGTATTGCCATAGCCTGGGGCATGGCATTGGCCTGCAAGTGCATGAAAAGCCCTGGTGCACCATGATCAATCCATCCCCCTCGGATATTCTGGCACCGAACTCGGTGTTCACGCTGGAGCCTGGCCTGTATTACCCGGATGACGGCATGGGTGTGCGCATTGAGGATTCTCTGGTTGCCAAAGCCGATGGCACTTTCGAGATTCTTGCAGATTTCCCCAAAGACTTGGTGCTGCCGGTCAAATAAGATACCAGTTTCTGGTATCATCGGTTTGTTAACGGAGAGCGTGTGAGCAAAACGGTACGAATCCTCGGAATTGAATCCTCCTGTGACGAAACCGCCGCGGCTGTGGTGGAAAACGGGCGTGCGCTGCTTTCGGGCGTGGTGGCCACGCAGATTGAACTGCACAAAAAATACGGCGGGGTCTTCCCGGAAGTGGCATCACGCCAGCACATTCGTACCATCTATGCCGTGGTGGATGAGGCGCTCAAAGAGTCGCACCTTTCCTTTGGAGATATTGACGCGGTGGCTGTAACGCGCGGGCCTGGCCTGGCCGGCTCGCTGGTGGTGGGCATGAATGCCGCCA
>CALCNO010000009.1 GCA_937897615.1 uncultured Anaerolineaceae bacterium
GCGTGAGGGGGAGATCGCGCGCGTCTTCAGCAAGGGGCAGGAAGTGCCTGCCCGTTTGTAAGCCATAAGAGATTGCTTCGTCGCAAAGAACGCTCCGCGCAATGACGGGGCGCGTATGTGTCATTGCGAGGGCGAAGCCCGAAGCAATCTCGCCATGTGAGGGGAGCTGAGATTGCTTCGTCGCAAAAACGCTCCGCGCAATGACGGGGCGCGTATGTGTCATTGCGAGGGCGAAGCCCGAAGCAATCCCGCCTTTGCTCTGACTAGCGGGTTGTATGTTCTTCTCAAGAAAAAGGCAGATAATATGTAGGTGTGTTACAACTAAGGAATTACTTCACTCAGTGTGTAATCGGTACGTGAAACCCTTAGCAAAACACAAAAAGGGGTATCAAAACTGTAGCTTTTTTTAAGATCTTCCCAATGGTTAGCCAAATAATATGCACTACCGGCAGTAGAATTCTCTGATAAACCAGCAACATAAAAAATGGTTCGATTATTCTGGCTATCAAAAAATTTTTGAACAAATCCCATCGTTGTATCGGGGTATATACGACCATTTGATGTTTTTATTACTGGTTGCTCTTTAATCTCACCTGTCTGGCGGGTAAGACATGCTGAGGTTTCGGCTGGGATAAAGGTAGAAGGTTTTGCAAAATTTCCACGCCCGGCTGAGCCAGATGCTGCTGGGTTAAAAACAAAATTTGCAGTACCTCCTAGATTAGATAATAGACCATTCCCGATATTAATTTCATCCATGTTATCCGAGATTGTTTCAATGGGAATGTAATCAAGTTTCGCTGAGGGGTTAAGAGAATCCTCAATGAATCTGGAAATCAAATTGTATCCCGGCAATCCTAGTGAAATGATGGATGTGCTCTGGTCGATCATATCTTCAAAAACTGGTGAGGGGTATACCCTTACATCCACATCTGAAATAAGGAGTTTACTAAGAAAACCAGATTTACCAATTTGCGAAGGCAGGAAGTAGTTAAATAAAGTGCGAAGGTGATTTGCAGCCTTGGATTCTTCATTGGGTATTGCAGTACCTTGAAAAGAATATTCTCTCCCATCATTTCCCAAGGAACCATATTCTTTGACGATTAAACGTGAAGTATAGATGGTTATTTTTTTATTTTTTTCAATGCCGAAAAACTTATGCAACTTTCTTTGTTTATTCATTAGAAAGACACAATACCAAAAAACAAACGCAAGAATGGCGAAAAGTAAATCGGAAATGATATTTATCAATAAATCACACCACATTGCTTCCCCTCTCCTTTATTCTGATCCACCATATACACTGTGGGTGAGAAAGCCAAATGTAATTCTGCGTCGTGTTTTGAATTTTCCGGTTCGGCTCCCCATAATAATTTGCTGTGATTTCAGTATACATCGAAGTACTTAAAAACCACCTAAAATCATTAATCACAGTGCGATTTTCCCTAATAAGGGTTTCACAACTGACAGGGATGCGGAGATGTCATTGCGAGGGCGAAGCCGGGAGCAATCTCGCCATGTGAGGCGAACTGAGATTGCTTCGTCGCAAGAAGCGCTCCTCGCAATGACGGGGCGCGCATATGTCATTGCGAGGGCGAAGCCCGAAGCAATCTTGCTCTATGAGGCGAGCTGAGATTGCTTCGTCGCAAAGAACGCTCCTCGCAATGACAGGCTGGTTAGGTTTTTACACCAAAGAGACGAAATCCGCCGGGGGGTTGACCAGCGGGCGCGCCCAGTCCAGAAAGGCGGGGGTCACATCGTGGCCGTCGGCGCTCATGAACTCGCGCGGGAAGAGGCGTTCCTTCTTCATCACCTCTGCCAGCGGAATGTGGATCAATTCCGCGGCGTAGGGCGTTGAGCTGACGCGCCGCAGCCCCACCATCACGCCGCCCTGTCCGGCCAGCGCGAGGCGCGCCGCCTCGCGGCCAATCGCCTCGGCCTCCTGCACATCCACCTGCGAGACCAGCGCCGCCGCACAGCGGTTGAGGATGCCCGGTTTCTCGCCGCGCGCCTTGATGCCCAGATTCTTGATGATGACGTTAGCCAGGTGCGATGAGACATCGCCAAAGTAGACTGCCTCGCCGATGCGGAAGATGGGCGGCACCACGTGCGTGCCATCGGCCTGCTTGAGGCCCTCACTGGCCACCACCACCGCGCCGCCGTAACGGCGGTGCAGCTCCTGCACGCGCGCCAGAAAATCGGCTTCATCGAAGGGCACTTCCGGGAAGCAGATGAGGTGCGGCGCCAGCGTTTTGCCGCCGCGCGCCAGGGCCGTGGCCGCCGCCAGCCAGCCGGTGTTGCGCCCCATCACCTCCAGCACCACAATGTGAATGGGCAGGCTTTGCACATCCTGCGCCAGCTCCTGCACGGTGCTGGCGAGGTAATTGGCGCAACTGGCGTAGCCGGGGGCATGGTCGGTGACCATCAGGTCGTTGTCGATGGTCTTGGGCACGCCCACCACGGTGATGCCCTGCGCCTGCACGCGCTGCCACAGCTTGCCGGCCGCATCCATTGAGCCGTTGCCGCCGGTGTAGAGCACGCAGCGGATGTGATGTTCCCTGAGCACCTGCGCGATGCGTTCGTACTCGGCGTCTTCCAGCTGCGTGCGCGAGGTGCCGATGGCCGAGCCGGGGGTGTGCCGCAGCGCATCCAGCTGCGCGGCGGGCAGTGCGCCCAGATCAATGAAGTCTTCGCTGAGGAGGCCCTGCGAGCCAAAGCGCGCGCCCAGCACCCCGCCGCCAAAACCCTGCTGGCGCAGGCCGGCAATGATGCCGTAAAGGGACGTGTTGATCACCGCCGTGGGGGCGCCGCCGTGAACGACCAGTGCGTTTTCCATGCCCTGATTTTAACCCAGGAAGAGGGATACGATTTCCAGATATTCTTCGGGGTAAAAGCCGAAGTCGCCGCTGAAGCGCGTGAGGGCGATCAGCCCGCCATCCAGCCCGGCGATGCCCGCCAGCATTTTGGCGTTCTCTTTCTTCAGCCCGCCGCCATACACCACCGGCAGCCCCGGCGCGGTTTGCTTGACGAACTGCACGATCTCGCTGACGTAGGCGGCATCCGGCGGGGTCTTGCCGGGGCCGATGGCCCAGATGGGTTCGTAGGCCACGATGACCGGCGCGCCGGACACGCCCGCCAGCCCCACCTGCAGCTGCTCGCGCAGCACGTCAAAGCGGCGCGGCTGCTCCTCGGCGTTCTCGCCGATGCAGTAGACCACCTTGAGGCCGGCGGCCAGCGCGCAGTGGATTTGTTGGTTGAGCAGGCGGTTGACCGCGCCGAAATCGGCGGCGCCGCCTTCCCTGAGCATCTCCAGCTTGTCGCGGCGCTCCTCGCTGTGGCCGATGAGGGTGTAATCCACGCCGATGGCCTTCATCGAGAGGGCGGTGCGGTTGGAGGTGAAGGCGCCAAAATTGCCGCCCGCCGCCACATCCGCGCGGAAGACGCTCTGGCAGCCGATGTGCATGGGCGAGCCGTACTGCTGCGCGGCGGCCACCGCTTGCGGCAGGTGCGCCTCCGGCAGAAAGGCGGCGAACTCGGCGTCTTTGTGGCTGCCGATGGCAGCGGTATCGCGCAGGAGGTTGGCCGCCCAGCCCGCCAGCGGGCCGCGGTTGATGCCGCCCAGGGCGAGGGGGATTTCAAAGCGTTTGAGGTTGAGCAGGATGTATTTCATATCTCACCGTAATGTGGGGGTCAGGCGTCTTTTTGCGGGCACCTGTACCCGTTCAATTATTTCTCTTCAATGGACGGGCACAAGTACCCGTTCCTTTATTTCTCTTCAATCAACGGGCACGAGCACCCGTACAATTTAGTTCCTTCAAGGAACGGGTACGAGTACCCGTTCCTTTATTTCTCTTCAATGGACGGGCACAAATGTACCGCATTCATCTTGAAGGTGCGCGGCAGGGCCAGAATATTGGGCGAGTCGCCGGTGAACTTGCGCTGCGCATCGGCCAGTGCCTCTTCCACGGTGGCGCGCG
>CALCNO010000010.1 GCA_937897615.1 uncultured Anaerolineaceae bacterium
TGGCGCAGACCATCATGCTCACCGGCGACAATGCCCATGCCGCCGCGGCCATCGCCGAAAAGGTTGGCATCAGCGATTTCCGCGCCGGCCTGATGCCCGAGGATAAACTCGCGGCGATCCGCGATCTGGTGAGCCGCTACCAGCAGGTGGCAATGATCGGCGATGGCGTCAATGACGCCCCGGCGCTGGCAAACGCCACGGTGGGCATTGCCATGGGCGGTGCCGGCACGGATGTGGCGCTGGAAACAGCGGATGTGGTGCTCATGGCTGACGACCTTTCCCGGCTGCCCTTTGCAGTGGGCCTGGGGCGCGCCGCCCGCGCCATCATCATTCAAAATCTGGTGATCGCTCTGGGTGTTATTGGCATGCTCATTGTGGCATCGCTGACGGGGTGGATGGGCATTGGTCTGGCAGTGGTCTTCCACGAGGGCAGCACCATTGTGGTGGTGCTCAATTCCTTGCGGCTGCTCAGGTATCGCCAGGTTTAAGAAAGGCAGGGTGCGCATGAAAGTTTTTATGATCGGCGGTACAGGGTTGCTGGGCAGCGAGGGTGCTGCGGAACTTATCCGGCGCGGGCACAGGGTGTCTTCGCTGGCGCTTCCCCCCATCCCGCCCGGAGCGCTGCTTCCCGCAGAAATGAAGATTGAGTTCGGCAATTATATGGAACTCTCAGATGAGGAACTCAAGAGACACCTAAAAGGCTGCGATGGGTTGGTGTTTGCCGCAGGCATTGATGAGCGCGTGGAAGGCCCTGCGCCGGTGTATGAGATGTTTAAGAGGTTCAACATTGTGCCACTGGAACGGCTGCTGCGCCTGGCCAAAGAGAGTGGCGTCAAACATGCTGTGATCCTTGGCTCGTATTTCTCGCACTTTGCCAAAATCTGGCCCAAAGAGGAGCTAACGCGCTGGCACCCGTACATTCGCAGCCGCATCGACCAGGAGAATATGTGCCTGGGCTTTGCAGATACTGGTTTGGATGTGGCCGTGCTGGAATTGCCATATATTTTTGGCGCACAACCCGGCAGAAAGCCGGTGTGGACCTTTTTGGTGGAACAAATCCGCGGCATGAAGGGCGCCACCATGTATCCGCGCGGCGGCACTACCATGGTCACGGTGAGGCAAGTGGGGCAGGCCATTGCCGGCGCGCTGGAGCGCAACCAGAGTGGCAAGTGTTACCCAATCGGCTATTACAACCTCACCTGGGTGGAATTGCTGACCATTTTCCATAAATACATGGGTGTACCGGAGAAGAAGATCGTTACCATTCCCAAATGGATGTTCGCTCTGGGGGCGCGGCAGATCGTCCGCCAGCAGAAAGCTGCCAGGCACGAGGGCGGGCTGAACCTGGTCAAATATGCACAGGTGATGTGCGCCGAAACGTTCATTGATAAGTCATTGGGCTGTGAGCCGCTGGGTGTTACGCCAGATGATATGGATGCCGCTATTGGCCAGTCTATTGCTCTGAGCCTGGAAGTTCTCGATGGCACGGCCAAAACAGTTGATATGAAAGGCGAGTGAATCGTTTTGGCCTTTTGGCGCCGGCTGTATAATTGACAATACACGGGAGGGTGCTGTATGAGCAAGGATTATTTGTGGTGGCGTGACGGCGTGATCTACCAGATCTATCCGCGGTCATTTGCCGATAGCAACGACGATGGCGTCGGCGACCTGCGCGGGATCATCGGCAAATTGGATTACCTGGCAAAGCTGGGCGTGGATGGCATCTGGCTCTCGCCGATCAACCCCTCGCCGGATAAAGATTTTGGCTACGATGTCTCCAATTACAAGGACATCGACCCCAAATACGGCACGCTGGCCGACCTTGACCTGCTGGTGAGCGAGGCCCACACACGCGGTATTCATGTCATCATGGACCTGGTGCTCAACCATTCCTCAGACCAACACCCCTGGTTTGTCGAGTCGCGCAGTTTCAAAGACAATCCCTACCGCGATTGGTACATCTGGCACGATCCCAAAAACGGCAAGGAACCCAACAACTGGCAATCCATTTTTGGTGGCAAAGGCTGGGAGTTCGATGCCGCCACCGGGCAGTATTATTACCACATGTTTGTCAGGGAGCAGCCGGACCTCAACTGGCGCAACCCGGATACGCGCAGGGAATTACTTTCGGTGTTCAACTTCTGGGCAGACCGCGGCGTGGATGGCTTCAGGCTGGATGTATTCAACGAATATTTCAAGGACGCTCAATTTCGCGACAACCCGGTGAAGTTAGGCAGGCGCCCCTTTGATGCGCAGGAGCATCTCTACGATACCAACCAGCCGGAGATGATGGACGTGGTGCACGACATCCGCGCCATTCTGGACAGCTACCCGGAGCGTTACGCTGTGGGCGAGACCTTTATGTCCACTATGAAGACTGCCGCCGATTATTGCGGCGATGGCAAACTGCACGCGACCTTTGACTTCACCTTTTTATGGAACAAATGGCATCCCGGCAGCTTTCTCAACTCCATCCAGAAATGGGAAAGTGTGATGAGCGCAGACTCCTGGCCCACCTATGTGCTCAACAACCATGATAACAAGCGCAGCGCCACGCGCTTTCACGCGCCGCAGGACGATGAGCGCCTCAAAGTAGCGGCTGCCATGATCCTCACCCTGCGCGGCACGCCTTTCCTGTACGCCGGCGAGGAGATCGGCATGCGCGACATCAAATTGAAACGCTCCGAGATTCAAGACCCGGTGGGCAAACACTACTGGCCGATCAACGTTGGGCGCGATGGCTGCCGCTCCCCCATGCAATGGAACGCGGCTGCCAATGCCGGTTTTAGCGGCGGCCAGCCCTGGCTCAAGGTGCATCCCAATTACCTCACCCGCAACGTGACTGCGCAGGAACAAGATCCGCGCTCGCTGCTGAATTTTTACCGCAAACTATTGGAACTGCGTCGCAATACCCCGGCACTGCACCGCGGCAGTTTCCTGGCGCTCAACTACGACCCGCGCCGTGTGTTGGGCTACCTGCGCCAGGAGGGCAGCCAGACGGTGCTGGTGGCGCTCAATTTTGGCAAGCGCAAGGTGCGCCTGGCCCTGGGAGAATCGCTGCGCCATGCCCGCTGGGAGCTGCTGCTTTCCAACAAGCGCGATGCCACTCCCTCGGTGGAGAGTGGCTGGCTGGCTCTGGCAGGCGACGAAGCCTGCATCCTGCTGCAAAAATAGACAGAAGACCGGAGGTGTTCGCCTCCGGTCTTTTTTACTTTTACTTCAGCGGCGCCAGGTCAAACGGCACGCCGTCTTCGGCGCCGGCCTTTTCCAGCGTGCGCACGGTGGCATCTGAGAGCGGGATGCCCTCTCGGGCGGAGCGCTCGGCATTTTCGAATTCCTTTTCTCCGTGGATGTAAATGCGCTCCTCCCCTTCGGCTTTAGGGGAGGCCTTAAGGCCGGCCAGCAGGGCATCCATATCCTGCTTGAAGCCTGTCACGTCGCGGAAGGCATCAATGCGGATGGCGGCAAAGAAGTGCCCCACCTGGCTGGGCTGGTCAGACCCGGCGGCAAACACCTGGTCGGAGAAACCCGCGCCTGCCAGCACCCCGCAGAAGATGTCCACCATCAGCGCCAGGCCGTAGCCTTTGTAACCGCGCAGCAGCGCCGGGCCGCCCAGCGGCATTAGCGCGCCGCCGTTGATCACCTCAGCGGGGTCTTCGGTGATGCTGCCGTTGGGGCCAATGCCCCAACCGGGTGGAATGGGCTTGTTCTCTTTTTGGTACACGGCCACGCGCCCGATGGGCACAATGCTGGTGGCCATATCCAGCACAAAGGGGCGCTGGCTGCCCGCCGGCGCCGCCACCGCGATGGGGTTGGTGCCCAGCATGGCTTTTTTGCCATAGGTGGGCGCGACCAATGGGCTGGAGTTGGTAAAGCTGATGCCGATCATCTCTTCCGGCAGGGCCATCATTGCGTAGTAACCGGCGATGCCGTAATGATTGCTGTTGCGCACCGTGGCCATAGCAATGCCGCTCTGCTGCGCCTTTTGGATGCACTGACGCATGGCCCGCACACTCACGGGGTGCCCCAGGCCGTTTTTAGCGTCGATGGCAAGCGTGGTGGGGGTCTCGCGCAGCACCTGCTGCGGTGAGGTTGGGTCGATCAGGCCACGGCGCAAGCGTGAGCCATAATAGCTGCTCAGGCGGATCATCCCGTGCGAGTCTACCCCGCGTGCGTCTGCTGCCAGCAGCACATCCGCTGCCAGGGCGGCATCTTGCGGCGGCACGCCAAAGTGGGTGAAGTAGCGCTGCGCGTAATCGGCGAGCGCAGCCTGTGAAAAGCGGTAAGTGGTCATGGGCGGCATCCTTTGACGAAGTTTCAAAGATTATACACTTTTCGGCGCAACTTGATTTTCGTCCTCACTTTTTGTATGCTTAACCCAGTTGACTAAAGAGGACGAAGATGAAAACTATCTGGAAAAACATTGTTGTGATGATAACACTCATATCCCTGGCGGCCTGCTCTTCAGGCGGCAGCAGCGGTTCCAACCCCGCCGAGGGGATGCAGGTGGCCACGCTTTCCGGCACGCCGGGGGCCGGGCAGGCCACGCCGCTCCCGGCGGATAACGGGCCGTTCATCCTGATGCAGGACGACTTCAGCGATCCCAGCAGCGGCTGGGAGACCTATTCCGGCGATTATGGCACTACCGGTTATGAGCAGGGTGGGTACGTGGTGGAAGCCTCGCGCGATAAAGAATACAACTGGGGAGTTGCCGGCGTGAACTTTGACAATGTGCGCATTGAGGTTGACGCCACGGCGCTGGAAATGCCGGGTGACCTCAGCGACGGGTTTGGCGTGGATTGCCGCGTGCAGGATAACGGGGATGGCTATGGCTTCCGCGTCTCCTCGGACGGCTACGCTGCCATCACGCTTTTTGAAGATACTGAAGCCACCTCGCTCTATGACTGGACGGAGAGCAGCGCGGTCAGCGCCGCGGGAGAGACCAGTCACATCACAGCCATTTGCGAGGGCACGCATTTCTCGCTGCTGGTGAACGATGTGCTTGTGGCCGAGGTGGAGGACGACACCTTTGCCAGCGGCGACCTGGCGCTTTCGGCTGTTTCTTTTTCGGCAGACCCGGTCAGGGTGCTTTTTGATGACATCATCGTTCAATCTATCGGTGATGCCTACCAGTACGAGGATCGCACGCAATATCCGGTGACGCTCAACAACACCTCCGGGCGCGAGGTGTGCCAGGTGATGATCAGCCCGGAAGAAGAGGACTATTGGGGGGATTCCTGGCTGGCAGGCGACCAGACTTTTGGCGACGGCGATACACTCTCCTTTGACGACAACTACACCCAAATTGTGGACATTAAGGTGCTGGACTGCAACGATACGCGCCTGATGGAATCCTACGGCCTTGACCTGGCGCAGGAGAACAGCTTTACCCTTACTGCACCGGTGGTGCGTGCGCGTTATGACTTTACCGCCGCCGAGGGCTGGAGCCAGGGCGCGCTGGGGGATGGCAGCGCTTCCATCATTCATAACGATTACTATTCGCTCAGTGCACCGGCAGGCGGGGTCTTTGCCAGCGGTGTGGTGGATTTTGTGGCACAGGATATCACCCTGCGCGCCGATGCCTCGCTGGCAAAAACTGCAGAGGATGGCAGCGCAATCTATGGCGTGATGTGCCGTGTGCAAGCGGATGGTTCCGGTATCTTTTTTGCCCTGCGCAGCGATGGTTACGGCAGCATTCAAAAGTGGCAGGATGGTGTGCTCACGCTCCTGGCCGACTGGCAAGCCTCCAGTGGTATTAACAGCGGCATTGATGCCAATTATATTGATGCTGATTGTATTGGCGATTTGTTTGCCTTGTACGTCAACGGTATATACGTGACCGAGGCAGAAAACTCCGAATTCCCCATTGGGCGGGTAGGCGTGGCTGTAGTGCCGGCCAGTGCCGGCCTCACCCAGGTAGATTACGACTTTGTGGAGATCCTCGAGCCGTTGGAGTAAGTTCTAAACAAAGACCCCGGGGATCGATTCCCGGGGTCTTTGGTTGCAGGCTTTGTTTTCGGGCAAATTATCCCGAAAGCTGGCTTGCTAACTTAGCCCGATGATCTTGCCGGTATCGGTCTCGATATCGATCTCCATGAACATGGGGCGGGTGGGCAGGCCGGGCATGGTAGACATGGTGCCCAGCAGCGGGTAGAGGAAGCCCGCCCCCACCGAGGCGCGCACATCGCGGATGGGAATGCGGAACCCCTTGGGCACACCCTTGAGCGCCGCGTCATGCGAGAGGCTGAGGTGTGTCTTGGCCATGCAGATGGGCAGTTTATCGAAGCCCAGGCGTGTGTACTCTTTGATGCGCTCCTCGGCCTCGGGCAGGTAATCCACGCCGTCAGCGCCGTAGACCTCTTTGGCGATACATTCGATCTTCTGTTTGATCGACCATTCCAGCGGGTAGAGGAACTTGAACTGTGCCGGCATTTCGGCGGCCTTGACCACCGCCTCGGCCAGTGCCAGCGCGCCTTCGCCGCCTTTCTCCCAGTGCTCACAGATGAGCGCATCCACTGCGCCGCCTTCTTCCACCGAGGCTTTGCGGATCAACTCCAACTCGGCGGGCGTATCGGTGAGGAAGCGGTTGACCGCCACCACCACCGGGACGCCAAACTTGCGCGCAGTCTTGATGTGATGCAGCAGGTTGGGCATGCCGGCGCGCAGCAACTCCAGGTTTTCGCTGGTGTAGGCTGGGTCGAGCGGTTTGCCCGCCACCACTTTGGGGCCGCCGCCGTGCATCTTGAGGGCGCGCACAGTGGCCACCATCACCACCACCGAGGGGATCAGCCCGGAGTAGCGGCTCTTGATGTCCATGAACTTTTCCATGCCCATATCGGCGCCGAAGCCGGATTCGGTAATGACGTAATCTGCCAGCTTAAGGGCGATCTTATCGGCGATGATCGAGGAGTTGCCGTGAGCGATGTTGGCAAACGGGCCGGCATGCACGAACACCGGTGTGCCTTCCACGGTTTGCATCAGGTTGGGCTTGATGGCGTCGCGCATCAGCACGGTCATGGCGCCGGCCACGCCCAGGTCTTCGGCGGTAACGGCATCACCGGATTTGCTGATGCCGATGACGATCTTGCCCAGGCGCTCGCGCATATCCTTGAGGCTGGTGGTGAGCGCCAGAATAGCCATGATCTCGGAGGCCACGGTAATATCAAAGCCGGTCTCGCGCGTGAAGCCCTTTTCATCCGGGCCGGTGCCAATGGTCACGCCGCGCAGGAAGCGGTCTGAAGTATCCAGCACCCGCCGCCAGGTGATGGTGGCCGGGTCAATATCCAGGCGGCACAACTTGCGGCGCTGCTCGGGGGTCAGTTCATCGGGGTCTGCGGCGCTGATGCCCAGTTTTTCCAGGCGCACCACCATCCCTTTGGTAAAGTGGCGTTTGCCGCTCTTGTCTGGCGGCAGCAGGCGGTTGAATAATTGTTCGTCGGTGGCGTCTGCTTCATGGAACATGCGCGCGTCAATGGCGGCGGCCATCAGATTGTTGGCGGCCGTGATGGCGTGAATATCGCCGGTGAGGTGCAGGTTGAATTCTTCCATCGGCACCACCTGAGAATACCCGCCGCCGGCGGCGCCGCCCTTGATGCCAAAGGTAGGCCCCTGCGAAGGCTGGCGGATGCAGGTGATCACGCGCTTGCCCAGGTGTGCCCCCAGTGCCTGGCTGAGGCCCACCGTGGTGGTGGTCTTGCCTTCTCCCAGCGGCGTGGGGGTAATGGCGGTCACGTCAACGTATTTACCATCGGGGACGTGATGCAGGCGCTGCAACACCTCCAGGCGCACTTTGGCTTTGGTGTCACCGTATTGCTCGATCTCGTTGGGCAGCAGGCCCAGTTCTTCGGCAATCAGGGTGATCGGTTTGAGCGTTGCCTCCTGAGCGATCTCAATATCGCTGGGCACGGGTTTTCTGCGGTTGAGTTTGGTAGGGGTGAAGGGTTTACGGGTAATGGGGGTGTTGGGCATGGCAACTCCTTTTTGAATGAACAGCCTCTCCTAATTAAAGACCATATTGGTCTGAAATGCAAGGGACGAGCGGGGCGAAGAGCCGAAAAATACACCCCGCGGGGGCTTAGGAATGCGTTTGCGATGGTGGAAAACTGGCTGTTCGGATGGGAAATTTCTATGCTATACTGCAACAAAGGAAGGGTTTTTCCTTCCCGGGTAATTTTATAACAGGAGGATAGAAATGGCAGAAACAGCATATTGCATGAAGTGTAAAAAACAACAGGTGATGAAAGACACCGAACAGGTGACAATGAAGAACGGCCGCAAAGCCCTCAAAGGCAAATGCACAGTCTGCGGCACCGGGATGTACAAGATTCTGGGCAAATAAGCGCCCGGCGCGAAACGTAAAACCGCACCTCTAGGGTGCGGTTTTTATTTAACTGTGGGGTGAGAGGTGGCCTGCCCCCGTTGGTAACTTGTTGAGAATAAAAAAATAAAAACACCCCATGCTTGGGTGTTTTTCTGTGGGGCGAGAGGGGGTCGAACCCTCACGATGTCTCCATCGACGGATTT
>CALCNO010000011.1 GCA_937897615.1 uncultured Anaerolineaceae bacterium
CTTTGCCGCTGTGCCGCTTTTCTGGCAGCGTTGATCACGATCTTCAAGAACCAGGGACCAAATGGGCGGCGCTCATCAAATTGGGCGATTTTGCGATATGCCTGCAGGTAGGCATCCTGCACCACATCTTCGGCCAGTTGCCGCTCGTGGGTGATCAGCACGGCGGTATGCACTGCCCTCACCTGATAGGCCTGTACCAGGGTTTCCAGCCCCTCGATGTTTCCCTGCTGAAGCAGCCGGATGGCCTGTTGTTCAGCTGCTCTCTCCAGATCGCCCGCTGCCGAGCCAGTAGTGTCCTGCATAGACGCTGCCCCTTTGCATAGAGGTATAAAGTAGTTCAAAGTGAAGTGCTCTTATTTATCATATCCTTTGCCCGGCCCAAAAGATAGGCGGCAAGATGGGCCAAATCCATATTTTGAAAATAAAGTACACTTAACTGCAAGCCTCTATCTTCTACATAAAAGTGAGATTTTTGATGTCGCCTGCAAAAGTCACTGCCCTCAAATGCCCCAATTGCGGTGTTGCGCTGAATTCTGTGGACAAGCTGCTCGAATGCCCGTACTGCCATGCAGTTCTGGCAATTGAAACCGAGCCTGCGCCAGCCGAGAAGGAACCGCTGCTCTACTCCAAAGGGAAGATTGGTTACAAGGTGGATGCCTCCGCCGAGGCCATTGATCCGCTGGCTGTGCGCGCCATTGCGGTAAAGACGGTGGCCGCCTACAGCGATACCTGGCAGCGCGCGGCTGCGATCTATGAATACGTCAAGCAAAACGTCAAGTATGTTCCGGACCCGCTGAAATATGATTATGTTTCCCCTCCGCTTGAAACGTTGCAGGCCGGTGGCGGCGATTGCGAAGACCAGGCGATCCTGTATGCCTCCATGTGCGAGGCGGTGCGTATCCCGGTGCGGCTGGTGATCTGCCGCTCAACAAATGGCAAGGGGCATTGCCTTGCCCAGGTCAATTTTGGCGTGGCAGCCAGCGATCAGATATTTCTCGACAGGTTAAAAACTTTTTACAAGTACCGTGCCAGCGGCAAGGCATTCTCCTGGGAAAAGGACGCAGCCGGGCAGGCATGGGTGTTTGCAGACCCGGCCATGGGCGATTATCTGGGGGATAAGGCCAATCTGGTCAGGCAGGGGTACCTTTCTCCGGCCGGCGGCTGGCTGAAACCGGTGGATTACCTTGACCCGCACCAGGCCGCTAAACAGTCTGAGGTGAAGGTACGCACCGAGTATGGTGAGACCTACAACAGCAAAGTGGGCAATATCATACAACATATTATCAAGCCCAGCCTCAACACCGGCAAGGTGACCTACGACTCCAGTACCATGTGGCATTCGGCACAGGTGAACTCCGGCTGGGTATCGGTGTTCATCACATTCCCTAACCCGGTGGAGTTGACCGCGGTGGGGGTGCACACCCAGCACAGTGGCATCTACCACGCCGCCGAAGCCGTGCGCATTTATGCGGCAGAACCTGCCGATAAATACCGCCTTGTGGCGGACACGGTTTTGCCCTCTGTGGACGCGCGCATTAACCT
>CALCNO010000012.1 GCA_937897615.1 uncultured Anaerolineaceae bacterium
GGCAGGTGCGCCAGAATCGGATCGATCTCATGCAGTCCGCTGAGGAGTTGCAAAGAAGAAGGCTGTTCCAGCCCGCAGCTTTTTAAGAGGGCGAGGTCGGCGAACAGGTCGCCGGGGGTGCTGTCAGAAACGATCTGCCCGCGGTTGAAGACCAATGCACGGTCTGCCCTGGCTGCTTCTTCCATAAAGTGCGTGATGAATAACACCGTAGCGCCGCGTTCGTGCAGGCTGCGCATGGTGTTGAGCACTTCCAGGCGGCCGCGCGGATCGAGCATGGCAGTGGATTCATCGAAGATCACGCAGTCCGGCTGCATGGCCAGCACACCGGCCAGTGCCACGCGCTGCATTTGCCCCGCTGAGAGTAAATGCGGCGGGCGCTCCCGCTGGTCGTACATCTCCACCGTCTTTAGCGAGCGTTCCACGCGCTGGCGGATCTCGGCGGTGGGGATGGCCAGGTTCTCTGGCCCAAACGCGCAATCCTCCTCGATGATGCTGGAAACGATCTGGTCTTCAGGGTTTTGGAAGACCATGCCGATCCTGGAACGGATGTGCGTGTGTGCGTTGCGATTCTGCGTGTCGCGCCCATCAATGAGCACCCGCCCGGAGGTGGGCAGCAGGAGCGCATTGCAGTGACGGGCAAAGGTGGTCTTGCCGGAGCCGTTGGCGCCCACAATGGCCACCCATTCGCCCGGCTGGATGGATACGCTCACGCCATTCAGGGCAGGTTCTTCGTTGGGTGCGGCGCCCGGGTGGCGATAGGTGACAGCGTCAAATTGGATCAGTGAGGTCAAGGGAATCCTGGTAAAAGTGATGTTTGCGCCCCTATTATACAGGAGGTCGCACAAAAGCGGCTGTTTTCTTGACATCTTTCCGGTATCGTTCTATACTCGGTTTAATTGAATAGTTCGTGGGGAGCCCGGCGTTCCGGGCTGAGAGGAAGGAGTAGCCTTCGACCCGTATAACCTGATCCGGATAATGCCGGCGGAGGGATTGGATACGAGAACACACGACACCCTCCCACGGCGGAGGGTGTTTTTATGCCAAAGCGTGCCATTTTGTTTGTCAACGGGGAAATGGGTGATGGCGCTTATCTACGTGGGGTGATTGCCCCTGAGGACTATCTGATCGCGGTGGATGGCGGCCTGCATCACCTGCGCGCGCTTGGCCTTTGGCCCAACCTGCTCATCGGCGACCTGGATTCCATTACCGCGCAGGAACGCGAAGACGCCGCCCAACATGGGGCTGAGATCCTGCAATTCCCCGCACACAAGGATGAGACTGACCTTGAGCTGGCATTACTCGAGGCGGCCCGCCGCCAGTTTGATGCGCTGCTGCTGGCGGGCATGCTGGGTGGGCGGCTGGACCAAACGCTTGCCAACCTGTTTCTCCTGTTGCTGCCGGAACTTGCCGGGCGGGATGTGCGCGTGCTGGAGGCGGATCAGGAGATCAGCGTGATCCGCCAGCGCGCAGAAATCCGTGGCCAGGTGGGGGACGTGGTCTCGCTGATGCCGCTGCAGGGCGATGCGGAGGGGGTGGCCACTGCCGGCCTGGAGTACCCGTTGCGTGATGAGACGCTGCATGCAGACCGTGGCCGCGGCGTAAGCAACCGTATGGTATCTACCCGCGCCGAAGTGAGCCTGAGAAAAGGAAACCTGCTTTGCATCCATTCCTGGAAAAATCAAAAGGAGAAAGAATGAAAAAGAACTTTTTACCTGTATTGCTTATTGTGTTTCTGCTAATCGGGCTGGCGTTAGCTGCCTGTGCCCCGGCCAGCACAGAGACGCCCACGCTGACTGTGATGACGCACGATTCCTTTGCTGTTTCGGCTGACCTGGTGAAGCAATTTGAAGACACTCACCACGTGAAGGTTGTCTTTGTGCCCGCAGGCGATGCCGGCAGCCTGCTCAACCGTGCCATCCTCACCAAGGATTCCCCCCAGGCGGATGTGCTCTACGGCGTGGACAACACCTTCCTTTCGCGGGCGCTGAATGAAGAGCTGTTTGTCAAATACCATGCGCCGCTGCTGGCGTCCATCCCGGATGAATTCAAGCTGGATGCCGGTGAACGCGCCCTGCCGGTGGATTACGGCGATGTGTGCATCAATTACGACAAAGCCTATTTTGCCAGCCACGCGCTTGCGCTGCCGCAA
>CALCNO010000013.1 GCA_937897615.1 uncultured Anaerolineaceae bacterium
CGCGAGGTCAAGCTGCATCTGGATGGGCAGGATTGCAATTTGTGGCAGCAGAGCATCAACCGCGTCAAGACTGGCGACCTCGCCGGCGAAAGGGCACTGGCGGTGGACACTGAGGCGGTGGAAAAAGCGCGCTCCGCCCCCACCAAATGCCCCAACTGCGGCGGCGCCATTACCAAACCGGTGCTGCGCGGGCAAGATACCATCAAATGTGATTTCTGCGGAGAAGTGATTCGCCTGTAAGCTCAGTGGCAGATAAAAAAGGAGCCTTGCGGCTCCTTTTTAAATCCCTTCAAAGAGGTCGTGCTCTTTCCTACGCCCAGGGGGCGGAAAGGCGCGCATGTACTGGTCGCTGATGCCAAAGACCTTGCGGAAGAGGCCCATCAATCCGCCGGTGATGCGTGCGCCGCCCTGGCTTGCGTGGCAGGCAGAAGCGCGGTCACGAATCTCCGTTACCTCACGGTAATCCACCACGGCATTGATCGGGAAATGCACTTCGGCGATGGACTGCAGGTCAATGTCGCCGTTCTTGCCAAACTTGCGCGGGTCCTTGCCCGCCAGGCGCATGAAGAAAACCAACAGGCGCAAAAATCCGCGCGGGAAGGTATGGAAGTACAGCTTAGCCGGAGCATAAGCCGGCAGGTCACCAGTGGCGTAATGCGAATCCCCGGCCGCATAAAAGGCTTTCTCCGCCGCTCGCTGGATGGTGATGTGATCCGGGTGGCGATAACCGCCAATGGGATCGAACGTGATCACCACCTGCGGCTTGAGCAGGCGGATGTAGTGCACCACTTCCGCGACGACCTTATCCAGGTCGGCGGCAAAAAGCGCCTGCGGGTGGGTGTTATCAATTGAGCCGGGCATGCCGGAATCGCGGTAATTGAGGAAAAATACTTCCGTAAGGCCCAGGGTTTTGGCCGCACAGCGCAGCTCATTCTCGCGCAGTTCGGCGATGCTGGAAAAACCTTCCAGCAATTCCGGTTCCACCTCGCCTACCTCGCCGCGGGTGGCACAGACCAAATATACCTTTACGCCCAATCTGGCATAGTGCGCCAGTGTTCCCCCGGGACCAAAGGATTCATCGTCCGGGTGAGCCAGTACCACCAGTAAAACTTTATCGTCATTCATCGCCAATCCCTTCATACACAACAATGGGAGGGATTATACGCCTTTCTCGTCATTTTGCACAAACCGGGCATTTTTTGTTGCGCACCAGGTGCAACTCCTGAAAGTGCATCGAGAGGCTATCAAGCACCAGCAACCGGCCCGCCAGTGATGAACCAATCCCCAGCAGCAGCTTGAGCGTTTCTGCCGCCATGATCGTGCCGATGATCCCCGGTGTGGTGGCAAGCAGGCCGTTTTTGGCCGGGTCGGGGATGACCTTTTCATCAGGGAGCTGCGGGAAGAGGCACTGGTAGCAGGGGCCGCGGTCCGCGTCGAAAACCGCCGCCTGCCCCTCAAAGCGGTACACCGCGCCATGCACCATTGGCCTGTGCAGCTGCACGCAAAAGCGATTGATTACCAGGCGCGTGGCCAAATTATCCGTGCAGTCCAGGATCACGTCATAGCCTTCAAAGAGTTCGGCTCCATTTTCCGCACTCAGACGGAACGGGTATTGCATGACGCGAATCTCCGGGTTGAGGGCGTGCAGGGCATATTCTCCCGAGGCCACTTTTTGCTGGCCAATTGCCGCCACAGCGTGTAACACCTGGCGCTGAAGGTTGCTCAATTCCACTTTATCGCCATCCAGCAGGCCAATGTGCCCCACCCCGGCAGCTGCCAGATATAGGGCTGCCGGCGACCCCAGCCCACCCACGCCCACCAACAGCACGGAACTATTCTTCAGGCGCAGTTGTCCGGCTTCCCCCACTTCCGGCAGCAGCAGGTGCTTCTGGTAGCGGATTTTTTCGCTTTCACTGAGATCATTGGTCATAGCCAAACCACCTCTTAGCCTTAATGTTACAATCACCCTATGAAGTTGATTTTAACCCATGAGCAGGCGGAAATTGAAGCCATCGGGTCACTGACGCCGGCGCAACTGGCACTCCTCAAGCAGGTAATCGCCGCGGCTGAGGCACGCAACCTGCCTTTGTATCTTGTTGGCGGCCCGGTGCGCGACCTGCTGCTGGGGCACCTCACGCACGACCTGGATATTGTCATTGAAGGCGATGCCATCCGCATCGCCAACGACCTGTCGGATAAATTCGGCGGCAAGGTGGTCAGCCATCGCCGTTTTGGCACTGCCAAATGGCAAATCAAGGAAATCCGTTC
>CALCNO010000014.1 GCA_937897615.1 uncultured Anaerolineaceae bacterium
ATCTTCATGAAAGCGCCAACGTTTTCGGTTACTTCGATTGAAGACATTGCCGAGAGGCCGCCGATCGGTGCCGACAGGTATTCCGCAATCTTCTGTGCAAAAGCAAAACTGGCAAACACACCCACGGCCAGCGCAATCACTATTACCAGCAGGCGTTTGCGCAACTCATCAATGTGGCCCAGAATGCTCATTTCGTGCGTATCAGTCGTCATTTGCCATTTCTATCCTGCTCGTATTATAACTTTCAATCGCGGTTAAGTAAGCAGTGTCAAAAAAGGTGATACTGAATCTAAACTGCCGGGCAGGGGTTAACAACAACTGCAAGCTCAATGTAAAAATGTGACCAAATACCTATTTGATTGCATTTTCCCGTTGCTATACTGGTATTGTGTTAAATCCAAAGAGAGGGTTTGACGCCTACAGGTGTTTCTAACTTCTTAGGAGTATTTTTATGAACAAAGTCGCAGTAGTCACTGATTCCACCGCTTACCTCCCCCAGGAATATGTGGACTCTCTGGGGATCACCATAGTGCCATTAACGTTAAACTGGGAAGGGGAAAGCTACCGCGACGGTATTGATATCAAACCGGATGAGTTCTACACCCGTCTTGCCAAAAGCGATACCCTGCCCACGACCAGCCAATCCACGGTGGGAGATTATTCGGAAGTTTTTAAAACACTAACAGGCAAAGGTTTTGATGTCCTTGTACTGCCCATTAGTTCCGGCATCTCAGGATCGGTCAACTCTGCCATTCAGGCGCGCAAACTGTTTCCCAAAGCGAACATCGAGGTGATCGACACTAAACTGGTATCAATGGCGCTCAGCTTTCAGGTGCTGGCAGCCGCCCGCGCCGCCAAAGAAGGCGCCAGCCTGGCAGAATGCACAAACATTGCCCGTGAGGCCTACAACCACATTGGGGTTTATTTTGTAGTGGATACACTTAAGTATCTGCATGCCGGCGGGCGCATCGGCGGCGCCAAGCGCCTGCTGGGAACCGCCCTGCGCATCAAACCGGTGTTGATGATCCGCGACGGTAAGATCGAAGCAGTAAAAAGCGTCATCAGCCTGAACAAGGCCATTGAGGCAATGGTTGAACTGGTGGAGCGGGATATCGCCGGGCGTACCCCGGTGCGTATTTCGGTCTTTCACGCCCTGGCCGAGGAACACGCCAAAGAACTGCTGGACTCCATCACTAAAAAACTCGGCGCCGTGGAAAGCATCCTTAGCTACGTAAGCCCGGTGGTGGGCAGCCACGTTGGCCCCGGCACCCTCAGCATTGCCTATATGGCAGGAATGTAGAAACATCTCAAGTTCAGTAAAGAGGCTTTGGAACTCCAAAGCCTCTTTTTTCACGCGTATAATTAATGGCAAGTTAACCTCTTGCCAGGAGAATGCTATGCCAACTGCCAGGTTCACATTTCCGCGCGGGTTCCTGTGGGGAACCGCCACAGCCGCCCATCAGGTAGAAGGACAAAATAACAACAGTTGGAGCCAGTGGGAAGGAACCCCCGGTAAGATCATCGAAGGGCAGCGCTCCGGGCTTGCCTGTGACTGGTGGGACGGCCGCTGGAAGGAAGACTTGCAGCGCGCGCTGGAGAGCGGGCAAAACGCCCACCGCCTTTCGGTGGAGTGGAGCCGCATCCAACCCACTGCCGAAAGTTGGGATGAAACTGCGCTAGAAAAATATGTTGAGATCGTGCGCTGGCTGGTAAAGCATAAAATGACCCCGCTGGTGACGCTGCACCACTTCACCGATCCCCTTTGGCTGGTAGAGCGCGGCGGTTGGGAGAACGAAGAAACCCCTGCCCTCTTTGCGCGCTTTGTGCGCCGCGTGGTGGAAGCTCTCAAGGATTACGCCAACCTGTGGGTGACGATCAATGAACCCAATGTTTACATCATGGGCGGGTGGGTAGAAGGCAGTTTTCCGCCCGGCAAACACGATCTGGGCCTGGCAGCCAAAGTGACTGTGAACATGCTGCGCGGCCACGCCGCGGCCTACCGCGTAATCCATGAATTACAGCCATCGGCACAGGTGGGGATCGCCACCAATTATCGCAGCCTGGTGCCGGCACATTCCTGGTCACTGCTGGATAAATTGCCTGTCAGCATCCAGCATCAGATTTTCAACCGCGCCTTCAACGATGCGCTGGTGAACGGCAAACTGAATCTGGTATTCAAAAAATACAAACTGCCGGAAGCTGCCCAAACCCAGGACTTCATTGGCCTCAATTACTACACGCGCGATATGGTCGCTTTTGACCTTTCTCGCCCCGGTGAGATGTTCGGGCGGCGTTACTTCCCCAAAGGTGCTTTGGTAAGCCCCACCGGTTTTTTGGCCAACGTACCTGAAGGCATGTGGGATGGGCTGCACTGGGCACACAAGTATGACCTGCCGATCATCATCACCGAGAACGGTGTGGAGGACAATGCGGACACCTTGCGCCCGCGTTACCTGGTGGAACACCTGCATCAGGTCTGGCGTGCTGCCAACTTCAACTGGCGCGTCAAGGGGTACTTCCACTGGTCACTGGTGGATAATTTTGAGTGGGAACGCGGCTGGACACAGCGTTTTGGCCTGTGGGGACTGTACGTGGACACACAGAAGCGCATCCGCCGCAAAAGTGTGGATGTTTACGAGGCTATTTGCAAGGAGAACGCCATCGATAGCGAAATGGTGAAAGAACTGGTACCGGAGATCTTTGAGCAACTCTTTCCGGCGGAGTGAAACCATGCCTGGCTTGACTGCCCAACAGCTTTACGCTCAGCTTTACGACCTGCGTGTGCACAATTGGCCAGGCGAACTCGATTTCTATCACGATTTCCTTTCGGTTCATCGTGAAAGTCAAAAAGGTGTTTTGGAGATTGCCTGTGGCACCGGTAGGGTAACCATCCCACTCGCACAGGCTGGCTACCAAATGACCGCTTTTGACCTCTCGCCAGAATTACTGGATATCGCCCGTGCTAAAACAACCAAAGAACAGGTCAACCCTGCCTGGGTTCAAGCAGATATGCGCACATTTGAACTTAGGCGCAAGTTCGGGGTAGTCATCTCGCCCGGGCATTCCTTCCAGTTCATGAATACACCGCAGGAGCAAGTCCAGTGCCTTGAACATATCTATCAGCACCTCCTTCCAGGTGGCTGGCTTATTTTGCACCTCGACCATCAGGATGTGCGCTGGCTGGCAGAATTGCTGGCGGCAAAGGAGCCACAATACTCCGTTGGCGATATCCTGTTGCACCCGGCCACAAACATTCTATATCGTTACACACATTATTGGACTTACCAACCATCCACACAAACGGCTACGGTGCATGCCAAATGGGAACAGATAGACGAAAAGAGTAATATTATTGCCACCTGGTCAATGGCCCCAAATAGCCTGCATTGCGCCTTCCGTTCTGAGATTGAACATCTCCTTAACCGTTGTGGATTTACCGTCAAAGCCCTGTATGGTGATTTCTACCGCCATCCGCTTGAAGACACTTCAGAGAATATGGTCTGGGTGGCAAGAAAAACATCATTCCAAGATTAGTCCGTTAGTTTAATCAGTCAAGGAGAACGCTATGAAAATGACCAAAGCCCTTCAAATGATCCTGCGCATCGCTGGAGTGATCCAACTCGTTCTTGGCATTATCGTGTGGACGGGGTCAGCCGATAATCTTGTGCCCATTCACATCCTGCTCGGCGCGGTCATTACACTGGCACTTTTCCTGCTGGCGTATCAAGCGCTCCGTGCGGGCGTTGCCCGCTGGCTGGTGGCACTGGCCGGCGTATGGGCCATTGGACTGCCAGTATGGGGAATGCTCCAGCAAAGCATTTTCCCCGAAGCCTACGAATGGATTGCCCAGGTGCTGCACCTTCTTTGCGGTATTGGCGCGCTCGGCCTGGCGGAGATGCTGGCTCCCAGAATCCGCGCAAAGCAACCTTGAACTCGCGGGGTAAATCCTCCGCAAATATCCTTGCCAGCTTACAAGGGGGCAGCGAATATCTGATATAATTCCGCTCGGCAAAATCCCCCTCCCCAATGCAGCCGAATAGCGCAGTGAACTCCTGGGGTGTACTTTGCCAGATTGTAAAAGATTACCCTGTTCAACGGGAGACCTATGACAACCATTATCCGTGAGTATCCAAATTCCTTCAGCCTGCCAAAACGCGTTCAGGAACTCAGCCGTCTGGCACACAACCTATGGTGGTGCTGGAACCCCTCTGGCCAACGCCTGTTCCAGTACATTGACCCGCTCCTGTGGGACGCCGTCAACCACAACCCGGTGGCATTCCTGCGCCGCGTGGACCGTATGCGTATCAACGCCGCCATCAACCAGCCTGCCTACCTGGAGGTCTTTGATGCCGGCATTGCCGAGTTGGATGCTTACATGAGCCGCAAGGATACCTGGTTTGCCACCACTTACCCCAACCTGCTCAAGAAACAGATCGCCTATTTTTCCTTTGAATTTGGCTTGCACGAATCTCTGCCGGTGTATGCCGGCGGTCTGGGGATTCTTTCCGGCGATCACCTGAAAGAGGCTTCCGACCTGGGTATGCCCCTCACCGGCGTGGGCTTTGTGTACAACCAGGGGTACTTCGTCCAGCATCTCAGCGAAGATGGCTGGCAGGAGACCCGCTCTGCTCTCATCGATTACAACGAACTGCCGCTCATTGCCCTGTATGACGAGAGCCACAAACCGCTGATGGTGAGTGTTGAACTCCCCGGCCGCAAGGTCTTTGCTCGCATCTGGGAATTGGAAGTGGGACGTATCCATCTCTACCTGCTCGATTCCAACCTGGAACAGAACGATCCCATGGATCGCCAGTTGACCGAAAAACTCTACAGCAGCGACCTGGAAATCCGCATCTCGCAGGAAATCCTGCTGGGCATGGGCGGAGCGCAAGCCCTGACCCTGCTGGGAATCACCCCCGCTGTGTGGCACATGAACGAAGGCCACTCTGCCTTTCTGGCAGTGGAGCGCATTCGCGAACTGGTGCGGCAGGGAAAGACCTTTGCCGAGGCAAAGGACCAGGTGCGCATCAATAACATCTTTACCACCCACACCCCGGTCCCGGCTGGCAACGACCAGTTCCCCGTTTGGCTGATCGACAAGTACTTCAGCCAGGTTTTCGCCGAGCTGGGCCTTACCCGCGATGAGTTCATCGATCTGGGGCGCCAGTCACAGCCATGGGGAGATATGTTTGTTATGCCCATTCTGGCGCTCAAGCTCTCAGAGCGCGCCAATGCCGTTTCAGAACTGCACCGCACCGTCAGCCGGCGCATGTGGAACTTCCTCTACCCCGGCGTAAAAGAAGAAAACGTTCCCATTGGGTACGTGACCAACGGTGTACATACCAGCACCTGGCTGGCACGCCGCATGGGTGTGCTCTTCTCCGAGTATCTCGGCAAGGACTGGTTGGATCACCTGGACGACCCCGATATGTGGGAAAAGTTCAACAAGATCCCTGATGAACAGTTGTGGGCCGTGCGCCGCCACCTCAAGAATAAACTGGTGAATTACGCCAACGAACGCACACGCCAGCAATGGCAAAACGGGGCTTTCTCCCCTGCGCAGGTGCTGGCCGGCGGCGTCTTTTTGGAACCGTATTCGCTCACCATCGGCTTTGCGCGGCGCTTTGCCACTTACAAGCGCGCTAACCTGATGTTCCGCGATTTTGATCGCCTGATGCACCTGATCAACGACCCCCACATGCCGGTACA
>CALCNO010000015.1 GCA_937897615.1 uncultured Anaerolineaceae bacterium
TTGAGCTGGTGGATTGAGCTTCCCTGGGCAATGCCGGTGAGCGTCTCCGCCACGTTTAACACGTGTGTACCTGAGATCACCGTAATCCCCATATCAAATAAAACCGGAGAAAGCGGCGTACTCGGCCCAAGCAGCACCACCGTTGCGCCTGGCCGACACAGGGAAATCAAGCCATCAAAGGTTCTGTTGATGATGGTGGTGGCAGTGATCGCCACAATATCCGCCTGCGGCAGGTAAAACGGCGCCTGGTCTGCCGGGAGATCACCCGGCCGCGGCCTTAACTCCAGTGTCCACAGGTTGCGTGTCAGCGGCCTGAGCATCTCTATAAACGGGAAATGCCCGATCATGGCCACATCTTTTCCTGCGGCATGGTTCAAAAGGTACTCGCGCCCGTTCAGCGTTTGGCGCTGCTTGAGTTCACCCGGCAGCAAGGCATTGATCGCCGCCAGGCCAATGGTGACTTCGGTGAGGCTTTCGGAGTTCACCAGTGCCGCCAGTTCATCAGAGGGCAGGTCGAGCAGGCATCCGGCTTTCGCCACAGAAGGGAATTTACGGTGGTCGCAATCCGGGTTGGAAAATGTAGCCGCCAAGCCGCAGTGGATGCCGCTTTGCGTCTCAGCCACCACCGCTGTACGCGACATGCCCACCTGGATATTTAAAATGCGACCCGGTTGTATGGCATTGAGTAACCGTTCAATAATCATCAATACCTCAATTGCGCGAATATTGTAGGAAAAATTATACCGCCTAACAAAGCGCGTTCACTAATTGACTACATCAGAGCATGTATAATAGTGCTAATGAATATCCTGCATCGAATCACAGATGGTTTTAATCCAAGAGCGCGCATCGGCCTGGCGCTCAGTGGCGGTGCCACTCACGGGGCAGCTCACATCGGCGTCCTAAAGGTGCTGGAGGCCGAAGGCATCAAACCCGCCTACGTGGCGGGCACCAGCGCCGGTGCGCTGGTTGGCGCGGCCTACTGTTCGGGCATCCCTGTGCCGGAGATCGAAAAATTGTTCCTGGAGTTAGAGTGGCCGGATCTACTGCGGCCCACCGTCCGGCCTAAGCTATCATTTTTCAATGCTCAGCCATTGGAAGCCTTTTTGAAAACCTGCATGGGCGAAAAGAACATCGAAGACCTGGCGATCCCCTTTGCCGCCATCGCCTGTGATATCACCACCGGCGAGAGAGTCGTGCTGGATAAAGGCCCACTCACACCAGCAGTACGCGCCAGCTCGGCTTTTCCGGCAGTTTTCCCGCCGGTTGAGGTTGGCGGGCGGCTGCTCATTGACGGCGGCATTGTGGACAATCTGCCTGTGGAACAAGTGCGCGCGATGGGTGCAAAGTTCACCATTGGCTCCGATGTTTCCAAGCGCGGACGCAAGACGAAAACCCCTGAGAACCCGTTTGAATTGCTCTTTTCAGCTATTTATATCATGCAGGACCGCAGCGCCTATTACACCTCGGATACCTGCGATATTTACATCCGCCCCGATATTTCCGAGTATTCGGCCTGGGGCTTTAAGGATTCCGCCCGGATGATCGATGCGGGTAAACAGGCCACTGAAAGATTGTTGCCGGAGTTGCGTCACAAACTCAAACAGCGTTCCCGGCCCTCGCTGAGAACGCTGCTCCAGGGTTAACCGCGCCACCTCATGCGGCGAATAAACCTTCGTTTACCTTGCGGAAGTGGTAACCATATATGGCGAAAGTGATCGCCAGTGCAAACTTTTTAGGGTAACGCGCCAGCGTCCAAAAGAACAACTTCCAGTATTCGCGGCGCTCCCGCCCCACAATCCCCAAACGCCAAATCGAAGCAAAAAAGGCGGCAATCTCCTGCCAGTGAATCTTCACCGGCGCTTGCATCGGGGTGTACACGCTGAGGAATGTTTTTACACGCTGGTAAAAGAAGCGCGGCTCGTAAATTCCCTTCATCAACTGGCGGTAACCCTCTTCCAGCGCCTTTAGCCCCATCCTGGGCATAATGTTGGTGGAACCGTCGGCGTTGTCGCCGGTCATCTCGTGCAGGATGCGCCCCTCCATCTCCATGCGGCGATAGAGCTGCGTGCCGTAAGGCGCTTGCAGCATCCCCACCATGGCAGTGACAATGCCGGTCTTCTGGATGAACTCCACCTGGCGGCGGAAGATGCTGGCGCTGTCCGTATCAAACCCCACGATAAAACCACCCATCACCTGCAGGCCGTTACGCTGCAAAGTATTGATGCTCGCGCTCAGGTCGCGGTGCAGGTTTTGCCGCTTGTGGCACTCTTGCAGGCTGGCCTCATCGGGTGTCTCGACGCCCACAAACACCGAGGTGAAACCGGCATCGGTCATCATCTTCATCAGTTCGGCATCGTCCGCCAGGTTGATGGAAGCCTCGGTAATAAAGCGGATATTGGGATGCTGCTTGCGCCAATGAATGATCGCCGGGAGGATCTCCTCTTTGAGCTGTTTTTGATTGCCAATAAAGTTGTCATCTACAAAGAAGATGTTGCGCTCCCAGCCCAACGCGACCATTTTATCCAACTCTGCCAGTAGCTGAGAGGCATTCTTGGTGCGCGGACGCCGCCCCAAAATGGCGGTGATATTGCAGAAGTCACAGTTAAACGGACAGCCGCGGGAATACTGGATGGAGAGCGAATCGTATTTGTGCAATTTCACCAACTCCCACATGGGCACAGGGGAAGCAGTAACATCGGCATAATCGTCGGTGGTGTATACCCGTTGCGGGCTGCCGAATTCCAGGTCGCGCAGGAACATCGGCAAAGTGATCTCGCCTTCATTGAGCACAAAATGATCCACCGCCGCGAAAGATTGCCACTCCCCCAGGAACAGCGGCCCACCGGCCACAACCACTTTGCCCGCTCCTTTGGCACGCCGGATCACATCCTGCGCGGAGGTGCGCTGCACCACCATTGCTGAGATGAAGACCATATCTGCCCAACGCAAATGTTTTTCCGTTAAGGGTTCGACGTTCATATCCACCAGGCGCTTTTCCCAATCTTCCGGTAGTAACGGCGCAATTGTGATCAGCCCCAGCGGCGGAGAGGAAGCTTTTTTGTGTACAAAGCGCAGGGCGTGCTTAAAACTCCAAAATGTATCAGGGAATTCAGGATATACCAACAAAATTTTCATTTTTCCTCGATGAACAGGTTTGCATCGAGTCTATCAATTCAGCTCAAACCCGTTGAGTGTCCTCCTGCATATCGGCGGGCCGGAAACGCCGGTAACTTTCGTCACAGGTTTTTGGCAAAGTAATATGCAGTCCAATCACGGGGGTTACTTGATACATAGTCAAGATCAGCGGTAAAACACCGCCATCCCCCTATTCCCATCACAAAACCCCAGCTCAGCCACTCTTAACAAGTTTGTTAGATGTGGCATTTAAAGCCTTTTTACGATAGCAAAACTCCGAATTATCGTTATAATGTTTTTTGTAATAAGAATGTAATTTAATGATAACTTTATTGTAAATATGATTAAATTCTCTCTGAAAACCCTCTCTCTCTCTTTCGCCATTGTGTTTGCGCTAATGGCAATTTTTCCCGGTGGAATAGTACGCGCAGAAACCACCGGGGAACAAGTATTCCTCCCCGCCCTGGCTGATTTTGCAGCCAGCCTGGCCAACCCAAATGCCAGCCCCAGCCAAGTTACGGGTGTTTACGTGGAAGGCGTCATGGCATTGCCTGTGGTACAACAACCAGCCAATCAGCCAGGTTATGTTTCCAGTACAGCAGAAACCATCACTCAGTTTGCCGCAGCCAGCAATTATGGCAGCACCGGGCTGCTGGCCCACAATCATCTTGCGGGCAAGCACTTCTTTAGCATCACAACCGGATCAATCCTTACCGTGGTCTACGGTGATGGGCAAACACGCTACTACAAAGTGGCTTCGGTAAATCAGTACCAGGCACTTTCGCCGAATTCCCCCTATTCGCAATTCATCAACTTGATGCAGCCCGATGTGGTTCTTTCGAGCAGCGATCTTTTTTATCAGACCTACGGCCTGGGCGATGTCCTAATTCTGCAGACCTGCATTGCCAAAGGCAACGAGCCTTCCTGGGGCCGGCTCTTCATCATCGCCGAACCATATGAAAATCACACCCTCGCCAAAGTTTCCAAAGAGACGGTTCATTACGGTATGCCAGTAGCGCAATAATCCGGAGTTCGCAAAACCAATCACGTTACCCATTTAAATCAAATGGATGGCCCGAGACGAGTGACCATCCATTTTTATACCCCCTCCAGCGAAGAGTTATCTACCCCGTAAGGGAAGAGTCAGTATGCAAGTTCAAGGGTTTTTCCTCAAATAACGAAACAAATGTGTGTACCACCTCGGCATCGTATTGCGTGCCTGCAAGGTCTTGCAGTTCTGCAATGGCCTCTTTATGAGTCTTTGCGCGCCGGTAAGGTCTTCCTTCTGTCATCGCGGCATAAGAATCTACCACTGCAATGATTCGTGCTCCCAGAGGGATCTGCTCACCTTGCAGCCCACGCGGGTAGCCTGAGCCATCCAGACGTTCGTGATGTGAAAGAATGAGCGCGGCAATATTCTCCATACCGGAAAGGCCGCGGATCATTTGTGCGCCAATCTCCGGGTGGGTTTTCATGATCTCCCATTCCCGTTCGGTCAGCGGCCCGGCCTTGTACAAAATCTGATCCTCAACACCGATCTTGCCAATATCGTGCAATAAGGCCGCCCAACACAACTCGCGGGTCTCGCGTACCGACAAACGGAACTTCAGCGCCATTTGCTCCGATAGTCCTGCCATGCGCTTGCCATGAGAGCCACTGTGAGAATCCCTGGCGTCCAGGGTACGTGAGAGCGCCAGCACAGTTTCAATTGAGAGGTTAGAAAGACGCTCGTTCAACTGGTTACGGTGAATGGCATTGCCAAGCTGGTCCGCTACCAGGTCGAGCTCATAGGTAATATCAGCTGTCAGTGGGTTGGCTGATGGATCAATCGGGTGGCACAGGAAAAGCACACCCACGGCCTCTTTTTCCACAATCAATGGAATCAGCCAGGCGCTGGTGCCCTGTGAAACACCCAGAGCGGCATATTCTTCCACTGTAAGAGATCGCTTCCACTTTTCTGGGGTAATCCCCGAGACAATAACCGAATCGAATAGCTGGTTCAGTACTTTGGCTTCCTGCGTACCTTCAGAACCGATATGCGGGAAAAACACATGCCCGTCATCCCCCGTTGGCTGGAACCAGTTACCATCCCGACTGGCCAAATAAATGCGGCAGGTCTTTACCTTGACCAGGTCAGAGATAAAGAAGGCTGCCCTCCGTGCCAGATCTGTCAAAGAATCAGAACCTGCAAGATAATGGCTGAGGTCAGAAATGCCCGTCATGCGGGCTTGGTTCTTAATTACAGGTTTCTCCCCCCGGTATCTCCCTGAATAATGGATGTTCTCAACATAGTGGGTCATAACGCCATCACTTTATTCATCAAAATGAGGTACGGTTGCAGGGCGTGCAAGATGCAGCTTACTCAACTCCAGACAGGCTAACCGAGGTAATTTGCTGAAGCGCATTCATTTGCCGGGCAAACTCCGCCAGGGTGGTAGCACGAATGGCAGAGATGCGGCGTGATTCTTCTGCGGCGAGGTGGAAGGCTTCGCCATTGAAGCCATCCTTGATCGCCCGGCCAGGATTAGAGAGCAACTGCTTGCGAAAGCGCTCGCTGATGATGGCTGCTGTCATAATGCGGCTATACTCGCGTTCCCGTGCAATTCGATCTTCATCTTTCTTGTGATAATCATAAAAAATGTTGCTCATTGTGACTTCTCCTGTTTTTGTTCCACTTGCACTCCTCCAAGGCTCCACAAAAGCCAGATCACGCCAACCGCAATGAAGACGTCTCCTGCGCTGAAAGCAACACGCAAATTGCCGATTTGCGGTAAAAGGAATCTGTCTGATAAGATTCCCAGCCGCATCGTGGCCGGGGCAAGTACGATATCCTTGCCATAGCCGAGACGTTCTCCAACCGACCAGGCGCCTTCCTGCCCCGGGTAAAGCACACTCACAGTAGCGGGGCTAATTGGCATAAACCCCCGGTTGAGTAAAATCACCAGGAAGTTAAGAAAGAAACCCAGTGTGATCGGCCAAAAACTGGTTTTGCGGATGTTAAGGAGCGAAAAAACTAAAAGGATAACAAGTGAACCGACTAGCAGTATGGACGCCAGATTGTCAGAGATCGTTGTGCGGGTGCTACGGTTGAAAATGGCAAAGTACTGCGGAATGAACGCGATCAGCACAAGGATTGGCCATTTGAGATCATAAACGCGGTATGGGCGCCTTCCAATCAAAGCCCGCAGTAACCCGGCAATAAGCCCGACGATAACTGCGATGAGCAGGATCATCCTTGTCGATTATCCACCAACAGAACCGGTGGCTTCAGGAGCGCCGGCAGCAAGCACGAACATCACCAGGGTGGCAATGAAGATGATCAATTTGGCTTTGGAGCTAACTTTGGTGGAAACCATGAACAATTTACTCTGAAGTGTTTTCATTTTTATTTTCTCCTTGAACTCAATGTTCTTAGATTATGCCTGCCGGCAGGCTTCAAAACAGGCTTCAAATCAGTATCAATTTGGGGGGGGTGCAGTTTTGGTGCGATTTAAAGCTAGATAACAGAGAATTTACTCTCTTATCGCAAAGAAAAGCCAACTGAGAATTACTTTGTCAGCGACTTATAAAGTTGTTCGGTCTGAGAAGATGGGGTAACGCCCAGGTCATCCTTGAGCGCTTTTTTACACTTTTCGTACTGCCGAGCCACACCGGCCCGATCTCCCATTTCCGCATAAGCGATCATGGCAGCGCGATGTGCAGATTCAGAACATGGGTCCAATTCAAGAACACGCTGGGTAACGGCAAGAACCGGTTGGTATTGTTTGGTTTCCATCAACAGGTTTATCAAATTTGTTGATGCTTGAAGATACTTTTGGTGCAGGTTCTCGCGCCGTGCCAGAACCCAATGATAATCAATCTTAGGAAGATAAGGCCCGCGGTAAATTGATAACACATTGCGCAGGTGTTGGATTTTTACCTCTTTATCGTTGGCGGCGCCGGCCAGGTTGATCTCCTGCAGAAAATTATCAACATCATAATCGTAATCCAGGGTGCGGTTAAAGTGGTACTCTTCGTCCGCGTGGGTAACGCTTTCGGCGCCTAAAGCATGGCGCAGGCGATAGATGTCGTTTTTGAACCGCACCCGCAAAGATTCCTGGTCAACCTCTGGCCAAAACGCCTCTCCAATTTCTTCCTTTGTTACCCCCTCGCTCTTTTGCAGGATGTAGAAGAAAAGGTCGCGCACGCTTTGCGTCTTCCAGTTGGACAAAGTAACCACGCGATCGCCAATCTTGACCTGGTTTTTTCCCAATGCCTGGATTGAGATCCGCGGAGTCGTAAACTGGATCACATTTGAATGACGCCGGATGAGTTTGCGGATATCGATCAAAGAAGCATCAAAATCCCTAACGCGATCCA
>CALCNO010000016.1 GCA_937897615.1 uncultured Anaerolineaceae bacterium
TACCCCTTCCACTCCTGGAAGCTGTTTTTCCTGTGCAACCTCATCGCCGAGGCCACGCCCGACCCGCTGGAGACTGCCGAGCCGACCTATTTTGGCGAAAAGGAACTGCCGGTGCTCTCTTTGAACCGCGTGACCCCCGAAGAGATCGCGCGTATGTTCGTCCATCACCGCCAGCCAGACCTGCCCACCGATTTTGATTGAAGCGGCTGATGATTGCCCGCTTTGCGAAAGGTTTTACCTGTAGATGAGAGAGCTGAAAAAACGCACGATCTTTGCACTGCACGTGTCTTTGCTGGTGCTCTTTGCGCTCAGCGCCTGCCAGCCGGGCGGGCAGACCGCCACAGTGACCACCGCGACAGCAGTGCCCACCGGCGCTGCAGGAGCCACCCCCACGGTTATGGCTACGCCCGATGCACAGGATATCGGCGTGGATACGGCGAAGCTGGCCGATGTGCAGATACGCATTCTGCACCCGCTCACCGGCGAGTCCGGGCAGATGCTCACCCAGATGATCGACCAGTTCAACCAATCCAATGAGTACGGTATCTTTGTGATTGAGGTGGCGCCGGGGTCAACCGGCCTGGTGGAGGATAAGCTGCGCGAGCTGATGCTCAACAACCTCACCCCGGAGATCATCGTGGCCAGCCCCTCGCGCCTGATGCGCAACGAGGTGCTCTACGGCAACATGCTGGATTTGACGCCCTACGTGGATTCGGTGAAGTTCGGCCTTGCGGCAGCGGAGCAGCAGGATTTTAATGCCGTTTTCTGGCAGGAGAGCCTGTACGGCGGCAAGCGCTACGGCATCCCCGCCCAACGCACCAGCGAGATGCTCTTTTACAACATTAGCTGGGGCAGAGAGCTGGGTTTCTCCGCTGCGCCCTCCACCTGGGAGGAGTTCCGCCAGCAGAGCTGCGCTGCCAACGCTGCCATGCGTAAGGACACCGATGCCACCAATGACAGTCTCGGCGGCTGGATCATCAGCTCCAACGCCCTCACCACGCTGAGCTGGCTGGCGGCCTTTGGCAGCGACCCCACCGCGCGCGATGCCATCCAGTTTTCCTCGCCAGATTCTGAGGAGGCCTTCACCGAGCTTTTGAAGCTGGAAAACGATAATTGCGCCTGGGTGAGCCGCCTGCCGGAACCCTACGACTATTTCACCAATCGCCAGGCACTTTTTTACAGCGGCTCGATGAGCGACCTGCTGATGCAGGAGAAGAACAACACGCGCCTGCAAAGCGCGGACGAGTGGGCTGTGATCGGTTTCCCCACGCAAAGCGACGCCCCGTTTATCTTCACCGAGGGGCTGGATTACGGCCTCACCAAGGCCAGCGAGGAGAAGCAACTGGCCGCGTGGTTGTTCGTCAAGTGGCTCTCCGCCCCGGAGCAGCAGGCCTGGCTGCTGCGTACCTCTGGCACGCTGCCGCTGGGGCAAAAGGTGCAGGCGCTTGTGCCGGACTTTACGGAAGAGCATCCCAAATGGCAGTCAGGTGTGAACCTGCTGGCGCTGGCGCGGCCTTTGCCCGCCACCCCGGAATTGGATATTGCCAAGATGGTGCTGGAAGACGCGGGCTGGGCGCTGTATAAGACCGGCCTCAAAGCAGAGGGGATTGCCGCGCTGCTGACCCAGATGGACGATACGATTGCGGAACTGGCGGCTTACCGCCCATGACGACCGAGCACGTGACCATTTATACCGACGGCGGCTGCGACCCCAATCC
>CALCNO010000017.1 GCA_937897615.1 uncultured Anaerolineaceae bacterium
TCCAGGTTGGCGGGGTCGCCAGGGCGCATGCGGCGGAAGAACTCGATCAGCGCCGCCTCGGCCACTGTCTGGCCATTGCTCAGATCCCAGACCGGTTCCTCCTTTAAGGTAGAAGGAATGAGCATGCGGTCAGGGTTATTGTCAATATCGCTGAAGAGAGAGATGATCTCCTCATCCGAACCCACCTTGAGCGGTGAATCGCCGGGGAGAGTATCATCCACAGCGGCCAGAGCACGCAGAAAAATGGTGATGGGCACCGTGCGCTTGCGGTTGAATTTGAGGATCATGTAATTCTTGCTCTTGGTCTCAAATTCCATCCAGGCGCCGCGGTCAGGGATCAGTTTGGCCATCGCCAGGCGGTGTCCGCTGGCGCGATCCACCTGGGCCTCAAAATACACACCCGGAGAACGGATCAACTGCGAAACCACCACGCGCTCGGTACCATTGATGATAAAGGTGCCCTTCTCGGTCATTTCAGGGAAGTCACCCAGGAAGATGTCAGATTTTACCGGCTGAGGAATATCGGGGCCGGCCAGCAACACAGAAACATAAAGTGGGCTGGCATAAGTGAGGTCGCGTTCAACACACTCATCGATGGTGTGCTTGGGGTCTTCAAACCAATATTTAAGGCCCCACTGCTTGGCTTCCGGGCTGTGCCCCGGGAAGTACAGCTTCATGCCTTTGTTGTAAGATTCAATTGGCGAAATTTCATGAAAGAGATCAATGAGGCCCTCTTCCTTCAAGCGTTTGAAGGAATCCAGTTGGACATCGATCAGATTGGGGAGGTTAAAAACTACAGGGATACGTGCATAAGATTTACTGCGTGCAACAGAAGCCATAAGGTTCTCCTAAAAATTCAGACCTGGCAAAAAGATATCCATATCCCACCTGGCTTTTCAGCCTGGGATGCGCAAATAATCATTATAACAACACATTAAGAAGAGGTCAAGAAAAACAGATAAACTCTCTCGCTTATTCGTCGAGATAAACGATCTTACTTCGTACACCGGCAGCAGAAAAGTACAGTAAACCGCAGGATCGCCGCTTTTCCGGCGGCAAAGCAAAACAAGCGGAACCGGGGTTGAAGAAGAGTTTGCCATCCTGGTGGATCTCTTCAGCACAATGAGAGTGTCCAAAGATGTACACTGCGGCTTCTGGTGCCGCCTGCGTCAGGCGCGTGATATAGCGTGCAGCCTGATATCCACTGGCGAGATGCTGAAACTTATCCACCCAGTACGTGAATGCCCCCATGTGTCCGTGGGTGAGCAACACCCGCTGCCCATTCACCACAAGCTCTCTGGAGAGAGGCAATTGCGCGCCAAAGGCAAAATCGCGGTTGCCCTTTACCGCCAGCACCGGAGCAACCGTTGTCAGCTCGGTGAGCACGCGCGGTATGGAAATGTCGCCGGCATGCAGGATCAGTTGTACCTGTTTGGCGCGCAGCACCTCCAGCAACGCCGGATGCAATGCACGTTCGCGATCCGGGATGTGGGTATCCGCCACCACCCCCACGCAAAATTCACCATCGGAGGAGTAACTTTCGATCATTGCAAAGCAGCCAGCAGGTTGTTCACATCTGCAATCGCCTGTTTTGTTGCCTTGAACTGGATGCTATGAATGCCCACAGCATTAGCGCCGGTAACATTCTCGGCCAGATCATCCACAAAAATGGTCTC
Source organism: uncultured Anaerolineaceae bacterium (assembly GCA_937897615.1). Lineage (GTDB taxonomy): Bacteria > Chloroflexota > Anaerolineae > Anaerolineales > Anaerolineaceae > UBA6107. Next base: position 1,677 of record CALCNO010000017.1, read on the forward strand.
GTCGGCTTTCACTTCCATCAGATCCAGCATGCGCTGGTAGATGCGCGCATCCGGTTTGCGCAGGCGTACTTCACAGGAGAACATGGAGTATTGAAAAACCGTGTCACAGGCATTGCGTTGATTGAGACTCTGGCGTGCACCAGACCAGGCATTGCTGAGCAAGCCAGTCTTGTATCCTTTATTGAGCGTTTTAATAAACTCGATTAACTCTTTGTCCACCTGGTCGCCGGCCCAAAAGCGATCCTGTAGTTCCTGTAAACGACTGCGGGGTGTCCCTAGGGCATCTGCCACAGCGTTCCAGTGGTCGGTTTCAGAAATGAGGCCCACGGTGGCCTTTTCGGCGCTGGGGGAATCAAACACCAGGGTATAAAGCTGCTCAAGGGAAACATGGAATTCATCAGCCAATTTCTGGCGCGCTTCGTCGCCGTGCGTGCGCAGGATAACCCCACCCATATCCCAAATAACTGCCCTGATCTTGTTTGTCATCCGCAACACCTCGCTCCAAAATATCCCGAAGTATATCATGTGAAAAAAGAGAGACCCTGATGACAGGGCCTCTCTTATCAGGCATTTTGCGGCATCTGCAGGTCTTTCCAATCGGCCTGCAGGATGCCCATGTTGATCACGTCCCAGCGCTGGTCTTCCTTATAAACACACTCGCGTGAGGTGCCTTCGTAGCGGAATCCGCTTTTTTCATACGAGCGGATGGCGCGTTTATTGAAGCCAAACACGTTCAGGTTCACCCGGTGCAGATTAAGCGCGGAGAAGGCAAACTTGAGCAGCAGGTTCATGGCTTCGGTGCCGTACCCCTTGCCGCGATACTCTGCCTCACCGATGGCAATACCCACCCAGGCTGTGCGTGCAGACCATTCGTAACCCGCCAACTCCACAAAGCCGATGACCTTGCCATCTTTACGCTCGCGGATGGAAAACAAAGCCCCTTCTGATGGCTCTTTTTCAAACCACTTTTTCATGCTCACTGAAGAGACACAGCGCGCCGGGCTAAGATTGAGTTGACGCTGGTATTCACTGTCGTGATCCCATTTTTCCCACAATGGTAAATCAACCTCCAGGTCGACTGGCGTCAATTCCACCAACTGGCCTACAAGAAATTCATTTTTCATCGTTTACCTCCTCCAGGCGTTTCTTCCACTCTGGCTTCAAAAGCGCATAGCCCAGCTGGTCATAATAGCATCCGTCAAAGTACACTGCCTCACGGCGCTGCACTTCGCGCAGAAAACCAGCAGCCTCGAACATGGCCAAAAGCTGCGGATCATGGTCAGAGAGTTCCGTCCACAAACGATGCAGGCTCAACTCCATAAAGCCAAAATGTAGCCCAAGCCGCAGTGCCTCTGCGCCATGCTGTGCCAGCGCAGCCTTCTCAGCAAAGTAGAGCGTAAGCCGCCCTACCTGCTGTGAACCCCAGATCCAATCAATAACCAACAGCCCGATGAGTTCTTCGCTGCCTAGTGACCGCAGCCCAAAGTAGTATGCACTCTGATTCTCATCAGCCTTGTTGAGTTTCTCGCCGAAGAGCTTTTTCATTTCAGCAACAGAATACGGGCGGAAAACGCCATTCATAAAGACTTTGACGAATTCCTGGTCTGCACTCCACAAAGAAAGCGCTTCAGCATCTTTTTCAGCATTCACCGCAGTTAACTCAATCTGCGTGCCCAAAAACAAAGGGGTTTCAATCATGATTCACTCCATTACTCATCTTGATCCATCCAACTACGCCGGCATTAGCTCGCGATGGGCTGTACATCCAGCCCGGAACGCTGCCAGACCAACAATTCCACACCGCCTACCTGCGCAGACAACTCCGCCAAATCCCGATCCGATCCCGGGCAGCCGCTGATGGACAGCCTGTCGAACACCAGGATGCGATGGAAATGGCCGGAAAGAACATCCCGCCGCAGTTGTTGATACGCCGGGCGTTGCAGGTTCTTAAGGCAATCAATATCCACATAGATGCCCGCCAGGTTTTTCATCCCCAGGCAGCGCTGGATCAAATCCAGGCCAGCGTAGAGTTGATACTTGGCTTCATGGCTGTAGGCCTGACCCTCCGGGATCTCTGCGCGGATATAGAACCCGAAGGCTTCGGGGTTATTTTGTTTTAACGCTTCAAAATAATTCACACGGTGCGCGCCGAATTTCATCAATGAATCCAACATTTTCGGCCTCCTTCTCTTACACAACCAACAACCTTCACAACCAGACCCAGGGGTCTCTATCCAGTATTCTTGCTGCCATTCTCAACCATAATTCCCTCCGCTTTAACCAAAAAAGACCTGGATCTCCCGCGGTCTTTGTGGCAATAAAAAAACCACGGGAGTGTATGCACCCGTGGTTTTCGTTTTTTACGAAACGGCGTTAGCCGATAACAGGCGCATTACGATAAGGCAAACCAGCGAGACCCGCAATGCAGGTGGGTTTGGTGGTGGTCTGCAACAGAATGAACAGGTTTACCATCTCGTGCGCTCCTTTCTTTAGGAATGAAATACCTATCTATTGTACATACAACAGTGATTTCGTCAAGGAATCTTAGCATTTTTTAAGAAAGCAGTTGGTATAATGCCAGCATGGATGCGGAACTTGCCCCCCTGCTGGAAGCCAATGGTTTTCCCCTCAATATGCAGCAACAAAAAGCTTTCCAACTTTTTGAAGACGAGTTGCTTGCCTGGAACGAGAAGTTCAACCTCACCGCCATTCGCGAGCGTGAAGGCGTCCGCGTCAAGCACTTTCTGGATTCGCTCACCTGCCTGAAGGCTTTCCCCACCCTGCAGGATCACAAAGTCATCGACATCGGCACGGGAGCAGGCTTTCCGGGTATTCCGCTCAAGCTGTACTGCCCGGGCATTCACCTGACCCTGGTAGAATCCATCGGCAAAAAAGCCTCCTTCTGCCAGCACATGGTGGAAACACTGAAATTGGAGAACGTCAGCGTGCTGGCCATGCGCGCCGAAGAAATCGGCCGGCTTCCAGCGCACCGTGAGCAATACGACCTGGCGCTGGCACGGGCTGTGGCCCCTCTGCCCGTGCTGGTGGAGTACCTGCTGCCGCTCTTAAAACGCGGTGGCATAATGCTGGCACAAAAAGGGGATTCCGCGCCGGCAGAGTGCCAGCAAGCGGAGCATGCCTTCAAATTGCTGGGTGGACGCCTGGAAAAACTGATCCCCGTTACCCTGCCCGGCGTGGCCGGCGACCGTTATCTCGTAGTTGTGGAGAAAATTGCCGCCACTCCCCCCGCTTACCCGCGCCCTACGGGCGTAGCGCAAAAGAAACCCCTCTAACCTTAAGCCTGCCCGGAGAGTAACACTGTACCCGCAGTAATGGTCCATTTCTCGCAGGCATCGGCAAAGTCCGGCGGGAATAAGTGGACATCGGCAGTGGTCATCATTGTCTGTTCAGCATCCCTGAGATAATTCATCAAGAATGTGCGCCGCTGCAAATCGAGTTCAGCCATGATCTCATCCAGCAGCAGTACCGGCCACTGGGTGGTGCGCTGCTTGATCCATTCCACTTCTGCCAGTTTGAGCGAGAGCAAGGCCGTGCGAATCTGCCCGCGCGAGCCGTAATCTGTCAGGTCGATGCCGTTGGCCTGAATGCGCATCTCGTCCCGGTGCGGGCCAATGGTGGTCACGCCGCGCGCAATTTCCTCACTGCGCACCTTTTGCAATTGGTTAAGAAATCCCTGTTCAAGCTGATCCAGTGAAAAATTGTCCCGGTTCACCGGTGTCTGGATCGGTAAAGCAAACTGCCCCTGCGGCCTCGGCAGAGGGTCATAGGAGGGCTGATAGATCAGGCGCAGCACTTCCGTGCCGCCGGTCAATTTATCGTGGATGCGCGCGGCAATCTGATCGATCTCACGGATGGCCGCAATGCGAGCGTGCAGGATATGCGCGCCGCGGTTGGTGACAATGCCATCCCAGTAATCCAGCTGCGAGGCATCCCCGCCGCGTTCACACAGCATTTTAAGCAATGCATTACGCTGGGTAACAGCATTGTTATAATCTGCCAACGTTTGAGTGAAAAAAGGGTCGCCCTGAGCTGCCGCAAGGTTAAGGTAACGCCGCCGTTCATCCGGCCCCTCTTCGATGATGCGCGTCATCTGCGGCAAAAAGATCACTGCGCTAAAATGCCCCACCAACTGATTGGCCGGGGTCTTCACACCGTCCAGCAAAATCTCTTTGCGCAGGCGTGCCCCGCCATTGCCATTGGAGTCCTGGATCAGGCGAACTTCCAGTTTATGCAGTTTTTCGCCGCGCTGGTAGGTGCCCACCAGGCGCGTTACCGCCAGCGCCTCGCGTGAGGCAATGAAGTTCACCAGCTGCCGGTCACTCTGGGCGTGGAAAGAGGTAAAAGTGGCCAGATAGTAGATGGCCTCAAGCAGCGAGGTCTTGCCCTGCGCATTGGCACCCTGCAACAAAAGAACCCGCCGAGGAATTTCCATATCCAGGCGGGAAAAAAGGCGAAAGTTGGTGAGGGCCAGATGCGTGAGATACATAGCTTAATCCAAAGGTATCTCATCCTCCGCGGTGGGTTTCCATACCTTTGTTGCCAGGTCAGTGTAGAGAATGCCATCCAAATGATCGATCTCGTGCTGGAAAATGCGCGCCAGCCAGCCTTCGGCCTTGATCTTGACCGGCTTGCCCTGCTTGTTCTGCGCGCGCACCATCACACTCTGGTGGCGCTCCACCTCGCCGATCAGCCCCGGCACCGAAAGGCAGCCCTCAACGCCGGAGACCATCTCTTCCGATTTTTCAACGAACTCGGGATTAACCAGCACGTAAAGCTTTTTGGGGGCGTTATCATCCTCATCATCACCGTATTCCACCACCACCAGGCGCAACGGCACAGCTACCTGCGGCGCCGCCAGCCCCACACCGGGGGCATCGCGCATGGTTTCCACCATGTTATCCACCAGCGTGCGGAAGTCTTTATCGAATTCCGTGACCTTGTGCGCCTTGCGGCGCAGGATGGGATCGGGGGTCACCACAATTTCAAGCAAAGCCATAATCTACCTCATTAAAAATAATTGCTCTATTTTACCCGCGTTGTGCATCATCGGGGGAATGTCCCTGCTTTATCTGGTCATAGGTGGTGATCCAATCGGCCATGCGCCGCCCCTCCAGGCGCTGCTGTTCCTCCTGGTAACGTTTGAGGTGAGCATAGATTTCTCCCTGCACCTGGCCCGGGGCGTACACATTGTCAAAAGTGAGTTGCTCGTTACCCACCTGAATGTGAACTGTTCCAAAGTTCAGCGCCAACCCGATCAACCCCTTGCGCTTGAACTCCACCGTCTGGATGTTTTTCACCGGCATGGAACGGCGATCTTCATACCCCAATGGCTTGCGTGCAACATCGATCAGTTGATCGCCGCTTAAGATGTACTGATCGTTGTACCAGTCGAGATACTGGTAAAGCCACCACAAGGCCGCAATCAGCGTGAGCACCAGCGTGGCGGCAAAAAAAGGTACCTGCGGTACGGATTCAAAAAGGCCCAGTGTGCGCCCCACAAAACCGACAAAGAGCACAACCAGCAAGATGAAGGGAAGAAAGGTTTTCTTCACCATGATCCACCAGTGGGTGCGGTAAATGATGCTGCTCTCCTTTTCCTGCCGCAGTTGGAAGAAACGCGCCAGCCAATCCAGCAGAGAACTGCCCTGATAAATCATTGAAGGGCTGCTCCGCTCCGCTTTTGGTGGCTGTTCAGGGGTGTTATTGCCCAGGCGTCCCGCCAAATGCGCCGCCATCTGTTTTCTTTCCTGCTCCAACTTGTCATCGGCGGCACGCTGGCGCAGGTGTTCCAAAAAGTCGAAAATGGTCTGAGGGTATGGCAGTTTTTTGAAAGCAATTTCCCCGGTATAGGATTTAAGGCTCAGCGTTCCGTAACCGACCAACCGCCCCGCCAACGATGAATCATAAGCAGTGGACAAGATAGCGCTCAGGGGAGATTCCTGGCGGCTTTCAAAGAAACCATACATCTGGCGCTGCGCCACCACTCGCCCGCTGGTAATGAGGAACATATCGTTGGCCCATTCGGCAACCGCCCAAATATCCAGCAAAAGAACCGCCAGCGCCGACAGCAATGCCAAGACCAGCCACATTGCCGTGGCACTCTCAGAGGCAAACGCTGCCGTCAATAGTAGCACGAAGGCTGCCACCCCGGGTGTCGTGATGGCAATCACTCGCAAAACAGGGATGAATTTATGGCGGCGCACGATCAGCAATGGGTTCTCACCCGGCAGCAACCACGGCAATACCTGCTCGCTGGACAATTGGAAAGATTGCTCAAAGAGGCGCATGGCATCGGCAAATTGGGGGAACATCCCCGTCAACTGTGCGAGGTTCTGGTGTGAGATGGCAATGAGCGTGGTTTGCGCCGTACATACCGCGGACGTTTTGCGCACGGCGTGGGCATGCAGAGCTTCTACGCCAAAATAGTCGCCGGATTTTAGGTTACCGTTGTTAATGGCTGCCCGTTCATGGACGGTGCGCAAGCGCACTTCACCGTTAAGAACAAAATAGAGATGGATGGCCTTTTTCCCCTGGCCGAAAACCTTTGTGCCGGGTTGGCACTCCAGGAATTCGCAGAAAGACAGACACTCGCCAGCCTCCTCCTCATTCAGCAGGCTGAAAGGGAAGATCGTCAGCAGATTATCCAGTGCATCGGAGGATACGCGCTCCATGCTTGTAGTATATCCAACCTTGCAGGTTATTGCTACTGCGGATTACAGACACGTAAAACCTGAGCTTAATCGCTAATTTCTCTATGAGAACGCGCTTACCGCTTTTAATTTGTTATGCGGGTCATGCCCCAAAGTCCCTCACAGCAGCACATACCTGCGCCACATCCTCTTCGCTCATTTCTGGGCGGATGGGCAGGCTGAGCACTTCGCGGGCAGCAACCTCACTCTCCAATAGGCTGCCAGAGCGCAGTTTTAAATCCGCGTAAGCCGGCTGCAAGTGTACCGGCAGCGGGTAATGGATCAACGTACCAATACCCTGTGATGCTAAGTGATTGCGCAGGGCATCGCGCTGTGGATGGCGGAGCACATACTGGTGATAGACATGGCGCGTGTCTTGCGGTTCAAACGGCAGGATAACTCCACAGTCCTCCAGCAGAGAAGAATACTGCGCTGCCAGCGCACGCCGGCGTTCATTCCAGGCCTGCAAATGGGGCAGCTTTACGCGCAGCACCGCCGCCTGGAGTTCATCCATGCGCGAGTTGAGACCTTTAAGCTCGCTGCGGTTGCGTTCCACCCAGCCATACTGGCGCAAGGCGCGGACACGCTCACTCACCGCAACATCATTACTCACCACCGCACCACTGTCGCCAAACCCGCCGAGGTTCTTGGTGGGGTAAAAGCTAAAAGCCGCCGCCTGCCCCCATGTGCCCACCGGCCTACCATGATAGACGGCGCCGTGGGCCTGGCAGCAATCCTCAATGACAAGAAGCCCATGTCGATGCGCAAAATCCATGATCGGCTCAAGGTCAGCCGGGCAGCCATAGAGGTGCACCGGCACAATGGCGCGGGTACGTGCCGTGAGCACTGCCGCCAAGCAGGCAGGGTCAAGCGTGTAGCGCCGCGGATCAATATCCACCAGAAGGGGGCGTACCCCTGCCAGTTCCACTGCCGCAACGGTGGCCGCGGCCGTATGTGCCACTGTAATGACTTCGTCGCCGGGTTGGATGCCGCAAGCCCGCAAAGCCAGCTGCAGTGCATCGGTACCAGAAGCAACTGCCACCGCCTGCGCTGCCCCACAGAAACCGGCAAAATCCCGCTCAAATCCTTCTGTTTCCGGCCCCAGAATGTATTGGCCAGATGCCAACACCCGTGCCACAGCAGCATCCACTTCAGCCTGGATGGAAAGATACTGAGCCTCCAAATCAACAGCCGGGATTCTCACCAGTAGTGCTCCCAGTTCCGGCGGTAAAAGTCAATTGTGCGCGTTAACCCCTCCCGTAGTGAAACCTGCGGCTGCCAGCCTAATTGATGGCGAATCTTCTCGTAATTGCCATGATAATCGCCAATGTCGATGCGCCGGCGCGCCTCAGGAAAGGGCAGCATTTCACACGCTCCACCGCCTGCCACCTCGATCATCAGGTTAGCCAGATCAAGGAGGCGGATTGCTTCAGAACTGCCAAGGTTGTATACCTGCCCATCAGAGGAAGGATTGGTCACCGCCAACAACAAAGCATCCACTACGTCTTCTACAAAGTTCAGGTCGCGCAATTGTGTTCCCGAGCCATACACCGGGATGGGGCTTCCCTCGATCAGACGCCGAATCCACAATCCAAGGAAAGTCTGACGTTCGTCACGGCAGCGCATGCGGGGACCGTAGACATTGGTCATGCGCAGGCTGCAGGCATGTAGCCCATAAACGCGCTGTGCCACCAGGTGATACAACTCGCCGGCACGTTTGCTGATACCGTTAAAATCCACCGGGTCAATGGGATGAGCTTCATCCACCGGCAGGCTGCGCGCGCGACCATAGATTTGCCGTGTGCCTGCATAAACAATTCTGATCCCGGGATTATGCTTGAGGCAGGCTTCAATGATAGATAACTGGCAGCCCGCATTGATTTCCAAATCTTGCATTGGCGCCTGCATACTGCCAACGTGGCTAACCTGTCCCGCAAGATTAAATAAGTAATCCTGCCCGGCAACGAGATCATCAATCACGCCCGTGCTGCGCAGGTCAGCAATGTGCAGGTCAACCTGGCCCAGAATGTCATCCAAATTGAAACGGTTTGCTCCTGTAGCCGGATCGTCGGCGTCAACAACGGAAACACGGGCTCCCAGAGTCACAAGACGATGCGCCAGAGTGCTTCCAATGAAGCCCAGCCCACCGGTAATGAGCACACGTTTCTTTTCAAATGAACTGGCAAAGCTCATGTGTTTACCCCGCGTGGTTTTCTCTTCAGCACCAAACTCCGCCACAACACAAACAAATGGCGCGCGGTGCGTAACAAACGTTTCCAGTTGAAAAATTGCGAAATGCCATACTGACGGTGATAGTGTGAAACTGGGACCTGGGCAAAACAAAAACCGGCATCCTGCATTTTTTTGATCATTTCCACGCAGATCGAACCGGTATTGCTTTCAAGAGTAATGCGGTCAAACACCGAGCGGCGCATCAGGCGAAAATCGCAGTCAACATCCTTGAGCCGCAATCCAAATGCCACCTTCATCAAACTGTTGTAGATTGCTCCCAGAAGAATGCGAATAAGCGGGTCGTTGCGGCTGATCTTGTACCCATTCACGATATCCACGCCGGGGCGCAATGCCGAAGCCAGATCGAGCAATTCAAGCGGGTTGTACTGGGCATCTCCATCGGTATAGAAGATCCATTCGCGTGAGGAAGCTGCAAAAGCTGTGCGCAAGGCTGCGCCGTAACCGCGGTTTTGCGCATGATGGATCACGCGCAATTCCGGTACCAGACGGGTAATTTCGGCAAGCACAACGGCCGTGTGGTCCTCGCTGCCATCGTCCACAACGATGATCTCAAAGTCAGTCGTAATATCGCGTGCGGCAATACGCGCAGTAAGAACCATGCTGGCAATCGTACCGGCATCGTTGTAGGCAGGAAAGCAGATACTAAGTGAACTAAGAAGAGAGGAGGCTTTCAAGTTCATAAGTTTATTTTAGCGCAACGGCAATCAAGCTCAAGCCAAACGGCAAGCCGGCGCGTACGGCCAGCGGGGCTTCTGCTGCCAGGATACGTCGCAGCAGTCCATTGAACACGCCAGTACCCAGAGTAAGGTCGGAGGAATCGGGCTTAGGCGGCACTGCCCTCTCAGCCAGGCGCTTGATCAATGCCAATGGGAACAAAAAAGTATTGGCATAAGTGATGTGCACAACACGCAATCCGCTTTGCCTTATCAGATTGGAAAGTGAGCGCCTGTTAAAGCGCCGTGCAGTGTGAACAGCATGGTCGTGGTGGCCGCGCAACCAGTCATAGGCCGGCACCCGCAGCAACAGCAGACCGCCGGGCCGCAGTACGCGGGCAAACTCCTTGAAAGCAACAAGGGGGACTTCCACAGAACTTTCGTAGACCACATCGAAACTGGTGACCGCGTCAAAACAATTCTGCGGGAACGGCAGTTGCGTTACCGTCGCCTGAGCAAGGCGCGCGAGTCCTCTCTGCTGGCA
>CALCNO010000018.1 GCA_937897615.1 uncultured Anaerolineaceae bacterium
CTGGTAGCAGCCCTGAAGAACCGCGATTACCGCCTGACCCCCCAGCGGGTAGAGTTGGTGCGCCTGATTGCAGCCAGTGAAGGCCACCCCAGCGCGGCACAACTTTACACCAAAATCAAGCGTCAATTCCCTACCATAAGCCAGGCAACGGTGTATAAGACCCTGTCATTGCTCAAGGAAATGGGGCAAGTCCTGGAGATCGATTTGAGAGATGACAGCCACTACGACGGCAACCACCCCGAACCGCATCCGCATTTGATCTGCATGAAATGCAACAGAATTGTTGATGGGGAGGTTTCTCTAAGCCAGGAAGCGATCCGGCAATTAGAGCAGGCATCGGGGTATCGGCTGCTTCGCCCGCAAATCACTTTCTACGGACTTTGTCCAGATTGCCAGAAAGAGGGTTAATGCTCTCTTTTTTTCTCCAGTTTGGAGAATGATTATTAGATAATTTTTATTATCAAGGAGGTAACCGCCAGATAGAAATACTCGTCCCCTCACCCCATCTTTTCAGCTATGTGTTCTCACATAGCAGTTCTCGCAAGCAAGCATCGCTAATTTAAAAAAGGAGCAAATACAATGACTGAAGAAAACAAATGCCCGGTTCACGAACATAGCAGTGGTACCACCAACCAGGACTGGTGGCCAAACCGCCTGCGCCTTGAGATTCTGCATCAACATTCCAGCAAGTCCAACCCAATGAGCGAGGATTTCGACTACGCTAAAGAGTTCAAGAGCCTCGATCTGACAGCTGTGAAAAAAGATCTGGCGGCGTTGATGACCAGCTCGCAGGACTGGTGGCCGGCCGATTTCGGCAATTACGGCCCCCTGTTTGTGCGCATGGCCTGGCACAGCGCCGGCACCTACCGCACCGGAGATGGCCGCGGTGGCGGTGGCAGAGGCCAGCAGCGCTTTGCACCGCTCAACAGTTGGCCCGATAACGTCAGCCTGGATAAAGCACGCCGCCTGCTGTGGCCGATCAAGCAGAAATACGGCCGCAAAATCTCCTGGGCCGACCTGATGATCCTGACCGGCAACGTGGCGCTAGAAACAATGGGATTCAAGACCTTTGGATTCGGCGGTGGACGTGAGGACGTGTGGGAACCAGACCAGGACGTCTACTGGGGCGCAGAGACCAAGTGGCTGGATGACAAGCGTTACTCCGGCGAGCGTGATCTGGAGAATCCACTGGCAGCCGTGCAGATGGGACTGATCTACGTCAATCCCGAAGGCCCCAACGGCAACCCTGATCCCCTTGCTGCCGCCAAAGACATCCGCGAAACCTTTGCCCGCATGGCGATGAACGATGAGGAGACTGTTGCCCTCATCGCCGGTGGACACACCTTTGGCAAGACCCACGGAGCCGGCCCGGCCACGCATGTGGGGCCAGAGCCAGAATCTGCCGCGCTTGAGGATCAGGGGCTTGGCTGGAAAAGCAGCTTTGGCAGTGGCAAAGGCGGCGACGCCATCACCAGCGGCCTGGAAGTGACCTGGACAACCACCCCCACCAAATGGAGCAACAACTTCTTCTGGAATTTGTTTGGCTACGAATGGGAATTGAGCAAAAGCCCAGCCGGGGCACACCAGTGGGTTGCCAAAGGCGCCGGCGCCACCATCCCGGATGCCCATGATTCTTCCAAAAAGCATGTCCCTACCATGCTAACCACCGATCTGGCATTGCGCTTTGACCCAGCGTACGAGAAGATCTCGCGGCGCTTCATGGAAAACCCGGACCAGTTTGCCGATGCTTTCGCCCGTGCCTGGTTCAAACTGACCCACCGCGACATGGGCCCGCGCGCGCGCTACCTCGGCCCCGAAGTTCCGGCGGAAGAACTCATCTGGCAGGATCCCATCCCGGCTGTAAATCACAAACTCATTGATGCGCAGGACATCGCTGCTCTCAAGAGCAAAATCCTGGCCGCTGGCCTTTCGGTCTCCGAGTTGGTTTCCACAGCCTGGGCATCTGCCTCCACTTTCCGCGGCTCCGATAAGCGCGGCGGCGCCAATGGCGCGCGCGTCCGCCTGGCTCCGCAAAAGGATTGGGAGGTCAACCAACCCGCTCAACTGGCAAAGGTGCTCAAAACTCTGGAGGGCATCCAGAGCGCCTTCAACAGCGAGCAGAAGGATGGCAAGAAAGTGTCGCTGGCAGACCTGATCGTGCTGGCCGGCTGCGCAGGTGTTGAAAAGGCTGCCAAAAACGCCGGCTCTAACATAACGGTTCCCTTTACGCCCGGACGCATGGATGCCACACAGGAGCAAACGGATGTCAACTCGTTTGCGGTACTCGAACCGAAAGCCGACGGCTTCCGCAATTACCAAAAGGCACACTATACCATCTCAGCCGAGGAACTGCTGGTAGATAAGGCACAGTTGCTAACGCTGACCGCTCCCGAAATGACAGCGTTGCTGGGCGGTATGCGTGTGCTCAAGACCAATGCCGATGGCTCACAGCACGGCCTCTTCACCAAACGACCGGAAGCGCTTACCACCGACTTCTTCGTGAACCTGCTCGATATGAGCACGGTGTGGAAGCCAGTCTCAAAAGAGGCTGATGTATTTGAGGGGCGTGACCGCAAGACCGGCGAACTCAAGTGGAGTGCCACGCGGGTTGACCTGATCTTTGGCTCGAACTCACAGTTGCGCGCCCTGGCGGAGGTATATGCCTGCGCTGACTCGCAGGAGAAGTTCATCCACGATTTTGTGGCCGTATGGAGCAAAGTGATGAACCTGGATCGCTTTGACCTGGCCTGATCGACGCCAATTCTTCAATCAAAAAGAAGCGCCAACCATAAATGGTTGGCGCTTCTTAATCAAAGGCTAAAGGTCATAACAACAGATGAAGTTACTTCAGAGCTGCCACAATCGCAGAGACATTGTAGCGCATAAAGTCAAGATACGTGGGAGCCGGGCCGGTCGCATCAGTGAGAGAGGCATGGTAAAGCCACACAGCCTGAATGCCCGTATCCTGCGCAATCAGGTCGGCCATTGCCTGGTTGCTGGCTTCGGTGACAAAGATCGCTTGAACACCACTGGCACGGATTTCGTCTTCCAATGCTGCCAATTCTTGTGCCGAAGGAGCCGCCTCGGTACTGAATGACCCGGTGATCGTGCCCAGTTGCTTGAATCCGTATTCCTCCGCCAGATACCCCAGCACGGCATGATCAGAGACAAGCTGCCGTTTCTCTGCCGGAATCTGCGCCACCTCGGAACGAATCCAGCTGTCCAACTCTCGCAAAGAAGTCGCGTAGGCCTGCGCATTGGCCTGATAATCGGTTGCATGGGCCGGGTCAGCAGCAACAAGCGCAGTCTCTATGTTCGTCACCCAGACCAGCACATTGTTGGGGTCCATCCATGTGTGGGGATCGCTGCCTTGTTGGCCGGTATGGTCATCCACCAGATGCAACAGTTCGATCCCGGAGGAAACCTCAATCAGTTTGCTGGCAGCATTGGCATTCTCGATCAAAGGCTGGAGGAATTCTTCCAAACCCGCCCCATTGGCAAAGATTATTTGCGCTTCCGCCAGGGCGGCGGTATCCTGTGGGCGGGGAGAGTATTCATGCGGGTCAGTACCAACCGGCATCAAGGTGGTCACCTGAATGTAATCACCGCCCACCTGCTGAACAACATCCGCAACGATGGAAGTGGTTGCCAGTACCTGCAGTTTGCCATCGGCTGGCGATGCAGCGCTGGTACAGGCCGTCAACAACAAAAGTGTAAGGATGAGCACCGGAATTATTGCGAGACGAGTCTTCATGGGTTCTCCTGTTTGAAATTGATAACCATTTTCAATAACATCTATTTTTTATTCGGGGCTGTGGCCCCGAAGCACTACCTATGACCGGGCAGAAAACCTTATGTGCCAGAAAGCTGACGCTGATAATAGCAACAAGATAACAATCGCAGCGAGGATCAGGTATGGCCGAAATCGCGGCAGCGGGCGGCCGGCAGCCACGCAACGCTGGCGTTGCTGATTATCTGCCGCCACACCTACCGCAGCAGAAACGGGAATAGCCGCACAAAAAACGCACATAAAGTCCGCGCCTTCTCACCGGCAATCGGCGCAAACGCCGGAAACTTGCAGCCAGTGCTCTTTGATCTCAAAGCCGGTCTGCTGGCTGATACGGGAAAACAGGACATTCAGGTCATCGCCTTCAAACAGCACTGCCCGGCCGCAGCGCTCACACAACAAAATGTGCTGGTGTCCTTGCCCGGCACGCAGGAAGGATTGGCAGCCCTGCTCCTGGTGTACACGTTGGATAAGCCCGAGTTCTTCCAGTTTTTCCAGCGTGCGGTAGACCGTCACCAATCCCAAATGTGGGTCCGCTTTACGCGCTGCATCGAACACTTCTACCGGCGTCAAAGCACGGGGGGTCGTTTCCATCACTTCCACCACAGCACGGCGTGCCCCGGTGAGGCGGCATCCGGTGGATTGGAGTTGTGCTAACCATTGTGTAGCGGTTTCAGGCATGGCATCCCTCTTATTGAAAATGATTTTCATTATAAATAAGAGAATGATAATTGTCAAGCCATCCTGAAAAGCTCTGACCATAAAAAGGGGGGCTTGCCATATTGTATAGATAAGTTATCATTAACATCACATAGTCATCAAAACCGGAGTCCGAACATCAGGGGAAAAGAAGGCGAACTCCACAGCTACTTTGGCGGCAAACTTCACGTTTGGTAGTTCGGTCTCTGGATCATTTCATTACCTGAGGGTTGGTATGCATGAATTGACGTTATTAATCAACATCGCAATGGCTTTGGTGATCGCCTTTTTTGGAGGAGTGATTGCCCGCCGTATCGGGTTGCCTACCATCGTAGGTTACCTGCTGGCCGGGATCGCCATCGGGCCATTTACTCCCGGGTTTATTGGCGACCCCGAAACCATCCAGCAGCTGGCCGAGCTGGGAGTGATTTTCCTCATGTTTGGTGTCGGCTTGCACTTTTCACTGCATGACCTTTGGAAGGTGCGCGCTATTGCCATCCCCGGCGCATTGCTGCAAACCGCCCTGGCAACCCTGCTGGGTTACGGTCTGAGCCAAATGTGGGGGTGGACTACAGGCGCCAGTATTGTTCTGGGGCTCGCAATCTCCGTAGCCAGCACGGTTGTTCTCCTGCGCGGCCTCATTGACAACGGCCTGCTCAACACAGCCCAGGGACAGGCAGCCATTGGCTGGCTGATCTTTGAGGACCTGGCAACAGTGCTGATCCTGGTGGTGATGCCCACCCTGGTAGGCAACTCGGGCAGCTTCGACTGGAAAATGCTCGGACTGACTTTGCTTAAAGCAAGCGCCTTTGTGGTAGTTTCGCTTTTTGCCGGCACGCGGCTGATTCCCTGGCTGCTGCTTCGGGTAGCACACACACGATCGCGTGAATTGTGGATCCTGGCGGTCCTGGCAATTGCCATTGGCGTCGCGCTCAGCGCCGCAGAGGTCTTTGGCATCTCGCTGGCACTGGGGGCTTTCATTGCCGGTGTGGTGGTCAGCGAATCCCCGCTCAGCCATCAGGTAGGCGCTGATATTCTGCCATTCCGTGAAGCCTTTGCCGTTCTCTTCTTCGTTTCAGTAGGGATGTTGGTAAATCCCCGTTACCTGCTGGATAATCTGTGGCCCGTGCTGGGGTTAACAGCACTGGTGGTGATTGGCAAACCGCTGATCGTGATGCTGCTGGGGATCATCTTCCCCTGGCCGGCACGCACAGTCCTGGTCACCGCTGCCGGGTTGAGCCAGATCGGCGAATTCTCATTCATCCTTGGCCAAACCGGGATCACACTGGGTTTGCTCAATTCAGACCAGTACTCACTCATTCTGGCAGTAGCGCTCATTTCCATCACGGTCAATCCGCTGATGTTTCGCTTGACCGGCCCTATGGAGAAGTTGCTGCGGCGTTCC
Organism: uncultured Anaerolineaceae bacterium; assembly: GCA_937897615.1. Classification (GTDB taxonomy): domain Bacteria; phylum Chloroflexota; class Anaerolineae; order Anaerolineales; family Anaerolineaceae; genus UBA6107. The sequence continues at coordinate 5,892 of CALCNO010000018.1, forward strand.
AAAAAAGTTTGGGCCCTGCTGAACAGGCAAGAGAAATTAAAAGAGAACTCGCCAGTCACGGAGGCGGATTTGACCGGCCATGTGGTCATTGTAGGTTACGGCCGCATCGGCCAACACATTGCCGCCCTGCTCGGCGATATGCAAACCCCCTACCTGATCTTGCACAATGACCCGGAAAAGGTGGAAGAATTGAGAAAGCAAGGAATCCACAACCTGTTCGGGGATGCCGCCAATTCCGAAGTGCTCACACATGCCTGCCTGGAGTGTGCCCGGGCGCTGGTAGTGGTTGGGCCGGATCAATCTGCCAGTGAGATGGTGGTGGCCGCAGCACGTGATCTTGCCCCCACCCTGCCAATCATCGCCAGGGCAAGCAGCAATGAGGGGATCAAACGGCTGGCACAACTGGGAGCGCAATATGTGATTCATCCAGAGTTGGAAGCCGGGCTGGAAATTGTGCGCCACACCCTGTTACAGCTTGGCTACCCGCAGAACACAGTCACGCGCTATACCGACGCAGTCCGCCAGGATCGCTACGATTTACAGGTGAACACAAAAGAGGAAGACCGCCTGCTGCGCGACCTGGTGGATGCTGTAAAGAACTTTGAGGTCACCTGGTTCACCCTGCCAGAAGGGAACCCGCTGGTCGGTCAAACCCTGGCACAGGCCAATTTGCGCGCGCGTACCGGTGCCTCTGTGGTGGCCGTCTCAAGGGGCGAGCAATTGCTGGCAAATCCCAAATCGAGCACAGCCTTCGAAAGCGGAGACCGCATTGGCTTTATCGGCGACCAGGATCAGATCAGCGCAATTAAAAAGCTCTTTCCGGCCACACAAGAAACAGAGTAGAGAAAGATCATCATTCCCCTTTCCCTAAAACAACCTCCAGCAGGGGGTTGCTTTGACTGCTTTCACAATACTCAACATTGCAACCCGTGAAAGTTATTTACGTATATTAAGTATTGATACAAAAGGAGAAAAAAATGAGCGACAACATGAAATGCCATCATCGTGGTGGTGCATCAGAGGCAGTGTACGGACTGGGCTTCATTGGGGCGGCTGTGTACTTTATCGGGCATGCGGCAACCTTCTGGCTGGGTGTTCTGGGTTTTCTCAAAGCACTCGTATGGCCGGCCTTCCTGGTCTTTGAGGCACTAAAAGTTCTCATCAAGTAAGTTCGACGTTGATATCGTTCTACCAGGAGGATCCTGCCCAGGCAGGGTCTTTTTGGTTAATGCCACAATTCCCTGTCAGCTTCACCGCCGGAAATCAAGATTGTTTACTATAATTTACTTATGCTGACAAAAGAACAATTCGAGCGTATACGCAATGCCATACCCGTTCTGGCTAATGCCGATGCCAAACTGTTGGAAGAATTTCAGCAAAAATCTTTTTTTGCCAACATTCCAGCCGGCCGGGATGTTTTTGTGGAAGGCGATGATGCCAATGCCATCGCTCTGCTCCTCAAAGGCAGCGTGAGGGTTTACAAGATCGGGGAAACCGGCAGAGAGATCACGCTCTACCGTTTTGGGCATGGCGAATCCTGCATCCTTACCGCCAACGCCATCCTGAGCCGAAAAACCTTCCCAGCAATCGCTACCATCGAGTACGATGCTGAAGCGGTAATGATCCCTGCAGAGGTATTCAGAGAATGGATCAAAAAGTACGACCTTTGGCGCGAATTCGTTTTTGACCTGCTTTCTGACCGGTTGAACACGATCATGTCGGTTGTGGACGAAGTGGTATTCCAGCGCATGGATAAAAGGGTGGCATCCTTTCTGCTAAACCAATCGCAGAACACGCTGTCAGTCAAAATTACCCATCAGGAGATCGCCTCCGACCTCGGAAGTTCGCGGGAAGTGATCAGCCGCATCCTGGAAGACCTCTCGCAGCGCGGATTGGTGGAATCAGGCCGGGGGGAGGTCAAGCTCCTTGACCGCGAGGGTTTGCGGAATTTCTCAACTCTGTGACTTTGTCACAGACAAAACACTTCATATCTCCTAGAATAAGCTCAATAAAAGATTGATTCACTTATTCACAAGGAGAAAAAATGAAAAGAAACATGTCCAATGTAGATCGACTTATCCGCGTCATCGTGGCAGGCATCTTTGCCTACCTCTACTTCGCCGGAATCGCAACCGGTGCCCTTGGCATTGTGCTGCTGGTGGTTGCCGCCATCTTCGTGTTGACCTCCATCGTATCCTTTTGCCCGCTTTACACACTTTTCAAGATCAGCACCTATAAAAGCAAATAATCAAAGATAAGGAAACGAGCGGGTGAGTGCTCACCCGCTCAACTTTAAATCCATGAATCATAACGTTTTCCAAAAAAAGATTGCCGAGCAGACCCTGCCACTGGTGGTGGATTTTTGGGCTCCGTGGTGCACACCTTGCCGTATCACAAAGCCTATCCTGGAAAAGCTGGCTGCGGAATATCAGGGCAGGGTGGAGTTTCTGCAAATCAACGCAGACGAGTCGCGGAAGCTCCTTGAAGAATATCACATCACCGGCATCCCCACCGTCATTGCATTCAAAGATGGAAAGGTCGCCGGGCGCGTGACCGGTGCCCGCGATGAAGCCGGCTTCAGGACAATGTTTGAAGCTCTGGCGCAGGGCAATGATGTACGCGTGCCCGTGCGCACCTTCGACAGGGTGCTGCGCCTTGTTACAGGCGCCATCCTGGTGGTTCTGGCAATTATCACCCGGCAATGGTGGCTGATCGCCATCGGCGCTGTCGTAGCTTTTCTGGGCGTATATGACCGCTGCCCCATCTGGGCGGCCATCACCAGAGCGTTCAAACACCGCAAGACAACATAAAATAAAAAGTGCCCCAAAAGGCACTTTTTATTGCATTTCCTGGCGGCCCGCAAGGGCCCTTAACAATGTATTCTGGTCGGCATATTCCAGGTCACCGCCCATCGGCAGGCCGCGCGCCAGGCGTGTAATGCGCACACCCAGCGGGATGAGTTGCTGGCGCAAATACAATGCGGTGGCATCCCCTTCCATGCTGGGGTTGGTAGCAATGATCACCTCACTGGCTTCCCCTCCCTTTACCCGCTCAATCAATGGTTTGATACGCAGGTCATCCGGGCCTACACCCTCAATAGGAGAAAGCACCCCCTGCAGCACATGGTAACGTCCGCTAAAGCCGCCGGTGCGTTCCAATGCCAGAATATCCAGAGCGTCTTCCACCACGCAGATCACACCATTTGACCGGGAGTCCTCTGCGCAAATCTCGCAGACTTCCTGGCTGGAAAGCGTAATGTTGTAGCAAATGCGGCAAGAACCGGTTGAAGCCTTGAGCCCGGTCAAGGCCATCGCCAATTGGCCTGAAACCTCCTCCGGTGCACGCAGCAAAAAGAAAGCCAACCGTGAAGCCGATTTTGGCCCAATGCCGGGTAGGCGCTCCAGCGCGCTGATCAGGTTCTGGATTGGAGCTGGTAAGATTGCCATAAAAGACTAAAAACCCAGGCCGGGTATGCCACCGGCAAGCGGCCCCAGTTTATCTGACGCCATCTTGCGCGAATCATCCAATGCCAGATTGACGGCGCTCAACACCAGGTCCTGCAGCATTTCGGCATCAGCATCCTTGAGCAGTTCCGGGTCAATGACCACAGCGGTGCAATGCTGATCGCCGGTCATGGTCACCTTTATTGCCCCGCCCCCCGCTGAAGAGGTTACCGTCTCCACGGCAAGTTGGGCCTGCGCGGCTTCCATTTGTTCCTGCAGCTTTTTGATCTGCGCCATCATTCCGCCGCCGCCCATACCGCCACCTGCCGGTCGATTGAATCCTTTTGCCATCTTCTACTCCTTCGCGTTATTTTCGGTGTACCAGTTTGCCGCCCAGGCTCATAGCGGTTCCCACCAGTCCATCCGGGTCAACATCGGCTTCAACAGAATTTTTGCCTGCTTTAGCATTGGCAAGGTCGCAAACAATCGCAACATCCACACCCAGCACCTGCTTAATCGCCTGTTGGGCAGGCTGAATATTCTCCGGCAGGCTCATCTTTTGCCGGAGCACCTCACCATCAAAAGCAATGTGCAGTGTGCCATCGCGCACCTGCAATGCCTTGTTTGAATTCAACAGAGCTTCTGTCTGCGGACGGCGCAATTTCTTTAATTCGGCGCGGATAGCATTCCAATTGGCGCGGATCAAGTCAACATTCAACTCACCGCTGGAGGAAGCCACCACCGGCGATTGCGCCGTTGCTGATTCAGGCTGCGGCGCTTCTGCCCTGGTTGTCACTGCAGTTGGCTGTACTTTATCCTCAACTGTTGGTTTCGGCGGTTCAGCCACCTCCCGGCGAGCCGGAACAATGCTCTCCCGCTGTGGCTGCGCCTGTGACCTGCCTGTGGTAACACACTTGCCAAGCGCCATTTCCAGAGCCAGTCCCGGCTGCCAGGCAGTACGCAAATCGCTGATTGCCACGTTAAAGAAATCAATCCAGTCCATAAGCGTTGCGGTCTCCACCTGATCGCTGTGGTGGTGCATGGATTGCCGCCCCTCTTTTGTGGCTTCGATATGCTTTTCGTTGCCCATCTTGATCAACAACAAGCCGCGCAGATACTCGGTCACCTGGCGGGCAAACTGCCGGGGATCGCTGCCGGCATCCAGCCCTTTGTGAATCGCGTCCAGGCCGGCCGGCAGATCCTTTTTCACCATAGCTTCCACCAGTTCCAGAACTACCTGGTTGGTGGCAGTGCCCAGCACCTGTTGTGCCAACTCCATTGTGATCTTCTCGCCGGTCGAGGCAAGCTGGTCGAGCAAGGAGATGGCATCGCGCATGGCACCGGTTGCCTGGCGAGAAATCAACAGTAAGGCATCTTCATCTGCAGCGATCTTTTCATCACGGCAGAGTTTTTCCAGCGCGGTGTTGATCTCTTTAACCGGGATACGGCGAAACTCATGACGCTGGCAGCGAGAAAGCACCGTGGCAGGAATCTTGTGCACCTCGGTGGTTGCCAGAATGAAAATAGCGTGCGCAGGCGGCTCTTCAAGGGTTTTAAGCAAGGCATTGAATGCCGCCGTTGAAAGCATGTGAACTTCATCAATGATATAGACTTTGTATTTGCCCACTGAGGGCGAAAAGTTGATCTTGTCGCGCAAGTCGCGCACATCATCCACGCTGGTATTGGACGCAGCATCAATCTCGATCAAATCCATGAAGCGTCCTTCATTGACCGCCACGCAATTGGCGCACTCGTCACAGGGGCGTTTCTCGGCATCCGCGGCCAGGCAGTTAACTGCCTTGGCCAGCAGGCGCGCCGTGGTGGTTTTGCCGGTTCCGCGCGGGCCGGAGAAGAGATAGGCATGTCCCACCTTATCCGACTGGATGGCATTACGCAGGGTTTTAACTACGTGTTCCTGGGAAATCACCTCGTCCCATTTTCTTGGACGCCATTTACGGTAAAGCGCTTGTGTCATTTTTTTCTGTCCTGTAGATGTGCTCACTTACCGGTTCATTTTACCTGAACAATAAAAAGCTGGCTGCAATTTTAATATTCCTCAGGGAATGCCGTATTGTTCACGGACGTTGCCCGCAGCATCGGTAACGGTGACCGTGGCGCCATGTGCCCAGGCGGATTTGCTCAAACCCCAGTACAGTTCCGCTGACGTGTTCACTCCGCTCTTGGAATAAAGCACAATTACCCCACCGGGGTATAAGGTGAGCGAAGGAAAGGTATAAGTCTGGCCGCTGCCATTACTCACCTGCCAGCCCTTCAAATCAACCTCCTGCGTGCTTGCGCTGCGCAGGGTGACCTTTTCTGCCTCCAAATCCCCGGGGACGAGCACGGATTGCACCTCAAGCACTGCATCTGTGGAAGGTGGAACCATCGAGGTAGCCGTCTGCATCTGCGCTGTCCCTTGCTGACCCAGGTTCGTTCTGACCACCTGTGAAGCAAGCGGATGTGTCTTGTTCCAGATCACAAGCACCAGCAACATGGTCAACGCAGAAACAACAATGTTCAGAAGCAGATACGGGAGCAGCTTTTTCAATGGGTCACCCAATAAAATCATAGCATAGTTTTAGGATAGAATACGCACATGCAGAAAATGAAGCACGTGGTGATTGACGGGCACAACCTCGTTCCCAAAATTCCAGGGCTAAGGCTGGAGGATGAGGACGACGAGGAGCGCCTGAGCGAAATGTTGAACGAATACTGCCGCCTGAGCCGCACCCAGGCTGAGGTCTTTTTTGACGGCGCCCCTGCTCCGGGTAAATCCCCGCGCAGCAGCGGCCTGGTGCGGATACACTTTGTGCGCAAAGGGCTGAGCGCAGACGATGCGATCATTGCTCACGTGCGCCAGCACCAGCGTGCCGATCACCTGCTCACAGTCGTCAGTTCCGATCACCGCGTGCAAAATGCAGCCAGAAGCTCTGGTGCCGCCACAGTCACCTCAGAAGCATTTGCACAGGAGATGCGCAATGTGTTCTCCAGCCCGGCTGCCAACCAGGTACAAAAGGAAAAGCCGTTATCTCAACAAGAAGTGCAACAGTGGTTGGATGAATTTGAAAGAGGCCAAAGTAGATAATAATTCTCTTAATTTATTTTAATGTAATTCTGATAATTTGGATGTATATTATCGTCAAGACACATTTTATCGGTAGAACGTGTGTCTATCCGCCCCTCAAAAGGTGGAGTTCCCTCCCTAGATGAAAGGCAGACGCGTCCCCCCCGCGCCTGCCTTTCGCATTAAGCAAAGCCCAGCTAAAATACCCGCAATGATTGTGTTCTCGCATAAAAAAGACCCCTTTGGTTAAGGGGTCTTGAGCGGAGAGGGTGGGATTCGAACCCACGATACCTTGCGGTATACTCGCTTTCCAAGCGAGCGCGTTAGGCCAACTGCGCTACCTCTCCAATTGGTCGAGCGCGGTTATTATACCATTTGATTTTAAAATGCATGAAACTCCTCAATAACAATTTGTATTTTTTTCAGGTCGCCCTATAATTAATGCAGAGGTGAATTATGAATGAATCGAAAAGTGGAACACTGGCGACAGGTATCGTCTTGGTTGTGCTGGGAGCAGCCTTTATTGCGCTCAACCTGATCCCCGGCATGACAGGAAGCAAAACCTGGCCGCTGATCTTTATTGTTGCCGGCATTGGCTTTCTGCTGCCCGCCCTCATCTGGCAAAACTCGCGCAGCGGATTGGCAGGCCTATACATCCCCGGCATGATCTTCATCACCCTGGGCGGTATCTTCCTGTTCAATGTCCTCAGCGGCATTTGGGGAGTCTGGGCATATGCCTGGCTGCTCATCCCCGCAGGGGTAGGGCTGGGACTGTACACAGGTGCGCTCGTGGGCAAGTGGCACCAGGATGTACGCAAGACCGGCAGTTGGATGGTGATCATTAGTAGCGCTGTCTTTGCGCTCTTTGCAGCCTTGTTTGGCAGCATGCTCGTCAAAGGCATCGGCGCCGGCTTCCTGATCCTCATCGGTATTGTCATCGTGATCAGAACCTTAACCAAAAAGCAGCCTGCCGCATAAAATGTCGTCCATTACCCCCGACCTGGAACTTCCCACCATCGTTGTGGACAGCCCGCACTGGCAAACCATCCACACGGATGACCAGTTGCCGCTGGAATACCGCATCTCCAGCCGTTTGGGGTTCCGCTTATCTACTGCCAACTACGAATTCGCAATCCCGGAAGGTTCGGGGTTCTCCGCCCCCAACGTCATCCAGGTGGTCACCGGCAAAGAGCAGTTGTACGCGGCTGCCTTCGATGCTGAGCAATCCTTGCACACCGTGGATGCCTCCAGCCTGGTTCCTCTGTATGGGTCAAAACCATTTACAGGTTTCCAGCCCGGCCAAAAGATCATCGTTGCTATCGGGCATCTCATCCCCTCCAGCCAGGAACACCCGCATCCACGCTTTACTGTGCTCTGGGCCGGCGTGGTGAATATCATCTAATTCAATTGCTTGATCGGATAAACAAAAAAGAGCCGCGTCCTTGTGGACGCGGCTCTCTGAATTTCACTCGACTTCGTCCGGCCTGACCACCTGGCCAGTGCGCGCCGATTGTAAAGCCGCAAGCGTGAATTGCAGTACCGCCTTCCCGGTCGGCCCATCCAGGCGGGGCTGCCCGCCTGTCTTCAGTTTCTCGATGAAATCCTGTGTTGTGGCGATAAAGGAATCGTGCCACTCCACACCCTCCACCGGGATGGCAGTGGTCTTGCCATCCTTGAAGAGCATCAGCTCCGGCAGATCAACCGTCCTGGTGGTATAGCGATTGATAAAGATGATCCCTTTTTCACCGATGATCTCAATGCGGTCATCATCCGAGTAGTAATCAGAGTAAATGCGCATATCGGGTGTGTGCTCAACATCCAACTGCCCGTAAGCCCCACCGTTCTTGAACTGGAAGATAATCATCGCGGGCGCGTCAATCTTGACCAGCCCACCGGCTTGCCGCACCGGTGTGTGGTCAATCCAGGCAAATACCTTTTCCACCGGCCCGCCAAGATAATAGCCCACAGAAAACAGGTGGTAGCCGTGGTCGAACACCAATGGGCCACCGCCGCATTTCTTTTCGTCAAAACGCCATACCCATGCCGATAGCGGCACATGCCAAGAGGAATTGCCCGTGCCGCTGTTAATGTGCATGCGCATGGCACGGATGGCGCCAATCTCGCCTGCCTCGATCATCTGCCTGGCCTTGACTGCCGGGGCATAGTAGGCAAAGGTTTCATAAACCCGCATTTTTACCCCGGCCTTATCTGCCGCCGCGATCATCAAATCGGCCTCTTTGGCAGAGAGCGCCATGGGTTTTTGCACAGAGATATGCTTGCCGGCCTCGGCGGCTTGAACCGTCATGGGGCAATGCAGGTGGTGAGGCGTGAGCAGTTCAACTGCATCCACCTCCTTATCGGCCAGAACGTCCAGGTAATCGGTATATACCTTTTCGACTTCCCATTCCTTAGCGCATTTCTTGGCCAGGGCGCGGTTGGTATCGCAAACGGCAACGATCTTTGCGTCCTCCCGGTTGCGATATCCCAACTGATGCAGTCCAGAGATGCGCCCGCAACCAACAATGGCGACCTTCAATGTATCCATAGTTCCTCCCGGTTTGCCTATTTGGCAGTTGGAGCAGCCGATGATTCAGATGCCGCGGCAGCATCCATTGCTTGCAACTGCGCCCGTACCTCGGCATGCGCCTTCCGCGTCAGCGGATATTTGAAGAGGAAAGGCAGCGCAACAAAAATGCACACGGCAGGGATCACACCAAAGAACAGGCGGATCCCCAGCAGCGCGTGCGGGGTCTGCTCTACATTGGCGACATACCCAAAACCGGTGAGCATCCAACCTACGCTTGCCAGCGCCAGTGCCTCCGAGATTTTGGTGGCCAGTCCCCAGACGCCATAGTACATACCGCTGCGATATTGCCCGGTCTTCACCCGGTCATAATCCGAGACGTCGGCAATCATGGCCCAGGGGAACACCCAGTTGGCACCAAAACCAAACCCTGCCAGTGCCATGATCGGGTAGATCACCCAGGTGGATTTATGCGGCAGGAAGAATAAAACGGCCAGCGCCACTGCACCCATTCCCATGCCAATGCCGTAAGCAGGTCCCTTGTCCATCTTCTCGGAAATCTTCTTCCAGATCGGCAATGAAATTGTGACACACACCAGCAACAACCCCATGGCAATGGAAATCAAATCTTTCATCAAGAGTTGATACTCAATGAAGTACGCCATAAGCGTTTTGGCAAATGCAAAGGAAATGTTCACCACAAAGTACACGATGCACAAATATACAAACGCTCGGTTTTTGAAAGCCTGCCCGATGGACTTGAAGGGGTTTTCCTCGCCTTTGCTTTGCGCGATACTGGGCCTTTCCTTGATCCCCCCAGCACAGATGAGCAATGCCAGCGCTGCCAGGGCGCCATAAACGATCCCGATGAATCCGTAGCCTGTGCGTTGAACCGCAAAGAACCCCACGATCATCGGCGTCAGCGCCGCGCCCAGCAGATAGGCTGGAACTGCCAGTACCATGCGGTACACCGTCAGGCTGCTGCGTTCATCGTAATCGTCAGTCAGTTCGGACGTGAGTGCATAATAGGGCACATTGGTAAATGTCCAGATGGTATCAAACAATACAAAGGTACCAGCGATCCAGACAAAAGTCATCACCTGGCTAAGCCCCTGTGGCACCATCCAGAGCAAGGCAACAGAGATTCCCAGTGGAATGGCGCCAAAAAGCATGTACACCCGCCGCTTGCCGTATTTGGAGCGGGTACGGTCGGTAATCCAGCCAAAGAGCGGATCGTTGATGGCGTCCCAAATCTTGCCAATGAGCAGCGCGCTGCTCGCCAGCGCAGGTACGATAAGCGCCGCATCCGTGAAAAACTTCATCAGGAAAAATTGCACAGCCGAATTTACGGTGGCATTTCCAATATCCCCAATGCCATACAACCATTTTGTTCTTGCCTTAAGTTTCTGGGTGCTCACTTGCGTGTTCATCGTGCCTCCTCCTTAGAAGATTTGCAGAACTACCTTTCGTAGTTCCGCATCTGCGGCCAGATTCTCAAAAAGTACGGGTTGGAAAGCAGGATAAGACAAAGTGTGTTTCACAAAATCAACAGGAAGAGATTGCAGGATCTCAACAAAAGAACGGTGGGCTGCGCGAGAGATAATGTCCAGCATTTCGCGCCCCTGCCGCTGCGGCTCAGCCCGGTGCGCCGGGAATCCGGCGGCAGTTTCAGGAGTGAACAACTCATCAAAGATCATGCGCAGGTTCACGCCGCCAGCCCAGCCATAGCCCTGATTGAGCGCCAGTGAGACGCAATTGCCGGCATTGATGCGCGCAAACAAAAACGCATCCAGGGGAGAAAGGAGGTGCCCGCAGACAACGCCGGGATACTGAAGTACCGAGTTCAGGTAGCCGATCCCGGTACCACAGCCGCCAATGACCATATCCACTGCCTCAAGGTGCAGCAACAGGGCAGACATCAAACCGGTATGGGTATAAAGCAGCTGAACGGCATCTGTGGAATGGGTATTGCCGAGGTTGAAAACCTCAAAGCTGCGCCCATCAAGCGCCTGGAGGATATCCTGATTTTTATCGGCAGCACTTATTTCATTAATAACTGCAATTCTCATGTTGTCACCTTTCCTGTCACTTGTGGCCCTTGCGCTGGAGCGCCCGCAATGAGGCGGCAACCAGCACATTGACAGACAGCCCACAGACATCCATCAACTTGTCCAGGTTGCGCGCAGTTGGGCAGAAGAAGTCGTTAATACCAATGCGTTCCAGCGGTACTGGGAAGGTTTCAACCACCACTTCTGCCACCGCACTGCCCAGCCCACCGATGATGGAATGTTCTTCGGCGGTCACAATGGCACCGGTCTCGGCGGCGCATTGTGCAATTAACCCCCTGTCAATCGGTTTCAGCGTGTGCATTTCCACCAGGCGGGCATTGACGCCCTGCGCCCGCAGTTGTTCTACCGCCAGAGCTGCACGCCCGGTCATGGAACCCATCGCGATGATCGTCAGGTCGCTGCCGTCTTTGAGCACACGCCCCTTGCCAATTTCCAGCTTGCTACCGGGGTGGTGCGTAGCCAGCGCTCCGGCACGGCTAATGCGCAGATATACCGGGCCATCGTGCTCCGCTACAAGCGGCACCCAATCGGCTGCTTCGGCAGGGTCGGCCGGAACGATCACCGTCAACCCCGGCAGTGCACGTACATTTGCCAGATCAGTAATGGAATAATGCGTAGCGCCATCCTTAAAATCGGAAACACCGGCATAGCTGGCTGCGATCTTGACATTGGTGTTGGCATAGCACACACAGGAGCGGATCTGTTCCAGCGCGCGCAGGGACAGGATAGAGGCGAACCCGTTAATGAACGGAATAAAACCGCCCAGCGCCAAACCGGCAGCCACATCTACCATGCAAGGCTCAGCAATGCCAATGTTGTAAAAACGTTCCGGGAACTTCTTGGCAAAAAAGTTGGAGAGCGTGGATGCAGATGTGTCCACATCCAGCGCAATTACCTGCGGATTGTGGTCGCCATAATCTGCTAGTGCCTTCCCGTAGGCTTCACGCATTGCCATCTCAGCCATGAGCCACCTCCCCCAATTCCGCCAACGCTTGAGCAAGCTGTTCCGCATTGGGCACGTTCCCATGCCAGAAAGATTGATTTTCCATGAATGACACCCCTTTGCCTTTGGTCGTGCGCGCCAGGATGACCGTAGGCTTATCGGTTATTTTCTTTGCGACCTCGATTGCATCCGCAATTTGTGCCACGTTGTGCCCGTCCACTTGCAGCACGTTCCAACCGATGGACTCCCAGCGCTCTCGCAAGTTTCCCAAAGGCATCACATCGTGCACAAAACCGTCAAGTTGCACGTCGTTGTTGTCCAAAAAAACTGTGAGGTTGCCCAGGTGAAACTTGGCTGCCGTGACTGCGCCTTCCCAAACAATCCCGCCCTGGCATTCGCCGTCACCCAGCATCACATAGGTGCGCCAGGCCTGGCCTTTGCGGCGTGCGGCAAGCGCCAGGCCAGCGCCAACCGCTACTCCGTGCCCCAGCAGTCCGGAGGTCATATCCACCCCAGGGGTTTTCAAACGGTCCGGGTGGCCCTGATGCGGACACTCGATCTCGCCCCAGTTACCCAGTTCGCTGATAGGGAAAAAACCGCGGCGCGTGAGTGCCGCATAGAGCACTGCCGAAGCGTGCCCCTTGCTCAGGATGAAACGATCGCGTTCCTCCCACTTGGGGTTGCGCGGGTCAATATTCATCGCGTGAAAGTAAAGCACTGCCATCATCTCAGCCGCCGAGAGCGCCCCGCCGGGGTGCCCCGAGCCACGGTTATGGATCAGGCGCAGGCTGTCCACCCGCAAATGCCTGGCAATTTCATACAAGTCTTTGATCTCAGAATCCGTCAGTGTTCCCATACCACCTCATAGCAAAAAGATCACAGCCCAATCTGATGACGTAATGCCTGCACCTCATCAGACCAAATACCTACATTCCAGCGGCCATACACCCCCATCCCTCCCAAAGGATCGTCACCGTAATAAACCGGCAAGTGAATGAGGGTAATTCCCTGATGTTGCAGAGAACGATCAAGGCTGCTTTTCAACATTTGCGGGGAATTGCCGCCCGAAAGTGCCTGCACACCGGGCACGCTGCGTGCCCAGGAGAGGTAATCGATCTGGATGGAATTGGCTGTGGCAAATTCGTTGCCGTACTGGGCTGTTTGCAAACTGCTAATAGCTCCCATGCGCCCGTTGTCCAGCAGCAAGATGCAGCCATGCGCGTGGTGCTCGGTGCCGTCAATCAGAATCTGGGGATTCATGGTGAATGAGCCATCACCGGTGATTGCCAACGCACGGAAGGGTTTAGCCGCAGCGCCTGTAGCCAGCAACGCCGAAACTGCGAATCCCATATACGAGGCGCCCGCCTCTGTAAAGGTTTGACCAGGGACACCATCCTCCACGATCTGAAAACCGTTTGCCTGAACATCGCCGGCATCAAAAAATGTCACCAGCCCATTGCTCTTTGCCCAGGCCGTTGCTGTCAAAATGGCGGCCGGCTGGGTCATCACCTGGCGTTGCCAGTAATCATCGAAGAGGACGGGAGCAGCAGCCCTGGCCGCCTTGAAAGTTTGCCAATCTGCTTTGGCCTTTGCGCACCTTTTCATCCAGTCAGAGGGCGCGCCGGACCTTGATGCAAGTAAACCGGAGAGCTGCTTTAGCGTTTTGCCAATATCCCCAACCAAAGCCAGCGTATCGCTGTAATGCAAAGCATCATTGATATCCGCGTTGATATTGATCACATGCTTCACGTTGGGGTAACCGGTGCGCGAACAATCAGACTGGCAAACGGCACGGGTTCCCACCGCAATGAGCAGGTCGGCGTTCTCCATGGCAAAATTGCCGCACAATGAACCTTTTGAGCCGCCAACGCCCATATTCTGTGGATGCGCGTACGGGATACACCCCGTTGCAATGGGGGTGTGCACAAATGCTGCGCCTGTCTTTTCCAGCAGCGGCAGAATTTCTTTTCCGAACAGGCGCGCTCCCCCACCCGCTTTAACAACAATCTTTTGGGCAGCCGCGATCCAACTGGCGGCCAGGGCATAATCGCCGGTGGCTGCAGAAAGTTCCAGCGGCTGCGCAGAAGGCAGCTCGCGCAGATTGAACGATGAAAACCAGCAAGCCTGCGTATTCATCGGCATCAGCAGGAAGAACGGCCCCGGGCGATAAGGATGATCAACAGTAGCAGCACCGCGCCGTAGGGCTGTAGGCAAGCTTTGCGGGGTGTGCAGAGAGTATGCCTGCCCCACCTGGCTGAAGAGCTGCAAAAAGAGGGATTGCTGTGGCCGGGGGATCTGTTGCATGTTGTATCCCTCATCCTCGCTGGTTTCATCCCCCAGCAAGTACCAAACACCAATGCCATCTGAAGCAGGCACAAGCGAAGCCGCCAGCGCCTGAAGTGCGCCGGGGCCAATCGAAGTCACCACCGCGGCCTTTTCGCCGGTCACCCAGCGCAATGCGGCAGCAGCATGCGATGCCTCAATCTCGGAACGCACGCCAAACGCCTCCAGCAAGCCCTGCTGCTGGTAAATGCGCAGCACTTCGCCGATTTCCGTTGAGCCGTGCCCCAGCACAGTGAAAAACTTTTTCACGCCCAGGCGCAACAGGCCGATGACAAGCGCTTCCGAGAGGGTAAGGCTGATTACTTCAGGAAGAGAACCAGCGGCCAAATCTCTGGCATTTTTCACGCGTGCCTGCGTCATTCCCGTTAGTGATGGTTTCTGCGCCCCGCCCATAATCACCTCTGCCGTTATTTGACAAACACCATGCGCTCGGTAAGCTGTTTGCCAGCCGCCAACACGATGTCCTTCAGTTCAGCCAACTTATCGCTGGAGATGCGCAGGGACGGGCCCGAGATGCCGATGGCCCCAATCGCCTTGCCGCGAAAATCAAAGACCGGAACAGCGATGCAGCGCACCCCCGTGTCGAACTCTTCGTCATCCACGGCGTAACCGTTTTGGCGAATCTCCTCAAGGTTAATTGCCAGTTTGGCATAGTCAGTGATTGTTCTTGAAGTGTATGATTCGAGACTGCCCGGCAAGCCAGCGGCTCCGTATGCCAGCAGCACTTTTCCCAGCGCAGTGCAATGCAGCGGATTCATTGTGCCCACCTGGGCGTTCACGCGCAGGGTAGCCGGCGACTCCACCTGGTCAATGTAAAGCGCCTTGCCGTTGGCGTGGATTGCCAGATGCGCACACTCACCGGTCTTCTGCATCAGTTCAGTTAAGAAAGGCTTAGCGGTGTCTCGTAATGGCATGCGGCTGAGCGCCTTGCGGCTGAGCGCAACCACCTGCGGACCCAAAAAATACCGCCGCGTTTCCTCATCACGTTCCGCGTAACCGAATCCGCCAAGGGTAGAAACCAGGCGTGAAGCCGTTGCCTTATCCACCCCCAGGCTCTCCGCCAGATCGGTAATCGTAATCCCGGTGGAAGAATCCGCTAACAGCTGCAAAATAATCAACCCGCGTGCTAACGATTGGATTTCACTCATGTTGTTTATTGTACAACATAGTTGCGCAATATGCAACAAGCATTTTCTTGACTTTTGGTAGGTTTTTATTTATAATCATTCTAAATAAAATGAATTCAACAATTGCTTTTGAAAACGCATTACACACAGCCGGGATGAGAGTGACCACCCCACGCAGGGCAATCCTGGATTTTGTGCAGAGCAGTTTTCACCACCCCACCGCCCGGCAAATCCACGACAGCTTAAAAAAACAGTACCCAACACTCTCGCTGGCAACCGTTTACAACACCCTGGAGGTTCTGGTAACCAATGGACTGGCCTACGATCTTGGCGCAGCCTTTGATGGCGAAGTTCACTACGATGGCCAACTGTCTCCACACATCAATCTCATCTGCGTGCGCTGCCACCAAATCTATGACTACCCCCTGGATATCTTTGCCAATGCCGCCACAGAGAGTGTTAACGCAAGCGGTTTCAAAATATCCGGAGCAAGAATTGTGTATTATGGCTGCTGCAAGTCATGCCTTACAAATTTAGAAAAATAAGGAGAAAATGATGGAAGAAAATACCACAATCGTACCGATGCCAAGAATTGGCGATAAGGCCCCCGAGTTCAAGGCTGTTACCACGCAGGGCGAGATCAACTTCCCCGCAGATTACCAGGGTTCGTGGGTAATCCTTTTCAGCCACCCAGCCGACTTCACACCCGTCTGCACCTCTGAATTCATGACCTTTGCCACGCAGGAAGCCAAGTTCAACCAGGCCAACTGCAAACTGGTAGGACTATCGGTGGATGGCTTGTACAGCCATATCGCATGGCTGCGCACGATCAAAGAAAAGATCACCTACAAGAAAATGAAGAACGTAGAAGTGACCTTCCCGCTCATTGAGGACATCACCATGAGCGTAGCGAAGAAATACGGCATGATCCAGCCGGGTGAAAGCTCCACCAAAGCCGTGCGGGCAGTGTTTTTCATTGACCCCAAGGGAATCATCCGCGCAATCATCTACTACCCGCTTAGCCTTGGCCGCAATTTTGACGAACTGTACCGCGCTCTGATCGCCATGCAGACAGCAGACGCATTCTCTGTGGCTACCCCGGCCGACTGGCAGCCCGGTGACGACGTGATTGTCCCCACTGCCGGTTCCTGCGGCGTAGCCAAAGCCCGCATGGAATCCAAGGACGAGATGAAATGCTACGACTGGTTCTTCTGCACCAAGAAACTGGAAAAAGAAAAGGTCCTTTCCACGCTGCTAAAGAAATAATCCACTAAAAAGAGCACCCTTGCGGGTGCTCTTTTTTTCTTACCCCGTGTGCGTTGCAAGCAATCTTGCCAAACCTTAAAATCACCGTTATAATACGGTTTCTTCGGGCGGTTAGCTCAGTTGGTTAGAGCGTTGCGTTGACATCGCAAAGGTCGTAGGTTCGAGTCCTATACCGCCCACAC
>CALCNO010000019.1 GCA_937897615.1 uncultured Anaerolineaceae bacterium
ACTGGCGCCTGGTGCGGGGATGGCTCGGCGGGGTGTCGATTGGCAAGTGGTTAATGATGGCGTTTGCGTCGGCCCTGACTCTGGCGATCTTTTCCATTCAATCGATATGGGGACAAGTGCATTTTGACCACGGTCTTTATCATCTGCAAATGGTTAAGTGGATTGAAAACTACGCAATTATTCCAGGACTGGGAAACCTCCATCACCGGTTCGCATTTAACAATTCATCATTTCTTTTGGTTGCCCTGATCAATTCCGGACCGTTTTATGGATATGCTTATTACATCACGTCCTCGCTGTTGTGTTTTGTCGTAGCGTTGCGGGCGCTTTATTCCCTGGTGCGGCTTTTTCTGAAGGAAGGACAGGGGCGGCTTGGGGATGTTTTTCAGGCTTTGCTCTTTCCTTGTGTTCTGTACTACATTGCAACTGCTTACTTTACCGGTTACTCGCCGGACGTGGCGGTATTTGCCTTGCAAGCGGCCCTTGCGGGAGAGTTGATTTCAGTATTTTCCACAGTTGATAACGATCCCGGCAGTCTTGTGCGCGTGGGTATCCGCATTGTAATAATCGCTGCTCTTTCTGTAACTGTGAAACTCAGTGCTGTGGTATTTGCTGCAACAAGTGTTCTTGTAGTGTTGTTTCTTTTATTACGAAAGAGAAAAGTTCTTGACCTCAAGGCGCCGTTTGTTCCATTTTCTGCAGGAGCGGTTATCTTGCTGGCAGCGGGGTGGATGTTGCGCTCTGTAATTCTCAGCGGTTATTTGCTCTATCCTTCCTCACTTATTTCCTTCGATGTTCCGTGGAAGATTCCAAAGAGTATGGTGGACCCCATCGCGCCAACAATTCGCCATTGGGCCTTGTATCGAAGCAGTGCAAAACCAGACTTGCCCCTGTTTGAATGGGCACGTGTTTGGAGCGGGCATATTCCGTTTGAGGTGAAGGCTGGGGCGCTGGCAATAATGGTTTTGATGGTACTGATGGCGTTCCTTAAACTTCGCCAAAGAAAACGCCCGCTCGAGTGGAAAGGACCAGTTGTCTTGTTTGGAATTGCGGTCGCCGGGCTTCTCTACTGGTTTCTCAGTGCGCCAGACTTCCGTTTTCTGGGGGCAATTTTCTGGCTGCTGGCGATTGCCCCTTTGTTGATTTTCTACCAGCAATTGCTTAATGGTCTTACCAAACTTTCGCCCAGGTTACTTGCAGGGCTCATATTGATTGGAATGATCATTTGGCTTCGCCCCCCACTGGTGCTCGAAATGAACAAACAAATGCTAGTAGTTCCTCCATCCGAAAACGCAATTGCTGCTCAACAAGTATCTGGAGGCGACGCACCTTTTCAAATCACGACCAGTGGCTTAAAGGTGTACACAGCAAATGATCTGAGCAAAGAAGCCTGTTGGGATGAGCCACTGCCGTGTACGCGCCTGAATGATTTTGACCACCGCCTGTATTTGTTAAACCCCGGAGATATGCAAGAAGGATTTGCCATACAGGAATAAGGTGAACAAGTAGTGCGAACGAAAATGGAAAGATTAATTTTGAATGCCATCCAGGGCGACATGGGTTGTGGCTCCTTCAGCGGGGATTAGGGCACCACTATAGGGTGATGCGTCCACGCTGTTCCACACGAGCGTGCCGGGCTGCAATTCTGCCCACAGGCGCGGCGGAATGTAAGCCACATCCTCCGGGGTCAGCACAAGCACATCTGGCGCCTGCAGCAACTCGGGGTGGGCTTGTTTCAACAATGCGTAATCCACACCACCCGGGATCAGAATCGTATTCTCGCCATATTGCAGAGCATAAGCCGATTTTCCGCTTTCCTCGCCGATCACAATAAGGGTGAGGCCGGGTTCGATCTCTAGCGGTGCCGCATCATTAATAATGCTCAAGGCAGTATCTTCCGGCACCTGAAAAGGATAAGCGTCTGCCGAAGGGCGCAGAATGGCTGCGGTAGCAATCACGCTGCGCACTGGCAGCATTTCATTCAGGTCGGCAAGGTCGGTTTCGTTCAGGGGATGGGTGAGTACAAGAGCATCCAGACGGTACTGCCAGGGAGAAAGGAGCGGCGTAAGCGCGCTGCTGCTCTCACCGGGTTCTCCATCAAGGTCGAGAAGAAAATTATTCCCGCCGGGGGTTACGATGAAAAGGGTCGAAGTTTCGCCGGTCTTCATTACGTGAAGGTGCAGTTTACCGTCCGGGCGGTGAGCGTAGAGCGACCAGGCAGAAAAGCTCCCGGCAGCCAGCAGCAGGAGCAACCAAATGGTAAGATGGCTGCCAAATTGTTTCTTGAAAAAATTACGCGCAAGAAACACCAGCAGGATCAGGAGAAACGCCAGTAATATCCAGAAAGCGGCGGTTGGATGGATCGTCAAGGCAGCTCCTATTATTTTTGCGAAAGACGTAACAACAAAATTGGTGTAAGCCAAAAGCGGCCAGGTGAACATGGCACAAACTTTGCCAAAAAGTGGGGATACCGCACCGACAGCCAGAGTAACCATCCCGGCTTCCAGAATTGCCGGCTGCACCGGCAGGATGAGCGGGTTGGCAAGCAGTGACACTACTGAGATGCGTTTGAATTGCAGCGCGATCACTGGCAGCGTGGTCAGTTGCGCCGCCAGGGTAACCAGCAGGTACTCACTCAGCGGCGAAGAGAAGCGTGCGGCTTTTTCTTCCCCGAACCATCTTGCCATCAGCGAGGTAAAGCTGCTCTGTAGCGGCTGCCCAAAGACCACCAGGCCAAACACCGCCATGAATGAGAGTTGAAAACTCACATCCCAGGGCAGCAGAGGGTTGAACAGGCACAGCAGCGCGGCAGTGAGCACGAGGGCGTGCAAGCCAGCCTGGCGCCGCCCGAACAAATGGGCAATGGCGGCTGTGGAGGCCATAAGGGCTGCGCGTACCACCGCGGCTGAGCCATCCACAAAAAGCGTATAGACTACGATTGCCAGAATTGCAGCCAGCACTCCCCAGAAACGCCGCAGCAGGCGGGAAAAGGTGCGGATCAGCAGGGTAGCCAGTAGGGTCATGTTGAACCCGGATATGGCAATGATATGCGAGGTGCCGGTATCCTGATAAGCCTGCTTCAGAGAGGCTGGCAGGTCGTTTTCCATCCCCAGCAGAATTCCCTCCAGTAGCCCGGATTCCGGCTGTGGGATTAACTGCAGGATCACTTTGCGGGCGCTTTCTCGAACGGAAACCAGCCAGCGGCGAAAACCACTGCCAGGCGCCTCACCCACTTTCTGCACATCAATGGGGTAGTAGATGACGGTGTGGATTCCCTGGCGCGCGAGATATTCTTTGTACGAAAAATCCGGGAACTCTGCCGGTGTGACCGGTTTGCCGATGAAAAGCAGGCGGTCGCCATACTGCCATTGCTGCCAGCGCGGCATGGTCACCAGAGCTTTGCCTTTGATCGTCTGCGTTGAGAGGGCGTAATCCGGCTCGTTTGGGTTGGTAAGCTCAGAAAAACTGATCTCATAGCGAACCTGATCGCTGCGCACATCCGGGGGCGCGGTAACACTGCCAACAAGGGTGAACTCCCCCTGGTCGTTGTACCAGGCCAGGTCGGCGCTGGTTGGTGGCGGGGTGCTCATCAGGTAGCGACCGGCGCCCAGTACGACAAACACGAATACTACCCCGGCAGGGATAGGCACCCAGTTGCGTAAGCGTTGCCAAAAAGCAAAGCGGGCGCGCAGGAGGTGCTCAAATAGAGCGAGGAGGATAAAAAGACCTGCGGCGGCTGCCCAGGCTACCCACGGTAGGGAGGTGTATTTTCCAAGAAGGATACCGGCGAGGTAAGCGAGCGAGAGCCACAGCAGAGGCAAAGATCACCTGCACTTGAAAGGATTGGGGATTAACCAGGGAGTGTGGCGGCGGTACTCGGCGTATTCCTGCCCGAACTGAGCAAACAGGCGGCGCTCCTCTAGCAATGAGCCAATCAGCGTGTAAAGCGTGACGCCGAGCGCCAACGCCAGCAAGTTCCAGCTCATATATGGCAGCAGCCAGAGCATGATCAACGCAAATAAATAGAGCGGGTGGCGCGTGTAGCGGTAAAGGCCGTTTGTTCTTAGATGTTCCTCGGTGGATGGAGTGCCCAGTAAAGTCGCCAGTCCGCTGAAGTGCAGCAGGCTGGTTTGAAAGAGTGCGATCATAAAACCAATAGCGGCTAGTGCTTGAAGGAAGAGCATCACGTACAGCCACGGTGCCGGCGCGCGGTACAGCGTTTTATCGGGGAACAGAAAATAAGTAGAAAAGTACGCCAGGCTGGAAATGCCGGCAAAGACCACGTAACCCAGGCGGTAATATTTTTTCGCCCATTCACCCAAAGTATGCGCAGCCCAGCTTTTGACCCGCGAGGAAGCCAGCGTGGAATGGAGTACTCCAAAAATAGCCCCTATACCCAGAATCCACCAGAAACCGGTTTGCATCATCGTTGCCTCACTTTTACAAGTATAGGATTAAAACGCCTGGTAAACAAATGGCGCGGTGTTCTCAACAAAAAGCGAGGAAAGCACACTGATCAACAGCGCCACTTCCAGTAATACCTGAAGCCAGCGTGGCAGATCCCATAATTCCTTCTCACCGGAGCGGGCACGCAGCAGCAGGTCAAAGCCTAGCGCCAGCGCCAGCAGCAGCATCAGGATGGGGTTGGGCAGGTTAAGCGGACTCCAGGAGAGCCAATCGGCGTTACCGGTGATATAACGCTTGAAAAGGAAGAAATCCGGGCGCTGCCAGGCGAACATTCCCTGCAGGTAAGCCCAGGCGGTGGGTAAATCCATGTGGAAGGGCAGCCATGCCAGCAGGGTGAGGGCAAAGGTGATCGCAATTCCCAGCCCATTGCGCCTGCGTATCCCCGGGCATTGTTTCCTGCTATTTGGACTTTTTCGCAGATTGTGCGGCTTGCAACTCTTTCAAGCGTGGGTGGTTGGTGTAAAAACCGTGATACTTTTCCGGCATCATCAGGGCAATGCGGCACATGATCTCGGTGGTCAGTTTGTCCAACTGCCCGCTGCGATCGCCGCGGTCAATGACCAGCGCGGGAATGGCGGGGCCGTACTCAACGCGAATGTACGGGCGTTTGAAGTGCAGCAACTTCCCCACAGAATCCTCGGTGCCGGTGATGGCTACCGGGACGATGGGTACGCCGGCGCGAATGGCCAGCATGGCCGTCCCTGGTTTTCCCTCCAGCATGGTGGCGGTAACACTGCGTGTGCCCTCAGGGGCAATACCAACAGCTTTGCCGGCCTTGAGGGCTTCCACCGCTTTGCGGAAGGCACCAAAATCTGCCGTGTCGCGGTCCAGCCAGATGCCGTTTGCAGTGACGATGAACCAGCGGATGAAAGGGTGTTTGAGATACTTGGTGGTCACCAGGGCGGTCATATCCGGGCGGTTGGGTGTGATAAAGAGCGCCGGGATATCCATGCGGCTCATGTGATTGGTGGCAAGCAGCACGCCGCCGGAAAGGGGAATGTTTTGTTCTCCTTTGAATTCGATGCGGGTCAAGCGGCGCATAAGATAGCTGATTAGCCGGCGAAACTTATGGGCTCTTTCTTCCTTTTGAATTTCAGTTAATTCCCGTTTCATTGACCACCTTCCCCTGAAGGATACGTTTTTAATCTTAAATCCACAATGCCAGGGTTTGCAACCCGTCCTCTGCTCAAATCACAAAGCAAAGGCTACAACACCATTCTTAGAATAAGGATTCATGCGGGTGGCGCTCATCAACAACGGAAAGCCAGTAGGAGGCAGCCCCTCCCACAAGGAACAGGGCGGCGCATACGGCAATAGTCCAGCCGCTGACACCCGACGGGATAATGGCGGCTGTTGAACCCACCACAATACCCAGGATGAAGTGATACATAAAAGCGTAAAAGCGCTTGAAGAGCCAGTTGATCAGCTTGGCGAGTAAAGCCACCACCAGAACTACTCCGATGATAAGCGGGATGATCACCATGAAATCCAGCGATTTGATGCCGCTGGCCATTGGCTGATACAGGCCCATGTAGATAAGGAAGTTGGAGGGGCTCATACCGGGGACGACGAGACCCAGGCCGGTGAGCGCGCCGCTCATCACCCACACCAGAAAGTTAGGCGCCACAGTAACACTGCGGATGGTCTCCAGCCAGTTCATGAGGAAGTAAGTGCCCACTGCCATGATCGCCAGCAGCACCCAGTGGCCTGCCTTGCGTCCCTCTTTGCCGGAGGTCTTAAGAAGGGATGGAAAAGTGCCCGCAATAAAACCGATGAAGAGCCAGGTGAACTGGCTAGCAAAGTGCGTAAAGGCATAGTCCACCACAGCCGAGAACCCAACAATCCCGAGTATCCCGCCAATGCCGACTGGCAGGAAAAAGCGCAGGTTGACCAGGAACTTGTGGCGGATGTTGGCCAGGAAGCGCAAAAGCGGCTCGTAAATGCCAAAGACGACCATCAAAACGCCGCCGGAAAGGCCGGGGGTGATGGCGCCAATGCCGATCAAAATACCTTTGATAAGGCGGATGAAGAAATCCAGCACGCCCCCGGATTTTGGAGTCGGTTTTAGCTCCTGGCTTGCGGCGTTGTTTTGATTCTCAGTTGTATCCATATTTTGTCTCGATTCCAATGTTTTGAGTAATTTGTGGCAAAAATACATTGTTTGCCACGAGAAGAATGATTATAAATGATTCCAGCTGTCAATGACCTGCTCAAGAGGCGGCGGCAACTGCGGAGGGAGCGCGGCGGTGTCTGTAAGCTTGAGATGCCGGTTCATGAGGACAATCAACGCAAGGAAGAGCAGCACCAATCCACCCATGATCCAGGGAGCGATTGGGGCCAGACTGGCAAAGAATGCTGGCGAGCTTTCTCCTGCAAGGGCGCCAATGCCCGTGCTGACTGCCAGAAAATTCCACATGCCGTGCATGAGCACATTCAACAGATAAACACCCCCTGCGCGCAAGGCTTTGCCATCGTGCCAGGAACTGGTCAATGCCCAGCCGAAAAGGCCGGCAGTGGTAATGTGCAGCAGGCCAGTACCAGACCGTGCTACTACCAGCGCCATTGAAGAAGTCCCGGATGAGGCCAATGCCGTAAGGCTTTCTACCACAGCAAAGGCGGCACCGCACAACAGCCCGGCAATAAAACCTTCGCGCGGCGACCAGTGCTTCTTAACGAAGAACCATAACGCCAGGGGCTTTAATAATTCCTCGATAAGGGGCACCGCCACGGCGATGGCTACCATAGCAGCGGCGATCACGCCGGGATTTTGCATCAGCGGCTGCAACTGATCCAGGATCAGAGGAAATGATTCAGGATTGACGTACATCAGATTTTGCGCCTGGTTTGCCAGCGCGGCGTAACGCGGATCCTGCAAGAGCCAGGCGATGAGCAGTGCAGCCCCAATGAGCAGCCCAATGACCTCCACCAGGATACTAACAGGCATGGACACAAATACCGAAAAATTGAGCAGTCCCCACTTTCGCTGGCGGGAGAAACGCAGTAGCCCCAGGTTGCCCAGTTCAATGAACCACCAGGCGGGCACAGCAACAAAGAGCAGGTTGAAGCACGCCCATAGGGCGGCTGGAATCTGCTCAAATGCCGGGCGGGTCGCCAGCCAGCCAAGCGGAATGAGGCTAATCATTAGCAGGGATGCGATGAGGAAAGTTGGCGCGGTTTGCGTTTTTTCTTCCCGGTGCGAAAGGCGGCGGATGGCAAAAACAATAGAGGGAACGGTGAGGGCAGCCAGCATCAAGCTTATCCAGGCGGTGTAGCGGACGGTTCTGACCATGCTGCCGTCCATCTGCTGGCTGGCGGCTGCCAGGAGCGCCAGGCCCAGGGTGCTCAATAATGCCAGTCCCAGGCTTAAAATTCCCAGCACCAGTTGCAGAATGCTGGGGGCGTTGCTGGTGCGCGCAGGGGCTTCCACTTACTTTTCCTCGATGGTGATGGAAATGATCGTATCCGGGGTGATCAGAATCTGGTCGGACGAAGGGTTGCGCGGGCGCAGAGACGAAAGCACATCCATGCCCTCGATCACTTGCCCGAAGACGGTGTATTTGCCGTCCAGGTCGGGCAGCGCGGTGTAGGTGATAAAGAACTGAGAACCGTTGTCGTTGTTGCCGCTGTTGGCCATGCCCAGTACGCCGGCCTTGTCAAAACGCAGTTCGGGGGTAACCTCGTTGGTGAATTCATAGCCGGGGCCGCCAAAGCTGGAGTTGGAGGGATCGCCTGCCTGGGCAACAAAACCGGGAATCACGCGGAAAAAGGCCGAGCCGTCAAACCACTTGTTGCGCGCCAAAAAGACAAAGCTGTTCACCGCCCAGGGTGCCTGCTTGGGGTAAAGCTCCAGCACCACGTCACCCTTCTCGGTTTTGATGGTGGCGGTGTAGGTCTTGTTGGGGTCAATGGCCATTTCGGGGCAGGTGGTGTAACTCTTTTGCGGCAGCAGGAAGTATTTGACAATGCTTGTCAGCGATTCCACGTCGGTGCGCCCCTGGTAGCGGATCTTATTGAAGAGCAGTGTGGGGGTGCTGTTCAGCCCGGCGGCCAGGGCGTCGGTTTCAGCGGTGGCGATCTTTTGAACGATGGCCTGCGATTCCAGATCGACCATGAATTGATTGGAGTTCAAATTAATCGACTTGGCGGCGTCTTTCAGCCAGGTCTTGAAGTCCTCTGTGGAAAGGCTGGACCACTCAGATTGTTTATCAAAGAGCAGGTCGTGCATCTGCCAGAATTTACTTTGCGCCCCGGCGGCTTCGGCGGCCTGGGCTGCAAGGATGGCGTTGGGATGGATGCTGGAAAGCGGGAAGTGGCGAAAAACGATCAGAATATCACGCGGATAGGCAGCCTGTAATTCCTTCAGGCTGGGGGCGGCCTTCGCGCAATATGGGCATTGAAAATCACTGTACTCATAGATGATAATGCCGGCGTCTTTTGGGCCAATTGTCCAGTCTGTGTCGTTCACGGAAGGATACAGCGCCTCGGTCGTGGCCGATACTTCCGGCAGCACCTGCACCACTTTGCAAGTGGCCGGGTCACTGGCCGTAAATGCTACTGTGGGCACAGTGGTAGCTGCCGGGGTGGCAGTAGCCTCTGTTAGCTGCGTCGCCTCAAGTTCCGCTGTGGCAGTAGGGGCAACGGTAAGCAGCAGGCCCGCATCCGTTTTACCGGGCGGAAGGAGCTTGCTTACCAGGATGTAGGCGACCAGCGCCAGCAGCACAACTGACAAAATCACAATGACGGCAGTGGCGTGCCCGGCGCTGGTTTTGCCGGGTACAGGCTGGGGGTTTGCTGAGATTGCCGTTTCGTCGGATTTATCGCTGCCAGCAGAACCGTCTTTGTCTTTGGCCGCCCCGAGCGTTTGATCGTATGCCTCACGACGGATTGGGTCAGACAGCGTCTCGTAGGCCTCGTTAATCAGTAAGGTTTTTTCTTCGGCCAGGCGTTTTTCCTCGGCGTCGGTAAAGTTCTTTGTGTCCCAGGTGCGCAGCATCTGTTTGTATTGTTTTTTAATCTGGTCAGTGCTGGCGCCGGGCTGAAGGTCAAGAATTCTGTAATAGTTTTTCATTTTTATTTCCATGTGAGCAGGGAATGAAATAAGGTTAAAGCGGCCTCATTTTTTGAATTTCTCTTTGATGGCCGTCTGAATATCTACCTGAACCCGGTCAGGTTTTTGCCGCGCGTTAATGATACGCCAGCGCTCAGGTTCTTCTGCGGCCATTTTTAAGTACCCCTGGCGGACGCGCTGATGAAAGGCCAGTTGCTGCGCATCGAGACGGTTCCACTCTCCGCCGCCAATACGCCGCCGGCTCAAGCCTTCTTCCACATCCACGTCCAGGAGCAGGGTCAGATCTGGTTGGAGGCCGCCGGTGGCAAAATGCAGAATTTGCCTGAGGATGTCCAGGTCCAGCCCGTGGCCGTAGCCCTGGTATGCCAGGGTGGAATCGGCGTAGCGGTCGCTGATCACCACCAGGCCTTTTTCCAAACTGGGGCGGATGACTTCCGCCACGATTTGGGCGCGGGCAGCGCAAAAGAGCAGAATCTCGGTGCGCGGGTTCATCATCGTATTGTCCATGCGCATGATGACTTCGCGGATCTGGTCGCCGATAAAGGTTCCCCCCGGCTCGCGGGTGGTCAGCACCTGGTATCCCTGCTGGCGCAGGAATTCTGCCAGGTCGCAAATCTGCATCGACTTTCCGCTGCCTTCAGGCCCTTCGAGGGTGATGAACATGACTGCTCCTGTTTTACTCGCGGAAGATGCGCACGCGGCGGTTGGGGTCCTTGCCGTAAGAATGAGAAACCAGTTGAGCCTGGCGCGCCATTTCGTGCTGGATGCGCCGCACGGTGGAAGAGGCAGGCGGCAGGTCCACCCAGCGCTGGCCGTTCAAAACTGCCTGGATGGCAGATTCGGTTTGCTGGGTGACCTCATCATAATCAGCCGCGGCAGTATCCAGTGACAAGTTGAACATTTCCGCCAGCGATTGCTCGATCTGATTGATGGTGTTGGCGCGCAGAACAAAGATGGGAACGCCGCGATTCTCGGCATCCAGAATGGGCTGCTGGCGCGAGCGGTAATAAGCGCGCAGCGTCATCATCAGGTCGGCGTCATGGATGTCGCGCGCGATGAGCACCGGCACGCCCAGGCGGTGGGCGGCTTGCTGCAAACGGTTGCGCGCCACGCCATAAGCATAAATGCGCACGGTCTTTCCATTGGCGCGGGCAGGGTAAGAGTTCGCAGGGGGGATCGCAAGGTCGCTAAAGGATTCCAGCGTTACCTCAGAGCGCTGGCGGTTGGGCACATGCATTTGTGGCGAAGTAGCCGAAGGCTCGCTGCCGTTTGTGTAAGTACGGCGCGTGCCCTGAGCCATGCTGCGCGTTCGCGCGGGCCTGGCTGGTTTTTCAATGTGGATTTCATCCTTGGCGTCACGCCAGCGGATCTCAGGGGTCACCGGGTAACCGCGCACAAGCGTATCCACCACCTCGGCTACGTCGGGATGGACGGCCAGGCGGTCACGCTCCTGCAGCTCCACCAGCACGTCAAATGTGGGCGGGGAACGGCGTTCCAGCACGGTCTTTTGTGTGCCGCGCCGGCGCGCTTCTTCATCAGATAGCGTTACCGATTCAATGCCGCCGATCAGGTCTGAGAGGGTGGGGTTAAGCAGCAGGTTTTCCAGGGTGCGCCCGTGGGCGGTAGCCACCAGTTGTACACCGCGTTCGGCGATGGTGCGGGCGGCCAGGGCTTCCAACTCGCGTCCGATCTCGTCAATCACGATGACCTCGGGGTTGTGGTTTTCCACTGCCTCGATCATCACCTCGTGCTGCAGCGAGGGGGTAGCCACCTGCATGCGGCGCGCCTTGCCTACTGCCGGGTGTGGCACATCGCCATCACCGCCGATCTCGTTGGAGGTATCTACGATGATCACGCGCTTGGTCTCGGCCAAAGTGCGCGCGGCCTCGCGCAGCATGGTGGTCTTGCCAATGCCCGGTTTGCCCAGCAACAGGATGCTCTTGCCGGACTCTACCAGATCTTGAATGATATCAATGGTGCCGTAAACAGCGCGGCCCACGCGGCAGGTGAGGCCAACGATGTCGTTATGGCGGTTGCGGATGGCAGAGATGCGGTGCAGGGTGCGCTCCAGGCCGGCGCGGTTGTCGGCATCAAATTCACCGATGCGCGAGACCACATGCTCAATGTCTGCACGGACGACTTCTTCTTTGCTTAATTCCAGTTCGCGGTCAACAAACCTGGCCATGGGGAGACGCCCCAGGTCAAGGATGATCTCCAGCAGATTCTCACTATTGTTGGCGATCTTCACTGCATCTACGATGCGCGCAGGCAGAACGGCCATGAGTGCATGCAGGTCATCTGTAATTCTTTTTTGTGTCATAAGGTTATTTTAGTCCGTTTTTGGTTTCCGTTGGTGGCGTGTCAGACGCCAGGTTGTGCAGGATGGGAACGGTGGGCTTTGCCTGGCGGGCTTCTGCGCCCTGCCTTACTCTGCTTTCTACGCCAACTTTTTGGCTGGCGGCCAGATGCTTGGTCATCAGCACGTAGGCTGCTGAGGCGCGCGCCCCCATCTCTTCCAGCGCCGTGTTCAACCATGACTGATGGGAGCGCACCTGCAGGTAAAGCGGGCGATTGGCGTTTTTGCCGCAGCCGGCCAGTCCTTGCAGCAGGGATAGCGGTTCACTGGCAAGCGGGTTGACCACCGGGACAAGATAGGTGCCAAGCGGCCCGGAGTGAACCCGTACCCAGGCAGCGATTTCGTCATTGTGGCGATAAGCCAGGTAACTGCCGCCATTGAGTTGATAGGGCTCGGCGGCCTGTTCCAGGGGTGGCGTCACATTTTGATAGAGCGTGCGCATCTTTATTTCATCAGTGGGCAAAGGTTGTTTCCACATCGCAGGCTGGGGTTCTGTTATTGCCGGCAGTTGCCAGATGGAGGCGATCCCGTAAGCACTGAACCCGCAGCGGCGCAAAATTTCAAATGTTGGCGAATTCTCTTCCACTTCTGCCAGCAGATTGACGGCCTGAGTTTCCCCGGCATGGTAACTGAGAAAATCAACCACGGCCGCAAGCCCTTCGCCGGGCAGGGGGCCATCCGCCAGAAGATAAGAAAACCTGGCCGCCTTGCAATTGGGCGGGTGGTTAACCTGCCCGATGACGTGCCCAAACTCAGAAGTGGCTTCCAGGATGGCGCTGATGTGCGTTGCAGGATCGAACAGCGCTGAGGTCACTGCGCTCAGGCTGGCAGGGTTTCCGTGTGTGAGCAGGTGGGCGTGATCCAGGCAAATGGGCTGCTGGTGGCGCAGGAGCAGGGTGGGAAGGTCGTACCAGGCTAACGGGCGAACGTTTATTTTGCCAACTCCAGAAAATAACGGTGAAAACGGTTATCCTGCGTGAGTTCCGGGTGGAAGGAAGTGGCGAGCAGCTTTCCCTGGCGGGCAGCCACGATGCGCCCATCTTCCAGCGCAGCCAGTGTCTCTACTCCCTTGCCAACGGAAACGATGAGCGGCGCACGGATGAAAACCGCGTGGTAGTAGGGGTTCTCGCCATGTTCGTTCACCAGCACAGGCACGCGCAGGTCAACCTCAAAGCTGTCCACCTGGCGGCCAAAGGCATTGCGGGCGGTCACTATATCCATCACGCCCAGAAGCGTTTGCTCTTTGCCGGCATCTTTTGAAAGGAAGATGGCCCCGGCGCAGGTACCCCAGATGGCGTGCTGCTGCGCAAACTCCCGCAGGGCTACGGTGAGGCCAAAGGCATCGCTGAGTTTACCAATGGTGGTAGATTCGCCGCCAGGGATGATCAGCCCGTTTAGGCCTTCCAGGTGGGCGGGCAGGCGCACTTGTTTTACCTGAACCCCCAGGCTTTGCAGCATGGCCTGGTGTTCGGCAAAATCTCCTTGCAGCGCGAGAACACCAATTTGCATAGCGGGTTACCAACCGCGCCCGGCGATCTTGTCGCCTTCGGGCATAGTGGAAATCTGGCGGCCAACCATCGCCTCGCCGAGATTGCGCGAGACCTCTGCCAGAATAGCGGGGTCTTTGTAATGTGTGGTGGCCTTGACGATGGCGGCAGCGCGCCTGGCAGGGTCGCCGGATTTGAAGATGCCGGAGCCGACGAAAACGCCATCCACACCCAGTTGCATCATCAGCGCGGCATCGGCCGGGGTGGCAATGCCACCGGCGGCAAAGTTGACCACCGGCAGGCGGCCCAGGCGGCGTACTTCCATTGCCAGTTCAAAAGGCGCACCCATCTCTTTGGCAAGGGCCATCACTTCTTCTTCCGGCATATTCTGCAAACGGCGGATCTCGCCCAGCACAGCGCGGGCATGACGCACAGCTTCCACCACGTCACCGGTGCCGGCTTCACCCTTGGTGCGGATCATGGCAGCGCCTTCGCCAATGCGGCGCAGGGCTTCGCCCAGGTTGCGGCAGCCGCAAACGAAGGGCACCTTGAAATCATGTTTATTGATGTGATGCGCCTCGTCGGCCGGGGTAAGGACTTCGGATTCATCAATGTAATCGACGCCGATAGATTCCAGGATTTGCGCCTCCACAAAATGGCCGATGCGGCACTTGGCCATTACCGGGATGGTAACGGCTTCCATGATCTTTTGGATCATATCCGGGTCGCTCATGCGGGCAACGCCGCCATCGGCGCGGATGTCTGCCGGGACGCGTTCCAGTGCCATCACGGCACAGGCGCCGGCCTCTTCGGCGATCTTGGCATGGTCGGCATTGACCACGTCCATGATCACGCCGCCTTTGAGCATCTGGGCCAGGCCCTTTTTGACTTCAAACGAACCGGTTTTTTGTTCCATCTTACTGCCTCCAGAAATCACTCTACTTATAAGAAGAGTGCCTAATTTATTCCAACCGTCATTCTACCATGCCCGCGAAGTCCCATCAACAGGCGAAACAAAAGCCCCGGATGGCCGGGGCAGATGCTTACTTGACTACTTCGAATTTGGAACCGGGTGCGCCGCAAACGGGGCACTTCTCCGGTGCACTGCGCTTGTGGGTGTAGCCGCAGACCGGGCAGATGTAATAATCGTACTGCTCGCCGGGCTTGCTCAGGGTTTCCAGGGCTTCGCGGTAGAGCATCTCGTGTACCTTTTCGGCCTCGTTGGCCCAGTGGAAACTGCGCTCGGCTTTGCTGTTGCCCTCGGCTTTGGCGTCCTCGAGAAATTCGGGGTACATGACCGAACTTTCATAGTGCTCACCCTCGATCGCCGCCTTGAGGTTTTCCTCGGTGGTTTTCACTTCGCCGGCGGTGCGCAGGTGGGTGAGGGCATGCACGGTTTCTGCGGCAGCAGCGGCGCGGAAGAGGCGTGCTGCCTGCGGGTATCCATCCTCATCAGCCTTTTTAGCAAAAGCCAAATATTTGCGGTTCGCCTGGCTCTCGCCGGCAAACGCGGCCATCAGATCATCATAGACCTTTGACATAACATTCTCCTTGAATGGGTTTTCTTTCCCAATTCTACCAAAAAGAATCGTCCGCGAAGACCCTTGACAAAACCTATATTTAGAATACAATGATACAATAATACAATGATACAATTGTTTGGAACACAAGGAAAGGAGCCGGAATGTGAATTCACTACAAATACGCCTGGATTTTGGCTCAAGCGACCCGATCTACAGCCAGGTGGTGGAGCAGGTAAAAGCCCAGCTGGATACCGGCGAGCTTAAGCCGGGCGACCAGCTCCCCACGGTGCGGCAGCTGGCCTCTGAATTGCGCGTGAACTTTAACACCATCGCGCGCGCCTACCGCCTGTTGGACGAAGCCGGGCTGATCTCTACGCAGCGCGGCAGAGGCACCTACCTGCTGGAACACCCCGGAAGTACGGCCGCCGAAGTGATACGGCAAGAATCCGTTGTAGAGCAACTGGAGCGAACCGTTCATTCCCTGCTGCGACAGGGATACAGCAAAGAAGAGATCAATCAAGCATTGATTAACTTAACAAAAAACTAAGTGAGGAAAAATGAGACCCAAACCCGAAAGAACCAATAATACCAATACTGCCGACGCCCTGACCCCGTTCAGGCCGGCGGCAACTACAAGATCAACCAGCATGGCAGACCAGCACATGAACGGCATCTCCATGTTTATTCTGATCGTGCTGATTCTTGCTGGCGTGGTATCCGCCATCATCATGGATTCAAATCATGTGAAGGAGTGGATCATCTTCACTGTCTTTGGCGGATTGCTGTTGATTGGCTTTATTCTTTTCTTTGCCATCCAGGTGGCGCGCCAGTGGGAAAAGGCGGTAGTACTGCGTATGGGCAAAATTCGCGCCCTCAAAGGCCCCGGCCTTTTCTGGATCGTCCCTATTTTGGATACCATCGCTACCTGGATCGACCAGCGCGTGATGGTGACCCCCTTCTCGGCCGAAAAGACACTCACCCGCGATACAGTGCCGGTGAATGTAGATGCGGTGCTCTTCTGGCTGGTGTGGGACGCCGAGAAGGCCTCTCTGGAAGTGGAGAACTATCGCAATGCCATTGCCTGGGCCAGCCAGACTGCCCTGCGCGAAGTCATCGGCCAGATGACCCTGGCGGATATTCTGGTGGGGCGCAATAAAATGGATGCCGACCTGCAACGTATCATTGACGAGCGCACTACCCCCTGGGGTATTACCGTGCAGTCGGTGGAGATCCGCGACGTGGTGATCCCCACCGACCTGGAAGACGCCATGAGCCGCCAGGCGCAGGCAGAGCGTGAACGCCAGGCGCGCGTGATCCTTGGCGAATCCGAAATGCAGATTGCCTCCAGCTTCGCCGATGCAGCCAAGGCGTACCAGGACAACCCCACCGCGCTGCACCTGCGCGCCATGAACATGCTCTTTGAGGGGCTCAAACAAAAGGGTGCGCTGGTGATCGTTCCCTCCAGCGCCGTGGACACGATGAACCTGGGCGGCCTGACGGGCCTTACCGCCATGGCGCAGCAGGCGGTTGATGACGCAAAGTGATCAATGATTCACTCTGGAGGGGGTAGCCCCTCCAGAGCAAGGAGATATGATGGACTCACTGCAACTTATCAAACAATGGATTCCCCTGCTCGTCCCGGTGCTCATCCTGGAGTTGGCTTTGATGGCAGCAGCGCTCGTCGACGTTATCCGGCGTGAGAAAACCAAAGGCCCCAAGTGGG
Source organism: uncultured Anaerolineaceae bacterium (assembly GCA_937897615.1). Lineage (GTDB taxonomy): Bacteria > Chloroflexota > Anaerolineae > Anaerolineales > Anaerolineaceae > UBA6107. The sequence continues at coordinate 16,625 of CALCNO010000019.1, forward strand.
TATGGATCGTAGTAGTCATCGTTTTCAACCTGATCGGCCCGCTGGTGTATTTCATTGCCGGGAGAGAAGAATGAACGCAATTGAGGTGCGCAGCCTGGCCAAAACCTATGGCAGCGTACATGCGCTGAACGGCCTCGATCTTGATGTCACGCAGGGGTCGGTGCTTGGTTTTCTTGGTCCCAACGGTGCCGGCAAGACTACCACGCTGCGCATCCTTGCCGGGCTGGCAAAACCGACTTCCGGCAGCATCACTATTGCCGGAGCAGAGGTCGTCAATGCTGCCCCGCGCCCCTCGTCCCTGATAGGATATTTACCGGAAGAACCCGCTTTTTATCCCTGGATGACGCCACCCGAGTACCTGCGCTACACCGCAGCAATCTTTGGCATGCGCCGGGCACAGGCGGATGAAACTGCGGAAAAATTACTGGCGCTCACCGGCTTGGCGGAAGTGAAAAAACGCCGCATTGGCGGTTTTTCACGCGGGATGCGCCAACGGCTTGGAATTGCCCAGGCACTGGTGAACGACCCGCAGATCCTCCTGCTGGATGAACCGGTGAGCGCCCTCGATCCTGCCGGGCGCAAAGAGGTTCTCGAGCTAATCGAATCACTGGCGCAACGCTGTACCGTAGTGATGTCTTCTCATATACTGGCAGACGTGGAGCGCGTATGCGATACGGTGGCAATCATCGATCATGGCAAGCGCTTGATAGAGGATCGTAAAGAGGCGCTCATGGAGCGCTATGCCAGCAATGCACTTGTGTTGGAAATTGACCCCCGCTATGGTAGGTCGGTCGATGACTGGAAAAAGGTCATTTTTGACCTAAAAAGCGTGCAAAAAGTATACGCAGAGGGTGATACCCTGCATATACTTGCCGGGGACACCGCCGCGGCACAGCAGGCCATCCTGGCTGCGCTTGTAAAGGAGAAATCCCCTATCCTGCGCTTTGAGCAGGTAAAGCCCTCTCTGGAGGATGTGTTTATGAAACTGGTCAATCACAAGGAGGCGGAAGAATGAGATTCTCAACTGCCTTCCAAAAAGAATGGCTGGAGCTGGCGCGCACCAAACGCCTGCTGATTGCCCTGGTGGTGCTGGTGGTATTCGGCATGACATCGCCGCTGCTGGCCAAGATGGTCCCGCAGATCATGACGCTGGTTCCCGGCGGCGAGCAGATTGCCCAGGTGATCCCCATCCCCACAATCAACGATGCGGTAGCCCAGTACGTCAAGAACATCACGCAATTTGGCATCCTGCTGGCGCTGTTGTTCAGCATGGGTAGCATGGCCAACGAACGCGACAAAGGCACTGCTGCGATGGTGCTGTCAAAACCCATGCCCCGGATCACCTTCCTGCTTGCCAAGCTGGCAGCGCAGGCAGCTTTGTTCACGCTGGCAATTGTACTGGCTGGACTTGCCTGCTATTACTACACCTGGGTGCTCTTTGGAGAACTGCCGACGCTTGCCTACGCCGAGCTGAACGGCCTGATCCTGGTTTATCTGCTGGTGTACACAGCCCTGACGGTATTCTTCTCCACCCTGACCAAAACGCAGTACATTGCGATGGGGATGTCTTTTGGCATGTTGATCCTGCTCGGCATCGTTGGCTCCATTCCTGGCTGGGAGCGCTACACCCCGGCGCAACTGGTTTCCAATGCCGCGCTGTTGGGAACGGGTACGCACCCCGAGAATTGGGTTGGCCTGTGGGTCAGCCTGGGACTGATCGGCGCCAGCGTTCTCGGCGCGTGGCTGGTCTTTAGAAAACAGGAAATCTAACTGTTTCACGTGAAACACTAAAACATCTGGCCGGAAAATGTTTCATGTGAAACATTTTCCGGCTTTCTTTTCTCGGTAAAATCTCCGCAATTGGTGTCTGGCGGATTCGTGAAATCCCGCATATACTCAGGGTATAACGCATTGGGGCACCTTTTGCGTTCATCCTTTTGTGTTCGAAGAGGGAACTAATGACGATTAATTATGCATTTTTAGCAACCAATGTGATCTCGATACTGGTGACGCTGGGGGTTCCCGTTGCGCTGGCAGTAGTGCTCATCCGCAAATATAAAGCCACCTGGTGGGCGGTGATCCTCACCGGCTTCCTCTCTTTTGCAATTGGCCAGGTGATGTTTTATTTCAGCATCCGCTATATTTCGACGCTTCTGCAAAACTCCAAGTTGTTCCAGGGAACCAGCATCTGGGCGCTGGTGTTGTATGCGCTTTTGATCGGTGCGGTTTCGGCGGTCTTTGTGGAGTTGATGCGTTATGCCGGTTTTCTCTTGATCAAAAGCAAGGTGAAGTCCTTTGCCACTGCGCTGGGATTTGGTATCGGCGGCGGAACCTTTTCAGGGGTTGCGCAGAGCTTTTTTAGCGGCGGCGCCGGCCTGACTGTGCTGCTCTACTTTTTTGCCGCGGCATTCTTTAATCCGGGCGCTCAGCTGGCCAAGGGAGTTGATTCTGCGACCGTGCAATCCATGATGACCCAGATCCAGCAGATTTGGAACATTCCCTGGCATTATGGCCTGGTGTTGGGGGCGGAGTCGCTGATTTTCCTTTCGGTTGAGATTGTGCTGGCGATGTTCATTTGGAAAGCCATTTCTTACGAGCAGGGAATTTGGGTGGTTGTGGCGGTTCTCTACCATACCCTTGTCATCGGTACTATTTACTTCCTGAATATGCTCGGCTGGAAACTCTGGTTGATGGAAGCGGTCTTTGCAGCTTTTCTGGCGTTCAACGTCTATCTGATCTATCGCTTCTGGAAGGAAGAATCCGAAATTGAGGCGGATGAAGAATTCCTGGAAGAAGACGCGCTTGAGGATGGCGAAGAGGATGATGAGGTGGTAGAAGTGGTTGTTGAGGTTGAGGAAATGGATGACAAAGATTCGGCCCCGGAAGATGGGGAAAAAGAACAAAAGTAAACGAGCGTGTTTTGCAAGAGGCTTCCATCGCGGAAGCCTCTTTTTTTATTTGGCGCAGAAGAATGCCAGCGCTTTGCCTGCTTCATCGTGCATGAGAATGCGCAGGGTTTTCTCCGGCGCCAGGTCGCTGACCTTGACTAACCGCAGGCAGTCGCTAAAGGCGGCTGCGTCCGGCGCCTTCTCCAGCAAATGGTTGGCGGCTTCTTCCAGCAGGCGGCGCTGGAAATAAGTCTTGGCATCATCCAGTTGCAGCGCCAGCGGATAGATTTGCGCTTCCAGCAGGTCCTGAAAGAAATGCGTGCCCAGGGAGGGTTCCGGCGGCAGCCCGCAATTCTCACCGGCCAACTCTACCAGCGCTTTGGCGTGGTAAATGTCGCCGTAAGCGATGGGCACCCCCAGGTCGGCGTTGGAAGACCCCCAGCGGCCCGGCCCAATGCAGATAAAGTTCTCGTTTTTGAGGCGTTCATTCAACTTCCCGATGGTGCGCGCCAGTTGTGCGCGTTCCGCATTGGACGGCAGCGCAAAGTATTTCTCCGGCACCACATAGACGATGTAATCCACCGCAGAGATCATCCCCAACGGCACCATGAATTCTGAGGAGAAGAGAATGTCTTTTTTGCTCAAATTGGCCGGGAAGCGCTCCACTTCCATCTCCGCCAGGCGGCTTTGCGGGCGGCATTGCAGCAGGGCGATCTCCAGCCGGCCAGGTGAACGTTCGTTCACTTTGAGCGCAAACTCAACATCCACCGGAGAATGATAGGCGGTTTCCAGTGAGCGCAGGATGGTTTTGATCCTTTCGGCAAAAGGCGTGCGCCGCAGCAACTCGTCAAAGGTGAGCACCAGTTTTTTGGGGTCCGGCACCAGCGCGCTGCGGATGGTTTCGAAGTAGCCGTCTTCGTCTATCTGCGCGATGTAGCGCAGAGGCGGGTAATCGGCACTAAGAACCTCGTGCACCGGGATGGTGGCAAAGGTATTCTTTTGTAGGTCAAGCACATCCACATATTGCTGCGAATAGCGCCGCACCGAATACGGATCGTTGCTAGGGCGCAGCAGTGGGTGGCTGAGGGCCACCAGGCGCGGATAATCGTTGCCCACGCGGTCCACTGCGCGCGTGCCCAGCCCCCACACCAGGCGCACAAAACCGTCTTCGGCGCGGATTTGCGGTGCCCAGCGGTAGAGGTTGCGGCTAAAAGCCACGCCGGCGCCGTGAGGCATCAGGTAATCGCCAAAACGCTCTCCCTCCACGAATTGGATCAACAGGGCCATGCGCTCGTCATAGTCCAGCAGCCCCTTGCTGCGGCGGTACAGCAGCGCATTGGGGTTGAGAATGGAGGCATAGATCTGGGCAATCGCCTGGGTAAGCGCGCTGAGGTTCTCGCTCAGGCTGCCCTGGTTGGGCAGGAAAATGCTCTCATATTTACCGGCAAAGGCTGTGCCGAAGTTGTCTTCAAGGAGGCTGGAGGAACGCACGATTAGCGGCTGGTTGCCGATCTTGATCAGCATCGTCTGCAGTTGGTCGAGGATATCCGGCGGGAAGGTGCCCTTGCGGAACTCCTCTTCGATCTTTGGATATTCGCTGCGCATCTCTTCTTCAGACTTGTATTTTTGGTCGTTCCAACTGATGAGGTTGTTAATCGCCATAAAGGTGTACAACTCGTCCGAGCCGATGTAGTACGATTCCGGCATGCGCAGGCAGGGCACCTCATTCAGCTCCGGGTTATTCTTGAGGACGTGTTGTGCCAGGATGATGCCGGCGGCTTTGCCGCCGATGCGCCCGGCGCCGATCTTGCGGCGGCGGATTTCGGCCAGGTCGCTGATGGTGAGCCACTCTTTGGCAATATTGATATAGCGCAGCTGGTCGCTGATCAGGTTGCGGATGAGCACTACCTTGCTCTCTTCCAGGCGGGCAATCTGTTTGGTGCGCGCGCCTTCGGACATGTTTTCAATGGTCATGGCCTGCTCAAATACCAGGTCAAGTGGCGCCAGCTCCGGGTTGATCGCCAGGTGGGTTTCTTCGCTGTGCACGCCGCGTTCTTTTAGCACCTCTCCGATGAGCGCTTCCAGCAGGTCAAAGGGCAGGTGGCGGCTGAAGATCAGGTCTGTCAGTTGTTCACGCAGAGTGGCCTTGCGCTGCTCCCACTGGTCGGCGGCCTCCATGTTGTAAGGGTCTTCGATACCTTCCATTTTTTGCGTCTGGATGGCTTCTTCGCGCACCTGCGATTCAAAATCCTTTTGCTGGATGATGCCGCGTTTGAATAATTCATTGCGCATGCGCACGCGGATGCGCGGCGCCAGCAGCGGGTATTGCCCCAGGGCAAGGGTCAGGCTCAGCAATCGTTCGGAGGAATTAGGTAGGAAATCCATTTAATTATTTCTAGAAATAATTTTACCTGTGGATACAATTTCCCCTCTCGCTTGGAGAGGGGAAGAGTGAGTTGCGTAAGCGGATCAGCCGAGGTGCATGGGCATGATGACGTGGACGAAGTTTTCGTCCCCCACCGGGCGGATCACACCGGGTGCGTTGTTGGCGTTGGTTTCAAGGGCCACGTTGGGCGACTTCACCACGTCCAACACTTCACGCAGGAACTTGACGTTGAAAGCGATGAGCAGCGCACTGCCTTCGATGGTGGCTTCCACGGGGATATCGCTTTTGCCGGTCTCTTCGGTCTGGGCGTTGATCTCTACCATGCCCAGGTCGGTCTCGCCGGGTTGGATGTTCAGGCGGATCACGTTATTGCCCTCGCGCGCAATGATCTCAGCCTGCTTACAGGCCTTGAGGAACGCCGGGGTAGAGAGCAAGGTGCGGGTTTTAAAGCTCTTTGGCACAATGGCGCGGAAATCCGGGAAGTTGCCGTCGATCAACTGAGAAACCACCTCGGTATCCTTGAGGTGGAAGATCACCTGGCCGCGGCCCTGCGGTACCACCATCGTCACGCTCTTGTCGTTCTCGCCGGCAACGCGCGCCAGTTCGCTCATGGCGCGGGCAGGGATGATGATGGAGAAATTCTGCTTGATGGGGTTGGCTAGCGGCTGCTTGCGTACCGAAATGCGGAAACCGTCGGTGGCCGCCAGAGTGATCAGGTCTTCGCTCACTTCCATCTTCACACCTTGCAGCACGGGGCGGGCTTCGTCCATCGAGGCGGCAAAAGCCACCTGCTGGATCATTTCCTTAAAGTCCACCAGGTTGAGTTCCACGCCCTCTTCCAGGTCTGGAACCGGCATCGGCGGAAAATCTTGCGCATCGATGCCCTTGATGTCGTGTACTGCCGAATTGCATACCAGGTTGAGGGTTTGGGTGCGCGCATCCAACGAAAGCTGCACGTTATCCGGCGGAAACTGGCCGATCAGGTCAACAAAGGTGCGTGCCGGGATGGTAACCGAGCCTTCCTCCTGGATCTGCGCCGGGATCCAGCAGGTGATGCCCAACTCCAGGTTGGTAGCAGAAAGGCGCAGGCGCCCTTCATCGGTAGCGAGCAGGACGTTGGCCAGCACCGGTAACGTGCTGCGCGGAGAAACAGCCCGGCTAACAATGCTGAGACCATGAGACAAATGCTGTTGGGTGACTATCGCTTTCATGGGCGCCCTCTTTTCGGCATGAAATTTTAGTATTAATGAGTATACAACGAGAAGGGTCTTTTTTCCAGTCGTACAGGTGCTGATGAGGCGGATTTTGCCAAAAAATCGTTTACAATGTGTAGACAAGGTGATTATGTTTAAACGGCTTGCCAGGCATCACCGTATGACATGGATACCAGATCCGCCGGATCGGTATCTTCTTTCGTCGTTGTAAATACTATACAGCCAATCTCAATTCACGCAGCGCCGCTGTCAGTCCTTTGACAACGTAGAATCGCACCAGAGCGAGTGCTCAAGGTTTATTGCTATTAGTGGTGGGGCGGTGATGACCCTCTCTTTCCTTAGGAGACACGCATGGAAAAAATTGTAATTGGAGCCGCTTTGGGGGAATGTGTACACGTGGCAGGGGTGATGAATTTTCTGCGCCTTGCCGAAATTGTAGGCTGGAAAACGATCTTTTTGGGGCCTGCGGTTCCAATCGACCGGGTGATTGCGGCTGCCCGCGAGCACCACGCAGCGCTTGTTGGCGTGTCCTACCGGCTTACCCCTGAAACAGGCGAAAGGCTGCTGGGGCAGTTTGCCGAAGCCGCCGATGAATTGCGGGAAGCAGGCGTGCGTTTTGCCTTTGGCGGTACCCCGCCGCTGGTGGAAAAGGCTTCCAGAATGAACTTTTTTGAAAAGTCCTTTGAGGGAGGAGAGCCCGCCGAACAGATACTGGCCTACCTGAGGGGGGAGGGTACCGTCCAGGGGCAGAACGCTTTGCCCCCGCAGGCACTGGTGGAGCGCATCCACTGGAAAAGCCCGTACCCGATCCTGCGCCACCATTTTGGCCTGCCGGAGATGGAGCAGACCCAGGCCGGCATCCGCCGCATCGCCGAATCGGGGCTGCTGGATGTGATCTCGCTGGGGATTGACCAGGACGCCCAGGAAAATTTCTTCCACCCAGAGCGCCAGGATGCGCGCCGGCGCGGCGCCGGCGGGGTGCCGGTGCGCAGTGCCGAGGAGTATCGCGCCCTCTTCCTGGCCAGCCGCTGTGGCAATTATCCTTTGCTGCGCACCTACTCCGGCACAGATGACTTCATCCCCTTGGCAGAAATGTACCGCGAGACGATCAACATTGCCTGGTGTGCCATCCCACTGTTTTGGTTCAACCAGATGGATGGACGTGGTCCCTGGAACCTTGAAGGTTCCATCGGCGAGCACCAGCAGGTGATGGCCTGGTACGGCGCCAGGGGGATACCGGTTGAATTAAACGAACCGCATCACTGGGGGATGCGTGATGCCTCCGATGTGGTCTTTGCGGTGGCCGCGTATCTTTCAGCCTACAACGCTAAAGCCTTCGGCGTGAAAGATTACATCGCGCAACTCATGTTCAACAGCCCGCCGGGAACCTCAGATGCCATGGATTTGGCCAAGATATTGGCGGTGCTGGAGTTGATCGCACCACTGGCTTCGGAAGATTTTCGTATCTGGAAACAATCCCGCACTGGGCTGCTCAGTTACCCCCTGGAGATTCCGGCGGCGCGCGCACACCTTGCGGCCAGTATCTACCTGCAAATGGCGATAAAGCCGCACATTATCCACGTAGTCGGGCATACCGAGGCTGACCACGCCGCCACCGCCGAGGACGTGATCGAAGCGTGCAGCATGGCGCGCCGCTCCATTGAGAATGCCCTGCGCGGTGCTCCGGATATGACAACCGACCCAAAGATAATCCGCCGCAAAGTGGAAATCATCGCCGAGGCGCGTGAAGTCCTTGAGGCCATCCGCCAGTTGGATGCTGGTTCAGGACAAGACCCCTTTACAAACGAGGCGGTTCTTGCCAAAGCCGTAGCGGTTGGAATTATGGATGCGCCACAGTTGAAGAATAACCCCTTTGCCCGCGGCGAGGTTCAGACAAGGATCATCGATGGCGCTTGCGTGTCTGTGGATGCGGCAGGAAAGCGTATTAGCGAAAAAAAGCGTATCGCAATGCTTAAACGACGAAAGGAGTAAAAATGACCAAAAAACTGCGCATGACCGTGATCGGCGCTGGTCATGGGGGCAAGGCAATGGCGGCGCATCTGGCTTTGATGGGATTTCCCACCACCCTTTATAACCGCACGCCCGACCATATTGCCGCGATCCAGCAACTCAAGGGGATTCACCTTGAGAGTGGCGAGGAGGGAGTACGCGGCCTGGGCGAACTCAAGCTGGCTACCTCAAATATGGCCGAGGCATTAACCGACGCGGATATGATCATGGTGGTACTGCCTTCTTCGGCGCACGCCGATATTGCCAGAGCCTGTGCACCGCACCTCAAAAATGGCCAGGTGGTGGTTTTGCACCCCGGCAGAACCTGCGGCGCAATCGAGTTTTCCAAGGTGCTGCGCGATGAACACTGTACGGCAGACGTAACGATTTCCGAAGCAGAGACATTCATTTACGCTTCCCGCTCTGACGGCCCCGCCGAAGCGCGCATCTTTCGCATCAAAGACGCTGTTCCTTTGGCGGCCTTGCCTGCCACGCGCACCGGCCTGGTGCTGGATATAATCCACGAGGCCTACCCGGAGTTCATTGACGGCGTGAATGTGCTGCAGACCGGGCTAAACAATATGGGGGCCATTTTCCACCCTGCACTCACTTTATTGAATTCCGGCTGGATTGAATCCACCCACGGCGACTATCAGTTTTACATTGAAGGCGTGACGCCTTCTGTGGCACGGGTGCTGGAAGCGCTGGATAGAGAACGGGTGACTGTGGCCTCCTCGCTGGGGATCCGCGCCCGCACCGCGCTGGAATGGCTCAAGCTGGCCTATGACGCCACCGGCGAAGACCTGCACGAAGCCATTCACAATCAGCCGGGCTACTACGGCATTAAAGCTCCGCCAACCCTCAACCACCGCTACATTTTTGAAGATGTACCGATGAGTCTGGTGCCGATTGCCTCCCTGGGGCAGCGCTATGGCGTTTCGGTGCGCGGCATGGATGCCATGATCCGCATCTCCTCCATTATGCATCGCACCGATTACTGGCGCCGCGGCCGCACGATTGAGAAACTGGGGATCGATAATTTGAGCGTCGGGGAATTAATGGCTTTCGTGAATGAGGGAATTCTCTAGCATGAAGAAATTGCGACTTTTGATTTTGTACTGTCCGGGGGTTAAGAAAGATGCTGCCGAAGTTGCGCGGATGAAGAAGCTGGCAGCTGCGGTTGAAAAAGCAGGTGTTGTCTGCCGGCGCTATGCGTTGTATCGCCTGGACCAACTGGAAAGCCTGCTGTTGGTGGAAAAGCCGGATATCGTATACAGCGCCCACATGTGCACAGTCGATCTGGACGGCAACCATATTAGCATCCACCGTTATCTTGCAGACAGGCATATTCCCTACATCGGCTCTACTCCTGAGGTTCTTGACCTCGTGATTTCAAAATCCAGGTTAAAGGAAAAGTGGTGCTCGGATGAAGTACAAACCCCGGATTGGACTTTTGTCTCGGGAGAAAGTATTTCAGGGTTTAGCGCGGAGTCACTTGCCAGCCGCATGGGCTTTCCGCTCATCGTCAAGCCAGACAAGGAAGGGAACAGCCGGGGACTGGATGAGACCTCGATTGTCTTTACCACCGGGGATCTTCAGCGGAAGGTCGATGAGGTGGCAGCGGAGTTTTCAGATGTGCTGGTGGAGAAGTACCTTGAAAGCGAGGACATCCGCGAATACACCGTGGCAATGATCGGTTCGGCAGAGCGCATGCTGCTGATGCCGGCGCGGGTCAAACTCAACGAACCCAAGCCTCACCGCCTGATCACTACCGCGGATAAGGACGGGCACCATACCAGCGCAACGGCCATACAAGATGAGAGCATTCTCAACGCGGTGAACGCCTTTGCCAGAAGGGCATTTGAATCCGCCGGAGTAACGGATTATGCTCGCTGCGATATTCTTTTCAGCGGCGGAAAACTATGGGCCATTGAGATTAACGGTTTGCCGATGATCCCGGATAAATGGTTCGAGATGTGCGCTAAATCCGCCGGCCTTGACTCCAGCCAGTACCTGGTGGCTATCCTCCTTGCCAGCCTGTCTCGGAACAGCAAACGGGGAGTATCGGGGTGGACCTTTCCACAGTCTCTCGTCGACTTTTTGCCGGAGCAGGTCATCGGCATCATTAAGGGGGGTGGAAAAAGCACCGGAAATTAATGTATCATAGTAATGCGCGAGCCAGTGTTCTGCGAAATACTGGTTCTGTCAGCGGCGATCTGTAAAACTCTGAGAATAAAAGAGGAGAGGACATGCCAAAGAAACCGATCATGGTGACAAACTGGGAGTATCACCCGCTGACGCCGGAGCGCTGGACAGATTTTGAACAATTGTTTGGCCCCAATGGGGCTTGCGCCGGCTGCTGGTGTGCCTGGTTCCTGATGACCAACAAAGAATTCAACCAATCTGGCAAACTGGGCCACAAAGAACTGCTGCGAACGCTTGTTCAACAGGGCGTGGAGCCAGGGATCATTGCCTATGCTGACGGCGTCCCCGCTGGCTGGGTGGCACTGGCGCCGCGCGAGCAGTATAAACGCCTGGCCACCTCCAAACATCTGGGGCCGGTGGACGCTCAGCCGGTATGGGTGATCTCCTGCTTTTACATCTTCCGCGACTATCGCCACCAGGGCGTGATGGAGAAGCTGATCCGTGCCGCCGAGGAGTATGCCCGCAGCAAAGGGGTGAAGATGCTGGAAGCCTTCCCCGTGGACGCGCCTGAAAAGATCAGCCCGGTCAGCCTTTACACCGGCAAAGCCGACATCTTCTACAAACTGGGCTTTGAACAGGTGGCATTGCGCGAAACCCGCCCGATCTTGCGCAAAGCACTTTGAGTTGTAATTATCGGAAGAAAAAACTCCCCGCGAAGGCTCGCGGGGAGAAATGTTATAATCGAGGTGCCGAAGGTGGGAATCGAACCCACATTCCCGAGGGAACACGATTTTGAGTCGTGCGCGTCTGCCAATTCCGCCACTCCGGCAACAGAAACAGAGTATATCTGACATTTTCTTAAGGGTCAAGGATAATCCCCATGCGTTTAGGTATCATCGGTTTACCCCAATCCGGAAAGACCACCCTCTTCAACGCACTCACGCGCGCCACGCAGCCGGTGGGTATCACCGGCAAAATGGAAATTCACACAGCTGTTGTTGACGTGCCCGATCCGCGGGTGGACAGGCTTTCCGAAATGTTCAAGCCCAAAAAGACCATCTACGCCAAGGTGACCTACGTGGACATCGCCGGCCTGGATGGCAGCGCAGGCAAGGCTGGCATCTCCGGCGCGCTGCTCAACCAACTCACCCAGTTGGATGGTTTCATCCACGTGGTGCGCGTCTTTGAGGACCCCAATGTGCCACACGTCAACGGCTCTGTTGACCCGCTGCGCGATATCGCCGCCATGGACGGCGAGTTCATCCTCAATGACCTCATTGCTGCGGAGCGCAAGCTGGAACGCCTGGCCGAGGAGCGCAAAAAAGGCGCCGGGCGCGATAAAGATACCATCGAACGCGAGGTCGCGCTCTTCACCCGCCTGCACGAGGCGCTGTCGCAGGAGACCCCCCTGCGCGACGTTTCCATTGACGAACATGAGGACAAAATGCTCTCCGGGTTTGGTTTCCTCAGCCGTAAACCTGTTTTGATCGTGCTCAACCACTCTGAGGGCCAGACCCCGCCGGCGATCGAGTACCCCCACCAGCACAGTAAAGTAGTGGCGCTGCAGGGCAAACTGGAAATGGAGATCGCTCAACTGGCCGCGGAAGAAGCGCAGCTGTTCCTGGAAGAATACGGCATTGAAGAACCCAGTCTCAACCGCATGATCCGCTTTTCTTATGACCTCATTGGGTTGCAATCCTTCTTCACTGCCGGGGACGACGAGTGCCGCGCCTGGACGGTACGCAAGGGCGCCACTGCGCCGGAGGCCGCCGGCGAAATTCACACCGACTTGCAAAAGGGCTTCATCCGCGCTGAGGTAGTGGCCTATGATGACCTGATGGCGCTGGGCGGGATGAACGAGGCCAAGGCTAAAGGCAAGCTGCGCCTGGAAGGCAAGGAATACATCGTCCAGGATGGCGACATCCTCAACATCCGCCACAGCGGGTAAGCAAATTTTATAAATTATCCCCGGTGTCGCACAGGCGCCGGGGATTTTAAAACCGGAGGTACGATGCCTGCTTTATTTGATCCTTTTACGATTAAATCGGTTACCCTGCGCAACCGCATTGGTGTTTCGCCCATGTGCCAGTACAGCTACGTGGATGGTTTTTCCAACGACTGGCAGCTGGTGCATCTGGGGGCGCGTGCTGCCGGCGGCGCCGGGCTGGTGATCGCCGAGGCTACCGCGGTGGAAGCGCGCGGGCGCATTACTCCCTTTGACGTGGGCATCTGGTCTGATGCGCACGTGGAACCATTGCAGCGCATGGTGCACTTCATCAAGGGTGAAGGCGCGGTACCGGGCATTCAGATCGCGCATGCCGGGCGCAAGGCCTGCACCGATGCCCCCTGGAATGGCGGCAAGCCCATCCAGCAAACTGACCCTTTGTGGTATGCCGCGGTGGGGGCCAGCGCCATCCCGTTTGCAGATGGCTACCAGACCCCGCATGAGTTGAGCGTGGAAGAGATCAAGAGTGTTCAAACCTCCTTTGTACAGGCTGCCGAGCGTGCCTGTGCTGCCGGGTTTGAGTGGCTGGAACTGCATGCAGCTCACGGTTACCTGCTGCAAAGTTTTCTTTCGCCGCTTTCCAACCAGCGTAACGACCAGTACGGTGGCAGCTTTGAGAACCGCGCGCGGTTTTTGATGGAGACGGTGGCTGCTGTGCAGCAGGTCTGGCCGGATGACCTGCCGCTCACGGTGCGCATCTCTGGCACCGAGTGGGTGGGGGGTGGCTGGAGCATCGAAGATTCGGTGCGGCTGGCACGCCTGCTCAAGGACGCAGGTGTGGATCTGGTGGATTGTTCCTCCGGGGGCAATGTGGCCGATGTAAAAATCCCCTTTGGGCCGGGTTATCAACTGCCGGTCTCCGAGGCAGTACGCGCTGGTGCAGGTATTGCCACCGCGGCTGTAGGGATGATCACCGCGCCACAGCAAGCCGACGAGATCATCCGTAATGGGCGGGCTGATATTGTTTTGTTAGGTCGTGAATTTTTGCGAGATGCTTACTGGCCACTGCATGCGGCCAAAGCGCTGGGGGTGAGCGGGCCGGTGCCGCCGCAATATTTGCGCGCGTTCTGAAGTTCACCTGGTGTACCGGTGGATTTGTGTTTTGGCGCCACAAAAACGAGTTGCATTTATATAATCCCAGTATAATTAACTTATTCCAAAAACCAAATTGTGGGAGGAAATATGAAAAAACTGTTACCAGTCTTCATTTTGCTTGTTTTCGTTCTGTCGGGGTGCTCATCGCTTTTGGGCAAACTCGCCGAGCCGACCCCTGATGTTGCTGCCGCGGTGGAGCAGACCTTAGCAGTTCAATCCGCTGTGCAGACACTCGTTGCCGAGACGCAGATGGCCGCGCAAGCCCAGGCAAGTGTTGAGGCCCCAGCGACCGCAACCCCAGTGGTTGAACAGCCAACCGCTACTGTCACGCCGGTTCCAACAAGCAGCGTAGCCGCACAGGCTGTGAAAAATGCCAACTGCCGCTCTGGCCCGGACTCCAATTTTGAATACCTGAGCGTTCTGGACCAGGGCGCTACTGCTCCGGTGATCGGGAAGAACACCGACTTTGGAAAATGGTGGAAGGTACGCCTGGCTGATGGAACAGAGTGCTGGGTAATTGAAGACGCCATTACGCTGACCGGGGATACCCAGGCGGTAGCCAGCCTGGTTTCTCCCATTACCCCCACCCCAATCCCGGCGCCGGACTGGAATGGCACCTGGACTATGTGGATTTCTGGAACTTTTGAGAACAAATCGTCAGATGTAACCTCTACGACTGTAAAAATGGTGCAAACCGGGAATAACCTGACCTATAGCTTCCGCCTGTGGGGCCTGGATTTTACCGCCTATCTCACGGTAAGCGCTGATGGGATGGTTGCCTCAGGTACTCTGGTGAGAGAGCAGGGTGGAACATGGAATCTCTATCTCTATCGCGTTCCTGAAAACCTCAATCAGTTCAGAGGCAAATGGTATTATGGAAGTGATAAGAGTTTGGATGGGCAAAACTGTGGCTCTAAAAATGGCGCCCCCATGCCCAATCCTTGCAGGTAGACGTAGCAAAATCGCCATATGTAAAGGCCCGGAGTTTTCATCCGGGCCTTGTTTATTGCATTAACTTCTGAAGTTCTTCCAACTTTACCCTTGAGGTGAGATCTAGGCTGAGCGGCGTCACCGAGACCTGGTGCGCCACGCGCAGGGCATGCACATCTGTGCTCGGGTTGGCCAGGTCATCGGCGTGAGGGGCCGGGCTGGCATCGATGCGCGCCATGCCGCCGGGTTCCTGCGATTCGCGCAGGTAAGGCACAAAATACTGGTGAGCGCCAAGGCGCGTCACGCGCCAGGGGGTCTGCGGTGTGGCCTGGCCGGGCACATTGAGGTTGAGTGCATGCACATCAGCGGGCAGTTTCTTTTCCAGCAGGATGCGTGCAAACTTTTGAGTAAAGTAAGCCGCAGCGGAAAAATCGGTTTCGCGCGAATAGCCCAAATAATCTTCATTAGCAAGCTGCAGCGAGACTGCCAGCGCCGGGATGCCGGAAGAAGCCGCTTCCAGTGCGGCGCCCACCGTGCCAGAAAGGGTGATGTCGGTGGCGGGGTTTTCGCCATAGTTAATGCCGGAAACCACCAGATCGGGCTTGCGCTTGAGCACGTGGAAGATGCCCATCTGCACCGACTGTGCCGGTGAGCCGCCCATCGCGTAACAGGTCCATTCCTGGTCGCCGATCATCAACTGGGTGGGCTTGATCTCGCCATCTGACCAGGAAGGCACGGAGCGCCCGGCGCCGGAGTGTTGTTCGCGCGGGGCCGCCACGGTGACAAAACCGAGAGCCGAAAGGGCTTTGGCCGCAGCCCATAGGCCGGGCGAGGCAATGCCGTCGTCGTTGGTAAGGAGAATTTGTGCTTTTTCCATGATTTTTTCTCGAAATAATTATCTGGTCTTGTGAATAAAAATGAGCGGTTGCTTGGCCGCTCATTGCAGTGCCCCCGGAGTAATTCGAATACTCAACCTTTTGCTCCGCAAGCAAACGCTCTATCCAATTGCGCTACGGGGGCAGATGTTCAACAGCGCAAAAGAATATACCTTATTTGAAGGTAATCGTCAAGTGAAGGCATGAGCCAAAAATCAGGTTGGCTGAGTATATGCGCTATAATTGAGGTTC
Organism: uncultured Anaerolineaceae bacterium; assembly: GCA_937897615.1. Lineage (GTDB taxonomy): Bacteria > Chloroflexota > Anaerolineae > Anaerolineales > Anaerolineaceae > UBA6107. The sequence goes on from CALCNO010000019.1 coordinate 32,425, forward strand.
ATCCTGTACCCCAGAGGCGAATTATGCGCAATGAAGAGGGTTTGGCGTTTCATCTTCATATAAAAGAGGGCGATATCGGGCGCTACGTGCTCCTGCCGGGCGACCCCGGGCGTTGCGAGAAGATCGCAAAGTATTTTGACAATCCGCATTTTGTGGCGCAAAACCGCGAATACGTGACCTGGACGGGCACCCTGCTGGGCGAGAAAGTCTCGGTGGTCTCCACGGGCATTGGCTGCCCTTCGGCGGCAATCGCTGTGGAGGAGCTGATCGAAGTGGGCGCAGATACGCTGGTGCGCGTTGGCTCTTCCGGCTCGATGCAGCCGCACGTGCATGGCGGCGATGTGGTGGTGGTCACCGGCTCCATCCGCGATGAGGGCACCACCCGGGCTTACCTGCCGCTGGAATACCCGGCGCTGGCGGATATAGATGTGGTACTGGCTCTTCGTGAAGGCGCCAAACGGCTTGGCCTGCGCCATCACTGCGGCGTTTCGCAATCCAAGGATTCTTTCTACGGCGAGGTGGAGCGTACGCGCATGCCCATGCCGGAACGCCTTGAGGAGCGCTGGAAAGCCTTTATTGCCGGCGGCGCCCTGTGCTCAGAGATGGAATCGGCGGCGTTGTTCATCCTTTCTTCCATTTACCGCAAGCGGGCCGGCGGCGCGATGCTGGTGATCAACGAGGCAGACCTGGGCGAGGCCCCCGCCAGCGAGCACGGCAAGCACATGGCTGAGTTCGATGCCGATGCCGTCATCCGCGTGGCGGTTGAGGGCTTCAAGATCCTCATCGAGCAGGATCGCAAAAAGTAAACCTCATTCACCGAAGCGGACATCGAAGCATGATCTCACAATTCTTTCAACGCCTCAAAGGCATGCAGCGCGATCTGGCGCTCTTCTTTGCTGTTTCATTTGCGGTGGGGCTTTCCGGCAACCTCATTGATTCCACCCTCAACAACTTCCTCAACGACACCTACACGCTGACCGGCTTCCTGCGTTCTTTTTTGGAGATACCGCGCGAACTGCCGGGATTTGCCGTGGTGTTTGTTAGCGCGCTTTTCTGGTTTTTGGGCAGCCGCAAGATGAGCTTTGTGGCGCTGCTGCTGTATGCCGTTGGCATCCTGCTGATCGGCTTGGTGCCGGTGTCTTTCTCAGTGATCGTATTTTTCGTTTTCACTTACAGCCTGGGGATGCACCTGTTCCTGCCGCTGCAAAGCACCATTGGCATGGAACTGGCCGCTGAAGGTAAGGCCGGGCAGCGCCTGGGGCAGTTGAACGCGGTGCGCAACCTGGCGATGATCGTGGGCAGCGGGCTGGTCTTTTTGGGCTTCAATTACCTCCACTTTAACTACAGCCATTCTTTTGTGATCGCCGGGGTGGTGCTGGTGGCGGCAGCGCTGCTAATGCTGGGGATGAAACCGCAAAAGGTGGCCATCAGCAAGGGTTTCCTCAGGCTGCGCAAGGAGTACTCACTTTTCTACATTCTGGCGGTGCTCTACGGCAGCCGCAAGCAGCTTTTTATTACCTTTGCCCCCTGGGTGATTGTTACCATCTTCCACAAGCCCACCCAGACCATTGCCACCCTGATGACTCTGGGCGGCATCATCGGCATCCTCTTCCAACCCTTGCTGGGCAAGGCCATTGATAAGTTCGGCGAGCGCCTGGTGCTGATGGTGGAGGCGTTCACTTACGTGGTGGTGTGTTTGGGTTATGGCTTTTCCGGCACATGGTTCCCGGAGAACGCGGCTTTTCTGATCACCTGCGCCTGTTACCTCATTGACCAGGTGCTGATGTCTGTCAGCATGGCACGCTCCACTTACATGAAAAAGATCGCCCTGCAGGAATCCGATATCCAGCCGGCGCTCTCCGCTTCCGTGACCATTGACCACGCCTTTTCAATCTCGGTGGCGCTGCTGGGCGGGGTGATCTGGTCGGCTTTTGGCTACCAGTATGTATTTCTCATTGGCACAGTGATTGCGGCGCTCAACTTCTTCTTTGCCTCGCGTATGCGTATTCCGCGGAATAAATTGACAGGCGTTGAGGTCGAGGCGGAAGCCCCGGCTCTTTCCGATTGATCCGGCCTTTGGTATAGTGAGACATGACCGAAAAATCCGTTGACCCGGTAACCAGGAAACAAAACACGCGCCAGATGATCACCACGCTGGCAACCACCATCGGGTTTGTCGTGGTGGTTGGGCTGATCGTGGCCTTCGACTTTGAAAAGATCAAAGCGTTCATCTCCGGCGCCGGCGTCTGGGGGTTGTTCGCCAGTATTTTGGTGTACGGGCTGCTGGGATTTACCTTTGTGCCTTCGGAACCGCTGACCGTACTCATCGGCGCCATGTTTGGGCCGTGGGTGGCTACCATTGTCTCGCTGGCGGGCAATACCCTCTCCTCGATGGCGGAATACCTGCTGGGGCGGCGCATCGGCAACGCCACCAATTTTTTGGAGAAGAAAGAGAAGCTGCCTTTTGGCATCGGCAGGCTCAAGGTGGACTCTCTGGGGTTTCTCCTTTTTGCCCGCGCCATCCCCGGATTTGGCGGCAAAGCGGTGAGCATCATTTCCGGGGTATACAAGGTCAACTTCTGGCGTTTCATCTGGACAGCATTTGTGACCCTGGTGGTTGGTTCGGCAGCATTTGCCTTTGGCGGCTTTGGCCTGGAAAAGCTGTTCAAGTAGAAAACCTCTTTTCTCTCGCATATTTCAACACCCCATTGCGGGGCTACCCCCCTTTTTGATAAAATGAGTTCATGACCTGGGAGGGTGCATGAAGATCAACTTTGCAATGTGGAAGAAGGCGCTGTCCGGGCTGGTGAAGATGGACAGCAAGCAGGAATGGGACGCGCTGGATGTGATCTCCAAATGGCTCATTGCCACCCGTTCCGGGGTGACCGTTGTTACTTTTTACTCTTGCGCAGTGGGGGGGCTGCTGGCGCTGCGCGATGGCATTTTTGCAATTGTGCCATTCATTATCGTCACGCTGGGGTTGTTCATCGCCCACGGCACCAACAACCTGCTCAATGATTACACTGACTTTACCCGCGGAGTGGATACCAATAATTACTTCCGCACCGAGTACGGCGTGCACCCGCTCTATCAAAAGTTTTGGAACAAGCGCCAACAGCTCACCTGGTTTGCGGTAAGCGGGCTGCTGGCATTGAGTTCCGGCGTGTACGCGCTCTTTTATACGCATTTTGATAAAACGGTCATCGGCTACTTTGCCTTTGGCGCGCTCATCCTCTTGCTCTATACCTGGCCGCTGAAACACATTGCCCTGGGTGAACTGAACATCTTTCTCATCTGGGGGCCGGTGCTGGTTTCCGGCGTGTACCTGGTGCTGGCAAAGCAATTCACCCCGGCGATCTGGCAGGTGGCGCTGGCAGGCGTGCCCCTTGGCCTGAGCGTGGTAAGCATCAACCTGGGCAAGCACATTGACAAAAGTGCCGAAGATAAACGCAAGAAGGTGGGCACGCTTCCGGTGGTGATCGGCGAACGCGCGGCGCGTTACGTGAACATGGCGGTGATCATCTTGATCTACCTGGTGATCTTGTACCTGGTGTTCATTACGCACTACTTTACACCCGTGATGCTGCTGGTGCTGCTGGCCGGCAAACGCGCCCTGTACGCCTTTGGGGTATTATTGAAGCCGAGACCCGCAGAGCCGCCGGCGGAGTGGAAGTTTTGGCCCACGTGGTTCTCTGGTTTTTCTTTTTACCATAACCGCCTGTTCAGCAATCTCTTTGTGCTGGCGCTGGCATTGGATGTGATCTTGCGGCTGCTGCTGCCAACCTTTTGGCTGCTGCGTTAGCCGAGAAAAGGAGCTTTTATGGACGTTTTACTTCTCTCCAGGTGGCAGTTTGCGCTCACTGCTATCTACCATTTCTTCTTTGTGCCGCTTACGCTGGGGCTGGGATGGCTGGTGGCCATTCTGGAAACCCTGTATGTGGTGCGGAAGGATGAAAGCTACAAGAAGCTGACGAAGTTCTTTGGCAAGCTGTTCCTGATCAACTATGCCATGGGCGTGGTTACCGGTATCGTCATGGAATTTCAGTTTGGCATGAACTGGTCGGAATATGCCCGCTTTGTGGGCGACATCTTCGGCGCTCCACTGGCGATCGAGGCGCTGCTGGCGTTCTTCCTGGAATCCACCTTGCTGGGCGTGTGGATCTTTGGCTGGGAGCGCCTGAGCAAAAAACTGCACACCTCCATCATGTGGCTGGTGGCGCTGGGCGGCACACTGAGCGCAGTGTGGATTCTGGTGGCCAACGGCTTTATGCAGAACCCGGTGGGCTACGAGGTGGTGAGTGGCCGCGCACAGATGGTCAATTTTGGCGCGCTGTTGGCCAACCCGCGCGCATGGTACCTCTTTGCGCACACCATTTCTTCCGGGCTGGTGACGGCGGCCTTCTTCCTGCTGGGCATCAGTGTGTACCAGATGACCAAGAAGCGCGATGAAGCCGACTTCAGAAAAACCTTCCGCATAGCGGCGGTGGTGGCATTGATTGCCACCGTACTGGTGGTGGTCAGCGGACATGCGCAGGGCGTCTACCTGCGTACGGTGCAGCCTATGGCGGCAGCGGCCTCTGAGGCGCATTACGAGACACAGAACCCTGCCGATTGGTCGGTGATCGCGCTGTTTGACAAAACCGGCAAGCAAGTGGTCTGGGATATCAAGATTCCCAGGGCGTTAAGCTGGCTGTATTACTTCAAGTTCTCCGGCGAGGTGGAAGGCATCAACAATATTCAGGCCCGCTACGAGGGATTGTACGGTCCCGGTGACTACGTGCCCCTGGTGGCGCTGGATTACTGGATGTTCCGCGTTATGGTGGGACTGGGCTTTTTGATGGTGGCACTGGCGTTCGTTGCCCTGCTCTTTGCGCGCAAATTCCCCGCCAAATGGCTCAAGGCCATGCGCTGGCTGACCTTTGGCACGCTGCTGCCTTACCTGGCCAATACCGCCGGTTGGCTGCTGACGGAAAATGCACGCCAGCCGTGGATCGTAACCGGGTTAATGAAGACCGCCGATGCAGTATCACCGGCACTCACTCCCACCAGCGTTCTCATCAGCCTGGTTGGGTTCATTGTGATCTACACGCTGTTGATGGCGGTGGATGTGTTCCTGCTGGTGCGCACTGCCCGCAAAGGGCTGGATGCAGCGCAGCTTGACTCAGTGCCTGTGGATGAGCCGCAGCTCGCGCAGGCTGAAGGAGGGAAATAATGGACCTCAACATCCTCTGGTTTGTGCTGGTGGCGGTGCTCTATGCCGGATTCTTCTTTTTGGAAGGCTTTGATTTTGGCGTGGGCATGCTGCTGCCTTTTGTGGGCAAGAACGATAATGAACGTCGCGCGGTGATCAACACCATTGGCCCGCACTGGGATGGCAACGAGGTGTGGCTGATCACAGCCGGCGGGGCAACCTTTGCCGCGTTTCCGGGTTGGTATGCCACTCTGTTCAGCGGTTTTTACCTGGGCATGTTTCTGCTGCTCTTCGTGCTCATTTTCCGCGGCGTGGCCTTTGAGTTCCGCAGCAAGATTGGCAATCCCAAATGGCGTGGCACCTGGGATTGGGCGATTGCGGTGAGCGGCCTGCTGGCGCCCATTCTGCTGGGCGTGGTGTTCACCAACATCGTCAAGGGCGTGCCCATTGACGGCACGCAGATGTACACCGGCAGTTTCTGGACGCTGTTGAATCCGATGGCGATCCTGGGCGGGGTGGCCGTGGCGGCCTTGTTCCTGCTGCATGGTGCTAACTTCCTGGCGCTCAAGTTGACGGATGAGCCACGGGAACGCGCCAAAAAGATCGCCGATACCACCTGGATGGTGGCACTGGTGCTGGTGGGCGCTTACTTCACTTACCTGATGTGGGGCACCGCGGCCTTTGGCGACAAGGGCACCTGGGTGGTGGTTGCGCCGTTTGCGGCAGTGTTCGCGCTGATTGCGGCGCGCCTGACGGCCGGGATGAAGCGCGAGGGCTGGACCTTTGCACTCACCGGGGCGGCAGTGCTATTCTTGGTGGCAAGCTGGTTCATTGCGCTCTTCCCCAATGTGATGATCTCCAGCACCACGCACCTGAACAACCTGACGATCTACAACGCCTCGTCCTCACCCTACACGCTCAAGGTGATGTCGATTGTGGCGGCGGTGATGGTGCCCATCGTGCTGGCCTATCAGGCCTGGACGTACATTGTGTTCCGCCGGCGCGTGAAGGCCGACCCGCAGGAATT
>CALCNO010000020.1 GCA_937897615.1 uncultured Anaerolineaceae bacterium
CCATGACGACCGAGCACGTGACCATTTATACCGACGGCGGCTGCGACCCCAATCCCGGCAGGGGTGGGTGGGCGGCGCTTTTGATGGATGCGCAGGGGCACGAGACGGTGCTCAGCGGCGCCGACCCGCACACCACCAACAACCGCATGGAACTGACGGCTGCCATCGAAGCGCTGCGCGCCTTGAAGGCCCCGATGACGGTTGACCTGTACACCGATTCAACTTACTTGATGAAGGGGATCACGGAATGGATGCCCAAATGGTTGGCGAAGAACTGGCGCGGCAGCAGCGGCCCGGTGCTGAATGTGGACCTGTGGAAAAAGCTGCTGGTTGAAACGGAGCGCCACAGTGTTAACTGGCACTGGGTGAAGGGACATGCGGGAAACCGCTACAATCAACGGGCAGACGCGCTGGTGCACGCCGCGCGGCGCAACTTGAACGGAAAATGAAGCAAAAGCGAGAGAAATGAAAAACCACCTGATGAATGGGTGGTTTTTTTGAGGCAACGATGGGACGTGCCCCAATGTGTTCTTTACATTGGGGATTGACACAAGACTTGAAGTTTCGTGAGGTTAAATAAAAAGAGGCGACGATGGGAATTGAACCCATGATCAGGGTTTTGCAGACCCTTGCCTTAGCCGCTTGGCCACGTCGCCGTACGGGAAAGATTTTATCAAAGGATAAGGGGATGGTCAAGCCGAAAACAAAAACCCTCTTTCGAGGGTCTTTTTAGAGTGGGCAATGGGATCGTGCAGCATCCCAGATTGATGACAGAAAATTAAACAAAAAGAACAGCCATCTTGTTGACTGTTCCTGTAACTTGAGCGGGCGATGGGACACCTGCCCCCTCAATGGGGGTTCGGAGCCACAAAAGAAAAAGACCTTTTCAGGTCTTTTTAGAGCGGGCAATGGGATCGCGCAGCATCCCAGATTGATGACAGGAAATTAAACAAAAAGAACAGCCATCTTGTTGGCTGTTCCTGTAACTTGAGCGGGCGATGGGATTCGAACCCACGACCTTCTCCTTGGCAAGGAGACATTCTACCAACTGAACCACGCCCGCGTCTCAACTTACCTGCCCATTTTAACCGACCTTCACGGCGGCGTCAACCCTCTTTTTCAGGTTTTAGGGTATAGTTTGCACAGAGTGATTTCTGCGAGGAGCTGCTGATGATCGTTGACGTTGAATTGACCGCCGAAACCTACGGCCCGGATTGCATTGCCCGCCTGCCGGATGGGCGCACCTTGTTCGTCCCGTTTGGCGTGGTGGGCGAAACGGTGAAGGTGGAGATCGTGGAGGAGAAGAAGAATTACGCGCGCGGCAAGATCGTCAAAGTGCTCCAGCCTGCCGCGGCACGCATTGAGCCGCGCTGCCCACATTTTGGCGATTGCGGCGGCTGCCACTATCAGCACCTGCCGTATGGCGCACAGCTTGCCCTCAAACAACGCATCGTCACGCAGCAGTTGCAGCGCATTGGCAAGATCGAGGCGCCGCCGGTGATGGAGATCGTGCCCTCGCCGCTGGAGTGGAATTATCGCAACGCCGTGCAATTCCACCTTTCTGCGGAGGGGAAGGCCGGCTACGAGCGCATGGGCAGCAACCGCGTAGTGCAGGTCAGCGAGTGCCACCTGCCGCTGGTGGCCATCAACAGCCTGTGGCCGCGGGTGGAGATCGACGCGGAATCTGGCATTGGGCGTTTTTCCGTCCGCGCCGGGGCCGGCGACGACCTGCTGCTGGCCTTTGAGGGCGCCACCGCGCCGGAATTTGAGATCGACTTCCCCCTCTCGGTGGTCTTTTTGGGCGAGGAGGGCAGCACGCTGCTCTCCGGCGAGGATTACACCCTGCATT
>CALCNO010000021.1 GCA_937897615.1 uncultured Anaerolineaceae bacterium
GTTTTTTTCCGGTGAGCATGCCGAGCACGGCTGCGCCGCCCGTGATAAATTGCTCGGCGCTGCGCTGCGTAGCCTGGCTGGCAGCAGATTTTACGTCCAACTGCTGGATCTCGATCTTGCGCTGCATGGCGGTGATCTTGGTGGTGTAGCTGCTGGCCACTTTGGCCTTTTCGGCGTCAATGGCAGCTTTGGCGGCAGCCTGGCATTGCTCCTGGAATTGTGCTTCGGTCATCTCAGGTGTTGAATACACCTTCAGGGTGGTATTGGCCTTGATCTTTTGCGAAGCGGTGCGGTACAGCCATTCGGCAAAATCCTTTTGGATATCGGCAGTCTTGCGCGCGTCTCCCAGCCAGGCCGGCGGGGTTCTGAACTGCGCGCGCGGCTGCGGCTGCGATTCCAACCTGGCAGTATCCACCGGGGTGCTTGCCAGTTTTTCCCACTTGATCAGCCCGGTGCCGGGGTCTTCCAGAAAGGCGGCCACCTTGCGGTTGCTTTCAATGCCATACTGGCGCGAGAGATAACGTACCTCTGATTGCAGGAACAACTCTGCGCGATACACCAGACCCGCCGGTGCGGTGTTCTCAGGCAGCCCCGCGGTGGTGGCGGCCTGGCTCACTCCCAGGTTGTTGGGCATAAAGTACTCCGGGATGTCGCCGGCGATGGCCGGGCGGGAATTTACGATCTTGCCTTCCTGAATCTCGCCGGTTGGCGCCACTGATGCGGCGGTTGTGCTCTTTTTAGTTGCCTGGGCAGTGCCTGCGCCTACCAGCGCATTGGCCATGGGTACCTGGTCGCGCGTCATGGGGCCGGCCAGGTAGTTCAATGCCCAGCGCGTGTTGAAGAGCACCGGCCGGGAGTTGTAAATGCTGTGATAGAGAAAAACGCGCTTTTCCAGACCACTGATGAGTTTGTCGAACGTGGCGACATTAGTCGTACCACCTGCGGAGGAAAGCCCATCCAGCAGGCGCTGCTTGTCCTGCTCGGTTTGCAGCCGGCCGATCATCCAG
>CALCNO010000022.1 GCA_937897615.1 uncultured Anaerolineaceae bacterium
ATGCAGTCAATGATGGTGGCGTTTTTCATAAAAGATTCCCCCTGTCGGTTAAGGGGGAATGGTCTACTTTTTGAACCCGGTGTCAGTGATCTGCTTTAGCAGACTGACAATTCCCATGCCGATTTTGAAGCCCTCGCCGGAATTCAACCGAAATTCTGCGCCGGTGTTCTCTTTACGCCGGATGATTAGCGCGGCTGCGGCCAATCCGGCTGCCAGGCCGGCAACCCCGCCGATAACTAAAACCAAACCTTTCCAGTTTTTCTTGGATTCCATTGAACTCTCCATAGGTTACTTTTTCTTACGCAGGCGCGAAAAGGCAGAATCAACACCTGACTTTATTGAACCGAGCTTGACGATTGGCTGAGCGGCCTTGTCGGCAATCAGCGCCGCCTTGCGGTTAAAGTTGACTGCCTTGACCCTGAAGGTGCGCAAGCGCGGCGGCAGGGCGTGATTGGCCTTTGACATGCCGTACACTGCCAACACAAGGACGATGATGGCGATAATCGCCACAATGGCTGTGGGCAGGATCAGCAGCATCAGGCCGATGGCTCCCCAGGTTTGCGAGAGTGTAGCGTCGGCTTGAGATTTCACGGAAATAAAGACGCCTGCCGCCAGGGCTAGCAGCCCAACCACCGCCAGAGGGATGTAAACCCCCAACGCCATTTGTTTCTGATGAAGTTTTGCCGGGGCATCTTGGTCTTTAGTATCGCTCATGGTTAGATTTTAGCATTAAATGCATCTGATGAATTCTGTTTCCCTGTGGTTGGATTAAAGAAAAATCATGTATAATATGCAGAGCAACAATTTTTCTCTGTTCGTGTAGTTGTTGCTGTTGGCACGGTTTAGGCTGGATGGAATTTACTCCGTTTGGAGTTTGGGTTTTTGCACAGGGGCAAGTTATGGGTTTTCGGTATTTGTTGCTTGCTGGTTCACTTGAAAATAAGCATTTTGTTTGTTTTCAGCCGGTTTTCGCAGATCTGTCCATTGATTAAGTTGACCCTGGTTTAAAACTGTAATTTATACTCCAAATTAATAGCACTCAGCCAGATCATCCAACAGCCAGGATTTATTCAGGCTGTTTTTGGTTTAAAAATGATCGCCAAGCGAGTTACCGCCATAACGGCTCAGAAACGCAACCCGGAACGGGTGAATGTTTACCTGGATGGGGAATTCAGTTTCAGCCTTTCCCGTATTGTGGCTGCCTGGTTGGAACCGGGGGTAATGCTCGATCAAAAGAAAATCGATGAACTGCTTGAAAAGGACACGGACGAAAAAGTGTTCCAGGCTGCTTTGAGGTTTCTGGATTACCGCCCTCGCACAGAGAAGGAGATCCGGGCCAAATTACAGCAAAAAGGATTTGAACCGCAGAAGACTGAGCCGGTGATTGCCAGGTTGAAAAGCTCTGGCATGGTGCGCGATGAACGTTTTGCGCTGGCGTGGGTGGAAAGCCGCAATGAATTTCACCCCCGCAGCCAAAGGTTGATGCGGTATGAAATGCGCAGTAAAGGGATTGAAGAAGGACTGATTGAAAAAGCACTACAAGGCTCTGCAAGCGATCTGGAGCTTGCTGCGCGAGCAGCGCAAAAACTCAAACGGCGTTACGCTGCGCTGGAGTGGAAAGAGTTCCAGGCTAAAATGAGCGCGTTTCTGGCCCGCAGGGGGTTTTCCTACGATGTCGTTGCCCCCACAGTCAAAACTGCGTGGAACGAGTTGCAGAGCGAACATACTAACGATGAAAATGAGGAACCTGGAGAATGAGACTACCAACCGAACTTTTAATTACATTGATTTTGCTTTGCTTGTTTCTAGTTGCGATACTGACATTTGTTTTTTATACGATCTTTACCAACCAATTTAAGAAAAAACAGAAGGAAGCTGCCGACAACGTCATCAAGGCAGCTGAAGAAAAAAGCAAAGCTATTGAGGTGGAGGGACGCGACAAAGCCCTAAAACTGCTGCAAAACTCCGAAGGGGAGATCAGCCGGCGGCGCCAGGATATTGCCCGCGAGGATGACCGCCTGCAGAAACGCCGTGCCGAGTTAGATGCACGCATCGAGCGCCTGGAAGTACGCGAGCAAAACCTGAACAAGCGCCAGAGTGCTTTGGACAAGCGCGCCAACGAGATTGAAAAATTGTACTCCGATGAGTTGGAAGTGCTGCAAAAGATTGGCCAGATGAGCATGGAAGAGGCCAAGCAGGTGCTTTTGACCGAGGCGGAAAAGGAAGCGCGCAACGACATGGCGCGCATCATCCGCCAGATCGAGTCTGAGGCCCGCGCCGAAGGCGACAAACGCGCCCGCGAGATCATCACCGATGCCATCCAGCGCGTTGCTTCCGAGCATGTGGTCAGTGTTTCGACCTCACTGGTTACTTTGCCCAACGAGGAGATGAAAGGCCGCATTGTTGGCCGTAATGGCCGCAACATCCGTGCCTTTGAGCAGGCCGCCGGGGTAGATGTGATTGTGGACGATACCCCCGAGGCCGTGACCATCTCCTGCTTTGATACGGTACGGCGCGAAATTGCCCGCCGTTCCCTCGACCGTTTGATCCAGGACGGGCGTATTCACCCGGCCCACATTGAGAAGGTGTTAGCGGAAGAGGAAAAAGAAGTGGAGCGCGCCATCGTGGAAGCCGGCGAGCAGGCTGCCTTTGATGCCGGTGTAGCCGGCATGCACCCCGAGGTGCTCAAGATGCTGGGCCGCCTCAAGTTCCGCACCTCTTATGGGCAGAACCAGCTGGCGCATGCGGTGGAGGTATCCAAACTGGCAGCCGTGCTGGCCGCCGAACTTGGCGGCGATGTGGAAATTGCCCGCGCCGGCGGCTTACTGCATGACCTGGGCAAAGCGATGGATCACAACACTGAAGGTACACATGCCCAACTGGGGGCAGAGTTTGCCCGCCGCTATGGCGTGCATCCCAAGGTGGTCAATGCCATGGCTTCACACCACCACGAGGTGGAGCAGGAATCGCTTGAGGCTGTGATCGTGGAAAGCGCCGATGCCATCTCCGGCGCGCGCCCCGGTGCCCGCCGCGAAGACCTGGAGCAGTACATCAAGCGACTGCGCGCACTGGAGGAGATTGCCAATTCCTTCAAGGGCGTGCAGCAGAGCTATGCCATCCAGGCCGGGCGTGAAGTGCGTATCATTGTACGCCCTGAGGAAATTGATGATCTGGCCTCCACCCGCCTGGCACGCGATATTGCCAAAAAGGTGGAAGAGACCATGCAGTA
>CALCNO010000023.1 GCA_937897615.1 uncultured Anaerolineaceae bacterium
CCGCTTGGTCGCAGGTTCGATCCCTGCCGGGCCCACCAAACTCGTTTTCCCAACTCTCAACACAAATCCCCCCTTTTTGCTATACTGCTACTAATGAGTAGAAAAAGACATTCCCTCTGCCACGGCAGGATATTCGGTCATCCATGAACCGCCAGACAGGAAGCAAAAAAATGAGTATGTACCTGGTTGTAGGTGTCATCGGCGCCCTGCTCACCGGCATTGCCATTGGGGCACAATCCACGCTCAGCAGCCGCATTGGCACACTTATCGGCAGCTTTAAAACCGGTGTGATGATGAATCTCATCGGCGGAGCCCTGGCGGGGCTGATCCTGGTGGTGCTGATGCTGGTGAACGGCAAGCATTATGCGCAGATCACCCCCATTGCCGGCATCCTGCTGACCATTGCCGGAGCGCTGGGTATCTTCATTATCACCGGCGTGGCTTTCTCCCTGCAGCGCGCCGGCGTGGCCGCCGGCCTGGCCACTTTGATCCTGGGGCAAATGATCGTTTCCATCATCGCCGATGCCCGCGGCTGGGGAGGTGCTGCCCCCATCCCGGTGACCTTCCCGCGCATCCTCGGCCTGGTGGTCATCGCCATCGGGGTATACTTGTTGCTGCCAAAACAATGAGACCGAGGAGCCAATGATCGCCGAAAATCAGAAGACCCCTGAAGGATTCGCTGTTGAGCTTTATTTTGACCAGCAGACCGAGCTTGAACTGCGCGGTTTCCGCGAGAAGGTCTATGCTTCAGGCGTCACGCCGGTGATTGGCAACCTGGGCGACCGCCCGCACGTCAGCTTGGCCGTGTTCAGCGAGATCGACGTCCCCTGCCTCAAAGACCTGGTGAATGGATTTGCCGCACGCCTGCCTGTTTTTGCGGTCACGCTCGTGGCCATTGGCACCTTCCCCACGCCGGATAACGTACTCTTCCTCTCGCCGGTGCCCACCCTGCAGCTCCTGCACATCCATGAGGAATTCCACCAGCAACTGAATTGTGCCCACCTGCGTTCTTCGTCTTATTACCATCCGGGCAAGTGGGTGCCGCACTGCACCGTTGAACTGGATCTGCCCGATGAGCAATTCCCGCTGGCGCTCAAGGCAGCCCAACGCTTCTTTTCTCCCGTCGAAGGGAAGTTCGCCAGCCTGGGAATCGTATCCTTTCGGCCAATCGAATACCTGGCCGAATACCAATTACAAAAGGAAAATGCATGACCACTTCTTCACATTACACCCCCGACCCCGAAAAGGTAGCGGACGCGGTACGGCGCAACAAGAACCGCGCCGAAAAATACATCAACGACCCGCAAAAATCCAAAGATTTGCTGGACAAGGCCTACAAGAAAACCGGCACCTACGAGAACAGCAACGGCCCGCTGAGCGATTTCTGGCGCGACATCAAGACCCTGATGCGCCTGCTCAAGGCCTACCTGCACAAAGACTACACCCGCATCGGCTGGGGTTCGATCATCACGGTGATTGCCGCCATCATTTACTTCGTTTCGCCCATCGACCTGCTGCCGGATTGGTTCCCGCTTGCCGGTTTTATCGACGATGCTGCCGTGGTCGTCTTTGTGATCGCCCAGTTGCGCGCCGATCTGGCCAGGTTTGCCAAGTGGGAGGAGGAAGCTCACACTCCTCCACCTGCCTCTCCTGCCGGCAATGACATAATTGATATCTAGCCGAGGGAAAATGACCGAGATTACCCCTGAAATCCACCGCAAACTGGCTGCCAGCCTCTTCAATCGAACCTGGGAATTGATCGACCTGAAGGAACGTTCAAGCGAAGAAACCGAACTGATGATCAATGCTGCCCATGCCTCTCTGTATCACTGGCTTCAGGTCGGCGAGGCAGTGAATTTTGCCCGCGGCGAATGGCAGGTTTCCCGCGTTTACAGCCTGTGCAAGCGCGCAGAACCCGCCCTGCATCACGCCGAAAACTGCCTGCGCATCTGCCAGGAACATCACATTGGGGATTTCGACCTGGCCTTTGCGTATGAAGCGCTGGCACGCGCTTGCAGTGTTCTTGGAGCGCCGGAAAAAACGCAGCAGTATCTAAATTTGGCCAAAGAAGCCGCTCAAAATATCAAGGAAAAAGAAGATCGCCAATATCTCCTATCCGAATTGGCAAGTATTGAATTATAATAATTATGATGATTTTTATCATATATTTATTCACAATACTCAAGGAGGAGTAAGAAAATGAAAAAACGAATATCGGTTGTTATGATCTTGGCGGTTCTCTCTCTTTTAATTCTTCCCGCTTGCGGCCTCACCAGCGACATGAGCAGCGTGGGCGATGCCGGTAAAGCCTTCATGACGGCATTGCGCGATGCCGACCATCAGGCGTCCTGGGATTTGCTGACCCCCGCCGTTCAGGAAGAGATTGGCGGCTACGATAACTGGGTGGCATTTGCCACACCGCGCAACTTTGAAACTTTCTCATTCAATTCAACCAACGTTGAGAACGACCAGGCACAGCTGGATGGTGAAGCCACGCTCGGCAGCGACACCTATCTGGTCACCCTCGTCTTCGACAAGACCGGTGACAGTTGGTTGATCTCCGGCATCAATTTTTCGCTGAAATAAATTCCTGATTTATGGTAATCTAGTGGCAGGGACATATCCCTGCCACTTTTTTTATTAAATCCATATCCCTCTTTTTCCCGGCTTCTGATAAGTTCAAAGGGAGCAAACCATGTCCAATTTTCCACCGCCGCTGCCACCTTCAACCCCGCCATCTTTTATTCCACCGCCCATGCCGCCGGCTCCCCGACAGCCCGAAATCGTGCGCGCCGTACTGGATAACCTGGAACAAAAAACCGGCGCGTTCTCCAAACAGGCTTTCCGTCTGGTAATCACCGACAAGCGCTTGATCTTTGCGCTCCAACAGAAGAACAGTACCGATTACGCCAGGCAAGACCCTTCCATCACTCTTGCAGAAAACCCCGCCAACTTTGCCATCCCCATTGAGCAGGTGATAAAAGTTGAAACTTATTCCGCCGGTATGGATGACACCAGCCCCGATTACATGCTGGTGATCACGCCAGCGCAAAAGTATCGTTTTAACATCCGCAATTATTACAAAGTGCAAAAACAACTAAAAGAGGTTTTGGGAAGCAGGGCATCGTAAAACCAATCAAGGAAAAGGAGAGCAGAAGATGATCGTTCACCCCAGCATTGAAGGTTTTGAAGGCCAGAATTTTGAAGTCAAGACCAGCCCGTTTGGCGGCGCAAAACTCTTTGTTAACGGGCAGCCTGCGCCCAAAGGCTCCGCGCCGCGCAGCATGTCGCTCACCCGCAATGATGGCAGGGTGGTCACTGCCCAATGGCGGTCGCAGTTGTTTGGCTTTGATCTGCCGCAATTGGAAGTGGATGGCAAGCTCTATCCGCTCTCCGAACCGCTCAAGTGGTATGCCGTTGCCATTTCTGCGCTGCCACTGTTCCTGGTGTTCATCGGTGGCCTGCTGGGGGCGCTCGCCGGGGTTGTGGCCTTTGCGATCAATTCTTCCATATTCCGCTCAGGAACAAACAAAGTAGTGCAAGTTCTACTCGCCATCCTGGTGACGCTGGGCGCAGTCATGCTGTACCTGGTCTTAGCCACACTTCTACTCAGCGTGACGGGTGGTTAAATAAAAACGAGAGCTGTCAGGCTCTCGTTTTTGATTGTGCTTTGGTCAAATTTCTAGTAGATGTCTGCTGCCTCAAACTGGCTGTTGTAGATCTCGGCATAAAAGCCGTTCTTTGCCAGCAGTTCTTCGTGCTTGCCCTGTTCCACAATGTCACCGTTGTTCATTACCAGGATCAGGTCGGCATTGCGAATGGTCGAGAGACGGTGCGCAATGATGAAACTGGTACGCCCGTGCATCAAGGCGTCCATTGCTTTTTGGATCAGCACCTCGGTACGCGTGTCCACAGAACTGGTCGCCTCATCCAAGATGAGAATACTCGGGTCAGATAAGATCGCGCGCGCAATCGTCAGCAGTTGTTTTTGCCCCTGCGAGATATTGCCGGTTTCCTCATCCAGCACCATCTTGTAGCCTTCCGGCAGGGTGCGGATAAAGTGATCCACATTGGCAGTTTTGGCAGCTTTGGCCACATCCTCGTCGCTGGCATTCAGCTGCCCGTAGCGGATGTTTTCCATGATAGTGTCGTTATAAAGCCAGGCGTCTTGCAGCACCATGCCGAACATATTGCGCAGTTCCTTACGTTTGAACTCGCGGACATCGTGCCCATCCACTTTGATGGAACCGCTCAGCACATCATAGAAGCGCATCAACAGTTTGACCATGGTGGTTTTGCCTGCGCCCGTGGGGCCAACAATCGCCACCTTCTGTCCAGGTTTGATGTCCGCACTAAAGTCGTTGATGATCACCTTATCCGGGTTGTAACCAAAATGGACATCCTCAAACTGCACATGCCCTTCCACTCTGGAGAGTAAAACGGCATCTTCGGTGTCAGGGGTTTCTTCTGGCACTGACAAGAACTCAAAGACACGCTCGGCCGCGGCAGCGGTTTGCTGCAGCACATTGGAAATATTGGCGATTTGCGCGATAGGCTGAGTGAAAGAGCGCACATACTGGATGAACGCCTGGATATCACCAACCGTGATGGAACCGCGGATTGCCAGCCAGCCCCCCATGATCGCCATGGCTACATAGCCCAGGTTGCCCACAAAGTTCATCATGGGCATCATCAGGCCGGAGAAGAACTGGGATTTCCACGCCGAATCAAAGAGTGTCTCATTGAAACCATTGAACTTTTCAATGCTTCGTGCTTCGCCGTTGAAGGCTTTCATCACCACGTGCCCGCCAAACATCTCTTCGATGTGTCCGTTCACGTGGCCCAGATAGTCCTGCTGGCGCTTGAAGTACTTTTGCGAGCGTTTCACCACAAAGGCGATCAATCCGGCCGAGATCGGCAGGATCACCAGCGCTACCAGCGTCATCACCCAACTAATGGAAAACATCATCACCAGCACACCCAGCACTGTGGTCACCGAGGTGATGATCTGAGTCATCCCCTGGTTGAGCGTCTGGCTGACGGTATCCACATCGTTGGTAACACGCGAGAGTACCTCACCCTGGTTGGTGCCATCAAAGTAACGCAAAGGAATGCGGTTGATTTTCTCGGCGATATCCTTGCGGAACTTATAGGTAATCTTCATTGATATGCCGCTCATGATCCAGCCCTGGATGTAGCCAAAGGCCGCTGAGAGCAGGTAAAGCCCCATCAGCATCACCAGGATGTTGCCAATGTAGGTAAAGTCAACCCCTGTGCCAGTGCCGGAGAACTTGCCCACAATGCCTTCAAAAAGCTTTGTGGTTGCATTGCCCAGGATCTTGGGGCCAACAATCGAGAAAACTGTGGAAGCAATGGCAAAGATGAGGACCACGACCATCTGTACGCGGAACTGGCGCAGATAGTTCAACAGTTTTGACATCGTTCCCTTAAAATTGACCGCCTTTTCTCCTCCGCGCAACATTCCCGGCGGGCCACCAAATGGACCACCCATTGGCCGGCGCTGCTGCTGTTGTTGTTGTGAATTCGTATTGTGCATCATTGCGCCAACTCCTTCTCGCTCAACTGCGACAGCGCAATCTCGCGGTAGGTTTCGCAGCTCTTCATTAACTCCTTGTGTGTGCCAACGCCAGCAATCTCGCCTTCATTGACCACAACGATCTGCTCGGCATTCTTCACGGTGGCCACACGCTGGGTCACGATGATCATGGTGCTTTCACCGGTTTCCTTTTTGAGCGCCTTACGCAACGCCAGGTCTGTCTTGAAGTCCAGCGCCGACAGGCAATCATCGAAAATGTAGATTTCCGGTTTCTTCACCAGCGCACGGGCAATTGCCAGGCGTTGCTTTTGGCCGCCGGAGACATTGGTGCCCCCCTGAGAGATTTCGGATTGCATCCCTTCGGGTTTGGCATTGATGAACTCGCTGGCCTGGGCAATCTGGGTGGCCTTATCCAGCACTTCCTGGCTGGCATCTTCCTCGGCAAAGCGCAGGTTGCTCTCGATGGTACCGGAGAACAACATACCACGTTGTGGAATGTAGCCGATCTTATCACGCAGGTCAGATTGCCTGACCTGGCGGATATCCACACCATCCACATAAATGGCGCCATCGCTCACATCAAAGAAACGCGGGATAAGGTTAACCACTGTGGATTTGCCGGAGCCGGTGGAACCGATGATCGCCGTGGTTTGGCCGGGTTTGGCGGTAAAGGTGATGCCGCAGAGAACGTTTTCTTCGGCATCCGGGTAACGGAAGGACACATTGCGAAATTCCACCACACCCTTTTGAGCCGGGTCAAACTGCTTTGGCTGGGTGGGGTCCAAAATGCTCAGCTTCACTGCCAGAACATCGGCAATACGCTGGCCGGAGACCGCCGCTCGCGGCAGGAAGATGAACAACATCGACATCATCAAAAAGGAGAAGACCACCTGCATGGCATATTGCAAAAAGGCCATCATATCGCCCACTTGCAGCAAAGCCGCATCCACCTGGTGCGCACCCGTCCAAATGATAAGGACAGAGATGCCATTCATCAACAACATCATCACCGGCATCATCACCACCATCACCCGGTTAACAAACAAGCTGTTACTGGTGAGGTCCTTATTGGCCTTGTCAAAACGTTGCAGTTCAAAATCCTGTGTGTTAAAGGCACGGATGACCATGATACCGGAGAGTGCCTCGCGGGTGACCAGATTTAGCCGGTCCACCAGGCTTTGGATGCGCTTGAAACGCGGCAAAGCAATGGTGAACACAGTGATGATCAGGGTAAGCAGCACTGCCACACCCAGGGCAATGATCCACGTCATTGAGGGGCTTTTCTCCACCGCGCGGATCACGGCGCCAACCGCAATCACCGGGGCATAAAAGACCATGCGGATCATGATCACCAGGGTCATTTGGATTTGGGTGATGTCGTTAGTGGAGCGGGTGATCAAAGAGGCTGTGGAGAATTTCTCAAATTCAGCCTTTGAAAAACTTTCCACCTTGCTGAACACCTCGCGGCGCAGGTCACGCGAAAACCCTGCGGCAATGCGTGCCGAAAGGAAACCCACCGAGACGGTTGCCAGTGCCACCACCAGGGTGTACAACAGCATCAGGCCGCCAATGCGGAAAAGGTAAGCGATCTGTACTTTGCCCACATCCATTCCCAGGGCTGTGTATTCAGCCTTGACGGCACTTGCCGCCGCCTGGGTGATGGTACTCTCGCTCATGGAAGCAAATTTTTCGTTAACTGCCGATAACATTTGCTGCACCTGCGCAGCCGGGGCCATCTTGAGAACAGTGAAAAGATCCATACCGGCAGGTATCTTGGAAAGGTCAAAACCAGCACTGGCGCTCAGGGTGGCCGCCTTGGTGGGGTCCGTTGCAGCCTGCTCAATGATGTAAGTCATAAGCAGTCCCTTGCCCATCACCGGGTTGAGTGCTGTTTGCGTTTCTTTGGTAGCATCGTTGAGGACATAAACTGCCTCATTGGACAATGCGGGGTACTTTTCTGCCAGGCTCGCATAATCTGCGGAGGAAGAGTTTACCAACCGGTAATCCTGCAGCACCAGCGCTTTTTCGTCTGCAGACATAAAGAGTGTGGCTTTGTCCATCTCGCTCTGGCGGATGGCCTCAGGTACGGCGCTTTCAATACCGCCCTGTTGGATACCCACATTGACGATCTCGGACATGTAATTGGGAAGTGCCAGGTCGGCCATTGCCTGCGCAAAGAGTAGCGCAATTGCAACCAGCAAAAGGCCAACGTAGGGCTTCAGGTACTTAAATAAATGACGCATTGAAGTGGTTTGATCCTTTCTTGTGCGAAATGAACTTTGCTAATCAGTATTTTCTCTAGTAAAACACTCTGGGTCGTGCCTGAATCTCATCAGTGAAACGCGCATTTTATTCAGCAGGCGGATCATCTCGCGGCGTTCCTCATCCGTCAATCCTGAAGTGAGCATGTTCAAATAGCGGATGCGCTCCGGCATGGTAGCGAGGATGCGCTCGCGTCCGGCAGCAGTAATGCGAATATTGAATCCACGTTTGTCTTCGGGGTTGATCGTGCGTTCCACCAGCCCCTGCTCCTCCAGCCCACTGATCAGTGAACTGACCGTATTCTTCTTCACATTCTGATAGTGACTGAGTAAAGTGGGGTTAACCCCTTCGTGGTTTCCCATATCTTCCTCGGACATTAAGCGTATCAAAATTCCCATGCGCGGACCAGATAGCTCGCCTAAAACGGGATGCTGGTTGAGGAAAGCGTCAATGAAATGAACCTGCATGCGCATCATATTGACGATTTCCATTCCATCGGTCGTCTCACCCGGCACCATCTTGTTGATCCGCTGGCGTAGGATTTCGTGAGCCCGTTCAAAATTGTGATTGTGTTTCAACGGCATCCAACCTCCTCTATTTAGTTCGAGCACGAACTATACTACACCGAACCAGTTTTGTCTATCCCCAAATATCGAGAAATTATGCAAAATCCTGTATGATAGAATTTTGATATCTTTTAAAAGGAGTACTGTTGATGAAAACTGAGCGCCGTCTACTTAAACTGATCACCACCCTGCTACTCCTCATTGGCCTCTTTGGCCTGACGGCTTGTTCTCTGTTCTCAACGCTTTCATCCACCATCAGCAACGTTATTCATCCTGCAACACCAACGCCGATAGACCCCGCAGTGATGGTGGCCGCCATACCGGACAATGAGATCATCGCCGGAATACAGCAATCGCTGGATGATTACATCCGCGCGTATAACACCAACGACCAAGAATTGCTGGTAAGCATGGTTGATCCTGGCAATCTGCCATTCAAGCGCCTGGTTACCAGTCGTTTTACCGAATACCAGGCTTCCATTTACGCCGGCAACTACACTTTTGATAATTTCACTATTGCGTCAATCCAGCGCATGCCGCTCGGATTTGTTCAGGTGCATCTGGTCACCAATGGATACGCTGCGTACGACTGGCTCTTCCGCCTGGTGGATGGCAGGTGGCTCCTTTCTGAGCCCACCAAAGCCCAGTTCGGCGAACCTGAAAAAAAAGAGACGGAGCATTTCGTTTTCCTGCTTTATCCCTGGAACGAATCCATCAATGAACAGATCGTGAACCTAATGGAAGAAGCCGCCGATAAAGTCAAAGATGTTCTCGGGCTGCTCCCGCTGGAAAAGGCCCAGGTGGAAGTGCTGCCGGGGTACAGTGCCGACCCTTACGCCGACCCCAATTCGCTGGCCTATTACCAGACTGGCAACACCAACGAACCGGACAAGATCGTTATCTTCTGTCCCAACTCTTTCTCTTTTGGCTGGTATGA
>CALCNO010000024.1 GCA_937897615.1 uncultured Anaerolineaceae bacterium
GCATACTCAACTCCTCGTTCAATAACCTTTGGCGGGTGCGGCGGCCGGTTCAGCCGCTTTGGCTTCCGGCGCAGCGGCCTGGATGATCTTGACGCCGGCACTGGCGCCAATACGCGTGGCACCGGCAGCCACCAGGGCCTCGGCCTCTTCGTGGGTGTGAATGCCCCCGGAGGCTTTAACGCCCAGGCTGGGGCCAACCGTGCGGCGCATCAGCGCAATATCGTGCACGGTGGCGCCGCCGCCCGAGAACCCGGTGGAGGTCTTCACATAATCGGCGCCGGCCTCTTTTGCCAGCAGGCAGGCCACCACTTTTTCTTCATCGCTGAGCAGCGCGGTCTCAATGATCACTTTCACCAGCGCGCCGGCAGCATGGCCGGTTTCCACCACGCCGCGAATATCGCGCGCCACCAGTTCGGTCTCGCCTGCCTTGAGCGCGCCAATGTTCAGCACCATATCGATCTCGGTGGCGCCGTTATCCAGCGCGTTGCGCGTTTCAAAGGCCTTCACCTCCGCAGAGGTGGCGCCCAGCGGGAAGCCGATGACCGTGCAAACTTTCACGTCTGACCCGCGCAGCAGGTCGGCGCACAGCTTCACGTGGGTGGGGTTCACGCACACCGAAGCGAAGTGGTACTTGCGCGCCTCAAAGCACAACTGGGCGATCTTGTCTGAGGTGGCGTCCGGCTTGAGCAGGGTATGGTCGATCATGCGCGCCAGCGAGACATCCTGCGGGATCACGCCCACAGTGGAGGTCAGGCGCTCGGCGCCCGCACTCACCACGTGCCCGGCGTTATCAAAGCAGGTCTTCACCTTAACGCCGTCGGCCACTTCCACCACGCACATGGCACCATCGGCAGCAGTGGTCTTGTCTTCCTGCTCCATCATCGCCAGCAGCACCTCGCGGGTGATGATCTCGACCAGTGTTTCAATTTTCTTGGCATCCAGGGGCATCAGTTTTTCCCCTCCTTCATGTACATCTTTTCGATTGCAACGATCTTGTCCACGCGTTTGGCGTGGCGCCCGCCGCCGAACTCGGTGGCAAGCCAGGTTTTGAGGATCTGCTTGGCCAGGTTCACGCCGATCAGCCCGGCTCCCAGCGTGAGCACGTTGGCATCATTGTGTTCGCGGCTGTTGACGGCGGTGGCGTAGTCGTAGCACATGGCCGCACGCACACCCGGCACCTTGTTGGCGCTCATGCACGAGCCAATGCCCGCGCCGTCAATGACCACGCCGCGCCAGGCGGAACCATCCGCCACCAGGCGCGCCACGGCCAGCGCAATATCCGGGTAGTCTACGGCGTCTTTGCTGTTGGTGCCGCAATCCACCACCGCGTAGCCCATCTCGGCCAGGTCAGCCTTGAGGGTCTCTTTGAGGTCCACGCCACCGTGATCGCTGCCAATGGCAACGGTTTTCCGGTCAGGGGCAGGTTGTATTGGGGTGGGTTTTGCTGCGGGCGCAGCGGGCTGCTCCGCTTGCGGCTGGGCCGGTTTGGCGCTGCCCAAAAGCTGCTGCACAG
>CALCNO010000025.1 GCA_937897615.1 uncultured Anaerolineaceae bacterium
GGCCTTCCCTGGCGATTGGCCTGGCCGGCGGCATTGACCCTTCCGGTGGCAGCATTCTTGATCCTGCAGGTGCAGGGGATCATGAATGGCTCCCGGCCCAACTGGAAGCTGCTGGAATGGACGGCAGGCGGCCTGATCGGATTAATGAGCTATATGATGCTGCTGGCATTATGGCTCAATTGAAAACAAATTGGTATAATCAGATAAGAATAGGAGGAATTGAGAATGTTACAGGCAAATACAATGGCTCCCGATTTTGTCCTGCCGGATGAGACCGGGAAAAAGCGCAGTCTTGCAGAGTTCAAAGGTAAAGATGTGGTGCTCTATTTTTATCCTAAGGATGACACCTCAGGTTGTACCACCGAGGCCTGCAGCTTCCGCGATGATTACAGCGCCTACGAAAAGGCCGGTGTGGTCATCCTCGGCGTCAGCCCTGACTCTACCGAGTCACATGCCAAATTCAAGGCAAAATATCAGCTGCCGTTCCCGCTGCTGGCGGATGAAGGTCACAAGGTGTGCGAGCTTTATGGCGCCTGGGGCAAGAAACAGCTCTATGGCCGCGAATATGATGGTGTGCTGCGCACAACTTTCCTGATCGGTAAGGATGGCAAGATCAAACAGGTTTTTGAAAAAGTAAAACCGGCCGAACACAGCGCCGAGATTCTGGCGGCATTGAAATAACAAAAAGATGGAGGTTTTCACCTCCATCTTTTTTATTGCAGTGAGAGTAAACGTTTCCCCTTATCCCACAATTGTTCCAGGCGGTAATAGCTGCGCTGGTCAGGCGAAAAGAAATGGATCACGACCTCGCCCAGGTCGGCGATCATCCAGCCGGCGCGTGAGTCCCCTTCGATTGTGAGCGGCTGGCGGTATTCCTGCTTGCAGAATTCACGCACGGTGGTTGCCAGCGCCTGCAACATGCGGTCGCTGGTACCGGTGCAAATGATGAAATAATCAGTCAGGGGGGTTACTTGCTGAATATCCAAAAGAAGGATTTTTTCAGCTTTTTTATCTTCCAGTAAACTGACCAACTGATGAGCTTTTTCTAATGCGTCCAGTTCACACCTCAAAGAGTTATTGTTGCGATTTTATCACACCTTGCCCTGGCTTAGCGGATACGTGGCAATGGGAGTGTAGATGGAACCGCCGGCCTGCAGGGTGGAGCGAAAAAAAGTGATTTTCGAAACCGTCAAATTGCCAAAATCTAGGAGCGCATTTTGCCGCAAAGGCTGAAGGCAGGCAGCCGTTTTTTCACGGCTGGCATTTTCTGAGACCCTTACCAGGGTAAGGTGGGGGGAGAAGGGACGGGTCTCTCTGGCAAACTTAAAGCGTGCGCATTGCTCGTCAATTTGTGTTGCCAGTGCTGGCAGTGCCTTGGGGTAAGCCAGCCCGGCCCAGACCGTCCGCGGGCGATCCCATGAGGAGAACGCGCCCAGCCCTTTGACCTGCACGTCGAAAGGAGGATAACTTTTGGCAATGGCTGCCAGAATCTCACCGATGCGGGGGAGAAGGGTGCTATCGGTATCACCCAGGAACTTGAGCGTGATGTGGATCATCCCGCTGCGTACCGGGCGAAAGCCGTTCTCCGGGGTCAAATGAGCTTCGCGGACGATTGTAACCAGCTTTTCCTGAATGGCGGGAGGGATTTCAATGGCGATGAAGGTTCTCAACTGGCTGGGCATGTTCTCTCAAAAAGATGCGTCTACTCATTTTACTCGAAACATGGTATAAAAAATCACCCTGCCGTGTGCGTGATGTTGCGACACCGGTTTTGAGCCAACATGAGAAAAAACGGGCTCTCTTCTCACAAGAGTGACGCGATAGGCTTCGGCCAAGGCGGTTCGTCTGTGGTAGAGTCCATCCTGCTTCGGCAGGTTCAAAACTACGTGACACACGGCATGGCGGGGTACCTTTCAGCCTGAAAAGGCTGATTTTTTTATCGTCTACCAATTGACAATCATTGCAGTGATTGCTACACTAAGGTGAAAGCTTATAGAGGAGGATGCATGGTTACGACTTATCGATTAATACTGGTCTCTGGCGTTGGAGCTGGTACTGAATACCCCCTTGAGAAAACTGAATTGCAACTCGGGCGTGAACTGAGCAATGACATTGTCATCAATGACCCTGAAGTCTCTCGCCGGCATGCCAAGCTGGTGCTGCAGGGAGATGGCTATGTTTTGGAAGATCTCGGCTCAACTAACGGCACCTTCATTCGCGGCCAGAGGCTGGCTGCCCCCGTGGTGCTGCGCCCTGGCGAAACGATCACCATTGGCGAGAAAGTCACGCTCAAGTACGAAGTGCTTTCTCCCAACCAAAGTGCGACGGTAGTTGTGCAGCGGCGCGAGCCGGTTGCCGTTCCGCCACCCTCCGCTGTTCCTCCACAGCCGGGGCCGATTGCTCCGCCCCCGGGCATGGCCGCGCAGCCTCCTGTGGCGCCCGGGCGCATTGCCCCACCTGCCAAGAAGAAACCCAAATTGCTGTTGGTCATTCTTATCATCCTGGCAGTGCTGGTGGTATTCTGCGTGATCCCGCTGGTGATCATCGATGCCACCAAGAGTTGGTGTGCGCCGTTCCTCGGCGGCATAATAAACCTTATTTTTGGAGCAGGCACCTGCTAAACACCGCAACTTCTGGAAACTGGCTGAGAATCAGCCAGTTTCTTTGTTTATCTCTTATAATGAGATGAAGGAGCATTTGACCGCCAGATGACACCGGGTGAAAAACAATCTTTATCGCCGCGCTGGAGCGGAACCGCAAAAGTGGTTGTGGCGCTGACCGTCGCCGGGGTAGCCCTGGCGATGCTTTTCCGCTTTAAGAATTTTGTTGCCCCGCTTTTGCTGGCCTTTGTGCTGGCGTATTTGATCCACCCCCTGGCCTCTTTTCTCCAACGCAAGCTCAAAATACCCTGGCGCGCAATCTCCACCATCCTCTACCTGCTCCTTTTTCTGGCAGTGATCGGGTTACTTGTTTGGGGTGGGGTTTCCATTTTTGACCAGGGTCACAATCTGATCAATTATCTGCAAACCATTATTGGTGACTTGCCGGGTTGGTTCGATAGGATTACTGCTGAACCAATCGTCATTGGCAACTGGAGCTGGGATCTTTCCAAGTACCAGTTTAGTGACCTGACCACGCAGTTTCAGGGTGTCATCAGCACTACCCTGACCAAGCTGGGCGGCTTGCTGGGCTCAATCGCCTCTGGTGTTGGCTCCACAGTAACTTGGACGGTTTTCATTCTTCTTATTTCCTATTTCATCATGGCAGAAAGTGCTGGAGCCAGAGCCGGGCTGCTCAAACTATCTCTGCCCACATACGAGCACGATTTGCAGAAAATGGGGCAGCAACTCTCCCAGATTTGGAATGCGTTTCTACGCGGGCAGTTGATCGTCTTTTTGATCACGGTGGCGTGGTATTCGCTGCTTCTCAGTATTCTGGGGGTCAGATACTTTTTCCTGCTGGCGCTTCTGGCAGGGCTGGCGCGCTTTGTTCCTTATGTGGGGCCGTTCATTGCCTGGACGACTTATGGGCTGGTAGCGTTGTTCCAGACAAACTACTTCAATATACTGCCGTTCCCCTATGCCCTCATTGTGGTGGGGTGCGCCTGGGTGTCCGATGTGGTCATTGATAATTTTGTTAGTCCGCGCGTCATGTCCAATGCGCTTAAAATTCACCCGGCCGCCGTCCTTGTGATGGTGCTGGTCTCGGGCAGTCTTTTTGGCTTTATTGGAATCATTCTTGCTGCTCCGGTACTTGCTTCATTGAAGCTCATGCTGACCTATGTTACACGAAAGCTTTTGGATGTTGATCCCTGGGAAGGAATGGAAACCTATCCGCCGCCGCTTTCGATCTCTGAAACGCTTTCGGCGTTTGGGAACAGGGTTTTCAGGCGCAGGGGGAAAAAGCAAGGCCGGGATGCGCAGGAGAATGCGCCTTCAGAACAAACACAAACCAAACAGGATAAATAGATAAATAAAGGAGATTGAAATGGCAGAAACTTATGATCCGAAAGTAACCACAATGGCCGAGACTGAAAGCTATGCCATCTGGTGTGCTGAAGAACCCGATGGCGAAACTACGTACAACATTGAACTGAACAACGTCACCATTCACATGTTCGAGGAAGAGTGGAACGAGTTCCTTGAACTGGTGAAGAAGATCAAAAAATAACCTATTTTGGTCACCACAAAGGCAGGCAGTGCTGTTCGGCTGCCTGCCTTTGTTTAACCAGCAGGCCGGGAATAAGGTAAAATCGGATAAAGACTTTTCCTTTGAGGGTTGTCAATGCATCTTGATGAATTCGGGCAATTTGAAATTCTTGACGTGCAAGGCATGCTGGACCATATTGATGGATTGCCAGGCCAGCTCAAAGAAGCGTGGAACCTGGGGCTGTCCTTGCCCTTGCCGCAGATGAGCGAGATCAATTCAGTGGTCATTTGTGGCATGGGGGGGTCGGCGATTGGCGCCGATTTGCTGGCAGCCTACCTGTTCGATAAGGTTGAAGTGCCGGTGCTGGTTCACCGCGATTACAGCCTGCCGGCCTTTGCCCGCGACCGGGGTACCCTGGTGGTTTTGTCTTCTCATTCCGGCAATACCGAAGAGACTTTATCCTCTTTTGACGAAGCGCTCAAGCGCAATTGCCAGGTGGTGGGGGTTACCACCGGTGGGCAGCTTTTTAATGAAATGTCTCAGGCTGGCTTACCGGTCTGGCAGTTTCATCACCAGGGGCAGCCGCGCTCTGCTGTGGGCTTTTCCTTTGGCCTGTTGCTGGCTTTGTTCACCCGCCTGGGGCTGACTTCCGACCCGTCAAAAGAGGTGAACGATGCAGTCGCCACGATGAAGGACGTGGCGGTGGCGTTACGCGCGGATGTAGCCGTGAAGGATAACCCGGCCAAACGTCTGGCAGGGCAAATGATGGGGCGCGTGGCAACGATTTTTGCCAGCGGATTTATGGCCCCGGTGGCCCGGCGTTGGAAGTGCCAGATCAATGAGTTGGCTAAGGCGGCAGCCAATTTTGAAGCCCTGCCGGAAGTAGACCACAATACGATTGCAGGCATTTACAACCCGGAAACGCCCCTGTCTCAAGAAATCCGCATCTTTTTGGAAGCAAAACACAACCATTCCCGCAACGCGATGCGCTCGGAGACCACACGCCAGATCATGATGGTAGAAGGGCTGAACACAGACGTGGTGCAGGCACGCGGGAAGACCACTCTGGCGCAAATGTGGTCAACCCTGCTGTTTGGAGACTATACCGCGTGTTACCTGGCGATTGCCTATGATGTTGACCCAACGCCGATAGAACCGATCAATGCCTTGAAAGCTGCCATGAAGAAGTAACATCAAAGGAGGTCGGAAGGCCTCCTTTTTATTGCGACGAAATAGAACTTATGTGCTATAATCAAGATATGGAGAACGCCCGCGTGCGCAAGATCCTGCACCTTGATCTGGATGCTTTCTTCTGTGCCGTCGAGGAACTCAAAGACCCCTCGCTGGCTGGAAAGGCGTTTGCGGTTGGCGGCAGCGCCGGCCGCAGGGGGGTGATCTCTTCCTGCTCTTATCCGGCGCGTAAGGCGGGAGTACATTCTGCCATGCCCACGGGGCAGGCTTTGCGCCTGTGCCCGGACTTGATCTTGATCTCCGGCGGCTATGCGGATTACTCCGCCAAATCAGCTGAGGTAATGGCCATCCTTCGTAATTTATCCGGTATGGTGGAACAGGTTTCGGTTGATGAGGCTTTTATTGATGTAACCGACTTGCCGGATTCCCCGGAAACCATTGCCCGCCATCTCCAGGCAGAGGTGCGCAAGAAAACAGGGCTGCCATGTTCCATCGGTGCCGCCGCCAATAAACTGGTGGCCAAAGTAGCCACCGATCAGGGTAAGGCACGCAGTCGCACTGGTTCTTATCCATGCGCCATTCTGGTAGTCCCGCCCGGCCAGGAAGCGGCATTTCTGGCGCCATTAAAGACCTCGGCCATGTGGGGGGTGGGGCCAAAGCTGGCGGCGGCTCTCTCGGCTGCCGGCATGGCCACATTGGGGGATGTAGCTGCCCGCGACCCCAGAGACCTGGAGCGCCTCTTTGGAAAATATGGCGCCGACCTTCATGCCCATGCACTCGGGATTGACAACCGCCCGCTTACCCTGGCACATGAAGCGAAATCCGTCAGCCAGGAGACGACCTTTGCCCGTGACGTGGCCGATCCGCAGCAGCTGCGCCAGACCCTGCGGGAGCTTTCTGCCACAGTAGCTTACCGCTTGCGCAAAGATGATGTGTGTGCGCGGGTGGTGCGGCTGAAGATTCGCTGGAGTGATTTTTCCACACACACGCGCCAGGAACGGCTGGAAACCCCTACAGACCAGGATGGTGTTATCTTTGCCGTGGCAGAAAAACTGTGGCGTGCGATCTGGACAGATGGAAGGCCGGTGCGCTTGATCGGCGTTGGCGGAGCAGACCTGGTGGAAACCGCTCATCAAATGAGCCTGTGGGACGTAAGCACCGAAAAAGAACGCAAATTGCATGAGGCGCTCGACAGCCTGAATGAGCGCTATGGCCGGCAGGCGGTACGCAAGGCTTCCCGCTTAAAAAATAGAATCACGTAGAAATATTGGTTACATGCGCTTCAGTTCTGGCAATTCCCGCTGTCTAGCATTTCTTTGTAGACCATCTTCATGCGGTGGGCAATCTTTTCCCAGGAATAGAAGTGGGCATATTCTGCTGCCTGCCTGCCCAGCCTGTCTCTCAATTCAGGGTCCTTCATTAAGTTATCCAACGTTTTTGCCAGCGCCTCAGCATCTCCGCCTGGCACAACATACCCGGTGATGCCGTCCTGCACCAGGTACGCCAGTCCGCCGACCTGTGAAGCAACGACGGGCGTGCCGCAGGCCATTGCTTCCAGCGCGACCATGCCAAAGCTCTCGTAATGGGAGGGCATGATGACGATCTCAGCAGCAGAATAATAGTAAGGGAGGGTTTCCTGGGCGCGTTTTCCCAAAAAGACCACCAGGTCCTCCAACCCAAGCTCGCGGCAAAGGGTTTGCAGACGCGCCATCTCGGCGCTCATATCTTCTGGGGGGGCATCAGGTTCGCCGCCGATAATCGCCAGTGAGTAGCACTCGTGATCCATGGCGCCGTTCTGGCGCAGGATCGCCAGTGCACGGATGAGGGTGTCAATTCCCTTAAGCGGCTCGATCCTGCCTACGAAGAGCAGCAGGCGTGGACATTTGCCGTGGCCGATGACCTCTTTGGCCTCATCGCGCGGGATGGGATAAAAGCGGCCAATATCCACTCCCGGCGGGATGATGGTGATCTTCTCATGCGGCACTTGATAAAGTAATTGCAGTTGGGCTTCTTCTGCCTGTGTGGCTGCGATGATGCGCCCGGCAGATTGCATCACTTTGCGTTCACCCTCAATGCGGAATTCACCTTCCACTTCGGCGGGAGTTTGCGCAATGCGGTTTTTCATCAGCGCCAGCGTATGAAACATCTGGAGTATGGGAACATCCCAGGTTTGCCTCAGGATTTCGGCTGCCACTCCAGACATCCAGTAGTGGCTGTGGATCAGGTCGTAGTGCATCCCCTTTTCGGCGGCCCATTTTTTGATCTCTTGCGCAAAGCCCGGGATGTAGCCGGCCAGTTCCGGTTTGGGCAGGGGATGCTCCGGCCCGGAGGGGATATGTACCACGCGGTTGCCAAACCCAAGGTTGTGCATCACATGCGGCACATGCTCATCCTGTGAGCGGGTGAAGACATCCACGTGGATGCCCTGCCGCCCAAGCTCGCGCGTCAGCTCAGCAACGTACACGTTCATCCCACCGGTGTCTTTACCGCCAAGGGTGGCCAACGGGCAGGTATGATAGGAGAGCATGGCAATATTCATCAGGTTTCCTTGAATTTGAGGTGCGGTGCTGTTATAATTTGCCTCGCTAATTATAAGCCACCGTAGCTCAGCTGGCAGAGCAGCCGCTTCGTAAGCGGCGGGTCAAGGGTTCGATTCCCTTCGGTGGCTCTTTATATTTAATTATGCCTTCTTGGATTAAAGCTGGATGAAGCGGGGTGGGCCAAGGGTTTATACACGCCCAATTTGACTGTCAAAATAGCACCCTCAAGTATAATAATTCAATGACCTCAAAACCTGTTCCCCTGGTGATTGGCGTGGCGGGCGGCACTGGCAGTGGCAAGACCACTGTGGCTGAAATGGTGCTCAAACGTGTGGGCAAACAGCGCATTGCCTATCTCCCGCATGATGCCTACTATCGCGAATTGACCAATCTCTTTCCCAATCAGCGCGCCGAAGTGAACTTTGACCACCCCGACTCGCTCGAATCCGCTTTGATGCGCGACCACATTCTGGCGCTCAAGGAATGGAAATCCATCGAGATGCCGGTTTATGATTTCACCACACATTCGCGCACAGCTCAAACTATTCATGTGGAACCGCGCCGGGTGATTCTGGTAGAGGGTATTCTCATCTTTGCCGATGAGCATCTGCGCCCGCTTTTTGATGTGAAAATCTTTGTGGATACCGATTCTGATATACGCTTTATCCGCCGTTTGCAGCGCGATATCAGCGAGCGTGCCCGCACCACCGATACGGTGATTAATCAATACCTCAAGACCGTGCGCCCCATGCACATGGAGTTTGTGGAACCCAGCAAGCGCTATGCCGATGTGATCATCCCGGAGGGCGGGCTCAACAAGGTGGCGATGGACATGGTGATCGCGCGCATTGAATCGCTGCTGCTGGAAGAGCATAAGGATTGAAAAAGCTAAGCGGTTGGAAGTTAACGGTTGTACGCATCCTGGCCCTTCTGGTGGTGGTGGCGCTTACCGTGTTTCTTGTTCTCAAACGCGACCAAATTCAAAAACTTGAAGCGCTGGGGTATCCCGGCATCTTCCTGATTTCCCTTTTGTCCAACGCAACGCTGATCCTGCCGGTACCGGGGGTGCTTTTTACTTCTGCGATGGGGGCGGTCTTCAACCCCACCTGGGTAGCTTTGGCTGCCGGGACTGGCGCCACGCTGGGGGAGTTGACCGGATACATTGCCGGTTTCAGCGGGCAGGGAGTCATTGAAAACCGTGTGTGGTATGACCGTATTTCCGGATGGATGAAAAAACATGGGGGTGTGATTATCTTTGTCCTGGCGATCATTCCCAACCCATTCTTCGATATCGCCGGGATGGTGGCCGGCTCCTTGAGGATGCCGTTGTGGGAGTACTTGTTCTGGAGTTGGACTGGCAAGTGCCTCAAAATGCTGGCGTTTGCTTTTGGCGGGGCGGAAATTTTAAATCTATTCCATTTGAACGGATAGGGCCATTAAACCTTTTTCAGGCGTTTGCGTCGTTCTCTAACAAGCGCCTCAGCCCGGGTTTTCACTGCTGACCAGGCTGCCATGATCTGCGCAATCTCTTCTGCTGATTCTGGCACCTCTCCATAGCGCACCCGCTGGTAAACGTCGGTTAATTGGGTTACCTCAGGGGCATGCTCCGGGAAGAGTGTAATCAGTTGAGGCAGAAATTCCTGCGGAGTGCAGGCTGGCAGGCGCGGGTTATCGATTTTCCGGCAGTAATCCATCAGTTGTTGGTACACCCGGCGGATGCGGGCAGCGGCCAGCCAGCGGCGGGCCTGTTGCAGGCGCGAAAGGAGTGTGCCGCGTTCTGCTCCGGGGGAGCGCCGTGCTCTCCGCTCCTGCGATTTTGAGGCACCATCCTCGCTCGCGCTCAGGCGGCTGGCCAACCTGCGGCGCCGTGCGTTGAGGATGACAATGATTGCGGTGATAAGAATTACGATTACCAGGATAACAGTGACCACCTGATTGACCGTGTTGGTGAAAGCAGCTGCGTTTACGGGATTTGGATTGTTCAACGACTGGATAAATTCCAATTGCTCGAGACCGATTTCTTCGCCCACTAATGAGGCGATGAGTTTTTGCAGCCACGGCAGCAGCAGCCCAATCAGCGCGATAAGAGGGGAAAAGATCAGCACAAGTATGGAAACCCCTGTACCGTAAACAATGCGCAGTACCCATTCTGTCAGGGTCACGAACCCCACTCCCGTCAGCCATCCCAGCGTGCTGCCGGCCAGGATAAGCGCAAGCGTGAGCAAAACCACCCAGGTAAACCAGGCGCGGGTGAAACCGGGAAAACGATAGTTTGGCTGGCTGCTCAAAGTGGCCAGCCTGGAAGTGACGAGTGACAGGATGGCAAAGAACAAATAAAGTAAAAACGGCACCAGGTTGACCAGGAAGTTATCCCAGGTGGTGGTGAAGCCAAAAAAGAAGAAAACGAGCATTCCTAGCTGAAATGAGCGTACGGCACGCCAGCTGTTGGCGGTAGAACCGGCCAGTGTGAATGCGCGCCGCATCAATACCACCAGGAAAAGCATTTGCCATAACTGGCTTTGCAGTACCGGTTGCTTGCTGAGGTTGAGAAACGGGGTGATGAACATCTGCCACAGGGACAGACCGCCGCTGGGAAAAACAACAAAACGCGTGAACACGGCCAGGGCAAGCACCAGCCAGAGGGAATTGGTTGCCACCAGGAGCCAGCGTTTGCGAATAAAAAAGGAAAATCCGCGCGCACCAAAATACGTTAGAAACCCCAGGCCGAAGAGCCAGATCCCCACTTCAAGATAGGCAAAAGAGCGGTTGAAGAGGGTGCAGAAAAGGACCGATGCAAAAGAGATCTCGCCCAGGAACAGGGTTGCGGCAGCAACCTCTGACCAGAGGTCCTGGAAGAAGGCCGTTTTTGGCGCCGAAAAATTGGCGGTCGTCTCCATCATTCCTCAAAAGGCATGTGAACCACGCGGATGCCGGGCAGGTCAGCCGGAGCCGAGGTATCCAGCGAAATCAGAGTGGTGTTCATGCGGTAGCGCTTCATGCGCATCAAGGTTTCGTTCAGGGCGGGGGTGTTGAGGGCGGTGATGATAACAATGGCCGAGCCAATGGGGATTGACCCGAGCGAGCGAATGAGAAAATCCTCAAAGGGTGCAGTAATGTAATTGGTGGCGCCTGCCAGGGTTTGCAGCAGTGTTCCCAGTTGGTCTTTGGATTTGCCCGGCGGCACTTTAAAGGGCTGATCGGAATGTGCCACGCTGCCGTTGGAAAGCAACCCCACCGCATAACCTTGCTGAATGGCGTTGTAAACAGTGGTGGCGCACACTTTCAGCAGATGCTCAAAGGTTTTTGGGTAGGTACCCAGCCAGGGGCGCAGTGAGGTGGAAACATTCAGGCACACCATCATCACGCGGGCCGAGACCGGGGTGAACACCTTCACCTGCAATTCGCCCATGCGGGCAGTCGCCGGCCAGTGAATGCGCCGGAAATCATCCTCGGGTTGGTAGGCCCGGGTTCCCATTGGCTGTAAGGGGTCTTCAAACAGGCGCTTGCGTGCTGCCTGGTCGCCCAGCGGATCTTCGGCATGAAAGGCCAGTGGGTCCAGCGGCAGCAATTCCGGGAATACAGTAAGGTACTCCGGGCGCTCTATTTCGCGGCTGGATTTAAGCATCCCAAACGGATCACCGGATTCCAATGTTACCGGTCCGATGGCGTACAACCCGCGCTTCTTGAATATCATCTCGTAGTTGCGCCGGGTTTTCTGGAACCATTTGAGGCTGTAGGAGTTGATGAAGTTCCCGGCTTCCGGCAGGTGGGTCATCGCCAGGTCGTTTTTATCGGCTGGGCCAATGTTGTATGGCCAGCGGTCTTCTACCTTGAGCCAGTTGATGGGCAGGCGTTTGGCATTTTCAACCTCAATGCTTGCCTTTAAGGGTTCGCCCGGAAATCCCCTGCGAAAACGGAAAATTCTTTTGTAGCTCACCTGATCCAGCGAATGGGCATTCCACCAGCGGGCAATTAACAGGATGATGGTCATGGTAACGGAGAAGACCACCAGCCAGGGCATGCGCAGGACAATGCCCATTACAAAACCCAGCAGCAGAACCCAGAACCAGCTGCGAAAAGGGATCATGCTTCCACAGGGACGGAAACGGAACCAACGATATCGGAGATCAATTCCTGAACGTTGCGGCCACGCAGTTGGGCGTGTGGCGCAACAATGAGACGGTGGCTGAAAACGTGCGGCGCCATCTTTTTCACGTCATCAGGCAGTACGTAGTCTCGCCCCTGCATGGCAGCCCATGCCTGGATGGCCTGGTACAGTGCCAGCGTGGCGCGCGGGCTTGCCCCCAGCGAGATATCCACATTGGCGCGCGTGGCATCACTGATGCGCACGATGTAATCTCGGATGGAGGTCTCCACACGGACGGATTTGCGTTCCTGTTGCAATTCCTGCAGCTCTTGCTGGCTCACCACCGGTTGAAGGGTTTGCATGGGGTCATCACTGCGGAAGCGCTCCAGCATGGCATTTTCTTCTTCAGGGCTGGGGTAACCGATTTGCACATGCACTAAAAACCGATCCACCTGTGCTTCCGGCAAAGGGAAGGTGCCTTCCAACTCCACCGGGTTTTGCGTGGCAAGCACCAGGAACGGGCGCGGGAGTGGGTGCGTCACGCCGTCAATGGTCACCTGGCGTTCCTGCATCGCTTCGAGCAGGGCAGACTGCGTGCGGGGGGTGGCGCGGTTGATCTCATCTGCCAGCACGATCTGGCTTATCATCGGGCCGGGCCGGAACTCGAACTCCTGCTTCTTCTGGTTGAACCAGTTAAGACCGGTCACGTCGGTGGGCAGCAGGTCAGGGGTGAACTGGATGCGGCGGAAGCTGCAACCAAGTGAGGCCGAGAGTGCGCGTGCCAGGGTGGTTTTGCCGGTACCGGGCACATCCTCAAGCAGTGCATGGCCTTCACAGAGGACAGCGGTGAGGAGAAGCTCGATCGTTTCGCGCTTGCCAATCAGCACTCGCTGCACGTTTTCAATGATCCGGTCGGTGGTAGGTTTGATCATGAAGTACCTCGGTGAAAAATGGTATATGAAACAGGATGTTCAAATTCTATGGAACAAAAGTTAAAAACTAGTGAGAGAAACGCGAGATAAACGCCCAATCAATTATACGGTGACATTTGATGGCATATTGTAAGCGTTAGCTACGTTGGCAGAGGGAAATAAGGGATACTTGACAGAAACCCAGGCTGGCCGATAAGCCGCTTTCTGTGCCGTGAAAGGTATGCCGAAGCACGGTTTCACTGGTGATGGCCATCTCTCTAGGCGTATGGTTACCCATACGCTCGTGCAGCCTACCCGAGACTCGAAAGAAAACGGGCCGCTTCCTGCCATCCGAAGATGGGCCTTGTCTCTGCTTGGCCTTGCTCCAACCGGGGGTTGCCTGGCCGCGGCATTGCGGCCGCGCCGGTGGTCTCTTGCACCACCTTTTCACCCTTGCTCTTGCGAGCGGTATGTTTCTGTGGCCCGATCCGGCAGGTTCTTCCGTGGAATCCCCGCCCCGGGGGTTACCCGGCGGTTTGCCCTGTGGAGAGCGGACTTTCCTCGAAGCCCAAAGGCTCCGCGGCCATCTGGTCAGCCTGGAACTCGATAATACCTTCAACTGACTTTACCGTCAACCGGTGCGAGGCAGCCGGATTGGTGCGAAAAGGTACTATAATTGCGAAAACCGAGTTAAAAGAAACAGGCCGGGATTCTCCCAAATTATGCCTGATCAGAGGAAATATGCGAAAACCAATGGTAGCGGGTAACTGGAAGATGAACAAAACTGTGGAACAGGCGGCCGTGCTGGTGAGCGAACTCCTACCCAGCCTCAGAGAAGTTCCCCAGGTGGAAAAGGTACTTTGTCCTCCTTTCACATCGCTGATGTTCCTTTCAGCGCAGATTGAGGACTCTGATGTTGGTCTGGGAGCCCAGGACCTGCACTGGGAGGCCTCCGGTGCTTTCACCGGTGAAGTGGCTCCAGCGATGGTGCGCGAGTTCTGCAAATACGTCATCATTGGCCATTCCGAGCGGCGCACTTATTTTGGCGAGACCGACGAAACGGTGAACAAAAAACTCAAAGCGGCGCTGGCGATTGGGCTAACTCCCATTGTGTGCATTGGTGAGACGTTGAGCGAGTATGAGGCTGGCAAGACCGGCGAAGTTGTACGCCGCCAGGTGTTGAATGGCTTCAAGGATGTGGATACCGCCATTGCCTCGCAGATTGTTGTGGCCTATGAGCCGGTATGGGCCATTGGCACCGGCAAGGCTGCCACCGGCGAAGGCGCCAATGCTGTTTTGCATGATCACATCCGCCCGGCACTGGCCGAGTTGTTTGGCAGTGCTGTCACCCAGAATATGCGCATCCTCTATGGCGGCTCGGTGACTGCTGCCAATGCGGCAGAATTCTTCGGCCAGCAGGAAATTGATGGCGCGCTGGTTGGCGGTGCCAGCCTTAAACCGGCGGAATTCGTCAAAATCGTGGAAGCTGCAAAGAAATAAACAGTTTCTAAAAACGAAATCCCCTGAAGTTCCTCCAGGGGATTTTTTTGTTAGGTGAGTGAGCACAGGGATTACCCGGTGCCGAATTGGCGATCGCCGGCGTCCCCCAGGCCGGGGAGGATATAGCCTACATCGTTCAGGCGTTCATCCACGGCGGCCAGGTGGATAGGCACTTCCGGGTGGGCGCCATGAACGGCGGCAATCCCTTCCGGGGAGCCGATCAGCCCGACAAACTTGATCTTCTTGACGCCCCATTTCTTGAGTACCTCGATGGTAGCGGTGGCTGAGCCGCCGGTTGCCAGCATGGGGTCGAGGATAAGGCACACCGATACGGTAGGGTCGGTGGGTAATTTATTGTAGTATTGCACCGGGCGCAGCGTCTTTTCATCGCGGTAGATGCCGATGTGCCAGACCTCGGCGCTGGGCATAAGCCCCCAGAATCCCTCTACCATGCCCAGGCCGGCGCGCAAGATGGGGATCAGGCCAATGCGTTCCTTGAGCGCCAGCCCCGGCGCCATTGCGAGTGGGGTTTGCGTGGCTACCGGCTCGGTGAGCAAGTCAGCGGTGACCTCATAGGTGAGCAGGCCGGCAATTTCACGCACGAGTTCACGGAACTTTTGCGGTTCGGTATTCACATCGCGCAGGATGGCCAGTTTGTGGGCGATCAGGGGATGTTGCGAGACAAAGACATTGTCCATAAATACTCCTGGGATTTTTAAGTATTATAGTCCATTTGCACCCGTTGAAAGCTGCGCATAGGCACGAAATCCAGAAAGAATCTTGGGAAAGTGTATAATCAACCCATGACCAGGGAAGATAACCGCATTACCCAGCCAGCCGAGCGCCCGGATGATCGTTTTGACCAGGCGTTGCGCCCTTTGAGCCTGCAGGAATTGATCGGGCAGGATCAGGTCAAAAAGAATCTGGATATTCTCATCCAGGCGGCCAAAAAACGCCACGAGCCGCTCGACCATGTGCTCTTTTATGGGCCACCGGGACTTGGCAAGACCACCCTGGCACACGTGCTTGCCAACGAGATGGGGGTGAATATCAAGATCACTTCCGGGCCGGCCATTGAGCGCACCGGTGACCTGGCTGCCATTCTCACCAATTTGCGGGCCGGGGATATCCTTTTCATTGATGAGATTCATCGCCTTGGCAAGTCGGTGGAAGAGATTCTCTACCCGGCAATGGAAGATTATGCGCTGGACATTGTCATTGGCAAGGGCCCGGCTGCCCGTTCTCTGCGCCTCAAGCTGCCGCGCTTCACCGTGATCGGCGCCACCACGCGCTTGGCGCTCATTGCGGCGCCGCTGCGCGCACGCTTTGGGGCGGTTTACCGCCTGGACTACTACGATGAACCCGCCATGCAGCAGATCGTCAAACGCGCTGCCAAATTGCTGCAGGTCTTCGCGGAAGATTCCGGCGTTGTGGAAATTGCCCGCCGTGCTCGGGGCACCCCGCGGGTGGCACTGCGGCTGCTACGCCGCGTGCGCGATTTTGCCCAGGTGCGCAGCAACGGGGAGATCGACCTCAAAATTGCCCGCGATGCTATGGATTTGCTGGCGGTGGATGCACTTGGGCTGGATGATGTGGACCGCCGCGTACTGCTCACCGTGATCACCAAATACAACGGTGGGCCGGTGGGGCTTGCCACCATCGCAGCCTCCATTAGCGAAGAGTCCGACACGATCATGGATGTGGTGGAGCCATACCTGTTGCAGCTGGGCTTTCTCGACCGTACGCCTCAGGGGCGCGTAGCCACCGAACTGGCTTACCAACACCTGAATTTGCCCTATCCTCAGAAAGAGAATCAGCCGCGGCTTATTCCCTGATATGAAAACCTCCGATTTTGATTATCATCTGCCGCCGGAGCGGATTGCCCAGACCCCGGTGGAACCCCGCCACGCTTCACGCCTGATGGTGCTGCGCCGCGACCAACCCTCGCCTGAAGACAGCCGCTTTGAGTTGATTGGCAATTACCTGAACCCCGGCGATCTGCTGGTGATCAACCAAACGCGGGTGATCCCGGCGCGCCTGTTTGCCAGAAAAGCCACGGGCGGGCGGGTGGAATTGCTGCTCTTAAAACGCCTGGCTGCCAATACCTGGGAGGCCTTGGTTGGCGGCAAAGGACTTAAACCCGGCGTTGCCCTCACGGTGGAGAACGGCCCTACTGTTGAGATCGTTGAGCAGTTGGAAGGCAGCCGGCGCGTGGTACGGTTTTTAGGCGCCAGCGAAGAATCTCTCAGCCAGGCCGGCGAAATGCCGCTGCCGCCATATATCCATACGCATCTAAATAATCCGGAACGGTATCAAACGGTTTATGCCACCCAGACCGGCTCGGCAGCCGCCCCCACGGCCGGGCTGCACTTTACCCCGGAATTGATGGTACGCCTGGAGCAGCAGGGCATTCGTTTTGCGCGGGTGACGCTGCACGTGGGGCTGGATACCTTTTTGCCTGTCAAGGAAGCAGACCCGCAGGATCACCTCATCCACAGCGAGTGGTGCGAGGTCACGGCAGACACCGCGGCTTTGATTAACGAAGTGAAATCTGCTGGCCGGCGGGTGATTGCGGTGGGCACTACCTCGGTGCGCACACTGGAAACAGCCGCGCGCGCCAGCGAAATATCGGGCATGGTCAGCGCCGTTAGCGGCCCCACCAATCTTTTCATCCTGCCGGGCTTCAAGTTTCAGGTGGTGGATGCGATGATCACCAACTTCCACTTGCCGAAATCTTCGCTCATCATGCTGGTGAGCGCATTTGCCGGGCGCGAAAAGGTGCTGGCGGCCTATCAAACCGCCATCGAACGCGGCTACCGTTTTTACTCCTTTGGCGATGCCATGTTGATCCTGTGAGAGTTATGGAATCTTTGGAGAGCATTTCCCGCGAAGTGATTGCCTGCCGCAAGTGCCCGCGCCTGGTGGCCTGGCGTGAACAGGTGGGGGTGGAAAAACGCCGCGCCTATCGCGAGGAGATGTATTGGGCCAAAGGTGTACCTGGTTTTGGTGACCCGCAGGCCCGCGTGCTGGTATTGGGCCTGGCGCCGGGCGCACATGGTTCTAATCGCACCGGGCGCATGTTCACCGGTGACGATTCGGGAAAATTCCTCTACCCGGCCTTGTACCGGGCAGGTTTTGCCAGCCAGCCGGAGGCATACGCAATAGTGGACGGGTTGACACTAACGGATCTGTGGATTACAGCAGTGTGTCGCTGTGTTCCCCCGGATAACAAACCCAATGCCGGGGAAATCGTTGCCTGCCGGCCTTTCCTACAGCATGAGATGCTGGCATTGCCGGATTTGCAGGGGATTGTGGCACTGGGGAAGATCGCCTTTGATTGCGCCCTAAGCCTCACAGGCCGGAAGGCGGGCGTCACTCGTTTTGGGCATGGCGTGTTGCTGCCGCGCGCAGAGGAAAAACCGTGGATTCTGGCCTCATATCATCCCAGCCGACAAAACACCCAGACCGGGCGGTTGACCGAAACGATGTTCGACCAGGTCTGGGCGGAAGCGGCAAAACAGCTAAAAGCTAGTTGATTGGCTTCTGGGTAACGTACCACACCCGGCTGGACGTGGGGGTCAATGGGGTTAAGTCGGTGAGGCTGCCAAACTTCCCCACCACTTTGAGACCGGCGTAGTGCAGGCATTTCTCGATCTCCTCGATGGAGAAGGCGCGCTCGGTGTGCTTCTCTTCGAATTTTTCCCAAAAATTCCCTTCGCGTACAAACCAGGTGATCTTCACGCAG
Organism: uncultured Anaerolineaceae bacterium; assembly: GCA_937897615.1. Lineage (GTDB taxonomy): Bacteria > Chloroflexota > Anaerolineae > Anaerolineales > Anaerolineaceae > UBA6107. Next base: position 18,124 of record CALCNO010000025.1, read on the forward strand.
GCGGTGCGTTTTTCAAAGTCGTAATTGGTACGGTGCAATTCCAGCAGATCCGGCGTTTCCTGCTGCACGTAGCACTTGGACTGCTGCCAGTTTACCGCTAATCCGTAAGTGGTGTTCATATCGAAGATGAACCAGCCGCCCGGCACGAGTGCGCGGGCAATGTTGTTGCAGGTGGATTGCAGGTCATCATTGGTGAGCATGTAATTCAGGCTGTCGAACCAGCAGGTTGCTACATCGAACTTCTCATCGAAATCCAGAAAGCGCATATCCTGCTGGATGAAGTGGACACTTGCCTGTGTTTGATGGGCGCGATGGCGCGCCAGGCGCAGCATCTCTTCAGATTGGTCAATGCCGGTTACCTGCCACCCCTGGGCTTGCATGGAAAGCGCAAAGCTGCCTTCTCCGCAGGCCACGTCCATCATATTCCCGCTTTTGGAAATTTTGAACTCATCCAGCACCTTCGGGATGATCTCGGCAACGGCCTGAGAAAGGGTGGGGTAATTCCCTTTGGCATAAACTGTGGCAAACTCACTGTACAGAGACATCACTTGCTCCTTGCGGGCGTACCCGTTTGTTGATTTTTACCACAGGACTGCTGTTTTGGATAGTTGATTCTTTGCCGCGTTGCGCGGCTTTAAACAAAAACAGCGGAGTGCTTAATGCAACTCCGCTGTCCTTTTGTGGTTTTGGCTTACTTGGAGTGCGCTTTGAGCGCCGACCAGCCGGCGTATTTGGCGGTATCGCCCAGTTCAGCTTCGATGCGGATCAGCTGGTTGTACTTGGCCACACGGTCAGAACGGGCGGGGGCCCCGGTCTTGATCTGCCCCATATTGAGCGCCACGGCCAGGTCTGCAATGGTGGCGTCTTCGGTCTCGCCGGAACGGTGAGAGGTGACGGCGCGCCAGCCGTTGCGGTGGCAGGTTTCCACAGCTTCAATGGTCTCGGTGAGGCTGCCGATCTGGTTCAACTTCACCAGCAGGGCGTTGCAGGCATCTTCTTTGATGGCTTTGCGCACGCGCTCCGGGTTGGTCACCAGCAGGTCGTCTCCCACGATCTGAACCTTGTGGCCGATCTCTTTGGTGAGCAGCTTCCAGCTTTCCCAGTCATCCTGGGCCAGGCCGTCTTCGATCGAGACAATGGGATACTGCTTTACCCAGTTCTTCCAGAACTCCACCATCTGTTCGCCGCTGAGTTTCTTGCCTTCCTTGCGCAGGTTATAGGTGCGGGTCTCCTCATCGTAAAGTTCCGAAGCGGCAGGATCAAGCGCGATGCACACCTGTTCGCCAGCCTTGTAACCGGCTTTTTCAATGGCTTCCAGAATGACTTCAACGGCCTCGTTGTTCGCCTTGAGGGCTGGTGCGTAACCACCTTCATCGCCAACGAGCGTGGTATAGCCGCGTGCCTTGAGCACAGCTTTAAGGGCATGGTAGATCTCGGCACCCCAGCGCAGGCCTTCAGCAAAGCTGGGCGCACCCAGCGGCATCACCATGAATTCCTGGGCGTCAGTGGATTGCCAGGAGGTGTGCGCGCCGCCGTTGAGGATGTTCATCATCGGCACGGGCAGTACATGGGCATAGACGCCGCCCAGGTAACGGTAAAGCGGAAGCCCGTGAGATTCGGCCGCGGCTTTGGCAACCGCCAGCGAAACGCCCAGGATGGCATTGGCGCCGAGGCGCGACTTGTTCTTGGTGCCGTCCAGGCTGATGAGGTACTCATCAATATCTTTCTGTTCGGAGGCATCCATGCCCAGCAGGTTTTCGGCAATTTCGCCATTGACGTTCTCAACGGCTTTTAAGACACCCTTGCCGTTGTAACGCGCTTTGTCGCCGTCGCGCATCTCCAGCGCTTCGTGGACGCCAGTGGAAGCGCCCGAGGGAACCATTGCGGTACCGTAGGAGCCATCTTCCAGCAAAACACTTACTTCAACGGTGGGATTCCCGCGGGAATCCAGTACTTCCAAAGCCTCAACATTTACGATTTCCATTTTATCCATCCTTTTTATGAGCGGTCAGAATAATGCCAAAACAAGGCAAGTATAATACAGAATTTTTCTTCAGGATTCAAAGGCCAATGGTGGTTCACGGTACTGGATGTGCTCTTTCTCGCAGGCAGCGCGCAGGAATTGCACGAACAATGGGTGCGGCCTTGTTGGGCGCGAAAGGAATTCCGGGTGGAATTGCGTGCCCAGCATGAACGGATGACCCTGCAACTCAACGATCTCCACCAGTTTGCCGTCCGGCGAAACGCCGGAGCACAGTAGCCCGTTTGCTTCCAGGAGGGGGCGGTATTCATTGTTCAACTCAAAGCGGTGGCGATGGCGCTCCTGCACTTCCGCCGCGCCGTAGGCTTTTTGCGCAATCGAGTCTTTTGCCAGGCGGCAGGGATAGATGCCCAGGCGCATAGTGCCGCCCAGGTTGGCAACCTTTTTCTGCTCCAGCATCAGGTCGATCACCGGGTAAGGGGTGGAACGGTCGAATTCGGCCGAGTTGGCTTTTTCATCTTTGAGGATGGCACGGGCAAATTCCACCACCTGTAATTGCATCCCCAGGCACAACCCAAAATAGGGAACTTTTCTTTCGCGTGCAAAGCGGATGGCTGCAATCTTCCCTTCAATGCCGCGGCTGCCAAATCCGCCGGGGACAAGAATGCCCTGCACATCTTCCAGAATTTTAGTGCCGCCGGGCTTTTCAAGGTCAACGGAATGCACCCATTTCAACTGTACTTCAACTCCCAGCGCCAGGGCGGCATGTTTCAATGCCTCGCGCACGCTGATGTAGGCATCGTGCAACTCCACATACTTGCCCACCAGCGCGATGGTGACGGAGGGTTTTTCCTTTTTGGTTTGTTCCACCAGCTTTTTCCAGGGTTTCCAATCTGGTTCTTTTCTGGCGGTGAGGTTAAGCCGTTCCAGCAGGTAATCGCCGACGTTGGCTTTTTCCAGCAGCAGGGGAATCTCATACAGGATTGGCGCCGTGACCATAGGGATGACTGCACGTGGTTCAACATCGCAGAACTGGGCGATCTTTTCGCACAGGCTCTTTTCAACGGGAGTATCACTGCGGGCAACGATCATATCTGGCGCGATGCCGATGGAACGCAATTCCTTGACGGAGTGCTGGGTGGGCTTGGTTTTCAACTCACTGGTGGCGCCAATGTACGGCAGCCAGGTGACGTGAATGTAGAGGGTGTTTTCTTTGCCCAGATCGTTGCGCAATTGGCGCAGTGCTTCCAAAAAGGGCAGGCTTTCAATATCGCCAACCGTGCCGCCAACTTCCACCAGCACGATCTCGGCATCGGAGAGTTTGCCCACCATGGCAATCCGCCGCTTGATCTCGTTGGTGATGTGGGGGATCACCTGGATGGTGCCGCCCAGGTAGTCACCGCGGCGCTCTTTGGCGATCACTTCGGCATAGACTTGCCCGGTGGTAACGTTACACTCTTTATTGAGACGGATATCAATAAATCGTTCGTAATGCCCCAGGTCGAGGTCGGTTTCGGCGCCGTCATCCAGAACGAACACCTCGCCGTGCTGGTAGGGACTCATGGTGCCGGGGTCCACATTGATGTATGGGTCCAGCTTTTGCACGGCCACTTTGAACCCGCGCTGTTTGAGCAGGCGTCCAACGGCTGCGGCGGTAACGCCCTTGCCAACTGAACTGACCACACCGCCGGTAAAAAAGATATACTTGATGGGCATTGGTTTCTCCAATCTCCAACTCCATTCTACAAGAATTCTATTCGTAATTCTAGGTATAGAAAACCATCCCCTTTTGAGGGATGGTTTTAGGTCGTTAGTTGTTTTGGGTTTTGTTCTTGAGGGTGCGTTCCAGAATGTCTTCCTGTTCGGCACCTCTGCTTTTGGTCTTGCGGGGCTCGCTTTTTTGTTTCTTTTCGTTGGCCTTTTCCATGGCGGCTTTGAGAGCCATTTCCATGGCGGTCAACTGCGGCTCATCACTGGCGTTTACTTCTTCCATGATGGCGGCGTTGCTGTTAGCGCCAACCTTGCGCGGTTTGCGCGCAGGTCTGTGCTCTTCCTTTGAGTCATCCGGTTTGCGAGCAGCCCTGGGGGCAGGTTTTGGTTTTTCTTCAACGGGTGCTTCCTCAGGTTCAGGGAGCAGGGCTTTCATGCTCAGTTTGATCTGCTTTTTACGGCGGTTGACCTCAAGGATCTGGGCTTCGATCTCATCCCCTTCCTTGACGACATCACCGGGAACTTTGACGTAACCGTGGGCCATCTCACTGATGTGCACCAGGCCGGGGCGTTCCGCGCCGATTTCAACAAAAGCGCCAAATTTCTCCAGGCGCACTACTTTGCCTTTGACGGATTCGCCAACCTTGATTTCGCGCCATTCAAGCGCCAGCGGTTGGAGCATGGTCAGTTCAATGCGCTCTTCGCCGTCTTTTTTAGCGATGCGTTTGACCCACACATTGATTTCGTCGCCAACTTTGAGGACGTCTTCAACACGCTTAACGGGGGCGCTATCAACAGCGACAATTTGGGAAATGTGAAGGACTGCGGGCTTGCCCAGGCCGATATCAATTACGGCACCGGCCAGGCTTACTTTGACCACTTTTCCTGTGAACTGCGTTTTCGGTTCGATTGTGCGGTTTGTATCCGCAGCAATATTGTTGTCCATAAGACACTCTCCCAAGTCTAATATCAGCGAGGGGTCATTATACCCCGTGCCGGATGATTAGTCAATTTGGCACCCGCTGTCATTTGTATTGTTTCTAGCTAACAATCATAACATCTCTTATTGCCCCTGCAGGATCAATTCGATGGCTTTGTCCAACTGCGGGTCATTGCCGGCAGCGATATCTTCATCTGTGTTTACAACCACGTAATCCGGGGTGAGGCCGACTTTGTTGATCTGGCGGCGATTGGGGGTCAACCAGCGGGCAATGGTGATGCGCACTGCGCCCTGGTCATCGCTGAGGGGGATCCAGTTTTGCACTGAGCCTTTGCCATAGGTGGTGGTACCCACCAGCGGTGCCCGGCCATAATCCTGGATGGCCCCGGCAGTGATCTCTGAGGCTGAAGCTGATCCCTCATTCACGAGGACAACCAGGGGAATTTCAGTAGCCAGCCCGCCGGGAAGAGCCTTGTAAGTGGTCTCGGTTCCATCGCCTTCCTGCTCATACATCACCACACCGCTGGGGATGAATTGTGAGATCACCTCAATGGCGCTGGTCAAATACCCGCCGGTGTTGTAGCGCAGGTCCAGGATCACTCCCTTGGGGTTTTGCGCCAGCAGGTCGGTGAGGTCTTGTTTGAGCAGATTGCCCGTGTTCTCGCCAAACGTGGTGATGGCGATGTAGGCAATGTTGTTATCCAGCATTTTGCTGGAGACAGAGGGGAGATCGATCTTGGCACGCGTGATGGTCACATCAAAGGTTTCTTCACTGTCACCGCGCAGGATGGTCAACGTCACGTCCGTTCCGGCAGTACCCAGCACCGATTGCAGCGAGATACTTGGGTCAACCCCGGTCTGGTCTTTGCCGTCAATCTTGACAATCTTATCGCCAGATTTTAACCCTGCACTTTCGGCCGGAGAGCCGGGCATGGGGGAAATGATCGTCAAAAAATCGCCGGTCACATCCACATAAGCCCCAATCCCTTCGTAGGATTCATCCAGGGGGCGGGTGGCTTCTTCGTAGGTCTGCGGGTCCATATAGCCGGAGTGCTCATCGCCCAATGCATCCATCATGCCCGAGATGGCACCTTCCATCAATTTGGTGTCGTCAACCGGCTGATCTATGAATTGTGCATGCACCAGGTCCCAGGCTTGCCAGAAGGGTTCAAAGAGGGTCTGGAGTTCCGTTTCAGACGAGGTTGCCTGGGCGGTTGATACTGCGGTCTCAGCACCAGATTTTTCCGGGAGCAGCCAACCTACCAGTAATCCTCCCGTGAAGGCACCGGAAACCAGCACCAGGCCGATAACGATTGCGATAATTATTTTCACTGTCTTGTGGTCATTCATTCTTGTCTCCATCGAGTAATTCTTTATTCGTTCCATTTTTTAGTTTTTCTACTTTTTGCGCTAAATGGTCAATTTTTTCATATTCGCGCTGAAAAGGGTCTTTCATTGTCTTTGCTGCTGCCTGCATCTTTGCACCCCAGGAATTTGGGTTGGCTTTCTTTTTATTCCCAGCGAACAGGCTCAGATTGATGCCAATTGTGAGCACAATGAGGAAAATGATCAAAATCCAGCCGAGAGGTGAAAGCGTGGACATAGGCAAAGGGTTACCCTGAAACCGGGATCACATCCGGTAAATCATGAATGGACAGAATGGCGGCATCCACATGCTCGGTGCGTTCCTCGCTGCCGATGCGAATGGTGAACAGGCCAAGTTCATGTGCGGTCACCAGGTTGCGGTCAGAATCATCAATCATCACACATTCGGTTGGGTTATCAATGCCGGCCAATTCAAATGCCAGTTGGAAGGCTTCGCTCATTGGCTTGCAATACGGGTGAATGGCCTGAATATCAATGACGCGTGTGAAGAAGTGCTCAATCCCCAGGGTATGCAACACGCGCCTGGCGTGGCCGGTATCTGCATTGGTAAAAATCACCTTTTGCTGCGGGAAAAGGCCGAGCGTTTGGATGAGAACCTCGTCTCTGCCTAAGTACCTGTCGAGCGGGATATCGTGCACGTAGGCCAGGAACTCTCTCTCGTCTATGCCATACACTTCACGCAGGCCGCGCATGGTTGTGCCATATTGATGGAACAGCTCATTGCGAAAAGTGCTCACCTCCGCCGGGGTTATCGACAGACGGCTCACAATGTAGTCATCCATGCGCTCGCCGATGGCCTGCCAGATTCCGGTGGCGGGTGGGTAGAGCGTTTCATCCAGATCAAAGAGCATCACTTTAAAACACATGGGTCAGAGTATACTCCCAAACAGTAGTGGATATGTTTTCTCCACAATACTTCCATTATAATTTGCCTATGCCCATTCATATTCTTGCTGATGAAGTTGCTTCTCAGATCGCAGCCGGTGAGGTGGTGGAGCGACCCGCCTCGGTGGTCAAAGAGTTGATGGAGAATGCCATTGACGCGCAGGCCGGCAAGATTAGCATCCGCGTGGAAGAGGCCGGCAGGACGCTGATCGAAGTAGCAGATAATGGAACGGGCATTCCTTTTGAGCAGTTGGAATTGGCGGTGGCACGCCACTCAACCTCCAAGTTGGAGACAGCTGCCGACCTTTTTCATATCCACACACTCGGTTTCAGGGGAGAGGCCTTGGCCTCCATTGGCTCTGTCTCACGCATGGCGATGACTTCCAGGAATGGTGACCAGGCTGGCGGGGGAAGCATTCTGGTAGATGGCGGCAAGTTCTCGCGCCCGCAGGAAACCGGTGTGCCGTTGGGCACAGTGGTGCGGGTAACAGATCTTTTTTACAATACCCCGGCGCGCCTGAAATTCCTGAAAAAGGACCAGACCGAAAAGCAGTTGATTGAAACGATGGTGGCAAGGTATGCTCTGGCGTACCCGGCGATTGCTTTTGACCTGGCACTGGATGGCAAGACGGTCTTCCAAACCACCGGCAACAATGATCGGCGCGAGGTTCTGGCCAAGCTCTACAGTAGTGAATTCAGTCGGCAGATGCTGGAAGTTCTCTTTGATGCCGAGGGCATACAGATCAATGGCTTCATCAGCCCAATCTCGGTCACGCGTTCCAACCGCCGTGAGATGACCTTTTTTGTCAACGGGCGCTGGATTCAGGACATTGCCCTCTCCACTGCCTTGTTGAAAGCCTATCAGTCTTACCTGATGGTCGGGCGTTACCCAGTCACGTTTTTATTCATCAGCCTGCCGGCGGAAGAAGTGGATGTGAATGTTCATCCTGCCAAGGCCGAAGTTCGCTTCAAGCAGCCCGACGTGTTATTTAGCACCCTGCAGCGCGCGGTAAGGCGTGCCTTGCTGGCGTACTCGCCGGTGCCGCAGGTCACTCCCGCCGGCTGGCAAGGGAGTGGTACCCCTTCCGCGCCTGCCAGTTGGGTCAGCGCACCCCTGGACTGGAATCGCCTCCCGGATGTGCAGCAGCCCGCGTACGCGGAGCAAGAACCGCAAACGCTTGAAACACAAGGCCCTTCAACGGCTGAAGTAATCCCGCTGCTGCGCCTGATCGGGCAGATTGGCGCGGTGTACCTTGTTGCTGAAGGCCCGGATGGGCTGTACCTGATCGACCAGCACGCGGCGCACGAACGCATCCTGTATGAAAAGTTGAGCGACAAGATGCTCCCGGTAAACTCTCAGGCTTTGCTGGAACCGCAATTGATTCATCTCGACCCGGCTGCTGCACGCCTGATCGCGGTGAACCTGGATACGCTCAACCGCATTGGCTTCCTGGTGGAGGAATTTGGCGTTAATACCTTTCGGGTAACGGCAGTGCCGGCCCTGTTCTCAGGGAAAGACCCGGCTGTTGCGCTGCGCAGCCTGGTGGAAGATTTTGAAGAAGACGAAACCCCGCTAAAGGGCGCCGAAGACGAGCGCATTATTGCCAGAATATGCAAACGCATGGCGGTAAAAGGGGGGCAGGTGCTCTCAAGTGAGGAGCAGCAGGCGTTGCTGCGGCAATTGGAAGCTTGCAAAGCGCCGCGTACCTGCCCGCATGGCAGGCCGACGATGATCCACCTTTCGGTTGACCTGTTGGAACGGCAATTCGGCAGGCGCGGTGCCCGCTGATTGGAAAATCCCCGGGTCTTCTTTTTAGCTTCCGGAACGTGCGAGGATCGACTTTACCAGCAGGTTCATCTGATTGGTAAATAATCCGTCGGGCTGCATCAATGCCAACGGCGTGTGTTTGTTGTTGGCCTGGATCATTAACTCTGGCACGGGCGGAACCATCACATTGATGGGTATCCCGTTCAACATTTCACTTACTTTGAATAGCGACAGCAACATGCTGGATGGTGTGTGGTTATACAACACCACATCGATTGTGCGCCCGCTACTCCTGCTGATGGCGCTTAGGTCTTCCAGCAGGGTCTGCGTCCGGCTGATGGTGTTCGCCAGGGGTTCAACCAGCACCAGCACCTGCTTGCAGAGCGAGCAGATCTCATCAAATCCCGGCAGCAAGGGGGTGCCAATATCCAGCACGACCATCGGCGAGATGGCACTCAGCCCATTGACGATTGCGATCAGTTGTTCTGAAAGAGTGGCGTAGTTGATGCCTTTGTGGCTGTGATTGGAGCACAACAAACGCACACCAAAGGTTGTGGTGGCCAGGTTTTCCTCAACAACTTGCGGGGTAATTTCGCTTGCCTCGTGGGTGAGAATGTCGGCCAGGCCGGTTTTGTTCGGAAGCGCCAGGTCGGTTGCCCAGGTACCCTGGCCCGGTTTTAACTCGGCGGCAACCACATCATTATGGGTGCTGTTGGCCAGCATGGCCGCCAGGTTGATGCTCAGGGTTGAAACCCCCATTCCGCCGCGCGGGCCAACAATCCCCAGAACAAAAGCCTTGGGGGTTTGTTTGACTGCGGCCGGCCGCACTCTGGCGCGGGAAAGGAGCGCACGGATATGCGCTACCAGTTCGGCGGGGTGAACAGGCTTGGTCAGGTAATCGTCAACACCAGCCTCATAGCCGATCACCTTGTCGTTCACCTGGCTTTTGGCGGTGAACATCAATATAGGAATATCCATCAAGGTAGGGTTGTTGCGAATTTGCCGGGTGACCTCGTAGCCATCCATATCCGGCATCATCACGTCCAAAATGATCAAGTCCGGCTTTTCACTTTGCGCAATGGAAACCGCCTGAACACCGTTATTGAGGGACGCGACTGCAAAGCCTTGTCGCTCCAGCATCATACCAATTAATCGCAGAGTTTCGGCGTCATCATCAACAATCAAGATTTTCTCTGGCATGGAGCACCCTCTCTCTCACAATATTAAATTAGTCTAGCATAATCTGAAATCAAGAGCAAGTACAAAGAATGTAATTTATGCTTTTTTTACGATGCTATAATCGCCTCATGGAGTTAAGAGATTTTGCACAGGT
>CALCNO010000026.1 GCA_937897615.1 uncultured Anaerolineaceae bacterium
GCGAAAAGCGCATGGGAATCGAAGCCAGTGTGCAGGAAATGCGTGGAAAACTGGCGGCGGTTCGCGAGCAGTTATCCGCATGGCACCAGGAATCAGCCGGCTACCATTCCTCCATGGAAAAGACCAGCAAGGAGTTGGCCGTGCTGGATGAGCGGCAGCGGTCTTTGGAAGGGTTGGCGGTTTCCATCAAATCTGATATTGTCCGCGATGAAGAACAGATCGCGGCCAGAGAGCAGCAATTGACCATTTTGCTGGAGGAAAAGGAACGCCTGCAGCAGGAATTGACGGAATCGCAGGAGCAACTGGAAATTGCACAAAAGCAATTGACGGAGCGCCAGGAAGAACGCGAGAAGGTTGAAACTTTGCTGCGCCAGCAAAGGCGGCTTCTCACTGAGGCTGAAACCCGCCAGGTGCAGTTACGCGCTCATCAGCGTGAATTGGCCACCCGCGCTGAAACACAGCAGTTCACCGTGGCAACATTGGCTGCGGGAATTGAACAGGGTAAGGCCAGTTACGATGCGTTGCTTGAACAAAAAGAGAAGGTTTCTACGGCACTGACGGAAGCCAAAGACGAGTTATCCGGTCTTGAGTTGGAGTCCGGGGAGCTTGAAGACGACCTGAAGAAAAAAGAAGAATCGGAAAAAGCGCTTTATCAGGAATTGGCTGAATTGGAGCGGACCCTCTCAAAGGCGCGTGCGCAATTTGAGGTGATCGAGCAAGCTGAGCTTGCCATGACAGGGCTGGCGGAGGGCGCCAAGAACCTGATGCAGGCAGTGAAAAGCGGAAAATTCAAGGGATCGCTAAAAACACTGGGCACCATGCTGGAAGTACCCGCCAACCTTGAAACCGCCATCGGTTCCGTGCTGGGGGACCAATTGGATGGGGTCGTGCTTAGCGCCGATGCCGATACCGAAGAAGTATTGCGTTACCTGGAAGGCGAGAGCGGCAGGGCGGTTCTCTATCCGCAGGCGTGGATCAAGTCTCTGGAAAAGGTAAAACACGCTGCCGACCCGGAGCTGGTGGGAGTAGCTGCTGACCTTGTGCGCTCCTCTGATTCAGGCAAGGCATTGGTGAATTTGCTCCTCGGCCAGGTGATCGTTGTCAAATCCCGCGATGCGGCAAAACGCCTGCTGAGCAGCATTCCGGCCTCGGCCAGGATTGTTACTCTGGCGGGTGAGGTGTTCATGGGTACCGGCGTGGTAATTGCTGGTAAAGACAAACGCGCTTCGCTGGTGGGAAGGCCGCGGCAAAAACGCGAGTTGGAGATCAGCATCAATTCGTTGGCCGACCAGAGAGATGAGATCGAAGAGAAGTTAGGCACTCTTCACACAAAGATGAAAGCATTGGCGGATAAAGAACAGACCCTGCGTGTTCAAATCAAGACGAAGCGCGTGGAAGCTGAAAAACTGGAGCAGGAATTCCAGGCCGCCAACCGGGCATTTGAACAGCAGCAACAGAAGAGCGAATGGCAGAAATCCCAATTGGTCTTGATCAATAACGAGATTACAAAGACCAAAGAGGAGCTTGAGGCGATTGACAAGCAGCTGCAAGACGGCAACACGCGCATTAATGCAATTAACAGTGAAATCCAAACTTATTCTTCCCAATTGCGTGAGGTCCCCCTGGATGAACAGCAAAGCCAGGTGGCACACTGGACCACAACCGTTGCGGTTAACAGCCGCGGTATGAGCGAGGCAGCGCGGCGCTATGACGAGTTTGCCCAGGCGATTGTTGCCAGTAAACAGGCGCTGACCGCGCTAAAAGAGCGCTTACTGGGGATTGACAGGCAGGTGAGCGAAGTGTCTGCTTCAAAGCAGGCACAGACTGAAAATGAACGCGGTTTGAACCAAACGATCGGGGAGCTGCAGGTTAAGATCGATCCGGCAGAATTGGAGTTACAACGCCTGGAGAGTGAATACTCGGCTTCGCAAGAGTTGTACACGCAGGCGCAACAATCAGAATCGAATCAGGAACGCAGCAGCACTCAGGCGCAGTTGGAAGTGGCCCGCACGCGCGAGAGCCTGGACAGCCTGCGCAGGAAGATTGAAGAAGATTTTGGCCTGGTGACCCTTGAATACTCGGAGGATGTTACCGGCCCAACACCCCTGCCGCTGGAAGGAGTGAGCGAGTTGAAGGTGCTCACCGAAATTCCTGCCACTCTGGAAGAATCGATCAACCGGCAAAGAGCTCTGCTACGGCGCATGGGCGCCATTAATCCCGATGCGCAAAAAGAGTTTTACGAGGTGAAGGAGCGCTATGAGTTCCTGACTTCGCAGTTGGAGGACTTGAAAAAAGCCGATGTTGATTTGCGCCAGATCATCACAGAGCTGGATGAACTGATGCGCAAGCAATTCCGCACTACTTTCAATGCCGTGGCAATCGAATTCAAGCAATTGTTCACACGCCTGTTCGGCGGAGGTTCGGCGCGCCTGGTACTTACGGACGATGAGAATCCCACCGAGACCGGTATTGATATTGAGGCCAAACTTCCCGGCAGGCGTGAGCAGGGGTTGTCGCTGCTTTCCGGTGGCGAAAGGTCGCTGACTGCCGTTGCCCTCATCTTTGCGCTCCTCAAGGTTTCACCCACGCCATTCTGCGTGATGGATGAGGTGGATGCCATGCTGGACGAGGCCAATGTGGGCCGCTTTACCG
>CALCNO010000027.1 GCA_937897615.1 uncultured Anaerolineaceae bacterium
ACCGCCGCCTGCCTTTGGCGGATTTCAGCGAGGTTGAGCAGCGGCTTACTGACCCACTGGCGTACCAGGCGGTGCCCCATAGGGGTGATGGTTTTGTCCATAATGGAGAGCAGGGAACCCTGTACCTCGTTCTTGCGCAGCGTTTCGGTAAGCTCCAGATTTCTGCGCGTAGCCGAATCGAGGGTCATAAAGTCGCTGGTAGAGTAGGTGGTGATATTGGCGAGCAACTTCAAGGCAGAGGCTTGTGTCTCCTGCAGGTATTGCAGGATCACTGCCACGGCCTGCGTGGCAAGCGGCAAATCCTGCAGCCCAAAACCGTCAATGGTGGAGACTTGCATTAAGCGCTTGATCGTTTCTACGCTGCGACCGGTTTCAAAGCGCCAGTCTGGCAGCCGTGTCACATGGCCGATATTATTTTCACCGTTCCCAAGCGACTCGGGCAGGAGAATTTCAGCTGCGTTGATGCGGATGAGTTCTGAGCGTAGATCTACCAGGGGATTGTCCGTAGCGATCTGAGTCGCCTGGAATTCTCCCGTGGAGATATCCACAAACGCGATGCCCACCTGATTGCCTTCGGTGGCGGCGGCTGCAAGGTAATTGTTGTGGTCGCCCTTGAGAAGGCCAGGCTCGAAGACGGTGCCGGGTGTGACTACGCGGACCACCTCGCGCGGGAAGAGACCCTTTGAGGGCTGGTCGCCAATTTGCTCGCAGATCGCAACGTGGTAGCCCTTCTCGATCAACCGTGAGAGGTAGTTTTCGACGGCGTGGTAGGGGATTCCTGCCATGGGGATGCGCTTGCCCTTGTGCGCCCCCCTTGAAGTGAGCACAAGGTCCAGTTCGCGTGAGGCGATCTCGGCATCGTCATCAAAGGTTTCGTAAAAATCACCCAGGCGAAAAAAAACAATCGTACCCGGATATTTCTTTTTGATATCTAGGTACTGTTGTCGGATGGGGGTAATTTCATCAGCCATGCACAAACTCGTTGTTACTTTGATCTATGGTTTCTTTTGGGCGTTTTCCGTTATCGGGATGAACATTGCACAGCTAAACTAATACAATCGCTTTGTTTTGCAGTAGTGATTTGTTGTAAAATTATAACTCATTCCAGATATTGGCTTTTGACGCATGTTGAAGAGGTGCAAAAATGGAAACTACAAAGGGAACTTTCAGTTCGGTTTTTGCGGGTAATGAAATTGGCATCGGTACCTGGGCGTGGGGTGATCGATTCGTTTGGGGTTACGGGCACGGCTACCGAGAAGCGGATATCGAATCGGCTTTCAATGAAACTATCTCAAACGGTGTCACTTTTTTTGATACTGCCGAAGTTTACGGGCTTGGGAAGTCCGAATCTTTTTTGGGTAAATTGCTGCCAACCTGCAAAACACCGGTCAAAATTGCCACCAAATTCATGCCTTTTCCCTGGCGTCTTGGGAGCCATGCGCTGCGCGGCGCCCTGCTTGCCAGCCTGGAAAGGTTAGGGCTAAAAAAGGTTGACCTTTACCAAATCCATTGGCCGCTGCCGCCGCGCTCGGT
>CALCNO010000028.1 GCA_937897615.1 uncultured Anaerolineaceae bacterium
CCACAGCCAAGGCAGGGATGGGTGTCGGTTCCGTTTTGACCATTATCTTCAGCATTGTGGTGCTAGTGGTGGCTGTGACTTTTCTGGTAAATCCTTCGGCATTTGTGGATAAGGTTGAGTCCATCCTGTCATCTTCCAGCAGTTCAAGCTCCAGTTCAAGCAGCTCCTCCTCTGAATCCTGCGCGCAGGTGCGGCAATACTTTACCTCCATCTCCAACTGCACCAGCAGCGGGTATGGCTGCAACAAGCCGGGATACAGCTTTTGTGAAGCCAAGTTGAGAAATCCGCAATGCAGGACAATGAACGGTGTACAGCTGTGCGATACCGATTGGCAGCAGGTGTGCATTCCGAACAAGTGCATTCCATAATGCAGAAAGCGATGTGGAGCAAAAATGATCGATGAAAATATGATCTTCTGTGCCCAATGCGGCGCTACAAATCCGCTGGAATCCGAGATTTGCAACGCCTGCGGCAATGAACTCTCTCGCCCGCACCCCATCCAGATTGCCGGCGGCGAAATCTATACCTTGCGCTGCGGCCAATGTGGTCAGCGCTTGCCAGTGGTAAAGGCGCAGGGAACGATCACCTGCGTTTCCTGCGGGATGGCACACGCCATCGAATCGGGACCGGGATACCTGACAGTGCGTGCCACACCCGGGGCAAGCCCCAACGAAACCGAGGAGGAATATCTGCTCAGCGATACTCCTCCCATCAGTGGCACTGCTATCCCGGCGCTAAACCCCGAGATTCAGGCCATGGCAGCCGCCCAGACACAGAATTTGAGGCGTAGCAAAGACCTTGAAATCGGGATTAAAGTGAAAAGCACGCAACTAAAGCAACGCGCCAGCCGCCGAACCGGCGGGGTGGTCATTACCCTGATCGCAGCCGTGGGCATTGTCTTTTCCATCATCGATGGCATGAACCGGACTGTGCGTTATGGCCTGGTTGACCCGCTCATCTTCTTCTTTTCTGGGATTTTCTTCTTCATCGGACTTGTGCTTTTGCTGGCAAGCGGCAAAAAGAAAGACCGGAAGCTTCAACAGGAGATCGCCGGTATGAATGAAGAACTCAGTCGACTGAGCGGCAGCACACTGGAAGGAAGGTCATAATGGCCGAGATTTTTTGCATCCACTGCGGCGGAAAAAATCTGCCGGAAGCACGTTTCTGCCAGGCGTGTGGAAAACCTATCGTCCAGGCCAACGAGCCTGAATCGCCTGCCGCACAGCAGAATTTGGCGACACTGGAATGTCCTTATTGCGGGCAACAGATCATCCCGGCTGCGGGGGTCACCCAACTGGTGTGCATCCAGTGTGCCGCGGCATTTGAAGTAAAGCACGAAGGCAGCCTGACAAAATTGGAAATCCTGCGTTTTCCTTAAGTATCTACCCAACAGGTCAGTATCAGCCGATAAGTTCTCTCTACAACCACAGCAATTCTCTTGCTGTGGTTTGCTTTCCGCACGGTTTTCGCTTAAGCGCGAGCGCACAACAAGCAGAAGTTTTTACTATTGCAAAATAATATTGTGTATTCATGGCCTCTCCAGATAATTACTAAAAAGACCGTTCACAACACGGTTCCTTTTTAAAACCGATAATCGAATTTTCGGAGATTGCGGATATAATAATTTCACCAGCAAGTATATTCTTGTTATCAAAAGGTGAATATGAAATCCACTAAAACCATCACAACGATGGTTTTTGTTGTGGTATTGGTGTTTGGGTTGCTTCAGCCCCAACAAACTGCCAATGCTGCCTCAGAAGCTATCTACGACGCAATCCCCAATCCTCTCCCCGGCAACATTACCAGCCTTGGGTTTGAAGCCACCTCCACTTCAGAAGCAGGAGATTATATACATCTCTCTGCCGGCACCCACCGCGATACAACCGCGGTAACCGTCACGATGAGTACCTGGGCATTGCACTCCACTTACCCATCAATGGGTAGCTCAGGTTGGCAGCATCCGATCACTCTGAATATCTACAATGTGACCCCTGGCACACCCAACCTGCGCGGCTCGCTAATCGCCAGCCACACCCAAATTTTTGATATTCCATGGCGCCCGGAAGGCGACGCGTCCTGCGGCTCCACTGGATACGGTCTGCGCTGGCGTGCTCCCGACGGCAATTGCTACAATGGCATGGCTTTCAACATCACCTTTGACCTTAGCAGCCTGGGGGTCACCCTGCCAGACGATGTCATTTTAGCAATTGCATTTAACACCCAGCATTACGGGGCATTTCCCATTGGTGTATCCGGGCCCTATAACTCACTGAACCTGGGACTCCAGGGTTCGATCAAGGCCGGTACGGATGACAATACAGACAATATATTCCTTGATTCAAAATGGTCTGGAGCCTACGGCAGTAACTGGAATGGCGGCGTAGGCGGCCTGCGCGAAGACAGCAGCTGGGGAGGCTACGGAACTATGCCCTTCCAAATTCTATGGAAGGACGGCATCTTCCCTACAGCCCCGGTAAGCATCCCGGCAAATGGGTCCACCCAAACCAGCGGGCCAACGCAATTGAGCGTGAGTTTTAGCGAAGACGTGCTTCATGACGGTTCTTCTGCGGCAGCAGATTTTACTGGCAACTATCTGCTCTTTGAAGCCGGCAGCAACGGTAGTTTTGACACCACGGACTGCGTCAGCGGTATCGCCAGTGATGATGTTGCCATCTCAGTCGATGGGATAGTTTATTCTGCCGCAACTTTCACGGCAACCCTGAATATCAACGCCGGAATACAATTGCCAGCCGGCCGTTACCGGCTGTTAGCCTGCGGCACTACATCCATTGAGGATGTTGACGGTTACAAACTGAACAGCGGGTTAATGGACAGCACATTCACATTTAGTGTTACTGCGCCGCGGCGCGAAACCCCAACTGCAACTATCCCGGCCACCGGTTTTGCTCCAGACCGCTTCACCACACTGCCGGCACAGACTGTTTCCTATAGCACACAGGACGATTTATGGGTTGAGGTGCCAACACTGGGCATCCGTGCTGCAATCGTTGGTGTGCCGCAATCCAATGGCAACTGGGATGTGACCTGGCTTGGAAACCAGGCAGGCTGGCTGGATGGCAGTGCCTTCCCCACCTGGGTGGGCAATTCGGTACTCACCGGCCACGTTTGGAATGCCGACAACACACCCGGTATCTTTTACGGCATTGACACTCTCTCTTTTGGCGATGAAGTGATCGTGCATTATGGAAATACGCAATACGTGTATGCCGTCCAACAGGTAAAACAAGTGAGCAGCAACGATATCAAAGCGCTGCTCAAACATGAAGAGCGATCCTGGATCACCCTGGTAACCTGCAAAGGTTATAATGAAGCCAGCGGGACGTACCTTTACCGCACACTCGTAAGAGCAGTACTTGTCAGCGTAAAGTGAAATAAAACAAAAACCGGGTCCTTATAACCCGGTTTTTTATTCACATAGAAGTATATTCCACGTTCAATCTTCAGCAGCCTCTTCCTGCGGAGCCTCGCCGTAATCGAGAATCTCGCGCACCTGAGAGCCGTGTTGCTGTGGGCCGATGATTCCCTGCTCCTCAAGTGTGTCCACAAGGCGGGCGGCGCGGGTATAACCGATGCGCATCTTGCGCTGGAGCATGGAGATGCTGGCCTTGCCCTCGCGGCGCACGATCTCGGTGGCATCTTTGAGCAATGGATCCTCGCCGGTTTCGGCCTCGCCAAAGAGTGCCCCTTGCTTGAGCGGCGTACCCTGCGGCATCATTTCCACCGCATGGTTCTCCGGCATGGTGGCCCCCTGAGCAGAACGATTCATGGCAATCACTTTCCAGGAATCCACCAGCCGCTGGATCTCGGCATCCGAGACATATACACCCTGCAAGCGCACGGGGGCGGGTGCATCCGGCGCCTGGTACAACATATCGCCGCGCCCAAGCAAGCGGTCTGCACCGGGCTGGTCGAGGATAACACGGCTGTCGGTATTGGACGCGACCATAAAGGCAATGCGCGCCGGGAAATTCGCCTTGATCAAACCGGTAAGCACATCCACGGAGGGGCGCTGGGTGGAGATGATAAGATGAATGCCAGTGGCGCGTGCCAGTTGCGCCAGGCGGGTAAGGCTATGTTCGGTTTCATCGGGCGCGAGCATCATCAAGTCGGCCAATTCATCAATCACAATCACCAGATAGGGCAGTTTCTCCACGCCCAACTGGTTATAACCGGCAATATTGCGCACCCCTGAGTCTGAGAATTTTTGGTAGCGCTGACCCATTTCCTTGAGCACCCATTGCAAGGCACCGGTAACACGTTCGGCATCCACCACCACCGGAGCCAGCAGATGCGGCACGCCGTTATACCCGGTAAGCTCCACGCGCTTGGGATCCACCAACAGCAAACGCAGGTCGGACGGTGTGTTGTTGAGGAGCAAACTGGTGAGGATAGCATTGACCAGCACCGACTTGCCGGAATTGGTGGTACCGGCAATCAGGAGGTGCGGCATAGCTGCCAGGTCAGCGCAGACAGGTTTGCCTGCAACATCCTTACCCAGAGCAAACCGCAGGTTGGATTTAACCTTGCGGAAGGTTTCAGTCTCCACCAGTTCACGCAGGGAAACCAGGCTTAGCTCACTATTCGGTACCTCAATACCCACGTAACCTTTGCCCGGTACCGGCGCCTGGATGCGAATGCTAGGAGCGGCCAGCGAGAGCGCCAGGTCGTGTTCAAGAGAAACGATCTTGGCCACACGCACGCGCGTACGCCCGGATCGATTTTCGATAAAGTCAGGCTCAACACCAAACTGCGTCACGGCCGGCCCGCGATGAATCTCAACAATGTGTGCCGGGGCGCCAAAAGATGCCAGCGTCTCTTCAATGATGCGGGCACGGTCCTTGTCGTAATGCGATTGGATCGTGGCAGGGGTGGCAGGGTCGAGAATATCGGCCACCAACGGGATCGTCCAGGGGGCTTCCGGCTTGCCAACGCCAATCTTTACCACTGGCGAAGGGATGCCAACAGCGTTATCCTCCGTCTGAGAAATCGCCTGCGATGTTGACCGCACAGCCGAAGAGCGAGCAGCGGGCTCGCGCCGCGGTGCCGCCGAAACCGGCGGGAGGTCTTCTTCTTCCAGGTTGAGGGGATTGAAACCCTCAGGCAGGTCGGCATCTTCGTCGCTTTCAGGCTCGTTGAACGTAAAGGTGCGCGGCAGCGGGGCTTGCCGGGCAGTGGCAAACGCAGGTTGAGGTTGCGCCTTTGGCCTGCGCTTGAAAAACTGAACGATGCGGTTCAGCAAATTGGGCAGTGAAATATCAATTATGAACAGAAGTGATACCAGGAACCACGCTACCAGAAAAACGACTTCGCCGGCAGCGCCCAGGGTGCTTTTGAGCAGTGAATCGATGCCTGCCCCGATCAGTCCGCCCCCCTTGCCAGCCTTGGCAGCTTCCAGACCGCCCTTATTGAACAGGTGGAACCAGCCTAACAAATTGAAGTAAATGAGAATAATGCCAGCAGTTCTACCGCCGGAGACATGCGGCAGTTTATCAAACTTGCGCAGCACCAGATAAACGCCAAAAATGATCAGGGCAACGGGGATGATGAAGCCGCCCAGCCCTGCCAGCTCGGCTGTGGTTGCCGCAATCCAACCGGTCAGCGCGCCATTCTTACTGGTGAAAAGGGAGACCAACCCCAACACCCCCACCAGCAAAAGCAACGCACCGATGAAATTAAGCTTCTGGTCGGTGGTGAGGGCAGATTGCGGTGCGCGAGAAGTCGTTGCACTGCGGCTTGAACTGCCGCGAGATTTGCTACTGCTGCGGCCACCGGAACTGCGGGATCGGGAGGAGGTAGAAGTGGCTTTACGCCGTGAACTGGACTGATCGTAACGCGATTGTGGCATGGAAACTCCCTGGGTGGACATAAAGAGCACAACCCTTGCCAGAAAGGTTGCAACCTTTATACCATTGTATCACCGGGGTTGCCAGTAATTGGAGGTGTTAACTCAGTGAACGAGCGGCAGAGAGAATCTTTTGAGTGGAGGCAAAAGCCAGCCCAGGGAGTTGGTCCAGAGGAAACCAGGCAGCCTCAGAGGCATCGTCCCCGGCAGCCAGAGTACCACCTGTCTGCCATACCAGATACACCAAAAAAAGATCGGCGCCGCGCGGGTGTTCCCGGCCGGAGAAGAGGTCAAAGAGGCGTTCCACGCGCGTTTCGAGGCCGGTTTCCTCACGCACTTCACGTACCACCGCTTCCTCGGCACGCTCATAGGCGTTCATAAAGCCGGCCGGCAGCGACCAAAGCCCTCTATGAGGCTGCATGCTGCGGCGCACTAAAAGCACCCGTCCTTCTTGAACAAGTAAGGCAGCACAGGCCACTTTAGGGTCGAGGTAATGCACCCACCCGCACACCGGGCAGACCGGGCGCATCTCACCCAGGTGAAGTTTTTCTTCAAGACGGGTAGCGCATTGGGGGCAAAAGGTGAATTGGTCGCGGTGGCTCAAGCTACCGCCTGCGGGTCAGCACAGCCAGAATAACGCTCAAAAATGCAACGCCGCCCGCGCCAATCATGATCCAGGAGGAGGTCGGCAAAGGGGCCACTGGCGCAGGAGAGGGTTCGCCTGTCTCAGAAGGGATCACATCACCCTGCGTCGCGGCATCAGGGATGCCCAGGATCAAAGTGGAAGGATCCATCTGCGCCACGGGCGTGGCAGCAGTTTCAGCGGAAAGCGACGGGCTGGTTTCTGGGTTGGGAGCCAGCGCCGGGGTTTCGCCTCCACCTCCACCCTTGATCGTCATGGTAGAAGCGTCTCCGCCACCGCCCCCCATGCCCAGGTTGCGCTGAGCGTTCCAATAGATGATCATTGGGGTGGGTGTTTCCGCGACAGCAAAACGGTCAGCAGACACTGCGTTTTCCAATGCAGGCGCTGCAGCCGGAGCCACCACAGAGTATTGCACCAGGTGAGTGGACGCAAAAACCACAAGCAGCACCAGGGTGGCAAGGGCAGAAACACTGCCCCACACCGGTTGCAGTACCTGTTTTTTAACTGCCTTTTTTACCCTGGCAGGAGTAAGCGAAAAATTACGTGGCGCACGCACCCGCGGCATCGCCGCCAGCAGTCTCTTAGTGTAAGAAAACTCCTCGAATGCGCGTTTGAATGCCTGGTCTGCCTGCAGGCGTGCCTGCACATCCGCCTGCCTGTCAGTGGAAAGTTCACCATCCAGGTAGGCAGACAGGAGCATGTAGTCCTTGGTGGCAAGGGGTCTGGTCATTCGAGTGCCTCCCCTTTTAGACGAAATTGCTCCGGCAGAAGTTCCTGAAAGCCCTGTAAGCAATCGCGCAACTTTAGACGTGCGCGCGCCAAACGGCTCTTAATGGTGCCCAGCGGCGTGCGTACGCTCTGCGAGACCTCGGCGTAGTCCAGTCCTTCCACATCCACCAGCACCACTACCGCACGGAAATCCACTGGAAGTTGTTCCAGGCAGTGTTGCAGTGCGTGTTCCAGCTCGGCCTGTTCCAGCGTGGTCTCGGCTGAAGGGTCATCCGAGGCGAGCCAGGGTGCGGAATCGTGTTCTTCCTCGTCTTCGTTCACCGGCTCAAGCGGCGCGGTCGGGCGGCGCTTCTGGCGGCGCAATTCATCGTAGCAGCCATTGGTGACCATGCGCATCACCCACGCTTTGAACGACCCACCGCGAAAAGCGCTCAGGTTGTTATATGCCGAGATGAATGCATTTTGAACCGCATCCTCGGCCAGGTCTTCGTCTGCAAGCATCCGGTATGCTACATTAAAAGCCAGATCCTGATAGGCAAGAATAAGACGATTGAAAGAATCCAGGTCGCCCTTGCGGGCAGATTGAATCAGGGAAAGTTCATCCATAGATAAGCCTAATTGTAATCCATCCGCAAATATATTCCTTGACAGTCTTTTTGCCACAGGTATAATCAAGGCAATACCTTCACCCGGGGAAAAAGGTTGGAACAGCCTTCAGAGAGCCGGCGGCTGGTGCGAGCCGGTAGCATGACCTGACCTTATCCCCCCCGGTCACCTCTTGCAGGTGGGGTGCTTTCGCAGGGGCAGCAATGCCGTAAGAAAGCCGGTGGTTCCGTTATCCCTTTCAAAGGCTCATGCAACATGAGTGAATGCAGGTGGCACCACGGGCGCCCCTCGTCCTGCAAAGGAACGGGGCGTATTCTATTAATGCGAGGTGCAAAATGTTAGAACTGAACCTGATCCGCGAAAACCCTGAAGTTGTGCGCAAGTCACTCTCTGACCGGCAAATGGACACCAGTCCGGTTGAACAGGTACTTTCTTTGGATAGCGAGCGCCGCTCCCTCCTCACCCAGGTGGAAAAGCTCAAGGCGGAACGCAACAACGTCTCCAAAGAGATCTCCCAGATCAAAGATGCCACCCAGCGCCAGCAAAAAATCGATGCTATGCGCCAGGTAGGCGATAAGATCAGTGAGATGGACGAAGCCGTACGGCAGGTGGACGAGAAATTGCAGAACCTCCTGCTTTCCATCCCCAACCTACCCGACCCCACCACCCCTTACGGCAAGGATGACAGCGAAAATGTGGTGCTGCGGACGGAGGGCAAGCTGCCAGAATTTGATTTCAAGCCCTTGCCCCACTGGGAACTGGGCGAGAAGTTGGGGCTGATCGATTTTGAACGCGGCGTTAAACTTACGGGTTCGCGCTTCTATATTCTCAACGGAGCTGCAGCCCGCTTGCAGCGTGCAGTCATTGCCTGGATGCTGGACCTGCATATCCGACAGGGATATGTGGAACGCTATACGCCATTCATGGTAAAAGCAGAAACACTCTACGGTGCCGGACAGCTACCCAAGTTCATCGATAATCTGTATCATGATGCTGAAGAAGACCTGTGGATGGTGCCAACAGCGGAAGTGCCGCTCACCGGTATGTACATGGGCGAGGTGCTGGAAGAAACCAGCCTGCCGCAGCGCTTCACCGCCTACACCCCGTGTTTCCGCCGCGAGAAGATGAGTGCAGGGCGGGATGTGCGCGGCATCAAGCGCGGCCATCAATTTGACAAGGTGGAAATGTACACCTTCTGCAAACCTGAAGAATCGCCAGCTGAACTGGAAAAGATGCTGGCAGCGGCTGAAGCCACCTGTGCCGGGCTTGGACTGCCTTATCGTGTCAAACGCCTGTGCACGGGCGATTTGGGCTTCAATTCAATGATCACTTACGACCTGGAAGTATGGGCTGCTGGCTGCGATGAGTGGCTGGAAGTATCCTCTATCTCCAACGTGGGTGATTTTCAGGCGCGCCGTGCCAACATCAAGTACAAACCTGCCGATGGCAGCAAGACCCACCTGGTGCATACATTGAACGGTTCAGGGTTGGGCATGCCACGCACAATGATCGCCGTGCTGGAAAACAACCAGCAGGCAGATGGCTCGATCAAGGTTCCTGAGGTGCTGCTTCCCTGGATGGGCGGCGTGGAAGTGCTTCGCTGATGGAAGCCATCGCTAATTCCTCCTGGTTTGTGCCGGTACTGGCTGCTGTGATGGCCGTGGGCCTGATCGGCCTGCTATTCTACATCGTCCCCGGTCTAACGATCATCTGGCTGGCAGTGCTGGCTTACGGTATCGTCACCGGTTTTACGCTATGGTCGGGTATCCTCTTTGGCATCATCACCTTGCTGATGATCGGAGGAAACCTGATCGATAACTACTTCATGGGCGATCAGGCGCGCAAGACCGGCGCCGGCTGGTTGAGCATTGCTGTTGCCCTGGTGCTGGGAGTAGTTGGCACATTCGTTTTGCCACCCTTTGGCGGCCTGCTTTTTGCTGCTGTGGGCATTTTCATTGTGGAATGGATCCGGCGCAAAAGTTTCAAGGAAGGGCTTAAGTCCACCGGGGGCATCCTCAAGGGCTGCGGGCTGGCAGTGGTCGCCAGGTTCACCATTGGGCTGGTGATGATCAGCCTGTGGGTGGTATGGCTGTTAGTGATCAAATAGTACACAAAACTCCGTAGCGTAAACTACGGAGTTTTTATATCCTCGGTGAATTAAGAGACTACTCGTGCGAGAGATAAGCCTCTACCATGATCAGGCTCTTTTCGCCGACATTTTTAACCACGCCCAACAGGGTATCCATTGAAGAAACTTCCTCAAGCTGTTCGGTAACAAACCAGGCGAGAAACTCGCGCGCGATGTAATCCTTGGTGGAATTGGCAATCTCCACCAGCGAGTAGATGAACGCGGTCACATCCTGCTCCCACTTGAGAGAAAGGCCTACCGCTTCTTCTGCGGAGGCGAACTCCACCTTGGGCGCCTTGAGCGCGGGAATAGCAAGCTTTCCGCCAGTCTCAGTAACGTAGTGCAGAAACTTAAGCGCATGTTCCTGTTCCTCGGCAGCCTGTTTGTAGAAGAGTTCTGCCAGTTTCTTCAGATAACGGCCTTCAAAGTAGGCCGCGATCTGCAGGTATTGATTGCTGGCCTCCATTTCGCGCCCGATCTGGGCATTGATGGCATCATTTAGTTCTTTTGTAATTAACATGGTGGCTCCTATTTACTATAATTTTTACCTTTTTAGTAGTATATCGGATTAATAAAAGAATTTCATTAACGCTGAAAGATTACTTCCGTTCGCGGGTAAAAACGACCTGGTACAAAGCGATGGAACCGGCCACCGCCGCATTGAGTGACTCGATGTTCCCGCGCATGGGCAAGCCCAGCAGGAAATCGCATTTTTCGCGCACCAAAGCGCGCATACCCTCCCCCTCGTTGCCCACTACAATCACGATAGGCCCATCCAGGCGGATCTTCTCCACCGGCTGCGAACCTGCTCCGCCATCCAAGCCCACCACCCAGGCACCAGCTTGCTTGAGTTCCTCCAGCGCTGAGGCGAGGTTGGCCGGCACAATGAGCATGTGTTCAGATGCGCCGGAAGAGGAATTGACGACGGCAGGGGTCACCTCGGCAGCGCGGTGCTGCGGGATGATCACCCCGTGCACCCCGGCAGCTTCGGCACTCCGTAATAGCGTCCCCAAATTCTGCGGGTTCTGGATCATATCCAGTGCTAGAACAAATAAGTCTTCTCCGCGGTTTTGCGCCCTGGCAAGGATATCGGCAATGTCCACATACGGATAGCCGCTTACTTCCAGCGCCACCCCCTGCGGGTTATCACCAAGTTTGGCCAGGCGTTCCTTGGGCACGCGCTCGAGGGCGCATTTTCTAGCCGCCGCCAATCTGATGATTTCTTGAACGCGTCCTTTTTCTTCCAGCCCGGTGGCCAGCAGCAACTTAAACACCTCGCGCCGCCTGGCCTGCAGCACTTCCAGTACCGCATTGCGGCCGTACACCCACTCTCGCATGTGGCCTAACTCCAATGCCAGGAGGTGCCGTCTTTGCTGTCTTCCAGGATCACTCCCAGCGCCGCCAGCCTGTCGCGAATGGTGTCGGAAAGCGCCCACAACTTATTGGCACGTAATTCCCTGCGGATATCAATCAGGAGGTTAATGATCTCATCTGCTTTTTGATCAACCACTTTAGTGGTCTCAAGGTTGAGGCCCAAAACACCGGCCAGTTCTTTTAAAACCGATTGGGCATCTTTCAGCTGTTCGTCGGTGGCACCATCCGCGCGGCACTGGTTGATGAAGCGCACCAGTTCAAACATTTCCGCCAGAGCACCGGAGGAGTTGAAATCGTTATCCATTGCCGCAATAAAGCCGTCTTTGGTCTTTTGCACCTGCTGGGCCAGGTCAGCCACGCGGGCAGGGGCTAAAGAGGCAGCACCCGGCAAGGCTGGTTTGAGGGCAGAGCGCAGGCGCTCCAGAGCCTTTTCGGCCTGATCGAGAATCTCTTCCGAATAGGAAAGCGGGTTGCGATAACCCGAATTGAGCACCATCATGCGCAGTGCCTCGGCCGGGTGCCTGGAGAGAAACTCCTCAATGGTCACCAGGTTGCCAACCGATTTGGACATCTTCTCGCCGCTGAGCTGCAACATGCCGTTATGAATCCAATACCGCGCAAACTGTTTGCCGGTAAAGGATTCGCTCTGGGCAATTTCGTTCTCATGGTGCGGGAAGATGAGATCGTTGCCGCCGCCGTGAATATCGATCTGTTCCCCAAGGTGGTTAAGGTTCATCGCCGAGCACTCAATGTGCCAGCCGGGTCGGCCTTTGCCCCAGGGGCTGTCCCAGGCCGGTTCGCCGGGCTTGGCAGATTTCCACAGGGCAAAATCCATCGGGTGTTCCTTGCGCTCATCTACCTCAATGCGCGCTCCCGCCTGCATTTCCTCCACCCGCCTGCCGGAGAGCTTGCCATACGACCTGTCCTTTTGGACACGGAAGTAGACATCCCCTTCCACCGGGTAGGCGTAGCCTTTTTCAACCAGACCGGAGATCATTTTGATGATCTGATCCATCTCGCGGGTGGCACGCGGGTTAATGGTAGCCGGGAGAATATTCAGATCCTTGAGATGTCGTTCATATTCTTTGATGTATGTCTCGCCCAGTTCAAAAGGATCCATTCCGTTTTGGTTGGCCTTGAGAATGATCTTGTCATCCACATCGGTAAAGTTCATTACATGCGTCACCTGGTAACCGCGATACTCCAGATAACGCCTGAGAACATCAAAGACCAGGGCAGACATGGCGTGGCCGATGTGCGCCTTGGCATAAACGGTTGGTCCGCACACATACATGGAGACCTTGCCGGGTTTAAGCGTAACGAATTCCTCAGTCTTGCGTGTGAGCGTGTTGTAAACCTTTTGCATATAAAAACTCCTCTATCGAGTGCTTCCCACCGATTCATCCGGTTTGGCAAAGATCATGCGCCCGGCAGCCGTCTGCAGCACCTTCGTCACCATTACGGCGATTTCTTTATCAATGTA
Organism: uncultured Anaerolineaceae bacterium; assembly: GCA_937897615.1. GTDB lineage: Bacteria > Chloroflexota > Anaerolineae > Anaerolineales > Anaerolineaceae > UBA6107. The sequence goes on from CALCNO010000028.1 coordinate 12,827, forward strand.
TTCGCGGCCCCCCTCAACGACAACCATCGTGCCGTCATCCAGGTAAGCCACACCCTGCCCCTGCTCGCGTCCTTCCTGGATCACCTTGATCTGCATCACTTCGCCCGGCAGCAGCACCGATTTCACAGCATTTGCCAGTTCATTGATATTGAGGATGGTCACTCCCTGAAGCTCGGCGATGCGGTTCAAGTTGTAGTCATTGGTCAGGATGGGACAGCGCATCTGGCGCGCCAGTACCACCAGTTTGTCATCCACTTCGCGCACGCCGTCCACGTCAATGTCGCTGATGCGCACAGGGATGGTAGGTTCTTTTTGCAAGTCGGACAATACCTCCATGCCGCGGCGGCCGCGTTGGCGGCGCATGGGGTCTGAAGAATCGGCAATATACTGCAATTCATTGAGCACAAAGCGGGGAATGAGCAGACTGCCGGGGATAAACCCGGTGCGGGTGATATCGGCAATACGCCCATCAATGATCACACTGGTATCCAGCAGGATGGTACGACCCTCTGCCCAGTTTGTGCTGTTGCCCTCGGCTTTGACAGCTTGCCCCTTTTGCAGCCCCGGAATCACCGAGAAAATGTCATTTTGGCGCATCACAAAAATGGAAACGCCCAAATAACCGAAGAGCATCACCGCGATGAACGGCAAAATACTGCCAAAGGGACTCGGCAGCAGGGAAATGGGAAATGAAAAAAGGGCAGCAACGATCAACCCGGCAATGAGCCCCACCAGCGCCGCCACCAAAGTCTGCGCAGAGGCATGCGCCATCGCCTTGCTCACCCATCGTACCGGGCGGGTAGTGAAATATGGCGTGAGGATAAGCCCCACCAGCGCGCCAACCATGCCAAAGACAAAAGTGTACTGCTCCACCGACATGGTATTGGCACCCGGGTTCAAATTGGCAGTAGTCCCCAGATTCTGCCCCCAAAGAAGTCCCCCTATTGCAAAGCCGATCATTCCGATCAAACGAAAAACAAAATCAACACTCATGATAATTGCTCCTGAATAAATGAAAATGAATGCTTGTTAAGGTGCGGGATAAAAGGATAAATGCTCACTACATGATAGCATGAGGAAAGCGGTTCGTCAAACCGCCCCAACCACTTGAAATCGAATTTACCTTATTGTATAATTTATTTATGCACACGTGTGCGTTAATCCAGCGTCTTCCATACAACAGGAGAACGAATTGACTTCCGAATACGTGCTTGAAATGAAGAACATTTCAAAAAGTTTCTTCAAAGTAAACGTATTGAATTCCGTTAACCTTGCGATCAAGCCCGGTGAAGTACACGCACTGATCGGCGAAAACGGTGCCGGAAAATCCACCTTGATGAAAATACTCATGGGTATCTATGAGATGGATGAAGGCGAGATTCTGATTCGTGGACAGAAGGTGAACATCCATTCACCCCGCGAGGCACTCGACCTCGGAGTAGCCATGATCCACCAGGAGCTGAATCCGCTCCTGGACATGGAAGTTGCCGAAAATATTTTTTTGGGGCGTGAGCTTATCCAATTTAAAGCAGGCCCTCTTAGCCTGGTGAACAAAAAAGAAGAACGAAAGCAAACCGAAAGACTGTTCACCAAGATGGGTATCAACATTAACCCAAAATCCTTCATGAGGGACTTAAGCGTCGCTCAAAGGCAATTGGTAGAAATCGTAAAAGCGATCACCGTCTCGGCAAAAGTTGTCGTCATGGATGAGCCGACATCCGCCATCACTGAGCGGGAAGTGAAAACCCTTTTCGAGCAAATCCAAAAGCTAAAACAAGAGGACGTGGCGATCATCTACATCTCCCACAAAATGGACGAGATATTCAAGATTGCCGACCGCATTACTGTCCTTCGAGACGGTAACCACATTTGCACCGAGGAAGCGAACCGGCTTGACCAGGAAACGCTCATTAAGATGATGGTGGGAAGAGAGATCAAAGAATTCTTTCCGAAAACTGAAGTTCAGCCTGGCCCCGTCGTGCTCAGCGTGAAAGATTTTTGTCTGGGGAAGAAGTACAGCGATATATCCTTTGACCTCCGGGCTGGGGAGATACTGGGCATTGCCGGCTTGGTAGGCGCCGGCAGAAGCGAACTGGTGGAAAGCATTTTCGGGATAACCAAACCCGACTGTGGGCAATTGTTACTCAACGGGAAACCTATAAAAATAAAGCGCACCGGGGATGCCATCTCGCGGAAGATCGCCCTGATCACTGAAGACCGCAAATATACTGGCCTGAATCTGAAAACCTCCATCCAGCATAACATCTCCCTGGTTGGCCTGGATTCCCTCTCCAAATGGGGCATCGTAAACAGCCGCCGCGAAGAGATCAAAACCCAGGAACAAATTGAGCGCATGAATATCAAGGTGTTCTCACAAAAGAACTTGGTCTCCTCATTAAGCGGCGGGAATCAGCAAAAGGTTGTTCTGGCAAAATGGCTGTTAACGCAGCCCGACATCATTATCCTTGATGAGCCGACCAGAGGTATTGACGTTGGCGCCAAGCGCGATATTTACCTCCTGATGGGAGAACTGGTCAAGGCTGGAAAAGCCCTGTTGATGATTTCGTCGGAAATCCCGGAACTGATGGGATTATCAGATCGCATCCTTGTGCTTGCGGCAGGCAGGTTGACCGGTGAATTGGAGCGCAAGGATTTCTCACAGGAACGCATTATGAAATATGCATCTCAGTTCAAGGCAAACCAAAATGAATAAAAAGTTCCGATTCGCATCCTTCCGTGAAATGGGAATCCTGGCGGCCTTTGTGGTCATCTTGCTCACATTGATGATCCTTTCGCCGAATGCGTTTGCCAGGCCAGCCAACCTGATCAACATTCTCAAACAGGCGTCCATCAACGGCATCCTGGCAACAGGAATGATGTACGTGATTATCTCAGGCGGCATTGATCTTTCCGTTGGCTCAACCGTAGCACTGAGCGGGGTAATTGCCGCAACTTTTGCCCACCCGGGCGAATATCCCCTGATTGTTCCTGTTATTCTTTCAATTGCCATTGGCGCAGTGGTCGGTCTCATCAACGGGGTTGGAGTGGCCTACGGGAGCATCCCGCCGTTCATTGTTACCCTGGGGATGATGACCATTGTGCGAGGAGCGGCCCTCATTGCTGCTAACGGTCAACCGGTATTTGGGGTTACCGATCAATTTGAAAACATCGCCGGAGGTTTTGTATTCGATACGATTCCAAACCTTGTCATTTATTTCATCGTCGTTACTTTGGTGCTTGCCTTTGTGCTCACCAAAACGGTGTTCGGAAGAAGAGTCTACGCCATCGGTGGCAATGAGACAGCCGCCAACGTCTCCGGCATCAACGTGGGAAGGATCAAAGTAGCCGTTTACACGCTCTGCGGCATGCTGGCAGGGTTTGCCGGCCTGCTGCTCGCTTCAAGGATCATCTCTGGCAATCCTACCTCCGGTCAATCTTACGAGTTGGATGCAATTGCAGCAGTGATTATCGGTGGCGTGAGTATGTCCGGCGGTTCAGGCAAATGGTACGGCACGGTCATTGGCGCGCTCTTGATTGCGGTGATCAGCAACGGGCTGGATATCCTCAATGTTTCTTCACACTTTCAGCTCATCATCAAAGGATTAATTATCATCATTGCTGTTTTGATCGACATCAAAGGTAAGGCCAGGGCATAAACAACTTGATTGCTGGAAATCAGGTTACTGTTACAAATGTAAAAAGGAGAAAAGTATGAAGTCAAGCAAGAAATTCATGGTAGTTGTTGTTCTTTTGCTTGTTGTATCCCTCCTTGCAGGGTGCACAGGCGGCAGCAAGAATGCAAAATATGGTTTGTTCATGAGCCATATGACCAATGCATTCACAATCGAAATGTCCGACGCTGTAAAAGCAAAGGCCACTGAACTGGGCCTCGATCTGACAGTCTACGACGGCGAGCAGGATCCCGCCAAACAGGCCAGCCAGGTTGAAACCGCGGTCACCCAGGGAATCAGCTGCATCGTGATCGAACCTGCCTCTGTTGACGGACTTGTTCCTGCAATCGAAAGCGCCACCAAAGCCGGTATTCCGGTAGTGGTTGTCAACCAGATGATCAGCAAACCCGAAGTTGCTTCCAGCTTTGTGGGTGTGAAGAACGTGGAAGGCGGCGAGTTGGAAATGAAAACCGCTGCTGAAGCAATGGGTGGCAAAGGTAACGTTGCATTCCTGCTCGGCCCGATGGGCTCTGATGCAGAACTCGGCCGCACCGAAGGCTACTACAACGTCCTCAAGGACTATCCTGACATCAAAGTGGTCTTTGAACAAACTGCCAACTGGAAGACCGACGAAGCTTTGACCCTGGTTGAGAACTGGCTGCAGACCGGTACCGAAATCAACGCAATCGTTGCCAACAATGATGGTATGGCTCTTGGTGCGTTGAAAGCGGTTGAAGATGCCAAACTCCTCGACAAGATCAAGGTCTACGGCCTGGATGCTACCCCGGATGCGCTGGCTGCCGTGAAAGCTGGAACCCTGGCCGCCACCATCTCTCAGAGCACCACTGAACAGGGTAAAGTCGCCATGGAAACCTGCTACAAGCTGGTAAAGGGCGAGAAAGTGGACAAGGAAATCTACGTTCAGTTTACCCTCATCACCAAAGATAATATTGATCAGTTCCTTCCATAAATAAACCTGCCAACGTGTAACCTGCCCAGCAAATAAAGACTGCACTCCTTGTGGGTGCAGTCTTTTTGTTGACACTGCCCCCCTCTCGTGATAAAATCCCAACGCTTTAGACGCCCCCATTGTCTAGCGGCCTAGGACGTGGCCCTCTCAAGGCCAAAACACCGGTTCGAATCCGGTTGGGGGCACTTTTTATTTAACGCCCTCTCAAGTCTCACACTGCTGACGCAGTGCAC
>CALCNO010000029.1 GCA_937897615.1 uncultured Anaerolineaceae bacterium
TCCGTGAGGTCCGTAGGTTCGAGCCCTATCGCGCCCACTTCTTTCAAAGCCACCCTGCCGGGTGGTTTTTGTTATCCTACCTGCTAGAGAAATTATCGTGGAAATTAAAAATCGTGGGCACTCCGATATGGAATGCCCACGAAATTTACTTTCAAGCAGTGACTAGAGCGTGTAAGCTTCCTCGCCGAACTCGCCCTCGTCCAGACCCTTGACTTCAATCGCATCCGGCACGCGGATGGGCATGAAGCGGTTCTGGATTTTCAGGATCAGCCAGGTGACACCAAAGGCATAGACGATGACAATGACAGCAGCCAGCAGTTGAACACCAAACTGGCGCACGTTGCCTTCGATGAGGCCACCAACGCCATTGACGGCACTGGAGGCAAACACACCCAGGAGGATGGTTCCCAGCGTGCCGCCCACACCGTGGCAGGCCCACACGTCCAGGGCATCATCCCAACCCCACTTGGCGCGCAGCTGAACGGCGCCGTAGCAAACGAAGCCAGTGAGCACACCAATCACGGCAGCAGCCCAGGGCTGTACGTAGCCAGAGGCCGGGGTGATAGAGACCAGGCCAGCCACTGCACCGGTCATGGCGCCGGTCATGCTGGGTTTACCCTCATGAATCCAGGAGATGATCAGCCAGGTGACCATTGCCAGGGAGGCTGAAATATCAGTATTGACAAAAGCAATGGCTGCAAGCCCATTGGCAGCCAGGGCGCTACCGCCATTAAAGCCAAACCAGCCGAACCAGAGCAAACCAGCGCCCAGGGCAACATAAGTGATGTTGTGCGGCATCACCTTTTCTTTGGGCAGGAGCTTGCGTTTGCCAACGATGAAAACCGAGGCCAGCGCGGCAAAGCCCGCGCTCATGTGAACCACAATACCGCCGGCAAAGTCCACTACGCCAAGCTTGGCCAGCAAACCGCCACCCCAGGTCCAGTGAGCTAAGGGCAAATAGACCAGAATGCTCCAAAAGACCAGGAAGATCAAATAGCTTTTGAAGGTTACACGGTCTGCAAATGCGCCGGTAATGAGCGCCGGGGTGATGATGGCGAACATTTCCTGAAAGACGAAGAAGGCCAGCAGCGGGATGTTCTGCTGCACACCGGCAATGATGCCCGGGCCAAGGCCAACACCGTGAAGGGCAAAGTAGCGCAGGTCGCCAATGATGCCACCCAGTGAGCCACCGAAGGCCAGACTAAAACCGCCAAAGACCCAAATAATGGTGACAACACCCATCGAGATGAAGCTCTGCATCATGATCGAGAGCACGTTCTTGCGACGCACCAGGCCGCCATAGAAGAACGCCAGTCCCGGCGTCATAATGAAGACCAGCGCAGCGCTGATCAGCACCATCGCGGTTGCAGAAGTATCAATGCCTTCCATAAATTACTCCTTGTCCAATTTAGGATTTACGTGCTGAAACATTATATACAGCCGGGTTCTTGTGCTACATCACTCATGCAGAGTATTTTTGTGTACCAGATTTCAGGTATCATTGGCTACCTCCTTTGCAACAGATGTGATAGGATGGGCTTTGATGAGCATCAGAATCCTGCTGGTTGAAGACCACAAGATCGTCCGTGAAGGCACGCGCCAGCTGCTGGAGCAGGACGCCGATATGGAGATCATCGGCGAGGCCGCCGATGGGCTGGAAGCCGTGCGCCTGGCCGCCGAACTGAACCCGGACGTGGTGGTGATGGACGTGCGCCTGCCCAATCTCAACGGCATTGAAGCTACCCGCGCTATTGCGGCACGTCTGCCCCAAACCCGCATCCTCATCCTTTCTGCTTATGATGATGATAGCTATGTGTACCCGCTACTGGAAGCTGGCGCCAACGGCTACCTGCTAAAAACCACCAGCGGTGCAGAATTGACGCACGCTATCCGCCTGGTTCGCGGCGGAGAGACTGCACTGTCTCCGCAAATTGCCGCCAAACTGGTGGAACGCCTCAGCCGCAAAGGCGCGCACCGCACTGCAGAAACACAAGCCATCCTGACCAAGCGAGAGATGGAAGTGTTACGTTCAGCCGCTCTTGGCCAAACCAACAAGGCAATTGCCTACACGCTGGCCATCAGCCCGCAGACCGTTCAGGTTCACCTGCGCAATATTTTTTCGAAGCTGGGGGTGGGAAACCGCTCAGAGGCAGTAGCGTATGCTATCCGCCACGGCTGGATTCGCCTTGAGGAATCCAATGAGTGACGCCCCTGCAAGTGAAACTCCACTGTTTTCTGAGGAACCGAGCCGGCCCCCCGAAACCACGATCCGCGTGCACCTGCTTTGGGCATCCATTTTTCCACTCATTTTCTTCACGCTTCTTTCCATTCTGGTCATCACCACGGTTTTTCATCAATTTACCCTTTCCACGCTTCTCCAACGCAATACTGCTATTGCACGGGCAACCGCCGCTGAATTCTCACAAGCCGTGCAGGCTGGGAATACAACCCTTGATCCAGCAAGCCTTTCAGATTCCAGTATGACCAATGAATCCTTTAGCTTCTACTGGATCGATGAAACCGGGCAATTGCAGGCAACCGGCACCACCAATCTTCCGCTAGAAGTTGCATTCCTTTCTGAGCTGAAACAAGAAGAAACCCCGCGAAGTTGGTTAACCCAGGACCCCAACAACGGAAAAGAAATCATTGTTTCGTTTGCACCACTGCAGGGCGGCGCGGGCAGCCTGTTTTTGGTCGAACCGTGGAAAAGTGCTGTTGCAAGCACCGTTTACATTCAAGCCGTGCTGATCGCGTTGCTGGCCCTGGGCGTTGTCTTCTCTCTGTATACGCTATCGCTGAGTATCGGGCGTGTCATGCATCCAATTAATGATCTGGTAGGCTATGCCCGCAAGGCCGTGCCGGGCAGCCTCTTCCGGCCCATGCCGGAAGAAGGCCCTGCTGAACTTCGTACTCTGATTAAGGCGTTCAATCAGATGGTGGTGCGGCTGGCTGAACAGCAGAATGCCCTGCGCCAGTATGCTCACAAGGCCTTGCTCAGCCAGGAGGAAGAACGGCAAAGGCTCTCTCACGAATTACACGATGGCACCATGCAAGACCTGGTGGGATTGGTTCAACGGGTTGAACTTTGCCGCAGCGAGATGGAAAAAGACCCCCTACTGGCGCGCCACCGGCTGGATGAACTTCATCAGTTATTGGAAGAGACCCTGCGCGATGTTCGCCAGATCAGCAATGCGCTGCGACCATCCATTCTGGAAGACCTGGGGCTGCCGGCAGCTTTGCAATCCCTGTGCAACGACCTGGAGCAGCACATGCCCGCCACTCACTGCCGCTTTGGCGTGAAGGGGCAGGAGCGCAGGCTCACCGCCGATTTGGAGTTGGCGGTCTTCCGCGTGGTGCAAGAGGCGCTCAGCAACATCCGCAAACATGCGCGCCAGGCCACCCGCGTGTCGGTTGAGCTAGTCTATCAAGAAGCAGAGATCGAAGCACTGGTCTGTAACGACGGGCCGGCATTTCCCGATCCGGACGTGCGCAACCTGGTGCGCAACGGGCACCTGGGCCTGGCAGGAATGTACGAACGCGCGCGCCTGTTTCACGGACAGCTGAACATCTCGTCCGACCCGGTGGCCGATACTGTGGTTCATCTACGCCTGCCCTATCCGCCGGAGGTGGAAAGTGTTTAGCCACAGCGTCGCAAAACGGTGAGAACAAATGCATAGTCCAAACAAAAACACCCTTGCGGGTGTTTTATTTTAGGAGCTCAGGAGTTCCCTTTGCGTTTGGTCAGCAGGCGGTAAATGGGCCTGAGGTTGACCAGGAGTGCTGCAACAACAACGGGCACCAAAAACGTAGCCACTGCATAAGGGCCGCTCGGTGTCTCTCCCTCTGGCACAGAGTAGACAAAGATCATCATGGTGGCCAACCAGATGTAAAACCCGCCTACACCCTTCATCAGGGCAGGGTTGGCCTTGATCTTGCGGTTGAGCGGGCGACCCTGCACATCGGTAAAGTTGCCGGCGAGGATGGCAATGATGTCAATAATCCACCAAAAATAAAATCCTCCCAGCGTGAAGGTCTGGATCACAGCCGAGCCCACCCGGCCAACATAATAACGGTGCGCGCCCCATGTGCCCAGCGTGCAGGCCAAAAACAGCGTGGTTCCCCAAGATTTATTGGACTCCGGTGCCTCGAGAACCACGCCATCCTGGGCAGACGGAGGCGGTGGGGGCACGGCCTCATCTTCGGGTGTCAGCGAGTTCTGCAGGGTGGCAATCCTGCCCAGCAACTCCTTTTCTTCAAAGAAAAGCTGCTGAAGGCGCTGGCGGTTCTTCCAGGCGCCGCTGCTTTCCAGCGCGCGTCTCTCGGCGCGCAGGTTGCCGATTTGCATCTGCAACGTGGAGATCTCCTGAGCCACCTGCAGGCGCTTGAGCTCCAGCCGTGCGTCCGTCTTGATGGAGTTGACCACCTTCTTCTCGATATCGTCAATAAACTCGGATTCCAGCACCGTCTCGTTGCCGCAGTATTTACAGGAGACCTTCGCGCTTCCTTCGGTGTAGCTGAGCGGGGCGCCACAAAACGGGCAGTTCATTTTCTGAAATTTCATCCTAATATCCCTCTCCGGTAAAACCTTTAAATTGGCAGATTATCAAGAATACCCTTTGCAGAGTTTATATGAAATTCCTTTCACAAGTATATTACATCCTATAATTTCTAAGGCACCTAAGATTCTATGGATTAAACTCTTTCGATAGATCAATGTGTCACTCGCGCTACCTTGTAATATGATAGAATCAGTCCTGTTTAGCTAACTATGACTACGTCAAACGTCGCCCCTATCATTTTGGCTGAGAGATTCCTCACCGCCTATCTGAAAACACAGACGCGCCAGTACCTGACACTGCAACCGCAGCAAGGGCTGCGCCTGCCATCGCCTCAGCCTGGCCGGGAATATACGCTCTACGCCCACGTGCCCTACTGCGAAAGCCTGTGCCCGTACTGCTCCTTCAACCGCTTCATCTTCCGCGAGGAGCAGACCCGGCAGTATTTTGCCGCGCTGCGCCAGGAGATGCAGCAGGTGGCCGCGTTGGGCTATCAATTCAAGACGCTGTACTTCGGCGGCGGCACACCCACCATTATGCTGGATGAACTGGTGAAGACGATCGACCTGGCACGCTCGCTGTTCCCCATCACCGAGGTTTCCTGCGAGACCAACCCCAACCACCTGATCCCGGAGTACATCGAGCTGCTGCGCACGCGCGTTCAGCGCCTTTCGGTGGGGGTGCAAAGTTTTGACGACTCCCTGCTGGGGCAGATGAACCGCCTGGAGAAGTTCGGCAGCGGCGAGGAGATCCAGGAGCGCATCCGCCAGGCCGCCCCGCACTTCGACTCGCTCAATGTGGACATGATCTTCAACTTCCCCAACCAGACGGCGCAAAGCCTGCAGCGCGACCTGCAGATGATCCTTGATTCCGGGGCGCAGCAGGTAACCTTTTATCCGCTGATGACCTCGCGCTCAGTGGAAAAATCGATGGCCAACAGCGTGGGCAAACTGACACACCAGAACGAGTGGGGCTTCTTCAACCTCATCAATGACGCACTGGCCGCGGATTTCCGCCAGCTTTCTGCGTGGACATTTGTGCGCAAAGCTGCCGGTATGATCGATGAATACATTGTGGACAGTGAAGATTACGTGGGCATCGGCTCCGGTTCCTTCAGCTACATTCACGGCGGGCTGTACGTGAACACCTTTTCCACGCGCCAGTACATGAACGCGGTCACGGCGGGCGCCTCGCCGGTGTACGCCTTCCAGGCCTACAAGCCTTTCCCGCGGCGGCGCTACTGGTTCCTGATGAACCTCTTTGGCCTCAAGTTCAGCCCGGCGGCGTTCAAACGGCGTTTTGGGCGTTCCATTTGGCTGGCGCTGCCAATGGAGATGCTCTTCATGCACCTGCTGGGCGCGTTTGCGGGCCGCGGCAATGGCCTCACGCGCAACGGGCAGTATCTTTCGCTGGTGATGATGCGCGAGTTCTTTGCGGGGGTCAACAACTTCCGCGATGCCGCGCGCAAAGCCCTCTCGCCGGATGAGCTGGCCGATCAGTGTATGGATACCCGTTCTGCAGCGCCGCGCCGGCCCTAATCCCCAACCTTAATCTTTCTTAATAAAAAGCGTGACAGGCCGGCCGGACTGCCGTAAAATTGCGCAGCTAAAATGAATAATCAACCTTCCAATAATTCCTTTGTATATGAAGACCAGCAAGTGACCCCTGCCCGCCCAAAAAAGAAACGCGGACGCTGGGGGATGCTGGTTTTGGCTGTTCTGCTGCTGTTCTTCACACCCGTACGCAGCACCATTTTGATACTGGGTATTGACCGCCCCCCCGAAGGCACGTGGATCGGACGCAGCGATACGATGATGCTGGCCTCGCTGCCCCCCGCCCTGCCGCAGTTTGCCGTCCTCTCCATCCCGCGCGACCTGTGGGTGAACGTGCCCGGCGCAGGCGAGAACCGCATCAACAGCGCACACTACTTTGCCGAACTGGCCGTACCCGGCAGCGGTATGCAAGCCGCCGACCAGGTGGTGGAAACCAATCTGGGCGTAAAGGTGGATTACGTGGTGCGCATCAAGTTCGATGGGTTTGTGGACGTGATCAATGCGATGGGCGGCGTTACCATCAATTTGCCGCAGGATATGTCCGGCCTCGTCGCCGGCGAGCATCACCTGGACGGCACGCAGGCGCTGCGCTTTGTGCGCGACCGCGCCGGCAGCGACGATTTCTTCCGCCAGCAGCGCGGGCAAATGGTAGTGGTGGCCGCGATCAAGCAGATGCTCAACCCGGCCAAATGGGTACGCATCCCGGCTGTGGCGGTGGCAACGATCAAAGCGGTGGACTCCAACATTCCTCTGTGGGCATACCCGCGTTTGGCTTACGCCGCGTTGTTCTCAGCCGCGTTCGGCTTTGACGCGCACACGCTGGACCGTGATATGGTGACCCCCTGGACCACAGACGGCGGCGCACAGGTACTGCTGCCCAACTGGGAAAAGATCAACCCGCTGTTGTATCAGCTCTTTCGCCAGTAGTCCGGCGCAATGGCCGGCAAAGCCACAACGCCACCAGCAGCAATAACAGCCCGCTGCCATCGAAAATGATGAAGCGCACGGTGCTGGCCGTGATCTGCGGGTGGCCGCTCTCCAGCGCCAGCAGCAAAAGCGATTCTCCGACCACGCCAATGGCCTGCATCACCACCGCCTCGATCAGCGAAACGCGATGCCGCAGCGGGTGCAACATGGCCACCACGTAGGGCACGTTCCACATCACAAACAACAATCCCAACCCCTGGATCATCGCCCGCCCCGGCACGCCCACCAGCTCAAAACCGGGAGCAAACAGCGCCGGCTGAAGTAAATAGCTGAAGGCGGCATCCAGGTTAAAGAACACCACGATGCCGATGAGTCCGCGCGCCAACCATAACCGCAGTTTGTCGTTCATACCTCCATTATAGAGGGTTTCTCCACAATCAGAAGCCCCCAACCGCCTGCCGCCAACCAGATATTGCCCTCTGCGGCGGGGCTACCCCCATATCTACCGTAGCTCACAGACATTATTGCGCATAACTGTGTGGATAACTCATAATTGGGGGTTGAATTCCGTTAAATAATTGCTAAAATAATACTAACTGGTATGACCTCTTACCAACTCATTCACAGCGAGCAAACACATGAAATCCTGGGATTCCCCTTTAAAACCTACCGAACTGACCGAATCGCGCCTGGTGGAAGCCATTTTGGATGGCACCTTCCCCAGCGGCAGCAACCTGCCGCCTGAACGTGAACTGGCCGAGCATCTGGGCGTCACCCGCCCCACCCTGCGCGAAGCCCTGCAGCGCCTCTCGCGCGATGGCTGGATCGAAATTCACCACGGCAAACCCACCCGTGTGCGCGATTACTGGCACGAGGGCAACCTGCTCATCCTCAACGCCATTGCCAAACACCAATCCACCCTGCCGGCGGATTTTGTGCCCAACCTGCTGGAGATCCGCCTGCTGCTTGCCCCGGCCTACACACGCCTGGCCATGCAGAATGCGCTCAACGAGACCATCCGCCTGCTGGAATCCCTGCAGGAAGTGCCGGACACCGCCGAAGCCTACACGCAGGCCGACCTGCAAATGCATTGCCGCCTGACAGTGCTTTCCGGCAACCCGGTCTTCACCCTCATCCTCAACGGTTTTGGCGACCTTTATGCCAGTATGGGGCGGGTGTATTTTCAGCGCCAGCAAAACCGCGATCATTCGCGTTCGTTCTATAAAAAGCTCTTATCGGCCGTGCTTTCCAACGACCCCTTTATGGTAGAGGAAGTGACACGGCGGGTGATGGAAGACAGCATCACGCTGTGGAGCCAGGCGCTAAAAGATTAATCTATGGGAGGGTAATATGTGGGAAAAGGATTGGCGGCAACAAGCCTGGTCTGCGCTGGAGCAGCCCTGGGATGTGCTCATCATCGGCGGTGGCATCACCGGGGCGGGCATCTTCCGCCGCGCCGTGGCAGAAGGCTACCGCACGCTGCTGGTGGAGGCCGGTGATTTTGCCATCGGCACTTCCAGCCGTTCTTCCAAACTGGTGCACGGGGGCTTCCGCTACCTGCGCAACAAACAATTCTCGGTCACACGCGAATCGGTGCGTGAGCGCGAGTGGATGCTGCGCGAGGCTGCTCACCTGGTGACCAAGCTGGGATTTGTGATGCCCTGCCCGCAGGACCGCAAGACGGCGGCGCAGTTTGCCATTGGCGTGGTGCTGTACGACCTGCTGGCGCCCAAGTGGGATCACCGCTCGCTGGGGCACAAAAAGCTGCTGGCCGAGTGCCCCATGCTCAACCGCGAGGCCGTTACCAAAGCCTACCTTTACTACGATGCCGGCATTGACGATGCGCGCCTGGTGTACCGCATCCTGCGCGAGACGGCGCTCAAAGGCGGCACGGCACTGAATTACGCCGCGGCCACGCAACTGCTCAAAACTGCGGCTGGCAAGGTCTGCGGCGCGGTGATCACCGACCGCTCTGCGGCCAACCTGGGCAGCCGAGAGGTGCGCGCCAGCGTGGTGATCAACGCCACCGGCCCGTGGAGCGATACCATCCGCAGCCAGGTCGGCGCACCGGCACGCCTACGCAAACTGCGCGGATCGCACCTCATTTTCAGCCAGCAACGCTTCCCGCTCAGGCATGCGGTAACGCTGCTGCACCCCAAGGACCGCCGCGCCATGTTCGCCATCCCCTGGGAGGGCGTGTCGCTCATCGGCACCACCGACCTCGACCACCGCTTTGATATCGAACAGGGGGAACCTTTCTGCACGGCAGAGGAGATCGAGTACATCCTGCAGGCGGGCAATGCCACCTTCCCGGCGGCGCAACTCACAACAGCAGATGTGCTCTCCTCGTTCTCCGGCCTGCGCCCGGTGATCAATACGGGCCTCGCCGATCCTTCCAAAGAATCGCGCGCGCATGTGGTCTGGGACGAGGAAGGCATGATCACCGTTACCGGCGGCAAGCTCACCACTTTCCGCATCATGGCCGAGGAAGCGCTGGCCGCTGCCGGGCCTTACCTGCCCCACCCCATCGACCTATCGCGGCGGGTGCGCTACTTTGACCGCTTACCGGAGCTAGCTGTTGCCGGGCGAGTTTTGAGCAGCGAGGCCGATTATCTGCTGGGGCGTTACGGCGCCGAAACCGAGCAGGTGCTGGCCGCCGCGCAGGAAGGCGAGAATCAGCCCATTGAACCTCTGCCCAATTTATGGTCCGAAGTGCGCTGGTGCGCAAGAGACGGCGCAGTAGAGCACCTGGACGACCTGCTGCTGCGCCGTGTACGCCTGGGGATGCAACTGCCGGACGCCGGCGCAGCACTGCTGCCGCGCATCAAAGACATCTGCCAGCAGGAACTGGGCTGGGCCGATGCGCGCTGGCAACAGGAAGTAAAACGATATAAAGAAATCTACGAAAAAGCTTATTCCCCCGCCCCCAGGGGGTTCTAAAAAGGAGAGAGGATGAACAAGCACAAGATCGTTCCCAACTGGTTTTCTGAAACAACCCCCGAGGGCACTTATCGTTCGCTCTTCAAGTGGGGCGACCCGGCAGGGTTCAAACACCCCAACAGCGGGCTGGTGCGCCTGGTGGCAGACACCTTTGGCGTGAGTGAGGAAGATTTTAAAACGCCGCGCGAGCTGGGCCTGGAACAGGTGACGGGTGAGCGGCCGGTTGCGCTTTCCAAAGCGCAGCTGAAGGCGCTGGCCGAGATCTGCGGCAGTGAGAATGTGAAGACCGATCTGTACACACGCCTGGGGCGCTCTTATGGCGGCGGCATGATCGATGCGCTGCGCTTGCGCCGCAAGATCATCGAGAACATCCCGGATGCGGTGGTCAGCCCGCGCAACCAGCAGGAGATCGAACAGCTGGTGCAATTCTGCGACAGGGAGCGCATTGCGGCGTACATCTTTGGCGCAGGCTCGTCTGTGACGCGCGGCACTGAGGCCGTGAAGGCCGGCATCTCGATTGATATGAGCACGCACATGAACAAGGTGGTGGCGTTCAACGAGGTCAACCAGACCATCACCGTGCAGGCCGGCATGACCGGCCCGCAATTGGAGGAACTGCTGAACCATGCCCCGCAAACGCTGGGTGCCAAACGCGCCTACACCTGCGGGCACTTCCCGCAGTCCTTTGAATATTCCAGCGTAGGCGGCTGGGTGGTCACGCGGGGAGCGGGGCAGAATTCCACCTACTACGGCAAGATCGAAGACATTGTGATCGCGCAGGAGTACGTGACGCCGGTGGGCATCCTGAAGACCCTGGAACACCCGCGCTGCGCCGTTGGCCCGGACTTTGACCAGATCATGATCGGCAGCGAGGGCGCCTTTGGCGTGCTGGTGAACGTGACGCTGCGGGTCTTCCGTTGGCAGCCAAAGAACCGCAAACGCTTCAGCTATATGTTCAAAGACTGGCACAGTGCACAACTGGCCTGCCGCGAGGTGATGCAATCCGAGTTCGGCTTCCCCTCGGTGTTCCGCCTGTCTGACCCGGAGGAGACCGATGTGGCGATGAAGCTGTACCACATTGAAGGCACGCCCGCCGACAGCCTGCTCAAGGCCTTTGGCTACAAGCCGATGCAGAAATGCCTGCTGCTGGGCCACACCGATGGCGAGGCCGGTTTCTCGCGCAATGTGAACCGCAAGCTGCGCCGTATTTGCCTCAAGCACGGCGCCTTTGACCTGAGCTTTGCCCCGGTGACCGCCAACTGGGAGAAGGGGCGCTTCCGCGACCCGTACATGCGCGAAGACCTGGAGGATTTTGGCATTCTGCTGGATACGCTGGAATGTGCCGTCACCTGGTCGCAGATGGAGGAAGTGCACAAGTTCGTGCGCGAGTTCATCAAATCCAGGCCGGCCACCGTGTGTATGACGCACCTCTCGCATGCTTACCCGCAGGGAGGCAATTTGTACTTCATATTTATTGCCAAAATGAATACAATAAAAGAGTTCCTTGAGTTGCAGTACGGCATCCTGGAGCACATCCAAAAGAGCGGTGCGGCCATCAGCCATCATCACGGCGTGGGCAAGCAAAGCACCCCCTGGATGGAAGGGCAGATCGGCAGCGCCCAGATGGATGTGGTGCGCGCGCTCAAGAAACACTTTGATCCACACAATATCATGAACCCCGGCGGCACGCTTGGACTGGATATGAGCAAAGCCCAGGCCGAGAAAAGGTGGAGCCGGGACCTGGAGGGATAATGCCTGCGGAACAGCTCCTTGCAATTGATAACGGCACCCAATCGGTGCGCGCGCTGATCTTCGACCTCAAAGGCAACATGATCGCCAAGGCGCGTGTGCCCATTGACCCGTACTTTTCCACCGCCCCGGGGCTGGCGGAACAGCAGCCTGAGGTCTTTTGGGATGCTGTGTGCCAGGCATGCCAGCAATTGTGGCAAAACCCCGCGGTGAAAAAAGAGGCGCTGGCGGGGGTGGCCATCACCACCCAGCGCTCCACCATGATCAACCTGGACAAGCAAGGCAAGCCGCTGCGCCCCGCCATCCACTGGCTGGACCAGCGCCGCACGCCCGGCCTCAAACCGGTTGGCGGAATGTGGGGGCTGCTCTTTAAGCTGGCCGGCATGACCGAAACGGTAGCTTACCTGCAAGCCGAAGCCGAGTGCAACTGGATCCAGAAAAACCAGGCGGAGCTGTGGGAGAAAACCGACAAGTACATCATGCTCTCCGGCTACCTCACCTACAAACTCTGCGGGCGTCTGGCGGATTCGGTGGGCTGCCAGGTGGGTTACCTCCCCTTTGATTACAAAAAACAGGACTGGGCGGGAAAATCGGACTGGAAATGGCAGGCCGTTCCCGTGCGCACCGATATGCTGCCGGAACTGGTGAAACCCGCCGACCAACTAGGGGAGATCACCAAAGAGGCTGCACTGGCAACCGGCATCCCGGAGGGGCTGCCGCTGATCGCCGCCGCCGCCGACAAAGCCTGCGAGGTGATTGGCGCGGGCTGCGTGGATCCTTCCATTGCCTGCCTGTCTTACGGCACCACCGCCACCATCAACACCACGCACAAAAAATATGTTGAGCTGATCCCGCTCATTCCGCCTTACCCCTCGGCTGTGCCGGGAGCGTATACGCTGGAGTTCCAGATCTACCGCGGCTACTGGATGGTCACCTGGTTCAAGCGCGAATTTGGCATGAGCGAGGAACGCCTGGCACAGCAGCGCGGCGTGGAAACTGAAGAACTCTTTGACGACCTGGTGAGTTCCGTTCCGCCCGGTTCGCTGGGGTTGATCCTGCAGCCGTACTGGTCGCCGGGGCTGAAGGTGCCCGGGCCGGAAGCCAAGGGGGCCGTCATCGGCTTTGGCGATGTGCACACGCGCGCGCACCTGTACCGCTCCATTTTGGAGGGACTGGCGTTTGCCTTGCTGGAAGGCGCGGAACGCACCAGCAAGCGCAGCCACATTCCCATCACGGCGCTGCGTGTGGCCGGCGGCGGCTCGCAAAGCAAGGGCGCGATGCAGCTCACCGCCGATATCTTTGGACTGCCAGCCTCCACCCCGCACGTGTACGAAACCAGCGGCCTGGGGGCGGCAATCGATGCAGCGGTGGGGCTAAAGCTGCATCCCGACTTTGAGACGGCCGTCAGCGAGATGACCCGCCTGGGGCAGACCTTTGAGCCGATCGCGCAAAACCACCGCATTTACGATGAGCTGTATCACCGCGTGTACTGCAAGATGTACGAGCACCTCAAACTGCTCTACGACGAGATCCGCGACATCACCGGCTACCCGCCGAAGAATTAGCCAAAAATACATACCAAAAACGAGCATCGGGTGGGCACACCCGGTGTTCGTTTAAATGCTATACTCGTTATGTGCCAGCTACGGACCAAGGCTGGCGCCCTGGTTTTATTCCATTTCAAGAGGCCGTATGAAAGCAAAGATTAAAATCCCACTTTTGATCGTTTTATTTATTGGTATCGCCGTTTATGCCTATTTTGGCGCCACCGGTTCCATCAGTTCCAATTACGCCTACCGCTCGGTGCTGAAGGACAGCGCGCCCGCCGCCGGGGAACAGCTCGGGGCTGCCGCCACGCAAAAGGTGGTGATCGTGCTGATCGATGGATTGCGCTATGACACCTCGCTGGACACCAGCGTGATGCCCTTCCTCAACGATCTGCGTGCCAACGGGGCATCTGCCAAAATGCACAGCCAGGCACCTTCGTACTCGGAGCCGGGATACTCCACCATCCTCACCGGGGCCTGGCCGGAGATCAACGACGGCCCTGCGCTCAACCTGGACTACGAAGAAATTCCCACCTTTACGCAGGATAATCTGTTCAGCGCCGCGCACGATGCCGGTTTTACCACTGCCATCTCAGCGTACTACTGGTTCGAGAAGCTGGTGCCGCAAACCGCGGTGGACAACAGTTTTTATACCCCCGGCGATGACGCCCAGGCCGATAGCGACGTGATCAATGCCGCCATGCCCTGGCTGCAGAACCCCAACGTTCAGCTGGTGCTGGTGCACATTGACCAGGTGGATTACGCCGGGCATCATCAGGGCGGGCCGCAGTCCGAAAACTGGAACATGGCCGCCAAAAGAGCGGATGATCTGCTGCTGCAGGTGGTGAATCAGCTCGACCTTGAAACCGATACGGTGGTGGTGCTCAGCGATCATGGCCATATTATGATCGGCGGACACGGCGGGCAAGACCCGGATGTGCTGGTGGAACCCTTCGTGATCGCCGGAGCGGGCGCAAAGAACGGCGCCACTGGCGAGATCAACATGGTGGATGTGGCCCCCACGCTGGCGGCCCTGCTGGGCGCGCGCCTGCCGGCCAGCACCCAGGGAATTGTGCGCAGCGAGCTGGTGGAACTCTCTGCTTCGGCGCAGACTGCCTTACCCGCTGCGGTGACCAAACAGCAGGCCGCGCTGGTGAGCGCCTATACCACTGCGCTGGGAACCCCCGTTGAGGGCGCCAGCCTGGCCTTGGGCGACGATGTGGCAGCGTATCAGGCGCTGATGAGCAAAGCCCACGATGCCAGGCTGTGGCCGCAGCGCGTGCTGCGCGCCGTGCCGGCAGCCGTGCTGCTGGCGGTGGGCATTACCCTGCTCATCCGCAAACGCAAAAACGGAGCAATGAGCTGGGTCATTGGCGCACTTGTGTACGTTGCCCTGTTCACCCTGCGCTATGCGGTGCTCAGCAAAAAGACCTTCTCGCTTTCCTCGGTCACCGGGCAGATGGACTTGATCCTGTACACGGCCACCACCGCGGCAGCCGCGTTTCTGATCGCCTACCTGCTAAACATCCTGCTCAACAAGCTGCTTTCCCGCAGGCCGGCAGAGGCGGTGCTGAACACCTTTGGGCTGGGGTTCACCGTGGTCTTTGCACTGATGATCCCGGTGGCGCTCAGTTTTGTGCTCAACGGCGCGGTGGTCACCTGGACCCTGCCGGATTACTTCACCAGCTTCCTTTCACTGCTGGCGCTCATTCAGATATTGATCGTGTGCGCAGTGGCGCTGCTCTTTGGCGGAATTTCCGCGCTGCTCACATTGAAGAATCGAAAAAACGTGGCAAAATAGAAAATTTTATCTGTAGTGCAAAAGAGGTGAAAAAATGTCCCACTTACCCACTGACCACAGCGATGTTCCGATCCGGTTGTTCAAATCCAATTTTCTAGAGTTCTTCACGCATATCTCCCCCATCACGGTGACGGTGCTCTGGCTGCCGGTGGCGCTGTACTTTTTGATCAGCGCCATCCTCAAAGCGCCGGCGGGGGCCTTCCCGGCGTACATCCCGCTGGGGGTTTTGGTTGGGCTGTTCCTGTGGACGGTGAGCGAATATACCCTGCACCGCTTTGTATTCCACTTCCCGGCCAAAGGCGAAAAGATGGAACGCATTGTGTTCCTGTTCCACGGCATCCATCATGCTCAGCCTCAGATCAAAACCCGCCTAGTAATGCCCCCGGTGGTGAGCATCCCGCTGGCAGCGGTGTTTTTCGGGTTGTTCTACTTGATATTCGCGGTGATCCTCAAAGCGCCCCAGTGGTTTGGGCCGGTCTTTTCGGGATTCATCGTCGGCTACCTGATCTACGACCTGACGCACTACGCCACGCATCACTTCCCGATGCGCTCCGGGTACGCCAAATACATCAAGCGTTACCACATGCAGCACCATTACAAGACCCCCAACCAGCGTTTTGGCGTTAGCTCGCCGCTGTGGGATATGGTCTTTGGCACAAAACCGGAATAACCTGCCAACTGCACCTGCAAAACAATACACCCTTTACATGCCCGCGCTCTGGAGGAACACAAATAATGAAAAAAGTTAGCGGCTGGTATCTCTTTGTCATCAATGCTTACTGGATCGGGCTGTCCTTTATGTGGAACAGCCTGCACGTGACCATTCTGCCGGCGGTTCTGCTGAACTACGTGCCGGAAACGCAGAAGAACACCTGGCTGGGGCTGCTCACCTTCTTTGGGCTGATCCTGGCCATGATCATCCAGCCGCTCTCTGGGGCGCTCAGTGACCGCTGGGGTTCCAAAATGGGGCGGCGCCGCCCCTTCGTGCTGCTGGGCACCGCCGGCGACCTGGTCTTCCTGCTCATTTTGGGGTTGATCGGCGGCCTGCCGGCCTTGTTCATCGGCTACATCGGCTTGCAGACCTCCTCCAATGTGGCGCACGGCCCGCTGCAGGGCTGGCTGCCGGATGAAGTGCCCGCCGAACAGCTGGGCATTGCCAGCGGCATTAAAACCAGCATGGATATGGCCGGCATCATCCTCTCCTCGCTGCTGATGGGCTTCCTCATCTCCGCAGACAACGCCGACCCTACTTTGTCCATTCTGGTGATCATCGGTATGCTGGTGATCTTTGGCGCCATCACGCTCATCTTCACCAAAGAGCACCACGTTGAAGTGGCTCCGCGCGCCAAAACCAACTGGAAGGCGTTGTGGAAGCAGGTGTTCAACTTTAAGGTGGAAGGCGATAAAGCCTACTGGCAGCTCATCCTTAGCCGTTTCTTCTACCTGGTGGGCATTTACGGCTTTCAATCCTTTGCGCAGTATTTCATCCGCGACAAGTTCAGCGATCAGGACCCCATCGTTTTTACGCAGTTCGTGATGGGCGCGTTCGTGGTGGTGCTGATCATCTTCTCGCTGATCTCCGGCTACCACAGCGACAAGGGCGGGCGCAAACGCTGGCAATTCGCCTCCGCCCTCATCGGGGCTGCCGGCGCGGTGCTGCTGATCTTTGCCAACACACCGGCACAGTTGATCATCTACGGCAGCATCATGGGCGTGGGGCTGGGCATCTTCCTCTCCGTCAACTGGGCGCTGGCCAACCAGATGGCTCCCAAAGGCGACTTTGGCAAGTATGTGGGCCTCACCAATATTGCCACCGCCGGTTCCGCCGCCGTGGCGCGCCTGGAAGGCCCGATGATCGATTACTTCAACAACAGCGTGCCCGGGCAGTGGTGGGGCTGGACGGTGCTGTTCGCCGTCTCTGCCGTGCTGATGCTGGCCTCGGCACTGCTGATCTGGAAGCTGAACGAACCAAAAGTGGCGCAGGCGGGATGACCTCTCTGCCGGCGTTGCGCGTATAATGACAGCACAATGAAAAAATCCCTGCCAAGACCGGTCTTTCTGCCAGACGCCACCTTTGGGGTGGTGCGCTCGGTGGATGCGGCAGACCTGCGCGCTGTGGGTGTGGAGGCGGTGGTGATGAACACCTTTCACCTGATGCAGCGCCCCGGTTCTTCAACCATTCAGGCGCTGGGCGGGCTGCACCGCATGGCCGGCTGGGATGGGCTGATCGTCACCGATTCCGGCGGGTTCCAGGCCTATTCGCTCATCCGCCAAAATCCAAAATTCGGCAGCATCAACGAAAAGGGCATCAGCTTTCAGCCGGAGGGCAGCACGCGCAAATACCAGCTGACCCCGCAAAAGACGGTGCAACTGCAAATGGCTTACGGTTCCAACGTGGTGATCTGCCTGGACGATTGCACCCACGTGGATGAAGGCTATGCCGAACAGCAGGTCTCGGTGGAACGCACCATCAAATGGGCGCGCCTGTGCAAGCAGGAATTCACGCGCCAGGTGGCGCAAAGAAAACTGGAAGGCGATGATGTGCCGCAGTTGTTTGCGGTGGTGCAGGGCGGCGGGTTCAAGGAGCTGCGCAAAAAATGCGCCGACGCCCTGCTGGAGATCGGCTTTGACGGCTACGGCTTTGGCGGCTGGCCGCTGGACAAGGACAACACCCTACTGGCTGAGATCATCGGCTACACGCGCGAGGTGATCCCGGCGCAATTCCCGATGCACGCGCTGGGGGTGGGCCACCCGCAAAATGTGCTGGCCTGCCACGAGCTTGGTTATGATATTTTCGACAGCGCCATGCCCACGCGCGATGCGCGCCACGGGCGCTTGTTCGTTTTTAAGACCGCAGACGAGGGGCCTGCCTGCGGGTTGTCCGGCGACTGGTTCGGCTACCGTTACATCAACGATGAGGAGCACATCCGCTCAGACCGGCCCATCAGCGAATTCTGCGACTGCCCCTGCTGCCGCCAGTACCCAATCGGCTACCTGCATCACCTGTTCAAGCAGGGAGATACGCTGTTCATGCGGCTGGCCACGCTGCACAACCTGCGCTTTATGGTGCAATTGTGCCAACGCATTGCAGGGCGCAAGCCATGAACGCAGCAAACGAGCAGGAAGTGGATGGCTGGATCGCCGAGGTACGCGCTTCAAAGAAGTACGCGCCCATCTCGGCGGAATTGATCCGCAGCATTCTGCTGGCCGAAGGCCCGCGTCAGAAGAACATCAAAGAACTCATCAAGGCTACGCGCAATAAGCTGCACCAGGTAGGCGCGGCCTTTCAGGAAACCCCCATCCCCTACGCTGCGCTGAGGGCGCAGATTGATGCGCTTGGCACGCAGGTGAAGGCTGAAGAGACGCTGCAATTCCTGCGCGCGGCGCTTGCCCACCATGCCTCCACGCACGAGCGCTTGCCCATCCTTGCCGAATTTTTTGCCAGCACGCTGGCGCCGATCGCCCCGGTCACATCGGTGCTGGACCTGGCCTGCGGGTTCACGCCGCTGTGTCTGCCGTGGATGCCGCTGGCCGAGACGGCCAGCTATACGGGCATTGATATTTACGCCGATATGGTCGGCCT
>CALCNO010000030.1 GCA_937897615.1 uncultured Anaerolineaceae bacterium
GACAGCCAGTTGAACCCCAGCATGGCCGGCAGTTCGCAGATCGCGGCAATGGCCAGTGAAACACCCAGGTCGGTGGTCCTGCCCCCCACCGAAGCCATGATCTGCGCCAGAAAGGCATTGATACTGGTGTGAAAAGTGAACAGGCAGGCAACCCCCAGCAAAAAGGGTACCAGGCGCCGGTAGCGGCGCAGGAACCCCACTGCCGGTTGGGCCGGCACCTGGTGCATTGCCGGGGGAGCAGTTGCGTGGCGCTTCCTTTCTACTCTGGGGAAGGACAGGATCAACAAAATGTACCAGATGACCAACACAGCGCTCAGGTAAGGGATCACCGCCGGAGAGGTGCGGATCACCCAAAAGCCCAAGATGGTGGAAAGAATGGCAAACCCCAGCGAGCCAGCAGCGCGCGTAAGCCCAAAACTGATGCCGCGCCCCGCATTGATGTACTCAAACGTGAGCGAGGTGACCAAAGGCTGCATGGCAATGATCAACGAGACCGCGCCGATATAGAAAATCGCCAGGCCCGTCACCCCCAGCGTAAAGAGGTTCATCCCCCCCATTAACAGTAGCGCTACCACAGAAAGGATTACAAGTACCCGCTTCAGCGAAAAGCGCGCGTACCGGTCAACGAGCGCGCCCAGGACGGGCTGCAGAAAGACCGCCAGGATGTTGCTGAGGGCAATGATCCAGCCGATCTGCTGATTGGAAAAATGGCGGAAGAGCAAAAACACCGAGGCAAAACTGTAGATCGGGCAAAAGGTCATCCAGTACAACGCCTGCAAACCGGCGTTCTGGAGGGTGAGGAGTATTTTTGAGTCTCGGTTCATGCGGCATCCGGGTGAAGCAAAGTGTAGACGGTTCACTATACCATCATCGCGGCGCATCGCACAAGGACAGGTTTACACCGGCCTGCGCCAAATCTGATAGCTTTTGACAGGGTTCCCCTCCTACACTTAGCCTTGCAACATCAAAACAGAACGAAACGGAGCAAAAATGGAAATTCCACGCCACTGGCGATTAAAGCAACAACGTTATGCTCTCGTGGGCGAAGTTTGCCCGCACTGTGATGCCAAGATCTTCCCGCCGCGCGATGTTTGCCCGGAATGCGGCGGCGAGGCGAAAACCCAGTTTGCCTTTAGCGGGAAAGGGGAAGTGTACTCTTACACCGTGATGCGCGACGCCCCCTCCGGTTACGAG
>CALCNO010000031.1 GCA_937897615.1 uncultured Anaerolineaceae bacterium
ATCGAACACCCAGCGTAGTTTGGGAGGTGGCATGGCATCCCGTGCATGGTCGCCCATAATCCGTATTCTATTTACCGCTCTTACAGTATTGACCAGTGTCAGTTGGGAAACAACATCTGTGAAGGCTGATAGCGGTGAAACCTGCCAGATAGCATATGGCTTAACTCCATCAGCAATTCCTGACTGGTTAATGCCAGTAAGCGGGAACACGAACCTGGTCACTGCCAACCGTTATGATGTTTTGGCTGCCGAGTTATTATCATCCGGATTAGTCGATGGTGCTACCTGCCCTGCACATGGGTTGAATCCTGATGGCTCCGCAAATGGTTGTGGAATCGAGCTTACTCATGAACAAGTGCTCACCTGGCAGAACCAATTTGACTCGGTGATTCTCTCTTCTTCTCAGGCCGCAGAGTTACCCCCAAAGGTAGTTAAAGCTGTCATTGCCGTTGAATCGCAATTCTGGCCAGCGGCAAATTGGACTCTAGGTGAGATTGGATTGGGTCAGATGACCACATATGGTGCAGACCTTGTTTTGATGTGGCGGCCGGCTTATTTCCAAACCATCTGCCGGCAAACATACGGTGAAGTAGGATGTACTACCCAATATCAATTCCTGGATTCTTCAACGCAATACCTATTACGCGGAATGGTTTTACGAGATATCGAGGCCACCTGCCCGAATTGTCCAGGGGGTGTTGATCTTGAAAAAGGAAACCAAGCGATACGAGTTCTGACTGAAACCCTCAATGCAAGTTGTTTGCAATCGACCAGGATTTTCAATCTGGCAACCGGCAAACAACCAGCTGCGTTTTTAAGTTATGACGATTACTGGCGTCTGGTTCTAGCAAATTACCATGCCGGCGCTGGGTGTGTTTATCAAGCTCTTCGAAAAACCGGAAATCCGAACAATTGGAATAGCATTGCAGCCAATTTTTCAAGCGGTTGTGCAAGTGGTGCTGAATATATTCGACGTATCGAAGGGCAGATCAAGCCGTAGAAAAAGAGGTAGTATGGATTGGATTATTTTTGGTCTTGTTGTAACCTGGTTGGGAATCATATCTTGGTTCGATATTCTAAAAAGTGAAATACCCCACAGCGCCTGGGTGGTTATCCCTCTCATTGGTGCAGGTCTTTATCGGATCTTGCAGGGAGATTGGCCTTTGGTTCTGCTTGCTGGGGTAGTTGCAGCTGTTAGTGAACGGAATAGGATATCTCAAGCATTTGGTTGGGAAGAGTTAAGCCGGATAATCACCTGGCTTCCATTGCAATTTTTGGGAGTATTCCTCTCGATTCAATCTTCGCCACTTTCAGCTCTGGCAATCATTGGTTTTTGGGCTGCCTGGGAATTGAAGTGGTGGGGTGGTGCGGATGCGGTTGCGGCAATGACCATAATTCTGATCTACCCTGAGATCACTTTTATCCTTGCGTTTTTAATTGTCCATTTGATTACGACCATCATGCTTACAATTAGGTCTTTGGTCAAGGAAAAAACAGTACGTTTCCACAGAATACCAGGGCTGCCGTTGATATTAATAGCAGTAATTTCGCTTCAAATTGTGAATTTGCTGTCATAACCTAAAGTGTATCCCAGAATATTGAAGGTATAATCAAGAATAACAGTACCCACCACGCCTCTGCTTAGCACGCGCACCGAGGTGGGTCATTTTTTCGATATAATTGTTTTGGTTCAAATCCAAAAGATTTCCGTTTTTACTTTTTCTTCCTAAAATCAGGGAATTATTGGACCTAGATTGATTGTCAATATTTATCAAATGATAAATATTGACACAATATGTATTATTTGATATACTCCTTTTGGACCTTTGATAGATAAATAATTGAGGCGTACATGGAAGGTTTTTCAGATGAAGAACTACGTCGTCTAATCCTTAATTTTCTGAAAGACTTTAAGGAGCTGATGGGTCAAGGTCAAGGTTACTATTTTGTCAAAGAACACCATAAAAACGTCCAAACACTCAGAGATTTGGGAATTACTGCCAGAATACGCGACGAAGTAATTCTTTCGGTTGCTATGGAAGATTATTCATCTGGCCCTAATCCCGATGAATACCATCCCGGTCATTATTGGATTTTTGGCAAAAACATTGATGCAGTTGAGATTTACATCAAACTTAAGATTGTTACTTACAACAACGGGAATGAACGAGCTGTTTGTTATTCATTCCATCCTTCGGAACACCCTTTGAACTACCCGTTTCGTAGGTGAAAGAATTAATAGCGATGAGTAAAGAACACGAGGCGAAAGCGATGAACGCATTTTGTCCAAATTGCGAAAAAGATACCGAACAAAAATTCGTGGATAAGGTTGAAGAAATTAGCATTCGGGGTGAAATGATCCCTATTCACATGGAGTACTACCATTGTGAAGAATGTGGTGAAGATTTTGAAATCCCTCGCCCCGATTATGATCCATTAGATGCAGCCTATCGCGAATATCGAAATAGAAAAGGAATGGTGCAGCCAGAAGAGATCAAAAAATTCCGCAAGGAGTTAGGGCTCACCCAAAAAGAATTTAGTGAGATCCTCGGAATTGGAATAGCTACTTTAAATCGGTATGAAAATGGGGCTTTGCAATCCGATGCACATGATCAGGCTATTCGTCTGTGTATGCAACCTGCGAATTTATTGAAAGTATTAGAGAGCAAGCCTACATTGCTATCTGAATCTACCAGGAATCGGCTCACTCAACTTCTCCTAAGAAAAGACCAAGACTGCGGAGATTTACTAGAGGAAGCTATTGAGCAATTTGGCAATTATTCTCCAAACTTATTAAGTGGCTACATTCGCTTTAATGCTAACAAACTGTTCCAAGCGATCAAATTCTTCTGTTATCAAGATAAAGTTTCGAAGACTAAACTCAATAAACTGCTGTTCTATGCGGATTTTAAGCACTTTAAAGACAATGGCGTTTCAATTTCTGGGGCTCATTATGCCCACGCCTATTATGGACCGGTTCCTCATAAATTTAATACATGGCTAACTGCAATTTCAGAATGGGACAAACAGATAACAAGCGAGGAACAACCTTTTGGTGATTTGGTTGGCGAAGTATACACCAGTGGAGAGCCAGATTGGTCCATTTTCTCCACTTCAGAATTGGCAGCTCTCGCGTTTGTTAAAAATAAATTCCAAAAATATAGTGCTAGTCAAATACGTGATTTCTCTCACCAAGAAAAGGGATATCAAGATACTACAGATGGAGAAATAATTTCCTATCAGTATGCCCAAGAACTCCAAATTTAGAACTGCCAAGTTCGGATTAGCCGTGTCATGGCAATTTAAGTTGAGTAATTTGAAACTTGATTTTTTCCAATTGTATAGGGATTATTCACCCTAATTGCAAATTCAAAATCATTTTGCAATGTCACAAACTTTCGATATTCACAAAATTGCATTTATGAAATTTACCTGTTTTGAATCATTGGTCTTTCAAGATACAATTCAGATTACCTCAAAGCTGGGTCTTTCCCCTCAATGTTCGCGCAATTTACCCAACTTCTCTCTCAGTGCCTCCAAGAACTCATTGATATTGATCCTCTCAATAATTGTTAATAATAATTTTTTAATTTTACATTTATTAGAAATCGCGAAACCTAGATATCAAATAGCCGGCACTCGTGAAGTACCGGAATTTTGATGCACTGCTCAAGGTGTCGGAGCTATAGTCTCAACCACGACTTCAGGTGGACCACTCGTTAGATCATTGCTGCTGGTATTAAGCTGGTTGATCCAGTCTTCCGGGTCTGAATACAACGCGTTGGAATAGGCCTGGATAGAGTTATTAGTAATTATTGGTGATGCAGGAGCACCAATGAGAATTCCTACCTCTCCTAAGAGAATGAAATTTTTGTTGGCTGTGCCTTTGGCATTACCTGAATAAGAGATGCCTGTCATACAGGATTCAATAGTGTTGAAATCCAGTAAAGGTGAGGCATCATCCTTCACGACGATCCCCAGATATGAATCTGACAAATGGTTTCCGCGCGCTTCACCCGCAGCGGAATCCTGGTAAAAGATACCAATCGCTTGTTCCTTATTACTTGTAAGGGTATTGTTGGATAAAGTTGGGGCGGAAGAGTTTTTCACCATGATACCAACATTAAAGCTCTCAAGGGTGTTGTCCACGGCTTCACCTGAGGCGTTATCCATGAAGATAATGCCTGATTTGACATTAGTAAATGTATTGTGGGTGATTTGAGCTTTTGAATTTTCGGTCACTTGGATGGCCAAACCCTCGGAATCCGCGCTGAAAGTACTGTCCGAAATTGTCGCTTGTGAGTCATCAAACGTCACAATGCAGGAACCCAGACAATTAGAGAATGAGATACCACTGACGCTAGCGGTAGCGGTCTCAAGCAGCGTCAAGGCGGAATAATTATGACTCAACTGCCCGCCAGAAATGGTAACCTGTGCCTGGCCGTAGGCGTAGACACCAATGTATGAATCCGTAATGCTGCTTCCCTCAAGATCCAACTTGTTGGTACCTGCCAGAAATATTCCACCGGGTATTTTTTGTGGGTTTTCAGGATCCATTCTATTCACACTGCCAGCTATTTGGCTGTTGCTGATAACAGCTGTAGCATCATTCGCCATACTTATCGCGCCAATTTGTTTGCCGGAAGATGAAAGCGTAGCGCCAGTCAAAATACAATCCTCGAGTATCAGGTTGCCAGATTGCATGAACAACACCGCTGCGGGATCATTGCCAGTGTATTCCAACTTGAGAGCCTTAAAAGTCAGCGTACCTGAGCCTGAAAACATCAACATGGTTGTAATTTCAGCGTAAGGTGTATTGGTAGTGATGGTAGTCTGATCAGCACCTGCGCCAATCAAGGTCAAGTTTTTATTGAGATTTAAGCCATGTGTCAACGTAAATACGCCCGGTGCTAATGAAATCACATCGCCATCAGCAGCTGATTCAATGATGGAAGTCAAATCCTGGTCAGAGGTGATGCCAGCCGGGGTCGGACTGGGTGACGAGGTTGGAGTAAATGCAGCGATCGCGGTTGCTGTTTGAAACGTTGCCGATTCTTCAGCGGTTGGACCACAGGCTGTAAGCAAAACGATCAATATAATACTTATGACTGCTAGTAAAGCATTCATTGGATTGCGCGTTTTGATAAATTGATGATGTCGTTTGGGTTTGTATTGTGAGCAAAAATGTGCCGAGTTTTCCATGAGTACGCTCCCTAGTGGTGTAAATTTTTATTACTGAAAATTCAGCTTGAAGGATTTTTGGTTAGAGCCACATTCTTTCTGTATAGTTTAAACAATCCTACTTTATTTTTTTTTATTATATACATCAATACTTCAATTGACCACCTTTGGACACCTTGGATAACTTCATTCCGTCATTATAATTATTAATAGACAATCTTTGATTA
>CALCNO010000032.1 GCA_937897615.1 uncultured Anaerolineaceae bacterium
TTCCGCCAGCGAGTTCAACGGTGCCAGGCAGGGAGGCAATGGCTACGACCTCGGTCATAAAGTCAGTATCGCCGGAGACCGGGGTGACGGTAGGATCATCCCCCGGTGCGGCTTTGGCGGTAACGAAAGAGCCGAGGAGCAGAGCCACCACAAGCAGCCCGCTTAATAACGGTAGAACGAACTTTTTCATTTTTCCCTCCGGAATAAAATTGGATAATTAGTAGTGTAGTGAATTTTGTAAAAAAATCAATAAAAAAAGAATGATTTATGTTGATTTAATGTGGAGAAACAAAACAGGAGGTTAAAAAGCCTCCTGTTTTATAACGTGAACGCGAATTCGAAAACGTGTTTTTGGCTATCCTTCAGCCGGTGCCTCGAACGAGATCTGCATAATCTTGGAACAGCCAGCAGCGGTTACCTGCAGGGTTACGGTCACAGGGCCGTCTACTGCAAAGTTTGATGAGACAAAGTCGGCATCACCGCTTACCTCGTTGCCAACCGTAGCATTGGCCACGCTGTTGAAGCCGGAGTAGTTTTCAGACGGGTCGGCACTAACAAAGGTAAGGACAGCAGGAGTACCGAAGGCCAGATTGTGCAGGTGCACATAGAAATAGGGGCCTCCTTCATCAGAGTCGTTGCTCAATGACCACTCTGCGGTCAGGGAGGCACAATAACTGGGGAGTTTGTCGGGGTCGGCGACGTACTTGATAAAGGCGTAGGTGCCATCACC
Source organism: uncultured Anaerolineaceae bacterium (assembly GCA_937897615.1). Classification (GTDB taxonomy): domain Bacteria; phylum Chloroflexota; class Anaerolineae; order Anaerolineales; family Anaerolineaceae; genus UBA6107. Next base: position 731 of record CALCNO010000032.1, read on the forward strand.
AGCAACACTGGCGCAGGCCAGGGTGGTGGTGGATTCTTCAGACGTGCTGAAGGTGGTGGGGAGCAAGACCCATTTGCTGCCGTTCCAAACACCCACCTTGCCGCCCCAGCCCTGGTTGAGGGCTACCGTGGAGAGGCTAAAGCAGGCGCTGGCCTTGCCGGCGTCCAGGCCCATCACTCTTACACCTGCACCGTCGAACTGCGTCTCGCCTTCAGTGAAGCCCACCGGGGCAAACATCTGGCTGGCGAGCACTACACTGCCGGGCAATGCAGGAACGGGAACGACCTCAGTGGTGAATTCCGCGTCGCCAGAGACAGGGGTGACCACCGGATCGTCTCCGGGCGCAGCAAGGGCGCTGCCGGTGACACTGAACAGAAGAACAAGGACAAGCACGAGCGAGACTACTGGAAGAAAATTCTTTTTCAATCTAACCTCCGCTATAATAAGATAAAATAGACTAAATTACTCCAATATAATAACATGAGAATCCTGAAATACAAGCGGGTAGTTTCTATTTTGCCGTAGGGCAATTTTACTCAGGCAGCTTTTCACCCTGCCTGGCGTGATAGAATATCCAGCGCAATTTATCTCATCAAAGGATCCCACTATTCATGCCAGACTTTGCAAAATCCATCGCCGAAACCCTCTCGCTGAAGCCCACCCAGGTACAGGCTGCCATTGAACTGCTGGATGGCGGCGCCACCATCCCGTTCATTGCCCGTTATCGCAAGGAAGCCACCGGCACGCTGGACGAAGAGCAACTGCGCAACCTTCAGTCGCTGCTGGAGAAGGGGCGTGCGCTGGAAGAGCGCCGCGCTGCCGTGATCGCCTCGGTGGAGGAACAGGGCAAGATGACCCCGGAATTGCTGGAGAAGTTCGCCGCCGCCGAAACCCTGACCGCGCTGGAAGACCTTTACGCTCCCTACAAACCCAAACGGCGCACGCGCGCTTCCATTGCCCGCGAGAAGGGCCTGCAAGGGCTGGCGAATTTCATCCTCACCCAGGCGCGCACCCCCGGCGATGCGCAAAAGACGGCAGCCGGGTTCCTCAATGAACAGGTGCCCACGGTGGAAGAAGCCCTGGCCGGCGCGCGCGATATTGTCGCCGAGACCATCAGCGACCATGCCGAGGTGCGTGCCTCTACGCGCCGCAAGGCGATGCAATTTGGTGTGCTCTCCAGTGAGAAGATCGAAGATGCGGTGGACGAGAAGGCCGTCTACGAGACTTACTACCAGTTCACCGGCCAGGTGAGCCGCCTGCGCCCGCACCAGGTGCTGGCGATCAACCGCGGCGAAAAAGAAAAGGTGCTGCGGGTGAGGCTGGCAATGGAAGAAAAGGACTGGAAGAGTTCCATGGTGGATTACTTCCGCCCGGATCTGCGCTCGCCTTTCTGCGCGGAGCTGGAAGCTGCGCTCTACGATGCCGCCGAGCGCCTGCTGCTGCCGGCGATTGAACGCGACGTGCGCCGCGAATTGACCGTGGCCGCCGAGACCCATGCCATCAAAGTGTTTGCCGCCAACCTCAAGGCGCTGCTGGGGCAGCCGCCCCTGGCCGGGCACACCGTGCTGGGGTTGGACCCGGGCTTTCGCACCGGCACCAAGCTGGCGGTGGTTGGTCCCACCGGCAAACTGCTGGACACCGGCACCATTTACCCGCATGAACCGCAGCGCCAATGGAAAGAATCCAAAGAAAAGCTCAAGGCGCTGATTGAAAAGCACAAGATCACGCTCATCTCCATTGGCAACGGCACTGCCAGCCGCGAGACTGAGCAACTGGCCGCCGAACTGACGCGCGAGATGCCCGCCGTGCGTTACCTCATCACCAACGAGGCCGGCGCTTCGGTGTATTCGGCCAGCCCGCTGGCACGTGCCGAAATGCCCGACCTGGATGTCTCCATCCGCGGAGCGGTCTCGATCGCGCGCCGTGTGCAGGACCCGCTGGCAGAGCTGGTGAAGATCGACCCGCGCTCCATTGGTGTGGGCATGTACCAGCATGATGTCGACCAGGCCGAGCTGGAAGCCTCCCTCACCGGCGTGGTGGAGGATGTGGTCAACCGTGTGGGCGTGGATGTGAACACCGCCTCGCCTGCGCTGCTGGGCTATGTTTCAGGCATTGGCGGCAGGCTGGCCGAGAAGATCGTGGCTTACCGTGATGAAAAAGGTGTCTTTGCTGACCGCGAGGCCATCCGCGAAGTCCCCGGGCTGGGGCCCAAAGCCTACGAACAGTGCGCAGGCTTCTTGCGCATCCGCGGCGGCAGCAATCCGCTGGATGCCAGTGCCATCCATCCCGAAAGCTATGCCATTGCCCATGCCGTGCTGGAGTATGCCGGCGTCAGAGCCGATGCCCCGCAGGAGGAACGCCGCAAGGCCGTCAGTGCGCTCAGCGCCCGCCCGGTGGTTGAACTGGCCGCGGAGATCGGCTGCGGCGCGCCCACCCTGGCGGACATTCTGGAACAGCTGGTGCGCCCCGGGCGCGATCCGCGCGAGGACACCCCGGCGCCCATCCTGCGCACCGATGTGCTCAAGATGGAAGATTTAACTCCCGGCATGCGCCTCAAGGGCACCGTGCGCAACGTGGTGGACTTTGGCATCTTCATCGACATTGGCGTCAAGCAGGATGGCCTGCTGCACCGCACCCAGGTTCCTGCCGGCATGTCCATGCAGGTGGGCGATATTGTAGAAGTGAGCATTATCAAGGTGGAAGCCGAGCGTGGCCGCATCTCATTGGGGATGGAAAGCGGAAGGTAGCCGGTTCACGGGCCGCATTTTTCACCGCAACTTTGCCCGGTCTCTTCCGTATAATATAGAGAAAGGAACGCGGAGTTCCCCGCGCTTCGGAGACAGCTATGTTTGAACCCGGCAGATATTTACAGCGTGCGCTACAAATTGTCTGGAATTATAAAGTTCTGTGGGTCTTTGCCTTCCTCATCGCGCTTTTTGGCGGCGGTGGCAGCGGGGCGCCCAGTTTTAATTACCGGTTTGGCGGTAATTCCAATCCCACTGAGATCCGCGATTTTGGCCAATTGGGGCAAAACTCGCCAGAAATGCAAAAGGTGTTTGATTGGTTTGAGCAGAATGTGACGCCCCTGTTTGCCACCCAGGCCAAGGCGATCACTACCGTGCTGATTGGTATCGCAATTCTTATTGGCCTGATGCTCATCTTTGGCTTAATTGCTGCGCTGGTGCGTTATCCGGCAGAAACAGCGGTTTTGCGCATGGTAGATGAGCACGAACGCAGCGGCGCAAAGCTGCGCTTTAGAGAAGGGTGGAAGCTGGGATGGAACCACCGCGCCTGGCGCATGTTCCTGGTGGATTTGCTCATTGGTACACCGGCGTTTGCCCTGTTTGCCTTCCTCTTTGGCGGGCTGGCGATCTACATGTTCGCCAACAGTGACCGCCTTGAGGCGGCCATGACCCCCGGTTTTGTGGTTTGGATCATTGTGGCATTCTTCCTGATGATGGGGCTGAGTTTTTTGATGCTGGTAGTGAGCCTGGTGCGCCAATACATCGTGCGCAAAATTGCATTAGAAGATGCCGGCGTCTGGGAAGGTTTCCGCCAGGGTTGGGATATGTTCAAGAAAAGCCTTAAGCATACCATCCTCACCTGGCTGATCCTGCTGGGGATTGGTATCGGTGTAGGCATTGCCATGGTACTGGTGATGGTCATCCTTATCCCGGCGTATGCGCTGCTGGCCATCCCCGGAGCTGTGGTTGCAGCCATCCCGGCGTTGATCGGGTATGCGATCACAGCGCTCTTCTCCGGGCCGGTGCTGCCGTGGATCATTGCCGCGGCGCTGGGCCTGCCATTGTTCTTCCTGGTGGTATTCTCGCCGCTCACTTTGGTCAACGGGGTTTACGTTGTCTTCGGCCTCAATGTCTGGACGCTGCTCTACCGCGACAGGGTCGCTTCACTGGCAGCGCAGCAGGTAGTGCCGCCCCTGCCGGGCGAAGTTCCGCCGCTGCCGCCGCAGTAAAGAGAACCTTCACGATTAAAGACACAGGAGTGGCGCGTCTCGGGGCCACTCCTGTTTTCTTGGCAGGGCCGGGGGAAATATCTTCGCCCTACCTGGCGGTAAGCATGTATCCGGTGGGGTTACCAGCGTTTGGAGATTTCAACTGATCTTTGAATCAAACAACCCTTTTGAATAACCCACCCTCTATTTTACGGTATAACCCGAAAGATGTATTAAAAAAGTGTGGAGGAACTTTGCAGAAAAAGGGAATAACCGGCAAATCGGAATTTGGCCCAAATCGACTTAATCCAAAACGGATATTGGTGATACACTAAAAGTTCACGTTTATGGCTACCGAATCCGCTGAATTTACCCTGCCAAAACAATACACTACCGACCGCCGCACCCCGGCGCGCTGGGTGATTTCTCATTCCCTGCGCATCTGGCCGATCCTGCTGACAGCGGTGATCGGGGCGCTGGGTAATGCCGGCCTGCTTTCCATCATCCAGGTGCAGGTGGGGACGGCGTTCAACGTGGTGGTGGCGCCCACTTTCGATGCCGCTGCTCTCACCCACATCACGTCAATCATCCTGCTGTGCGCCCTGGGGCGCGGGGTGCTGCAATTTGCGCGCAATTTTGGCTTTGAGTTTGCCGCGCAGGTGGTGGAGCGCAATGTGCGCCGCGAGTTGTATACCAACCTCATCGGCAAGTCCATGACCTTCCACAACCTGCAGCCGGTAGGAGATACCATGGCGCGCGCCACCAATGACGTGCGCGAAGTGAACTTCCTCTTTAGCCCCGGGCTGAACATGGTCATCGGCTCGCTGACCTTTTTGATCTTCCCGTTGGTGGCTGCGCCGCGCTACGCCGCTGAATTGATGCTGGTGCCGTCCATCTTCATCGTGCTTTATTTCATCACCCTGCGCGTGTACATGCGCGGGCTGGCGCCCATCACCGAAGAGGTGCGCGAATCCTTTGGCGCGCTCAACATCCGCCTGGCAGAATCGCTGGACGGCGTGGAGACGGTGAAAGGCTCGGCGCAGGAGATAGCCGAGATCGCGCTCTTCAAGAACAACGTGCGCCGCTACAAGGACGCCGCAGTGGCCCAGGGCAAGAAGGAAGCGCGTTTTCTGCCCCTGCTGCTCTACGGCATTGCCCTGGCGGCTGGCCTGATGCACGCGCTGCTGCTCTTCCGCGCCGGCAGGATTGACATTGGTTCTGTGGTGGGCTACTTTGGCCTGCTGATGATGCTGGACTTCCCTACCTTTGCCTCGCTGTGGGCGTATTCGCGCATTTCGCTGGGGCTGGCAGGCGCCAAGCGCATTCTGGAATTGATGAACCGCGAGAACAACCTGGACCAGAATGCCCGCGGCTACTCTCAGCCGATGCAGGGTGAGGTGGAGTTCCGCGATGTGTGCTTCCGCTACGAGAACGGCGACCCGGTGCTGGAACATGTGTCCTTCAAGGTGAAACCCGGGCAGACGGTGGCGATTGTAGGGCAGACCGGCTCCGGCAAAACCTCGCTGGCGCGCCTGGTTAACCGCACCTACGACGTGAGCTGCGGGCAGGTGCTGGTGGATGGCGTGGACGTGCGCGACTGGAACCTGGAAAACCTGCGCCGCAGTATTTCCATCATTGAGCAGGATATCTTCCTCTTCTCGCGCAGCATCGCTGAGAACATTGCCTTTGGCAAACCCGGCGCCACGCAGCAAGAGATCGAGGCGGCCGCAAAAGCCGCCCAGGCGGACGAGTTCATCGCCAGCTTTGCCGATGGCTACAACACCGTCATCGGCGAGCGCGGGGTCACCCTTTCCGGCGGGCAGCGGCAGCGCCTGGCTCTGGCACGCGCCTTCCTCACCGACCCGCGCATCCTCATGCTGGATGATTCCACCAGCGCCATTGACTCGGCCACCGAGGACAAGATCCAGCAGGCGATTTACTCGGCGGCGCGCGGGCGTACCACCTTTATCATCACCCACCGCCTCTCGCAGATCCGCTGGGCAGACCTGATCCTGGTGATCCGCGGCGGCAAACTTTCTGCTTCCGGCACGCATGAAGAGCTGATGAAAACCAGCGAGGCGTACAGGAAAATCTTTAGCGAATGATCCGCGTGGACTCTTTTCGATTTTAGGGAATTATGGGCTTTTTTGACGGACTTGATGCAGAAAAATACGACCGCACCTATTCAGATAAGGCGCTGGTTAAACGCATCTTCAGCTATTTCAAGCCGCAGTGGAAACGCCTGGCCGGTGTGAGCGCATTGACGCTGCTCATCGCCGGTTCCGGCTCGCTGCTGCCGATCATCGTTTCGCGCGGCGTGGACCTGCTGGAAGGCGTGCCGCAATTGTGGCAGCTCCTGATGGTGGGCGGGGCGGTGCTGGTGATTGGCCTGGCGGTCTGGTTCTTCAACTGGGGGCTGCGCCGCCTGATGGCCATTACCATTGCCGAGGTTGTGGCGGCACTGGCTACGGATGCCTACTCGGCCTCGGTGGAGCACGACCTTTCCTTCTACGACGAGTTCCCCTCCGGCAAGATCGTCTCGCGCATCACCTCCGATACGCGCGATTTTGGCGAGCTGGTCTCGCTGGTGACGGACGTCTCCTCGCAGATCGTGGAAGCGGGCATTCTGGCGGTGGTGCTGTTTTCCATTGAATGGCAGCTGACGCTGTACATTTTTGCCCTCATCCCCATTGTGACCGTGTTTGCCGTGGTGTACCGCACCATTGCACGCAAGGCCACGCGCCAGGGGTTCCGCGCCATGGCCAATGTCAATTCCACCATCAAGGAAACCATCAGCGGCATTGCCGTGGCCAAAAACTTCCGCCAGGAAGCCAGTATCTACAACGAGTTCATGGACGCCAACAACACCTCCTACTCCGTCAACGTGCGCCGCGGGCTGGCGCTGGCAGTGGTCTTCCCCACGCTTAACGCGCTGGCGGGCGTGGCTACCGGCGTGATGGTGTACACCGGCGGCCTCAGCGCCGTGCAGGGCATCGTCAGCGTGGGGGCGTGGTACCTCTTCATCCTCAGCCTGGACCGCTTCCTCTTCCCCATTATGAATATCACCTCCTTCTGGACCTCCATCCAGAACGGCCTGTCTGCTTCTGAACGTGTGTTCGCCCTCATTGACACCCCCACGCGTGTGGTGCAAACAGCCAACGACCCGGTGCCGCCGCTTAAGGGTGAGATTGTCTTCGATCACCTGTCTTTCCATTACAAAGAGAGCGAGCAGATTCTGGACGGCTTTAACCTCCGGATCGCCGCCGGCGAGAACCTGGCGATTGTGGGCCACACCGGCGCAGGCAAAACTTCCATTGCCAAGCTGATCGCGCGCTTTTACGAGTTCCAGTCCGGGCGGCTGCTGGTGGACGGGCACGACATCCGCTCCTTTGACCTAGCGGATTACCGCCGCCACCTGGGGGTGGTCTCGCAGGTGCCCTTCCTCTTTTCGGGCACGGTGGAAGAGAACATCCGCTACGCGCGCCCCGATGTGAAGCAGGAGGAGATCCTCTCGCTGGCGCGCAAGATCGGCAACGGAGAATGGCTGGAGACCCTGCCGCAGGGTCTGGCCAGTGAGGTCGGTGAGCGCGGCGCGCGCCTCTCGATGGGGCAGCGCCAGTTGGTCTCGCTGATGCGTGTGCTGGTGCAGCAGCCTGGTATTTTCATTCTGGATGAAGCCACCGCCAGCATTGACCCCTTCACCGAATGGCAGATTCAGCAGGCGCTCAATCTCATCCTGCAGCAATCCACCAGCATCCTCATTGCGCACCGCCTTTCTACCGTACGCAGCGCCGACCGCATCATCGTCATGGATCACGGTGCGATCATCGAGGAAGGCAACCATCAGAGCCTGCTGGCAGCCGGCGGGCACTATGCCACGCTGTACAATACCTACTTCCGCCATCAGAGCCTGGAGTATGTGGAAAAGGCGCGCGAGCTGGCGGCTAAATAGGTTGTTTCTCACCATAGAATCGGATATACTAAGTCAAATTTGATCGGAGGAAACGATGAAAAAAAGCGTAATGTTCTTATCCCTCGTAATTGTTCTTGCTTTGGCGCTGTCGGGCTGCAGCATGCTCGAGCAGTTCCTGCCCTCAAGCTCAGATAAGGGTTCCACCAGCACCGAATCCGATGTGCTCTTTGAGGACGATTTCTCCAAAACCTCCAGCGGCTGGGACCGCACCACCGGCGATACCGGCAGCACCGATTACGGCGATGGCGATTACCAGATTCTGGTGAACGAGACCCAGTACGATATGTGGGCCAACCCCGGCAAGAGCTTCACCGATGTGAGCGTTGAGGTGGATGCCGTGATGGTCGGCGGCCCCGAGGACAATGACTTTGGCCTGATCTGCCGCTACCAGGATGTGAGCAATTATTACTTTGGCATCATCTCCAGCGATGGCTACTATGCCATTGGCTATGTCAAGGACGGTACCCAAAACCTGTTCAGTGATAGCCTGGAATTCTCCGATGCCATCAAGCAGGGGTACGAGAACAACCGCGTGCGCCTTGACTGCGTGGGCGATACCCTGACGTTGTACGTCAACGGCACCCAGCTTACCCAGGCCTTTGACAGCGACTTTACCAACGGGGATGTTGGGCTGATGGCCGGCACTTTTGATACTGTCGGAACGAAGATCTCATTCGACAACTTTGTGGTGAAGAAACCGTAAGTTTTTCGCGCTCTACCTGAAAGTTGGAAGCCCATAACAGGGGCGGCTTGTTGGCCGCCTCTGTTTTTTTATCCCTGTGGAAGGCATAAATCTTGCATCAATGTCTCGGTGAGATCAGCATCTACGAGGTATTTGGGCATGGCAAACGTAAAGAGATTTCTCCCCATTGGTCTTTCACTGCTGGCGATTGCGGCGATGTGCTTTTTGCAGGCATGCACAGTGACGCCCGATACCGGCACTGGCGACGCCACCACTGAACCCAGCCTGCCGCAGCCCAAAGCCCTCAGCGATGCCGGTGAGATCGAACTGCTCAATGCCATTGATGCCGCCGCCTCCGGTCGTGAGGACGTGCTGGCTTTTCTGCTGTACCGCGTGACCATTGACCACGTGCAATATTCCGACGACAAGTCCCTGGCTCTGGTGTGGATCGCGCTGGTGGACCGCACCACCGGCCTGCTGCAACCCGGCGAACCCGGCCTGGTGATTGCTCACCGCACCGGCGACAGCACCGCTCCCTGGCGCATTGTTTTCCAGGTGGATACCGATTTTGCCGCTGAGTTGCAGGCGCTGCCGGAGAAGCTGATCTCTGCCGAGGAGCGCGAGCATTACATGCCGGCGATCCAGCAGGAGCAAAAGGCCGGCACCGTCTATACCGGCTATCATTTACCCTGGGCCAACGGGCAAACGGTGTACCTCACCGGTTCCATCGGCCATGTGTACACCTACAAATCCTGCCCCTCCACCTGCCTCTATGCTTTCGATTTCGCCAACGGCACCATGTTCCCGGTGCGCGCCGCCAAACGCGGCACGGTCAAATACGCCGCCTGGCAGTATGAGAACGGCAATACCTCCAACGCCAATTATTTAGTTCTGGAAGATACCAGCACCACCCCCACCACCTACCAGGTGTACTACCATCTGGCGCAGAACAGCATCCCCACGGCTTTACGCCAGGTGGGGGCGCAGGTGGCGCAGGGGCAGTTCATCGGTAATGCGGATGATACGGGCTACTCTTCCGGCAACCATCTGCATTTCCATGTGCACACCAGCGCCAACTCTGTTTGGGGCACTTCGGTGGATATCGTGTTCGATGAGGTCACCGTCAACGGCGGGCGCCCGCGCACCTGCGCCGAGGCCGAGGCCTACCCGGAACTGGGCAGCCAGTGTATGCCGGGCAACAAGTATGTTTCTGCCAATGCCGATGCCGAACCCCCTACCGGCGGTATCACCAGCCCCTCGCCGTACACTACCATCACCTCACCGGTGCTCAATGTGAGCGGCTGGATGAAGGACGATGTGAAGATCTGGCGCGGGCAGCTTTACTACAATACCGGCAGCGGCTGGAGCGCCATCGGCAACGAGATCACTTCCTCCCCCTTCACTGAGGATATTGACCTGTGCGCCGCGGGCATCCCCGATGGCAAACTCTTCCTCTCCATCAAGGTGCAGGATGAGGCCGGCAAGTTCTCCGAGGGCACCCAGGGGCTGACCGAACTGACCAAGGCGTATGCCTGCCCATCTGCCCCGCCGGTGTGTACCGTGGGCGAAAACCAGGTGGCGCTCTACACCGCGGCTGATTTTCAGGGCCTGTGCCAGGTGTTGGATATTGGCGATTATGCCAACCTGGCGGCGCTGCCAACAAACTTCCTTGACAATACCTTTTCTCTTCAGGTGGGGGCGGGCGTTTCTGCCGTGCTCTACCCGGAGACCGATTTCAACGGCCTGCTGGAACTCTTCCAGGATGGCGATGCCGACCTTTCCGACAATGTGATCGGCGCCGCCACGGCCGGTTCGCTGCGGGTGATGCCGCGCATCGTGCCGCCGGTTCCAGCCACGCTGACCCTGCCGGAGGTGATCACCGACGCTACCGACCTGACCTTGCAATGGGAGGTGGCGGACGAAGTGGAAACCAGCAGCCAGCTCAGCGGCCCCAATGAGTACAGCAACACGCAGGACTGGCAAAGCGGCAAAAGCTGGTATGTGGGCGTGCTGCCTGCCGGCGATTACACCTGGACCTTGACGGAGCGCAACCTGGCGGGCACCACCAGCGTCACCCAGGAATTCAGCGTGGTAGAAAAAGCCGCGCCGCCTTCCTCTCAACTGGACGATCTGCCGCTGATGGTCAATTCCAGCGCAGTGATGCTCACCTGGAAGGTGCTTTCCGATGAACAAAGCATTGACCACTTCAACCTCCAGTACCGCATCCAGGGGCAGGAGTGGCAGGAACTCCCGGATGAACCCGGTAAAAGCGTGCGCCAGTTCCTCTTCTGGGGTACCCCCGATACCACGATGGAATTCCGCCTGCAGGCCGTGGACGACCAGGGCAACATCGAAGAGTTCAATACCATCCCGGAGACTGTGACCACCTTCAACAGCCTGTGCAGCGCTGATGAATATGAAGGCAGCGAAGCCAGCGATAACACGATGGAAGGCGCTGCGCAGATCGCCGCCGGCGATACCCAGACCCACAACTGGTGCGGTGCCGCAGACGTGGACTGGCTGACCTTTAGCGCCACGCAGGGCGACCAGTTCCGCCTGACCAGCAAAGCGGTGGATTTGGCCTCGGCGGCGCGCATCACGCTTTACGAAGCCGATGGCAGTACGCTTATTGGCTCTGCTCAGCCGGCCACGGCGGATTCTGAAGCCGTGCTGGATTGGACGGCCCCGCAGGATGGCGTTTATGTGCTCAAGCTGGAACCAGCCGACAGCCGCATCGCCGGGCAGGATACACGCTACACCATCAACCTGGCCTCAAGGAGCACCGTGCAGCCCACTACCGTGATATGCGGCTCGGCGGCGCTGCCGGCACTGCTGGGCGGTGGTTACCTGGTGGCCAAGCGTGCCAAAAAGGCGCAGGCCAAGCGCATGCGCGCCAAGAACATGGGCTGGTAGCACAGTATTTTTAGGAGTTGATCTTTAGCGCCCTGGCGGGGCCCTCCATCCCTGCCAGGGAGATTTTTTTCTTCATGGTAGAATGTGTGCGACGCTGATTCTTTTACAAGGATACCCCCCATGCCCATACTGACGATTACCACCGATTTTGGCACCAAGGACGGCTTTGCCCCCACCATGAAGGGCGTGATCTGGTCGATCAACCCCGCGATCCAGATCGCCGATATCACCCACGAGGTGTCTCCGCAGAACGTGCTGGAAGGCGCCATTGCGCTGTGGCGGGCGGCGCCTTTCTTCCCGGCGGGCACGGTGCATGTGGCGGTGATCGATCCCGGCGTGGGCACGCACCGCCGCCCGATGGCGGCGCGCATTGGCGGGCACTATTTTGTCGGCCCGGATAACGGCCTTTTCACGCCGTTCATCGAAGACGCGCGTGCCAAAGGCGAGGCGTGTACTTTCATTGATCTCGATAAACCGCAGTACTGGCTGGCTAACGTGAGCCACACCTTCCACGGGCGCGATATCTTTGCCCCCGCTGGGGCGCACCTGGCCAACGGTGTGCGCCTGGAAGACATGGGCACGCTGTTTGATGACCCCGTGCTGCTGGTCCTGCCCAAACCGGAAAAGACCGCACGCGGCTTTCGCGCCCACATCACCGTGGTAGATGCCTTTGGCAACCTTACCACCGACCTGCCCGGCGCGGCTCTGAACGGCCGTCCGGTGCGCGTGAGCCTCAAGGGTCATACCATCCAAGCGCTTTCCCCGTCTTATGGCCACCAGCCGGTGGGTACGGTGGTAGCGCTCGTAGACAGCGAGGGCTTTCTGGAAGTGGCGGTGGTCAACGGCAGCGGCGCAAGAACGCTGGGTGCCGCCGTGGGCGATGTGGTGGAAGTGGTTTTCAGCGACTAATTTTCACCAGTTGACTGGACAACTGTAACGATTTTTGCGGGATGGTGTTATCATAATCTGAGTGAACTCATCCCACAAATCTAGGAGGATTTGAAAATGAAAGGACTGTTCAAAGTTACCACCCGCACCATCGTAGCCGCAGGACTCGGCGCAGCACTTTTTGCTCTCTTATTCATGTATGTGAAGGTGCCGTCCTGGGTGCCTGAAACCAGCTTCCAGACCGCTTACGGCCTGAGCGCGTTCTTCGGCGCTCTCTTTGGCCCCATTGCCTCCGGCCTGATGGCCTTCATCGGCCATGCAGTTAGCGATGCCGTGCAGTATGGTTCCCCCTGGTGGAGTTGGGTGATCGCCTCCGGCGTTGCCAGCTTTATCTTCGGCTTTGCCTTCAAACGCACCCGTGTTGAAGAGGGCGCCTTCGGGTTGAAAGATATCTTCACCTTCAACCTCATCCAGATCCTTGGCAACGCCCTGGCCTGGCTGGTGGTTGCCCCCGTGCTGGATATCGTCATCTATGCCGAGCCTGCCAACAAGGTCTTCGTTCAGGGCGCAGTGGCCTGCATGATGAACATCATCAGCGCCGGCGTCATCGGCACCCTGCTGCTGATTGCCTATGCTGCCACCCGCACCAAGAAGGGCAGCCTGAGCAAAAAAGCCGACTAATCTTTGCATTTCAGCCGATCAGATGGCAGCCAAAACTGGCTGCCATCTTTTTTTGGTGGTCACATGCCCGGACTTGTGAGATAATCGGGAGATACCATCCCTGAAAGTTACGCCGATGACACCTGAACCAATCATCGAATTCGATCACTTCACCTTCCAGTATTACTCGCAGGCGGAGCCGACCCTTCGCGATATTAACCTCAAGATTTACCCCGGCGAGAAGATCCTCATTGTCGGCCCCAGCGGCAGCGGCAAGAGCACCCTCAGCCACTGCCTCAACGGGCTGATCCCTTTTTACTACAAGGGCAACATCGAAGGCAGCCTCAAGATCAAGGGGCAGGAATCGCGCGATCTGGATATCTTCCGCCTTTCCAAGATCATTGGCACCGTGCTGCAGGATTCGGACGGGCAGTTTGTGGGCCTCACGGTAGGGGAGGACATCGCCTTTGCGATGGAGAACGACTGCGTCGCTCATGACGAGATGCACCGGCGCGTGAGCCGCGTGGCACAGATGGTGGGCATGGAAGCATTGGAGCACTCCTCGCCTTTTGAGCTTTCCGGCGGGCAAAAGCAGCGCACTTCGTTGGCCGGTGTGCTCATTGACGATGTGGACATCCTGCTCTTTGACGAACCGCTGGCCAACCTGGACCCGGCCACCGGCAAGACTGCCATCGAGATCATTGACGACATTCACAAGCAGACCCAAAAGACCATTCTCATCATCGAGCACCGCCTGGAAGATGTGCTCCACCGCGAGGTGGACCGCGTGATCGTCATCAACGACGGGCGCATCATTGCCGATATGAACGCGCACGAACTGGTGTGCTCGGACGTGCTGGTGAAGAACGGCATCCGCGAACCGCTCTACGTGACGGCGATGAAGTACGCCGGCATCAAGGTGACCCCGGCGATGCAACCCGGGCACATCTGGAGCCTGCGCACCGACGGTGTCAACGAAGCCATCCGCGCCTGGGATCGTTCGGTGCAGCACGCGGCGCCGCAGGCGCAGACCCCTATGCTGCTCAACACGGAGAGGGTTTCTTTTTCCTATGACGGCGTGCGCGCCACGCTGGAAGACATCACCATTGACCTGCGTGAAGGTGAGATGGTGGCAATCGTGGGCAAGAACGGCGCCGGCAAATCCACCTTTTCCAAGCTGCTGGTGGGCTTTGAAAAGCCCGATAAGGGCGCCATCCGTTACCGCGGTGACGACCTGCTGGGCAAGTCCATCAAGGAACGCGCCGAATTCATCGGGCTGGTGATGCAGAACCCCAACCAGATGATCTCTAAAAATCTGATCTACGATGAAGTGGCGCTGGGGCTGCGCATGCGCAATGTGCCGGAGGAAGAGATCCGCCCGCGCGTGGAGAAAGTGCTTAAAGTGTGCGGGCTGGCACCTTTTGTGGAGTGGCCCATCTCAGCCCTCAGCTACGGGCAAAAGAAACGTGTGACCATTGCCGCCATTCTGGTGCTTGACCCCACCGTGCTCATCCTGGATGAGCCCACCGCCGGGCAGGATTACCGCCATTACAGCGAGATCATGGATTTTCTGCGCGAGATCAACCGCCTGGGCATCACCATCATCCTCATCACCCACGACATGCACCTGATGCTGGAATACACCCCGCGTGCCGTTGTGCTGGCGGGCGGGCACAAAATTGCCGATACGGCGGCCTCGGTGGTGCTGACGGACGAGAAGGTGATCCGCGAGGCCAATCTCAAAGAGACATCGCTGTATCACCTGGCGCAGTTGGCCGGTATCCCCGATGGCACACGCTTTGTGCAGGACTTCATTGACTACGAAAGGTCGTTGTCCAAATGAAGGACAGGCTCTTTTCCTACAACTATCAGGATACGCTGGTACACCGCCTTTCCGGCCTCACCAAGCTGGTCTGTTTTCTGCTGCTCACCTTTGCCATCATGTTCTCCTTCGACCTGCGCGTTATTCTGGCGGCGCTGGTCTTCTCGGTGATCCTGCTGTGGATCTCGCGCATTAAGTTCAGCCAGATCAAGCTGATGGTGCTCTACGTGCTCGTCTTCGTGCTCATCAACGCTGTGATTACCTTCTTCTTTTCGCCGGAGCAGGGTGTGGAAATCTACGGCACGCGCCATGTGATTGCCAACCTGTGGGGCAAAGTGGCGCTCACCCAGGAACAGGTGCTGTATCAGGTGACGCAGTTCTTCAAGTATTTTTCCGTCATTCCGCTGGGGATCATCTTTCTCTTTACCACCAATCCCAGTGAGTTTGCGTCTTCACTGAACAAGGTGGGGGTCAATTACAAGGCGGCCTTTGCCTTTTCGCTCACGCTGCGCTACTTCCCGGACGTGCAGCGCGTCTATCATGACATCAACCAGGCGCAGCAGGCCCGCGGGCTGGAAATGTCTGGCAAGGCCTCACTCGGCAGCCGCTTCAAGAATTCGCTGGTGATCGTCATCCCGCTGATCTTTTCCACCCTGGAACGCATCGAGGTGATCACCAACGCCATGGACCTGCGCGGGTTTGGCAAGGGCAAGCGCCGCACCTGGTTCACGCGCAGTAATTTGCAGCGCCGTGATTACATCTCTATTCTTGTTTCGGCGGTTATTCTGGGCATCACTGTGGCGGTGTCGGTGTTCATCAATCACAGCCGCTTTTACAACCCATTCATCTAAAGTCTCTCGAGCGACCGGATGGGTGCGCACACAAAGGGTTCTGATTTATCAGAAAGGATGCCATGCCTTGTATAAGCTCTCCCCTTCGCAACTGACCTTTGCCTGGGATGAATGCCCGCGTTGTTTTTACCTCAAGGCAGTGCTGGGCATTGAGCGACCCTCGCAGCCCTTCCCCAAGATTTTCACGCGCATTGACGCGCTGATGAAGCGCCTGTTTGAAGGCCAGCCCACCAGCACTCTCAGCCCGGAACTGCCCGCCGGCAGGGTAGCGCTGCAGGGCAAGTGGGTCACCTCGGCGCCCATCAGCTTCCCCGGCCTCAGCGCTTCCTGTTATATCAAGGGCGCCTTTGATTCGGTGCTGGCTTTTGATGACGGCAGCTATGCCGTGATCGACTTCAAGACCTCCAGCCCTTCACCAGACCATGTTGGTTTTTACGGACGGCAGTTGAGCGCCTATGCTTACGCTCTGGAGCACCCCGGCGAAAAGGCACTGCACCTATCCCCGGTGACGCGGCTGGGGCTGTTCTACCTGGAGCCGCGCGATTTGTGCCCCGGGGCAGGCTGGCAGGAGCTGGTCTTTGAGAATGCGGCGGTCTGGCAGGAGTTGCCCAAGGATGAGGCGCAGTTCCTTGCCTTTATGCGCCAGGTGCTGGAGTTGCTCTCGCTGCCCGAGCCGCCGCCGGCAAGCCCTGAGTGCGGGTTCTGCACCTACCGCCAGGCAGCCAGAGAGCATGGATTGTAGAATTTCCCCCGTAATTTTCGTGTTAAAAACCGTAGGGGCAATTCATGAATTGCCCCTACTTTGGTGGTTGTGCTTTGTTAGATATACAGATCGCGTTTGTTGTAACTGATGTATGCCCCCACCAGGCAGCCCACGATGATCCCGGCCGAAAGCAGCAGGGAAATCCCGTCCAGGCTGCCATTGTGGAACAGGTTGGTGGTGTCGTAATACTTAAAGGGGGTGAACCACTTGAGGAAATCCAGTTTTTCCTGCAAACCGGAAAAGACCGAAAGGAAATACGCCGCCAGGATGATGCCGATGGCGGTGGAGCCTGCCAGTTTATAACGCTTCATGGCACAGCCCAGCAGCAGCCCCAGCGCCAGAAAGATCAGTTCGATGATGAACATGGCCTGCATTTCCAGCGCCAAAAAGTCATAGAAGGCCTGGTCGGGGGAGTAATTTTGCACGGCCGCAATGGCCACCCCCCAGGTGATGAGCACGTACAGGATGCAGTTGACCAGCGCCGCCAGCGCCTTGAAGGTGATCACGCGGTTGCGCGAGACCGGCAGCACCAGCGAGAATTCCACCGTCTTGCGGCGCTCTTCTTTGGAGATGATGTCGCTGCCCCACATAGCGGCCGCCATTGCGCCCATCATGAAGAAGAACACGCCCATCACCCCGTAGAAACCGCTCAATGTGATAAGGTTGAAAGAGCGCATGCTGAAGGCTTCCAGCAGTTCCTTGGGCATGGCTTCGATCACCTTGACCATGGATTCGTCGCCGGCAAATGCTGAGAATTTTGCCGAGGAGATGATGATCAGCAGGATCAGCACAACGCTCCAGGTGATCAGAGACTTGAGGTTGGCTTTTAGTTCGCGAAAAAAGATATTCATGGCGCGCCTCCTTACGATACCGCGTGGATATCGCGGCGGATGTAAAGCAGGTAGCTGACAACGATCGAAACGAGCGAAATGCCAACATTGAGCAGCAGCAGGCGCGTATCAAAGGCGTGGTGCTGCAGCACATAGTTGGGGTCAAAGTGCTTGAAGGGGGTGATGTATTCCAGCTTCACATCGCCAAAGACCCCGCTGAAGGCGTTTAGCACGTAGGCGCCAAAGGCCAGGCCCAGCGAGTAGGGGGTCACGTTGTGAATGTGCTTGACCAGCAGCGAGATCACCAGCCCCACCGCCAGGAAAAACACCTGAAAGATCAGCAGCCCAAGCAGCAGCAGGCCCAGAATGCCCGGATCATAGCTGCGCTCGCCCTTGAAAGCCAGAATGGCAACAAAACTTGCCAGCGTGATGGCTGCATCGGTGAGCAGCAGGGCGGTAAAGGCCGCCAGCAGCTTGCTGGTGAGAATTTGCGTCCGGCTGACCGGCCGGGTGAGTAAAAAGTCGGCGGTAAATTCACTTTCCTCAATGGAGACCAGCCCAAAGCCAAAGTTGCCGGCCTGGATGGCGGCGCAAAGCTGCACGAACACCATCATAAAGGCGTAAAACCCCATCACCGCCGAAAGGTCGATCCTGCCCAGGCCAAAGGCGTCTTTGAGCTGCTGCGGGAACTTGGCCATCAACTGGTTGGTCAGTTCAGCCTCATCGGCAAACGCTGGGAAAATGGAGAAGAAGAACAATATCACCGCGGCGATGGAAACCGACCAGACGAGCACCGAGCGCAGCTTCAGGCGCACTTCATGCGTGTAAATAGTTGCGATCATCTCTGCCGCCTATTCGTAATAGTGCATGAAGATTTCTTCCAGGGTGGGTTCTTCGATGACGATATCCGTTACCTGGAGCGCGCCGATCTTTTGCAGCAGCGCCTTGACCTCTCCCTTGAAGAAGAAATTGACCGAGCCGTTGTCCTCCTGCAGGTTGGTCAGGCCGGCCAGCCCGCTGAGGGCAGGGGCAGCCCCGGCGGCGCTGAGGCGCACCTTTTTGTAGTTGTTCTTCTGCAGAGTGCGGATGTCGGAGACTTCTACCATGCGCCCCTCGCGGATGATACCCACGCGGTTGCACAGGCGCTGCACCTCGCCGAGGATGTGCGAGGAGAAGAACACGGTGACGCCGCGTTTGTTCTCCTGGCGGACAAGGTCAAAGAACTTACGCTGCATCAGGGGGTCAAGCCCGCTGGTGGGTTCATCCAAGAAGATCAGTTTGGGGCTGTGCAGCAATCCCTGCACAATGCCCACCTTCTTTTTGTTGCCGAAGGAAAGGTCGCTGATCTTGCGGTTCAGGTCCAGCTCCATCAACTCGGAGAGTTCCTTCATGCGCTGGCTGTGGTCGCCGGGGAAGAAGCTGGCAGAATACTTGAGCAGGTCGAGCACCTTCATGCCTTCATAGTAGAACACCTCCGAGGGCAGGTAGCCAATACTGCGGCGTATCTCTGGCCCGTGGGTAGTCACATCCTTGCCGAACACGGTGGCGCTGCCGCCGCTGGGGTGGATGAGTGAGAGCAACAGGCGGATGGTGGTGGATTTGCCTGCGCCGTTGGGGCCGATGAAGCCGAAGATTTCGCCTTCCTCCACGCCAAAGGACACGTCCACAATACCGCGTGACTTGCCGTAATACTTGGTGAGGCCGTTCACTTCTATGATGCTCATATTAAGGTACTCCTTTCCTGGTTGGTACTTCCTTGGAAATACCAAACGCGCTTATCATACCCCAATCCAATGGGAAAGCAAGCATTTTTCACCCGCCGGGAGGGCGGCCGGAGGCGCGCTTAAATTCGTTGCGTGCGCAAATTGCTGTGGGAGATTTGATTTTAGATATACTGGCTGGGCTTGATCGAGGGCAGGGGGCCGGTGCCCGGCAGTTGGGTTGCGTATTCCGGGCGCCAGGAGGCCACCTTGTTGCGTCCGCTGCGTTTGCAGGCATACAATGCCTGATCGGAACGGTCCAGCAGTTCCTCCAGGTTGCGGCAGTTTTTATCCTGCGTGACCACCCCCAGGCTGATGGTGATGGACATGTTGCCCACGCGCGTGGGCAAGACGGCATCGGCGGTCACCTGGCGCAGGCGTTCGGCGGTGAGCATGGCGTCTTCCAGCGAGGTTTCCGGCAGCATGATGACGAACTCCTCGCCGCCATAGCGTGCCAGAATATCCACCTGGCGCAGTTTGCCGCTGACCACCCCCGCCAGCCCTTGCAGCACCTGGTCGCCGACGGCATGGCCGTAGGTGTCATTCACGCGTTTGAAGTGGTCAATATCGAGCATGATCACGCTGAGGGGGCGGGTGTAGCGCTTGCTGCGCTCAAATTCCTGCGAGGCCACCTCGTAGAACTTGCGCCGGTTGAACAGGCCTGTCAGGTCATCGGTGATGGCCATGTTCTGCATGGTGTTGAACAACTGGGCGTTTTCAATGGCCACCGCGGCGTTAGCTCCCAGCAGTTCCAGGGCTTCCATATCCAATTCGTCGTACATGTTCGGCGTGTAACTTTGCGCGCTGATCACCCCCACCACGCCGGTGCGCGTGCGCAGCGGCACGATGATGATGGATTGCGAAACATCTTCGCCGTTGTCGTTGCCCACCAGCACCGCCCCGCTGCTTTCCACCATCTCACGCGTAAAGTGGTGCCAGATACGCGATTTGCCTTCCTTGATTACTTTGCCGAAGAGGCCCTTTTCGATGCTGCGTTCCTGCAGCTCAATGGGTTCTTCGCGGTCGTAAATGAAGACATCGCGGATGGTGGCACGCTCGCGGTCTACCAACGCAATGCTGAAATACTCGGTCTTCATCAGCTTTTTTACCGCCTCAAAGATCACCGGGTACATGTCTTCCAGTTTGAGCACCGCGCCGATGGTCTGCCCGAATTCATAGAGGGTCTTGAAGCGTTCGGCGGAACTGACCTCTTCGGTGTAGAGGCGGGCGTTCTCCAGGGCAATGGACACCTGGTCGGCAAACGCCGTTATCAGGCGCACATGCTCGTTGTTGAAGCGGTTTAGCTCGTGTGCATCCAGCGAGAGGATGCCGATGGGCTTGCCCTTGATGGTCAGCGGTGCGCCCATCCAACTGCGGATGGCGCGCTGCGACTGCGGGATCTGGGCGAAATTCGGAAAATCCGCCATCACATTGTTGACCACCAGCGAGCTGTTTTCCATAAAGACGATGGCGCCGGGGTTCTGGGCATCCAGAGCATACTGGATTCCGAGCACGGTGGTGAGTTCCTTAAACCCGTGCCCGCCCACGATGACCAGTTTGTCATCCTTTTTGAGCAGCACCGAGGCGCTGTCATAGGGGATTACGTACGAGAGTTGCTCCAAAATGCGTGCAATGGCTTCTTCCTGATTGAGGGTGGCGGTTACAGCCGCACCGGCGCGCGAGAGTTTTTCGGCTTCCTCGGCGCGCTTGCGCGCATCCTGGATGAGGCGGGCGTTTTGGATGGCGATGATCGCCTGCTGGGCAAAGGACTCCAGCAGCCGGATATCGTCTTTGGAAAACTGCCGGTCGATATTCTTGTCGCCAATGGCCACCACCCCAAACAGGGCTGAGCCTGCAACCATCGGAATGGCCAGGCTGGCATGCGGCACCAGGTCTTTGTATTGCGGCATGCAGTTTTCCCAGCTGCTGTAATCGGCAATGGTCTGCGGGGTGAGGGTTTGGGCTACCAGGCCCATTAACCCTTCGCCAATTTGCACCGGCGTTCCCACATAGCTCCTGCCCATGTTCTCAGAAACGGTCACGCGCAGGCAGTTGTTCTCCGGCTCAAACAGGGCCAGTTCGCCCACATCGGAGTTCAGCAGGGAGATGGCGCGGGTGACGATCTGCTTGAGGAGCAGGTTGAGGTCGAGTTCTGAGTTGATGCTGATCAGGGTATCCTGCAGGCCATTCAACTCCTCAATGCGGCGCCGTTCACCGGAATACAGGCGGGCATTTTTGATTGCCAGAGCTGCCTGGGCGCAGAAGGTGGTGAGGAGTTCTGCATGGTGAGGGTTGTAGAAATCAGCATCTTCCTTGTCCAGCGAAAAGATCATTTCCAGCTTGCCGTCAATGACCACCGGCGCGCCCATCCAGGAGTGATAGTGGCTGGTCACCGGATCGGAGATCCAGTTGGCATCCAGCGCGGTATCTGCGATGATCTTGGCCTTGAGGTCCTTTTTGATCATCTGCAGATTATGCGTGGTGTCTACGTTCAACGCAATTTGCTTGAGCTGTTTAAGTTCATCCGGTTTTGTTTTGCGGTACCCGTTGATGCGCTCAATGTGTGCGATATTCTCCCGGATGACCATGATATTGGCCCCGTCGTAAGGCACCAGGCGTTTCACCTGATCCAGGAGGAGGTCGAGCACTTCGGTAAGGTCAAGCGTCTTGGTGAGGTTGGCGCCGATATCGGCCATTGTTTCCGCCAGCTTGCGCTGCTCATGCTCGGTGGTGAACAGGCGCACTCTTTCCAGCGCAACGCTGAAGGAGTCGCAAATGGTATGCAGGATTTCCAGGCGGTTTTCGGTGATGGGGGTGCTTTCGTTCTCGAGGAAATTGACCAGCCCAATGGGTTTCTTGCCCAGGTACAGCGGCAGCGAGTAGTGGCTGCTGATTTCTGCCCCATCGGGGGATTGCGGCGCGCAATTGCATCCATCAACGATCTGGGAATTTTCCAACTCTCCATTGAGCAGAGAGATGACGCAGGCGTGCTCCTGGTTGTTCACGCGGGAAAAGTGCAGCGAACTCCCGGCGGAAAGGGGGTCGAAATCAATGCGCTGGGAAGTGTTGTTGTCTTCATCCGGCAGGAAGACCCAAAGCGAGGAGCTTTTGGTGATGGAGCGGATGGTTTCCAGCACCGGGGAGAGCGCCCCGCGCAGTGTGGTGGCCTCGTTGAGGCTTTCACTGACGCGGCGGATGGTGGAAAGTTCATCCATACGCGACTGGATGATATCCAGTGCACGGCGGCTGCTGGCTTCTACGGCGTTCAAATCGCCGGGGTTGCGCACCAGTACCGAAAAGTAATTTAGCTTTTTAAAGGTAAAGGGGGTAAAGAAGAATACTAGGGGAACTTGCTCTCCCGATTGAAGCTGTGTCTCAACATCGCGCGAGAAAGGCATGCCGCCTACCTGGTTGAGCGTATCGGTGTTCAGGGTTGGGGCCAGGATTTTGACGGAGTGGTTGACCAAGTCCGGCCGGGCATAGCCGGCCAGGTGGAGGAGATTGGCATTGGCCTCCAGAATGATACCGGAAGCATCAATGACTAACGCGGGTTGGGGGTAGGCGTCAAAGACACTGCGCACAAAGCGCTCCTGCGTTGTGCCTTTGGCAGGTCGGCCAGCCTTTCTATGCAGGTGGAGCCAGATGATGAACGAGGCAGCTACCAATACACAGAATACCACGACGATGCTGGCAAAAAGATACGGAGGAAGTTTACCGATCAACTCGATCAAAGAACACGGCTCCAAATTTTAGAAACAATAAGACATTATCAGTATATAAATGAATAATCGCTTTTTTTAGTGATGAAAAGTTTTGTAAATTGTTTCTAAGGTTATTTTTACGGGCTTTTTATGTGCATTTCCGGGGGATATTTATTAAAATTTCGGTAAGGGGTAAAATAAAAGGAAGTTACCCCGGGGAGTGTTGATGGGTTTTACCGATTTTTCCTTCACGCCGAGTGAATACGTTCTGCTCAACGCGGATCGCTATGCTTCAGAGGGCAGCGGCAAGAATGCGCATAACCTTCTGTGCCGCGAGGGCATGGTGGATGGCCCCAACCTGGCGGCGCTGCTGGTGATGGCGGCCATTCTGGCCTGCCAGGCTGAAGGCGCACTGGAGGTTTCCCTGGGGCAAAGCAAGCGCCTTTTCCACGCGGATACGGTCAGCCATGTGCTGCTCAAGCCCGGCGGCAAAGTGCCCAACTGGAACGGGTATACCCTGGAGAACACCCTGCTCTTTGTCACCGGCCAGTTGTTTGCCATGCAGGATGTCAATACGGCTCGTAATGTTACTTACGAGATTGTCCAGGAAGATTGCGAAAAGCCCTGGGAGAAGATCATCGAAGTGGTGGAGTGGGGGCTGGCCTCCTCCAACTGGCTCATCCCGGTGGAAGGGGAAGCGGCGGCAGCTTTCTCTACGCCGTTCATCTGCCCGGCCAAAGTGCGCGACTTGGCAATGGCCCAACCCGAAGAGCCGGTGAAGGGGCTGTTGACAGGCTGCAAGCACGACCAGCCTGATCTGTGGAAGGCGTTGTATAACGAGATCACCCTGGCATTCAAAGACCGGCGGATTTAAGAACCCGCGCGGCCACATTGCGTAAAAGAACGCCCCTCTCAGCCTGAGAGGGGCAAAGTTTTTGCTTGCGGGGGGAATTTACTTGTTCACCAGCTTGCGCACGGCTTCCAGTTGACCGGCGCTGCCCAGTTTGACGTTCTTGGCAGCGATGAACTTGGCATACTCGGACATGAACACCTTGCCCACCGGGCGCAGGTCAAAGTTTTCCGGGTGCTCGTTGAAGTATTCGCGGTGAACGCGTGTCCACACCAGGCGGCCATCGGTATCGATGTTGATCTTGGTCACGCCCAACTCGGCGGCGTGGCGGAACTGGTTGTCGTCTACACCCTTGGCGCCTTTGAGGTTGCCGCCGGCAGCGTTGATGCGCGCCACTTCTTCCTGCGGAACGGAGGAAGAGCCGTGCATCACCAGCGGAAAGCCCGGCAGGCGCTTCTGGATGGCTTCCAGCACTTCGAAGTGCAAGCCCTGCGTGCCGCTGAATTTGAAAGCCCCGTGGCTGGTGCCGATGGCGCAGGCGAGCGAATCGCAGCCGGTGAGGGCCACAAATTCCTTGGCCTGGTCGGGGTCGGTGAGCTTGGCTTTGGCTTCGTCTACGGCCACATGCTCTTCCACGCCGCCCAACTGGCCCAGCTCTGCTTCCACAACAATGCCTTTGGCGTGCGCAGCTTCCACCACGCGCCGGGTGATCTCCACGTTCTTTTCAAAGGGTTCGGCGGAGGCGTCGATCATCACCGAGGAATAGAAACCGCTGTTGATGCAGTCGTAGCAGGTTTCCTCGTCGCCGTGGTCGAGATGCACGGCGAAGATGGCTTCCGGGAAGACCTGGTCGGCAGAGCGGATGAGGCCTTCGATCATGATCTTGTTGGTGTAAGAACGTGCGCCCTTGCTGATCTGGATGATGAAGGGGGCGGCGCTATCAACGTTGCCGCGGAACAGGCCCATGGTCTGCTCCAGGTTGTTGATGTTGTATGCGCCGATGGCATACTTGCCGTAAGCGGCTTTGAATAATTCTTTGGTGGTTACGATCATGGCTTTCTCCTTTGTTTAACTCCCCGCAGGGAGGAATGGTCTGGACAATATTATAGTCCGAAATCGACGAAACCGCCGTTAAAGATAAAAACTGTCCGTAAACGGGGCGTTGTATGCCGGATGAAAAACTCCCGGGGCCATTTACGGACTCGGGAGTTTGCGCAGGAGGAGAAGCCAGAACTGTGTGGAACGGTTAGTTGCCGGGCCGGATCAGCTTCCAGCCGGTGGTAAAGCCGAGGTTGTGCTTGATCTGCAGGGTGATCCCCAGCATGCCCAGGCCTTCCAACTGTCGGGCGCGCTTGAGGGCGCCGGTATCCACCGGCACCAGGCCGCCATCGGCGATCAGGGCTGAGAGGGTTTTCTTGGCGGACTCATCGTCACCGGCCAGGAAAACATCCAGCGGAACGCCGCCCACGTTGCCCGTTACCAGCGTGCCGGCAAAAGTGGTGTTAAAGGCTTTTACCAGGCGGGCGCTGGCAGGCAGCACCTTTGCCAGTTCCTCGGCAGAGGAAGAGCCGGGCAGGGTGGCAAGGTCGTCAAAGGTGGCGTTTAGCGGGTTGGCAATATCCACCACGATCTTGTTTTCCAGGCGCGCGCCGAGCTGCTTGGCCACTTCCATGTTGACCCCGTACCATACTGCCAGAATGACTACGTCGCCGGGCTTGACGGACTCCAGCCTGGCGGTTTCCACTTTGGCGCGGCTGCCGGCCAGGGTTTTCAATTCGTCCGCCAACGCATCGGCGGCTTCCGGGTTGGCGTCTACCAGGGTGACATTGTGACCGCCGGCGACCATGCGGTAGCCGATGCCCTTGCCCATGTTGCCCGCACCGATAATTGTGATGTTCATGTTAACACTCCTTAGTTATAATAGATTAGTTAGTAACTTATTGATAGTATTATAGCGCAATGCTATCCTATTGTCAAGTAACTATCAATAAGATATAATAAAAGTTATGTTAGAGAATACGGTTGTTGTTCAAGACCAGCGCTGCCCGGTGGAAGCTGTGGCAGAGATCATCGGGCAGAAATGGGTCTCCCTGATCCTGCGCGACCTGGCGGATGGCGCGCGCCGATTTGGCGAGTTGCAGCACTCGGTGGGGCTTAGCCCGCGTGTGCTTTCGGCGCGCCTGCAAGAGCTGGAGCAGCGCGGGGTGGTGAACCGCCGGGTGTTTGCCGAGGTGCCGCCGCGCACAGAATACTCGCTGACCGAAAAAGGGCAGTATTTGATTCCCCTCATCGACGAGATGCGCCGCGTGGGTAAGTTTTTCCTGGAATAATCTACAAGCTCAACAACGGAAAGTGAGACGCTAAGCATGCGCCAGTAGCCGGCGGCTATTGCGGGTCTTCCTCCACGTAATCCGGCCAGTCTTCCTCCGGCACATCGCGGGCAGAGAGCACTTTGCCGCGCACTGAGGCACCGGCCTGGTGCACTGAATGTGTATCTCCGCTCACCAAGGGGTGCCATAACGGCAGGTCTTTGCCTTCCGCCAGCAGGCGGTAAGCGCAGGTGGCGGGCATCCATGCCAGCGAGGCGGCCAGTTCCGGCGAGAGGGTAAGGCAGGTGGGCACCAGCACCGAGCGTTCGCTGTAACGCAGGCAGCGGCAGTGGTAAATATCCAGCAGTTCGCACACCACCCGGGTGGTGTAGATTTCGCCCGTGTCTTCATCCTCAAACTTGATGCGGCAGCACTGCGCACAGCCATCGCACAGGTTTTCCCATTCCGCAGGCGTCATTTCCTCAAGTTTCTTGGCTTTCCAAAATGGCAGCATGGTTTGGTTATATCACGGAATTTGATTGCCACTGCCAGAAGAGATGCGCATGCGCTTTCTGAAGGCGCGGGCAAATCCTATCTGCGCGCGCGGTTGATTTGGTCTATAATGTGATAAATCTGACCGAGGAGGAATCTCATGGATCAAAACGCACCAATCACCACCCCTGAACCTGCCCCCAAGAGCGGCTCGACGAGCGGAATCATTAGCCTGGTTACCGGTATTTTGGCCTGGGTACTTACCATCATTTTCCGCATTTTGGACCTGCCTACCTGGATTGCTGGTATTCTGGCGTTCGTTTCCGCCATTCTGGCCATCGTCTATGGCGGCAAGGCCAAACGCGAAGACCCCTCCAACCGCGCCGGCAAAACCGGCAAACTGCTGGGCTGGCTCTACATCATCCTCATCATCCTGGGGATCGTACTGCTGGTAGCCGGTTTGGTTTTGGGCATCTCCGCTCTTGCCGGCCTGTTCAAATAAACCAATGTAGCAACTGAACCAATTTGGAGTAGCCTGATGCTGCTGTGCGTTGACATCGGCAATACCAATATCAAGCTGGGTGTTTATCGTGGAGATGCGCTGGTGACGCGCTGGCGCATCTTCACCGACCCGGCCAAGCTGGCAGACGAGTACGGGGTGATGCTGCTTTCGCTCTTTGCCAGTGAGAATATCCTCAAAGAGGAGATCAACGGTTGTGTGATCTCTTCAGTGGTGCCAGACCTGACGATTGCCTTTAGCGAACTGGTGCGGCGCCACCTCAACATTGAACCGGTAATCGTGGGCAACGTTAAACACCCGGTGATCCACGTCAATGCCGGCAACCCCAAAGAAGTGGGCCCGGACTTGATCGCCAACGCGGTGGGAGCGATTTCCATGTTCGGCGCGCCGGTGATCATCATTGGCTTTGGCACAGCTACCACCTTCACGGCGGTTTCTGCCGGCGCCATGCTGGAAGGCGTGGCAATTGCACCGGGGGTGGGCACGGGCGCGCAGTCGCTCTTTAATGCCGGCGCCATGCTGCCGAACGTGGAACTGGCTGCCCCGGAATTTGCCATCGGCAAAAACACCATCCTTTCACTGCAATCGGGTGTGGTGTACGGTGCGGCCGGCATGGTGGAAGGGCTGGTGGCGCGCATGAAGAAGGAGCTGGGCGGCGATGTTAAAGTGGTCGCCACCGGCGGTTGGGCAAACCTCATCAGCCAGCACGTTACCTGTATTAATGCGGTGGAGCCAGAACTGACTTTGCTCGGTTTGCGCATCATCTACGAAAGGAACAAATAGCAGGTAATTGCCGCGCGGGTATTCCCGGCGCGATACGCTTCTGCGAAGATTGAAAATATTGGCTCGTCGGTTTTATTGAAGCCGCCTGAGCACGACGATTTGCAGTCAGGGAGGATGGATGAATAAACGACTGGTGGTTTTTCTCCTGTTAGCGTTACTTTTGCCAGGGTGCTCTCTTCTTTCGATGGCACAGGATCTGTTGACGCAAGCCTCCGAACCGCTCCCCACGGCAACTTACATTTCGGGAACGAACACCCCGCTGCCAACGATGCAGCTCTTTACCGGCGACCCGGACGTGGTGCTGGAAGAAAAATTCTCCTATAATGATCGCAACTGGTGGGTGGGAGAAGACCAAAATTCCAGGGCAGAGATCAAGGATGGTGAATACTTGTTCACCGGCTTCAAATCTGACCTGATGAACTGGTCGACTTACGGCGAAAAGAAATATACCGACGCAGTCATGAATGTAAAATTCCGCATCCTCAGCGGCGGCGAGGGCCGCGGGGTTGGCGTGGTCTTCTTCTGGCGCGTGGTGGATGACAACAACATGTACTTCTGGGAAGTCTCTGCCAGTGGTGATTATTTCATTGGCAAGTATGTGGAGAATGAGATCGTTCCCATAGTGGAACTGGCTAAATCGGATGCGTTACTGCCCGCCGGTGAACTGAACAAGGCCACCCTGGTATTTCATGGGAATGAGTTTGAGTTCTACCTCAACGATCACTTTGAGACCAGCTTCAGCGATGATGCCTTTTCCTCCGGCCAGATCGGCCTGGGGGTTTCTACAACCGCGGACGCGGGGGTTGAGGCTGCGTTTGATGAACTCGATCTTTACCGTTACAACCAGGCCAATGCCTATACTCCGCAAAAACCGCTGCTCACCCCAACCCCGCAGCCCCGCCTGGTAACGTGGAACGAACTGGCGGACTTTCTGGTGCGCGACCATACCAACTGGCACGAGTACGACCTTGAGGACTACAACTGCCTGGATTTTGCCATTGACCTGGTGGCCAATGCCCGCAGTGAGAATATGAAAGCCTGGATCGTTGGGGTGGATTTTGTCAACGGCGATACCGGGCATGCCTTTGTGGCTTTTGAAACATCCGACCGCGGTACTGTTTTTGTGGAGCCGCAGCGCGATTACACTTATTCCACTTTGAAAGTAGGCAGCGACTTGTGCGATGATTGGGGGCAGGATGCCTGCTGGGGCGTGGTCGAGTCCATTGAATACATGGGGTACTGCACCCACGACCAGTACTGCACCGAGTACGTCCCCTAGAAGCCGATACGCAAAACGAAAGCCCCTGAGCCAGTTGTTGGGCCGGGGGCTTTTTCTTTTGAGGGGTATCAGGCGCTTAGCTCGACCAGTTTGGTGATGGTGTTGAAGTTGCGCGTGGTGGCGGCTACCTTGAGTTTATGCTCGTAGAAATTGTTATTGAATTTGGAGGCGCTGAGGCGGACGGCGTACAGGGTGTAGAGTGTATCGCCGCTGATGCGGATGGCATCGGGAGCAAAGTTGCTCTTGAGGAATTCCTCGCTGCGCTGCGGGTCGGGCTGCACGGCCAGCAGGGTAAAGTACGTGCGCGCGCTGTCTTCCGGTGAAAAGGGGTTGCCCCGCAAAACGGCCTTGAGCTGCTCGTGTGTGCGCGCAATGATCGCCAGGTCTGGGCCGATCTTTTGCCGGATCACCTGGTGCACCAGCGCTTCTATGGCGGACTGCTCCAGCGCGGAACGCGCAATCACGTTCCCGCTCTGAATGTATGTGCTCACATCACGGAGTTCTGTGTCTGCCAGGGCGCTGCGCAGGTCTGACATCGGCACGCGGTTCTTGCCGGTGGGGGTCACACCGCGCAAAAGGATGGCGTAAGTCTTTTCCAAAGGCAATCCCTTTCTTCGTGTAGCCGCGACCGCGTTTACAACGGCGGCCAGTGCAAAACTCTTTGCCGCGGCAAAAAGTTACTCCGCAATTCTCAGCACTTCCCGCAGGCGAGGCTCATCAAAATCCACCACGATGGTACCGTCAATATCAAAGGTTGGGGTAGTACGGTTGCCGTTGGCCCAGCGCTCCACCTGTTCGGCGGCACCGGGGGTGGTGGTAATGTCCACCTCGGTATACGGCAGTTGATGTTGTGCCAGCCAGGCGCGGGCGCGCTTGCAGTCGCCGCACCACCTGGTGCAGTACATGACAATACCGCCGTGGGGCAGGGGCACAGGCTGGGGGTTGGGTTCTTCCGGGCGGCTGCGCACGCTGGCGTCTATCTCGCGGATGGCGCGGCGCAGCTCCTCGTTGGAGGGCTGTTCGCTGATCTCATGCACGTCGATGTAGCGCACAATGCCGGTCTTGTCCACAATGAAAATGGCGCGCTCAGAGTAACCTTCTTTGCGCAGCACGCCGAAACGCTGTGATACTGCACCGTGCGGCCAAAAGTCGCTTAGCAGCGGGTAGTTGATGCCGCCGAGGCTTTCTGCCCAGGCGCGCAGGCAGTCTGTGGAATCTACACTGATACCCAGAACCTGGGTGTCCAATCCCGCAAACTTGGCATTTTCAGCCTCGTAGAGCGGGATCTGCTGCGTTCATATAGGTGTCCAGGCCAGCGGGAAGAATGCCAGCACCACGTTGCGGCCGCGCAGGTCAGATAATGTGACCGGCTTGCCCAGGTGTGAAGGAAGGGTAAAATCCGGCGCAGGCGCGCCGATTGAGATCATCATCGTTTTGTTCTCCTAGCGGGTATTGTAGCATAGCCTCGGGAATAAAAAACAACTCCCCCGCAGGGGAGTTGCTGGTGGTTACTGTACCGGTGAGGTGACCGTTACCTGGCCGATTTGCGATATCTCCAGAGATATGGTTCCCTGGCCATCTCCGAGCTTGGTATCTCCCGCCAGGTTGCTGATGCCGCTGGTGTAGGCCAGTTCCAGCTTGAGCATACCGCCGGTTTCCTTGTCGATCCAGACTTTGCCGGCTGCCTGCGAAACGCCGATCAGGCCGGTGCCTGCCATGACCGCCAGAGCCGCCGGATCACCCTTGGCACTATCGATCTCGTAAACCTCTGCGCTGCGTCCGTTGAGGGTCTCGCTGCCGGTGTGGTGGCTGTAAAGTGCGGCGGCCATCGAGTACGGCACCACCACGGTCAATGGCCACATAGCCCAGCCGAGGGCAATCTGCCCCAGCATTTCCTGCGGCTGCCCGTCTACGATCTTGTATTCCTTGTCGGTATCGCCGATGATGTAGCCTTCTTTGCTTTCAGTGGCACCGGGGTCCGTCTGGATGATGTGCACATTCTTGCCCTGCACATCCGCCTGGATGGAAAGGGTCTCATTCACGATGGCGGTGTAATCGTCGTTGGCAGTGGGGGTGTTCAACACCAGGTCAATGTGATAAGACGGGAACACACTGGGGTTGTCATTGCTGCCCAGCAGCACATTCAGCGCGCCAGACAAATCTTTGGCGCTGGGGCTGCTGCCGTTCGAGGAATTGCTTTCCTGCTGGCTGGCAGTCCCGCTTTGGCCGGCGTCCGTTGGGTTTTTAGGAGCACAAGCACTGAGTACCAGTAAAAGGACAACCATGATCGAAAAGAACTTCACTTTCATTTTAGCTCCTGTGCAATTGTAAGATTTGACCCGGGCAAGGAGATCAATACCTTTCCTCCGGGTTGACATGCAATTGTATTACGGCTAAGGCAGCGCGTAAATATTCTCTGGGTGCAGCGTCAGGATACTTTTGGCTTCACCGGCTGGCGCAGGACAGTTTTGTTCTTTTCCGGCGCAACCCGGCGCGGGTCGGAAAGGTAGATCTCATGATGTTTGCCGGTTAGGGCATAGCCGTTTTGCGTGATCCATTCATGCATGCGTGCGATCACCGGGCCTTCATCGGTGTAAGGGCCAAAGTACATGATCTGTGCGCACTTTCCTTCTGCAAAGGTCTCCAGGCGGGTTTGTGCCGCCAGCGGCGCTTTGCCTTTGGCGGCTGCCTGGGCTTTGGCTTCGGCGAAGAGCGCGGGGGTGATGAATTCCGGCTGCAGGATCATCATTGTCCAATCCCAATCATCCTTACGCGCCAGGCTGAACTCACGCATATCCGGCATCCACCACAGGCCTTCCAGGCCCATCACGGTGTAATCCAATCCCCGTGTTTTTTTGAGGTGAAACTTGAGCGTATACGAGAGGCCGTACAGCGTTTGCACTGCATCGCTGTAGGACGGCACTTTGTTGGGGTCTCCGTGCCCGTCCACCATCAGGTATTGCATGGGCGGGAGTTCCACCAGCGCGAACTCTTTTGCTGATGGAGCGTAGAAACTTTTCAGTTGCTTGCGCAGGTCGAGTTTGTCCATGTTATTTCTCCTCACTGTTCTTTTGCAGATAGTCCTGCAGCCAGGCGCGCTCGGCCTGGAGCAGGGTGTCAGAATAATCGAACATGGCGCTCACGTGCGTGGGCGCAAGGCCGGGGTGAGACGCAGGGTTAGCGGAAAGTTCCGCCATGAGTTCCTCAATAAAAAGGATACGTTCACGCAGCGCGTGCTGCAGTTCGCCGCGGCTGAGCAGTGGCTGGCAGGAGAGTGCCAGTAAAAAGCGCTGCCCGCCGGATTCCGGGCGGCGTATCCCATCCAGGATGCCCTGCCGCAGGGCGTCTGCTCCGGCGGGGGTGATGTTGTAGACCTTGCGGTTGGGGCGCCCGGCATGGCCCGGCTGCACCTGCGCCACGGCCAGCCCCTGCTTTACCAGGCGCGCCAGCACAAAGTAAACGGAGGAGAAAGCCAGCTCTGTCCAGTTGCGCATGCCGCGTTCGCGGATGGTCTGTTCGATCTCATACCCGTGCCGGGGGGCTTCGGAGAGCAGGCTCAATAAGGCAAGTTCGGAATTGGTCATTGTTTTATCCTTATACTGTTATATTACAGTAATAGAATATAAATGTCAAGAAGAAAACCGTTACACCGCGCGCTGAAGGGTGATGAATGTCCCGGTTGACCACGGCGGATGGCAAGAGTAGAATCTGTGGGTCTATCAGAAAGGACTAAAAAATGGAATTTCCTTTGTTTACCAGTGTGCACCTAGTCAAAGGGGAAGATTTGAACCATCACGGCACCCTGTATGCCGGGCGCACCGCCGAGTGGTTCGTGGAAAGCGGTTTTATCGCCGCGGCTTCGATGACCAAACCGGAGCACATCGTTTGCCTCAAAATTCACGGCATGACCTTTACGCGCCCGATCCGCAAAGGCGAGCTCCCCACCTTTACCAGCCGCGTGGTGTTGACGGGTGAAACCAAGATCGTTAGCCTCATCGAGGTGCGCGTGCAGGGCAAGCTGGCGGTGCGCGGGTTCATCACCTTCATTCACGTGGATTTGGAAGGTAAGCCGCAGCCCCACGGGCTGAACTTTGAGCCGCATAGCGAAGAAGAAAAGGCTTTGTTCGCCGAAGCTGAAGCCCTGCAGTAATTGCCATCATCGCTGTATTCAACTCATCAATCGCCGCAACCAAACCTGGAAGCGGCGATCGCCTTTTCGGCCGGGGAGTAGTTTACCTGGTGGAGCGGCTGGCCTGTACGGCTGCGGTGAGCGCGGCTGCCAGGGCGCTGGCCTGTTCCTGCGTCAGGTACAGGTTATTCTCATCGTGCCTGAAGACCTTTTCCTCATCCTCGCAGGATTCAGTGATCTTGAGGCAGATGTTGTCCGTATAGCCGCAGTCGTCTTTATCGTAAAAGATCTCCACTTCTAGGCTGTCATCGAGTAGGTAAATGGGGCTCATGGTTACCTCTGCTGATAGTATAGAAGATTTAGCCGGGGTTTTCAATCAACAGGGTTTTTCTCGATGCTGCAAACAGGAAGCATACGAGAATTGCCCAGTGGAAGGTTTCAAACACAAAGAAGTAGCTGATGGTGATATTGGCTACGATGACATACAGGATGGAAACGAAGGGGAGAAGGGAAAGAGTGCTTTTTTGCCCGACAAAGTGAATAAATGAACGAATCAACACTGTGGCGGTTATCGCAATGAGCATCAACACCCCAACCAGTCCAAGGTACACGAAAATATCTACAAACCCGTTGTGCCCGTTTACGACCAAAAAAGGCCAGCCTAGTACGTCCGCCAGGTGTTGCATGTAACTGCCCATATTCCATACAGATCCAATGCCGTAGCCAAGCCATAGATTATGGTTGGCCACATCCTGTATCAGGTAGCCCCACAGCGGGATGCGTCCGGTGAGGGATGAGTTTCTGCCGACCAGCGCAAAGATGTGATTAAGGTTCAGCACGGCCAGCACCAGCACTGCACCGCTGCCGGCAAGCACACTGATCTTTTGCCATGTCTTCATCCGGGGCCATACATGAACCCAGCCCAGGCAAAGGAGAACCACCAGATTTAGCCCAGCCATCAACAGTATCCCTGTGGCAGAATGGCTTTTGAAGATCAAAAAACCACAACCGGCAAAGATTGCCACTGCCAGGAGCTTTTGCCAAAGCCGCTTCTTGCGGAAGAAAACCATCAGCGCGATCATGCTCGAAAAAGCGGCCAGCGATCCTAGGTAGTTACGATGAGAGGTGATGCCCCGCCACATGCCTTCATGAGGATAGGTGCTCATAATGGCAGCACCAGGCAGCAACCCTACCAACACAAAACTCAGTGCGGTGACAATGAAGGAGAACATAAAGAGAGCAATGAGGATTCTTTTCTGCGAGAACCGGTAGCCAAAATAGGCAGCCAGTAAGGTGGTGAGTACAAGCTGCGGAATTTTTTCGAGGGATGCAGCGGAATCAATAGACCAAAAGTAGGAAGCCGCTGCCCACACCAGGAAGGCGATCAGCAGCCAGTGGGACTTCCACGAGGCGAAAAACGTTCTCAACTCTCTTCGCTGCCACAACAGCAGCAGGGCTGCAGCGACCAATAACAGCAGGACGAGATTTTCTGATTGCAATGTGCCATACTGGCAGTAAAAGAGGGGTTTGTTGATCTCATCAAGGCACAGCCAAGTTCTGCGGTTAAAAATGAAGAAAGCAATTATGGCAATGATAATATCCAAAACCACAGCAAACCGCCCCTTGAGAACGCCAGAAGTTGCTTTCATCAAAAAGCTCCTTTGCCGATAAGCACAACCCAGATGGTGCGGACGATGATCTGAAGGTCAAGCCAAATCGAGTAGTTTTGCACGTAGTAAATGTCATCCTCGCTGTGCAGGTGCAGCATCTTATCCGAACGGCCATTTACCTGCCACCAGCCGGTGATGCCGGGAAGCACAGTGAGGCGCTTGCGCTGCCAGCGCTCATAGCCTTGTACCAGGCGGGGAAGTTCAGGGCGGGGACCAACGACGGACATATTGCCCTCCAGAACATTGAAAAACTGTGGCAGTTCATCCAGGCTAAATCGGCGCAGAAAACGCCCCAACCGGGTAACGCGCGGGTCATTGCGCAGTTTGTGCGGAAGAGCTTCTCCATTTTCTCCGGGCTGAGGCAGGATTTCTTCGGCCTTGTTAACCATTGTGCGAAACTTATGCACTTTAAAAAATTTGCCGTTTATGCCAACGCGTTCCTGGTTAAAGAAGATTGGAAAACCATCAAAAACCGCCACCAAAAGGGCGATGAGCGCCATCAGCGGCAGCAGCAAGACCATCATGCTGGTTGTAAAGAGCAGGTCAAAGATGCGCTTGATCATTTGATCAAATTCACTGAGGGCCAGGGCACGCAGGTCCAGCATGGGGATGCCATAAAAATCTTCCACTTTTGTATTTGCAAACGAAAGGTCCAAAACGTCCAGGCCTATCCAGATGTTCAGCGGCAGGTCATCCAGTGCACCAAGCAGGTCGTTGATTTTGTGCATGCCAGAAGCCGGGATGGCGATGACCAGGTCGGTGATCTCTTCCTCCAGGAGCGTCTGGCGGATTTCCTGCTCCTGTGCGTGCAATGGGGCTTCCTTATCAAAGGGGAATGCCACTCGAACAGATTGGACTCCATCCTGGTGGCCGGGTCTGAACTTTTTTAGCAGGTTCTGCGCAATTTTTGGCGCGCCAATCACCAGAATACGTTTATTGATGTTAAGGTAATCTTTGCGCATTCTGAAGAAAAGCCGCGTTGCCATGCGCCAGAGAATGCACAACAAGGTGGAGAGGAGTGAAAATGAAACAAAAAGCGCACGCGAAACATCGCGGAAAGAAAGAAACAGGATACCTGCCAGGCAGATTGTGATGATGAGCGAGCTGATGGTGAGGCCAGCCAGTTCATCAGTTACACGCAGATATTTTTTGCCATCATAAAGAGAAGCGGCAGAGTAGGCGACTACCCACAGCAGGGGGAACAGAAAGTAGAACGGCACTGGCAGCCAGGTGGTGGAGGGGATGTCGCGGATGAAGGGCAAGGTGCTCAACATGGGGCGCAGCGCTGTCATCGCCAGCAACGAAAGCCCCACCAGAAGGTAATCAAGCCCCATTGAAAAAACTGCAAAGCTAATGGAAAAACGGCGCAGCATCAGAGCTTCTTCCCCTTTGCAAAAGAATCTTTGGCGAGTAGCCAGAAGAATTTTGGCAAGCCGATCAGGTAACGTTTCCACAAACGTTTGGGTTCAAGGAACAGCCGCCCAAGCCACTCCAGTCCGTGATCCGTCATCCATTTTGGGGGGCGTTTAGCCAGGCCTCCCAGGTGGTCCAGTAATGCGCCGACGGGCAGAAACACGTTGGCGGTTAGGGTCTCACGGTTTTCTTCAATCCAAAATTCCTGCGCGGGCATGCCAAACCCAATGATGAGGATTTGTGGGTTGGCCTGGTTGATCGTCGCGACAACGGCGGCATTCTCCTGTGAATTGTGCTCTTTGTTGAAGTATCCGTGTGCAAATCCGGCAATGTTGATTCCGGGGAAATCTGCTCGCACGTTCTCTGCGGCGCGGGAGATCACATCCTGTCTTGCACCCAGCAGGAACAAGCGATACCCGTTTTGTATAGACAGTTGGAAGAGTTCACCGATCCAATCCGGCGGGGTCATTCGCTCTGGCTTGGGTAGGCCAGCCAGGCGGGCTGCCAGGCGGACCCCAAAACCGTCGGTGAAGACGAGGTCTGAATGATTGAGGAATGCCTTAAAGCGGGGCTGTTCATCTGCCAGCACCATGGCGTGGGCGTTCACGTAGGCTATTATGGCATGTTGCCTTTCGCTGACCGCAGTTTTGATGTCTGCAAGCAGTTTGTTCTTGCTGATTGGATGAATGGTGACGCCTAACAGGCGGATTTCCGGGTTCATGAGCAACTCACTGCCTAGTTTACTCCAAACACATTATTTTCTTATCTGGTCTTTATCTGCCAGGAGTGTGTTTAGATGGTTGCAGATGTCATTTGCTGCTTCCGCAGCAGTTTGCCCCATGTATACTCCAGCTTTTTGCATGACCTCAATAGCTTTTTGTTCATACCCATCAAGTTTAAAACTGAGAAATTTGTACACCATCACTTTAACGTCGGTCAAAAGATCGGCATTGATACCAATGGTGCTTGCACCTGAAATGACAGCGGCGGGTTTTAAGGCTTCGCAAATGACCTCTAATGGATAGTTCCATAATTGATGGGGCATAAAGTCCCAGTTGGGCAGCTTTCCGAGCTGGGTTTTGAACTCTGCAAAGTCGAAAATCACGTCCCTTGGGTGTGGTTTTAGCAAGAAACGCGCATTCTTAAAATCCTTTAAAATACTGGAGAAGAGTTCCATCAGGTCTTTTTGTAGGGCTATTTGATTGAGATATGCCATGCGAGGCAAAGCGATTATAACAACTTGTCCTACCTGAGCGTGATCTTTCAGTGCGCGAGTGAAGACTTCTTGTTTGCTCAGGGCGTGGATGAGCCCCATCAACTCAAAAGTATATCCATCCTGCGCAAGTTTGATGTTGCTAAAGCTTGTGTACCTAGCCAAATTTGGAGAGCGAGGTGATATCAAAAGATTAACGCGAGGTTTTTCGCCAATTCCCATCATGCAATATACAAGCTGGTCAAATTTATTGAAATGTGCTTCAGGGGCGATATATTGGCCGTATCCATCATCAAAAATGACGACCTTCTTTTGAGCCGCCGCTAGTAAGATCGCTCGTTCTGGAGCCCCGTATATTTTTGGCAGAAACAGGTATTGTTTGCACGTCTTTCGCGTGTACCAATAGAAAGTTAGGTGATTGACCAGAGAGCGGAACATATAAGTTTTTGTGTTGTCAGCAGTTGATTTCTCAAGCTCAACAGGGCCGGCATCAACGAATAAGCCAAATTGTTGAGCGATTTGCTGGGTTATCCGCTTTAATTCTGGTTGCCATTTCATGTCATACAAAACAACGGTGATCTTGCACTCACCCTGAAGATGTTTTCTCACGCACGCAAGACCGGTCAGTAGTTGATAAGGGCCGTTAACAAACAGTAAAGCATGATCTTCAGTTCTAGCTTTCATGAGTTAATGCTCTGGAAGTTTTGCGATAAGCTCATTTTTTATGCGAGACAACAGGCTACCCCTTGGTTGCGTATCGTACTTTTTTATATATGCCTGGCTTTGTGCAGACAACAAAGGTGCCTGTGTATTTTTTAGCCCAGATACCATTTTAAGGGCATCTTTTATTCCCCTGATGGCTTTTTGGGGCATCAGGTTTATCGCTCCCTTTACAAGATATCCTAAACTGCGCGCGATGAATTTAGTTTGTGATCGGTAGTATTTCCATTGGATATAAAGGCCATTTCGCACCAGGTAGTAATAACGATCACCTCTCCACGAGACCCTTTTTTCGGGGGCTGTTTTGTGGAGAATCACTACTTCTGGGAAGTAGGTTATTGTAAATCCCAGGTTGATCATCTGGTAGGCCAGATCAAGTTCTTCCCAATAAAAGAACAATGCTTCATCGTAGTAGTCGGTCTGTTGCAAGCTTGTCCTGCGGATGGCATGTCCGGCACCGCAGAAACGAGCTGTCATAAACTCGAAATCCGCAGATTTTAGCAGTGGTCGTGGGTAGACCCAACTGGATAGTTCCAGCTGTCTCGAAAAGTAATTATTAACTTTGAATCCCAAAATGGCGGTATCCGGTTCCTGTTGAAGCTTCGTAACGGCTTTCTCAATTGCATGTTCTGATTCAAAAATTGCATCATTGTCCAGACAGATAATGTAATCTGCATTGCCCAATTTCATTCCCTGATTGCGCCCGGCTGGTACCCCGGTGTTTTGGGTGTTTTCTATCAAATGAGCTGTAGGAAAGTTGAAGAGACCATCTTTTAATGCTTTCAGTTGGTCAGGCTCACTTCCCTGGTCAATGATCCACATTTCTACAAGGATGTTTACCTGGTTGGAGATGTTTTTAATCGTTTCCAGTAGTGAATCAACCCGATTCCAAGAGAGCAGAACGACATCTACCCTGGGAAATGAATTGATCATAAGAGAAAACCTTTCAGTAAATAACCAAACACGGTCTTGATGTTTTTGATGTGCAAAAGAAAAAAGGCCAACGCTGCACCAATGCTATAGTAGATTGGAACTGGAGTAAAACTGCCAATAATGGCGATGGTCATTGGAACAAGAAACCGTGGGGAGAGGATGGCACTGATCTGGTGTATTTTTTTACCGGTTTTTCCAAGCAATCTGAATCCTAGGAGAGTTTGAAAACCTGTGTAGATCACGCTGCCGATCAGTGTGATCACAGCTACCCAAAAATAGTTTAGTTGTAAAAGGGATGTGATTGAGCCAGAAATTGTAATGAGGAAGACAACCCCAATACTAATCTTGGCAACCACGTTTTGCTGATTTCTTGCGACTGAAAGTGCGTTGAAACCAAATGAGACCGCCAGTATCGATTGAGCGAACAAAAGAATTGTTATCACCGGAAGCGATGGCCGATACGCGGGTAAAAACAGGAGCAATAAAGGCAATGCAGAGATTACCAGGAAGATCAATAAAAAGCAGGCAGTGTTGTAAACCAGGTTAACCTTCTCAATAAGATTGGAAACTGTTTCGTTATCAACCTCGTTGACGGTTTTTGTTAATACGTCTGGATAAATTGCCCAAGCTGCAGATTGAAACCCCAATAAAACGGCATTGGAGAGTGAGTTTGCCAGTGTGTAATATCCCAGGATTTCATTCGTGTAAAATCCATTCACAATTGTTCTTGCAGACATCGCAATGAGATAGAAACTGAAGTTGTAAATTAATAGTGGAAACCCAACATTGAACAGCCGCTTGGGCTCAGCTTTTTCAAAATGGGTTTGTAACTTGAAGGGTAGATGGAAAAAATAGATTGCGATTGAAACAAGGCTGGCAAATAGCATGAATAACAGTTGGTAAGTAACAAGATCTTTCTCTCGAAAGATGATGGAAGAGCCAAGCAGGAGAATTGCAGAAATAGTTTCGACAATTGCAATCTTTTTGATTCCTTGCATAACTCGATAAATGTTGGTTAACACCTGCTGTAGGTTGGTGGTAGCAATGATAAGTGTAACCAATATGAGGTATTGGCCGAAAGAGAACCTGGAAAAAACAGGAATGTTGAAAAAATGTGTTCCAATGCCCAAAATCATAATTCCCAGGTTAATAGTCGCGGTAATGATAACCGCGGAGGATGCAATAGTTGCTTTTTGCTCTTGGGTTTTTTCGCTAGAAGAAAGTGACACTGTTGTTGCGTAGTTGATCCCTAAAGTTGAAGCATACGAAAAATACAGCAGGAATAGGGTGATAAACCCCCAGTTCCCGTATTCCTCTGGCCCTAGAAACCGAGCCAGAATAATGCCACGTATGAATAAGAGTCCATAGTTGAAATACCGATTTATGATAAAGAGGAAGATTTTCCTTTG
The DNA here is from genome assembly GCA_937897615.1 of uncultured Anaerolineaceae bacterium. GTDB lineage: Bacteria > Chloroflexota > Anaerolineae > Anaerolineales > Anaerolineaceae > UBA6107. The sequence goes on from CALCNO010000032.1 coordinate 41,246, forward strand.
TGGCATTCTTTGATTATATTGGCAAACTAGGTTTTGGTCTTATAGGCCAAGTCAAATCACCACGCCGCTCTGATCTCTCCCACTGGCAAGTGACGCCAGTTGTAGAGCGGCCGCGCGGCAAAAGCGGCCAGCTGCTGCACCTGTTCTTCGTCCAGCGCGCCGAGTTGCCGAAGGATGGCAATGGCAGCGGCAGGGCGGGCGCGCTCCGGGCGTGATTGGTCGCCATCGGCGATCTTGAGGGTGATGCCATAGGCCGGGCTGCCGGCTCCGCAAGCGCCGGGCAGCAATGCCAGTGCCTGGTACCCCTCTGCGCCGCCCTTGGAAAGGATCTTGCCACGGCCGGCAATCATCAACGCGGTATCGAATCCGCTGGGGCCGGCCACCATGTTGGGGTAGGCCGTCATGGCGGCAAAGATGCTGCGCAGGGCAGCTTGCCGCGGCTCCGGCAGGCCGGAAGGGTCTGCCAGCAGCGCAAAGGCGCGGGCGGCTTTGTCCAGCGGAATGGCGAAAACGGGGGCTGAACACCCGTCCGTGCCGAGCAGGATCTCACTGACGGGAACATTGGTGATCTCGGCAAAGGTTTTCAGAATATCCTGCTGCACCGGGTGGGCAGGGTCGATGTAATCGGCGGTGGGCAGGCCGCGCAGGCGTGCATAGGCCAGCATGCCGGTGTGCTTGCCGGAGCAGTTGTGGCGCAGCGGGCTGTTCTCCTCGTGGTTGAGCAGCATGCGGTTGGCGGTGGCAGTATCGGCGGGGGTGTGCATGCCGCACAGCAGGTCTTCCGGCCCCACCCCGATCTTGCATTGGATGCTGCTGACCACACGCACGTGTTCGTCAGTGCCGTGATGCGAGGCGCAAATGACCGCCAACTCCTCCTGCGTCAGGCCAAAGTGTTCCACGCCGCCATGCTCCACCAGCGGTAGCGCCTGGAACGGCTTGGCCGAGGAACGCAGAAAAGCCACCCTGGCGGGGTCGCCCAGGTGAAAGACGACCTTTCCGTTGACATCGCTGACCACCAGCGCGCCGTAATGGGTGCTTTCAACAATTGGGCCGCGTGTGAGTTCAACAAGGGGAACATAGCCGGGAGTAGTCAAGTGAACCTGCCTGAAGTGAATTGAGAAGCCGTTTTGATTTTACTCCCTTTGCATGAGCAGAAAATGAGATCAGTGGTTAAACCAAAAATAAACAACTCTTTTTACCTCATCCGGTATCCTTTGGCTAACAAAACTCAAGGAGAGAGAGATGTTGCAAAAATCTAATGGTAGTAACACAACGCGTAGAAACTGGTATATCGATGCCGTGTTGTTTGTTGGCGCTCTCATTGCCGCAATCTCCGGGATTTACTTTTTGATCTTCCCGGATGGCGGCTACATGGGCGGGCGCAATCCTTACTATGGGATTCAGATCATTTTTGACCGCACCGGCTGGGAATGGATTCACACCTGGTTGAGCCTGGGGATGGTAGCGGTGGCGCTGGTTCACTTTTTGCTTCACATCAAGTGGGTTGGCAACACCACCCGGCGCGTGCTGCGCAACCTCTTTGGCAAGCAAAAGAGTACCATGAACGCCAAAGGCTGGCAGAACGTGATTGTTGACGGCCTCGTGGCCCTGTCCTTTGTGGTGTGTGCAGCTTCCGGCGTGTACCTGCTCCTTGTGGGAGAGAGCCGCGGCGGGCTGGTGCCAGACCCCACGTTCCTGTTCTCGCGCACCGTGTGGAGCCTGTTGCATACCTGGAGCGGCGTTCTCTTCATCAGCGGCGGCATCATGCACTTTGCCATCCACTGGGGATGGGTAACCAAAGTGACCCGCAAAGTCTTTCGCAAGGCTGAGCTCAAAGTTCAGCAAAATCAAACTGGAAATCTGGTAACTGAAAACTAACGATTAGAGGTAAAGGAGAAAATAAAATGTTCAAGAAGATCTTAGGAATTGGTTTGTTGGTAGTCGTGGTTGGCGCCCTGGTGTTTGGTGCAGTCAAGACCACCATGGCGGCCTTCGAAGACGAAGAAATCACTGTGACCGATCGCGGTGGTAACGGTAATGGTAACGGCGTGGAGACTGATGGCCTTGGCTATGGATATGATGGCGTGAATCAGGGACTCTCAGAAGACCACCTGTATGCCGCTACCCCGCTGGCCTTGATCCCTGCTGGTGAGCTTGACCAGGCAGAGACCGACGCATTGCTCTTCATGTGGGAAGAAGAAAAGATGGCGCGGGATGTTTACACCGCTCTGGCCGCTGTTTGGACCAAGCCGCTCTTCAACAACATCGCCGCCAGCGAACAGACCCACATGGATGCTGTGCAGGAATTGCTCGACCGCTACGGCCTGGCAACCCCTTCTGATGGCACCGCCGGCATGTTTGTCAACACAGACCTCCAGGCGCTCTACACCAGCCTGGTAGCACAGGGCCAAATCTCTGAACTGGATGCGGTCAAAGCGGGTGCGGCCATCGAAGAGATCGATATCCTCGACCTGCAGGAGAGGCTGGCGCAGACCACCCAGGAAGACATCAGCCAGGTGTTCAACAGCCTGCTCGCCGGTTCTTACAACCACCTGAATTCCTTTGCCGCTAACTACTGGAATATCTCCGGCACGGTTTATGTTCCCCAGTACATGAGCCAGGCGGATTACGATGTGGTGGTCACCTCAACCACCTTTGGTTCGCAGGGCGCGGGCGGTGGACGCCGCGGCAGGAACTAAACGGAACTAACTTTTAGATCGTCAGGAGCAGGGAGTAATCCCTGCTCTTTTTATTTCGTTTTAAACCAGGAGAATATTAATTATTAGAGTATATTAATATACTTGTAATACTGTGTAATACATAGTATAATAAGTGCATGAATACACAAACCTTGAACGACCAAGTTGCAAACCTCACGCTGGAACTCAGAAGAGGGATCCTGCCGTTGGCAGTGATGAGCCTGCTGCAGGAGAACAAATACGGTTACGCGCTGATCAACGAATTGCAGGGCATGGGGATCGACATTGACCAGGGAACTCTGTACCCCATGCTGCGGCGGCTGGAATCTCAGGGGTTGCTGCAAAGTTCGTGGCTGCTCGAAGGAACCCGCCCGCGTCGCTACTACATGCTGAACGACGCCGGGAAGAATGTTCTAGCGCTACTCACCGCGGAATGGCAGAGTGTAACCACAGTATTGGAAAAGATGTTGAAGTCAACTATCAATGACCGGAGGAAAGAATGAACTTAATTGAACGTTATTTGCACGAGTTGGGGCGTTACCTGCCTGCCAGGAATCGCGAAGATATTCTGGCAGAATTGCGCTCCCACCTCACCGAGACCCTCGACGAAAGAACCAATGGGAACCCGACTGAGGAAGATGCGGCGGCACTGCTCAGGGAAACCGGCGCACCGCGCAAGGTAGCGGCTTCCTATCCCGGCGGGCAGCAATATCTGATCGGGCCGGAGATCTACCCGTTCTTTGAAATGGTGGCATGGATCGTACTGGGAGCCGTCACCCTGGCGCAGTTGATCGCCTTTGGCGTGCAGGTGTGGATTGGTGACCAGGGTATCTCTGCCTGGGATACCCTGGGTGGTATATTCTCTGGCGGCCTCGCAGCACTGGGCATGGTGGTGATCGTCTTCGTGATCCTGCAGCGTTTTGGCGTGAACCCCCAGAAGGATGAAGAGTGGGATCCGCACAGTCTGCCAGAGATCGTTGAGGGAGAAAAGGTCAAACGCGGAGAACGTATTTTTGGCATCATCGGCGGGAGCATCTTGATGGCGCTGCTGGCTTCGTTCTCGGGTAGGATCGGTTTCTACCTCTATCCCGGCGGCACTTTCTATGCCGACCCTGTGATTGACCAATATCTGGTGCTGATTCTCCTCAGCCTCCTTGCCTCGATCAGTATGGATGCCTTTTTGCTCTGGCAGGGCCGTTGGACGCTCATCAGCCGCATTGCCAAAGTTGGCATCAACGTATTCTCGATCGTTGTACTGGCATTGCTCTATCAGGGGCATGCTGCCTGGCTGCAGGTGCACGGGTCAAATGGCTTTCTGATGCAGATCGAAAATATTGACAATGACCTCGCCGGCAGTGTGCAGATGATCGGCATGGAATCCTTCAGGCTGGCCTTTGGTGTTGCGCTGGTGGTCACAACCATCGAAACGATCCTGCTGGTGGTCAGGCTGGTGCGCAGCTCCTTACGCAAGGAATCTATCGGATTTTCCGCCTAATATCATCACCATATCGGCAAACAGCAGGAGAGTTCTCTCCTGCTGTTTTGTTATGTATGCTAAACTAATCTTCCGATGATCTCCATCAGCCTGAATCATGTTCACCTGGTGCTCGGCGCCAAAACTATCTTCAAGGAACTGGATTGGGAAATCCAGCACGACCAGAAGATCGGCCTGATTGGCCCCAACGGCGCAGGTAAGTCCTCGCTCTTTAAGCTGATCACCGGTGAGCACACGCCCGAGAAGGGCGGGGCGGTGGTGAAGGCGCGCGGGGTCAGCGTGGGCTACCTGGCGCAGGAACCGCTTTTGGACGCAGCACAGACCGGCTTTGCGGCGGCACTGGCGGGCAACCCGCGCGTGGCCGAGGTCAGCGCAGCCCTCGCTGCGGTGGAGCACAGCCTGAACGATCCGGCGGTGTACGGCAACGAGAACAGGCTCTCTGCCGCGCTGGAGAGCCAGCAGCAATTGCTGGCAGAGTACCAGGCGCTGGGCGGCGACCAGTACCCGCAAAAGGTGTGCGCCATCCTGCGCGGGCTGGGCCTGAAAGAAGGCGAGGAAGACAAGCCGATCGGGGTGCTCAGCGGCGGGCAAAAGAAGCTCATTGGCCTGGCGTGTTTGCTGCTTGCCATGCCGGATGTGCTCCTGCTGGATGAGCCGGACAACCACCTGGACCTGGCCGGCAAGCAGTACCTTGAACGTTTTATCCAAACCTATCCCGGCGCGGTGGTGATCATCTCGCATGACCGCTACCTGCTGGATGCCGTGGTGACCCACATTGCCGAACTGGAGGATGGCCAACTGACCACCTTTGCCGGCGATTATTCCGCCTTTATCCTGGAGAAACAGCAGCGACTGGCGCGCCAGAGCGAGTTGTACCAGGTGCAGCAGCGCCAGATCGCGCGCATCGAGGCTGCCATCAAGCGCTATTCCATCTGGGCCAAAACTTATGATAATGAGAAATTTGCCAAGCGCGCCAAAGCCATCCAGAATCGCCTGGATCACATGGATAAACTTGACCGGCCGCTGCTGGAACGCCGGCGCATGGAACTCAAATTGCACGGCTGGCGCGGCTCGCAAAAGGTGTTGGAGTTCAGGAATGTGAGCAAGGCTTTTGGCGCGCGCAGGGTCTTGCAGCATGTGAACCTCGTCCTGCATCACGGTGAGCGGGTGGGGGTGATAGGCCCCAACGGTACCGGCAAGAGCGTGCTGCTGCGCATGGCGCTGGGTTCGCTGGCGCCCGATGGTGGCGATGTGCTCACCGGCCCCAGTGTGAGCAGCGGGTATTATGCCCAGGAGCACGAGACCCTCGACCCCGAGCAAAGTGTGCTGGATACGGTGCGCCTGGCGGGCAACATGAGCGAGAGCAATGCCGTAGCCCTGCTGGGCAGGTATCTCTTCGATTACCGCATGTGCGCCCTCAAGGTGAAGGCGCTTTCCGGTGGAGAGCGCAGCCGCCTGCAACTGCTGCTGGTGGTGCTTTCCAAGGCCAATTTCCTTTTGCTGGATGAACCCACCAATAACCTCGATATTGCCTCGGCGGAGGTGCTGGAAGCTGCGCTGGCCGAATTTGAGGGCACGGCGCTGATCATCTCGCACGACCGCTATTTTCTCGATCAGGTGGTGGATCGCATTCTGGTGGTGGAGAATGGCAATCTCATCAGCCACGCCGGCGGCTACAGCGATTGGTTAAGCAGCCACGATCACGCGCAGGGTAAATAAAAGAAGTTGCTGGCAACGCCAGCAATAAACGCAGCTTGTGATTACAATTGCAATGGGATCATTTACTCGGTTTGTGGAGCTTTCATGAACACCTTATCGGAAATTCACGCACAGCAGGAAACCCTGGGCAATCTCCTGAAAAGCCAAAAAAGTAACGTTGTTGCGCTGGCGGAACAGATCCGGCAGCGCTCTCCGGCATTCCTCTTTTTGGCGGCGCGGGGCACCTCTGATAATGCGGCGCGTTATGCCAACTACCTTCTGGGCAGCCGCAACGGGCTGGCGCTGGCACTGGCTACCCCTTCGTTGTTCACTTATTACCATACGCCGCCGCGACTGCAAGGCTCGGTGGTGATGGGCATCTCCCAATCCGGCCAGTCGCCGGACATTGTCAGCGTGCTTGAGGAAGGCCGCAGGCAGGGATGCCTCACAGTGGCGCTCACCAACAATGCAGCATCGCCGCTGGCGCAGACTGCCCAGCACATGCTCGATCTCTCCGTTGGCGAGGAAAGAGGGGTTGCCGCCACCAAAACCTACACTGCCGAATTGTTGCTGCTGGCCATGCTCTCGGCGGCCATCGGTGGCAGAGAGGAAGACTGGCAGGAGTTGGAACATGTGCCGGGTTGGGTGGGGCGGGTGCTGGCCCTGGAAGAGCAGATTCGCAGCCTGGCGCAGCAGTTTGCCGCCATGCAGCAATGTGTGGTGTTGGGGCGCGGCTACAATTATTCCACTGCTTTTGAGTGGGCGTTGAAGATGAAAGAATTAACCTATGTGGAGGCCGAGCCGTATTCCTCGGCAGATTTTCTGCACGGCCCGGTAGCGCTGGTGGATGAGGGCTACCCTGTGCTGGCGGTGGTGACCCGCGGCGCCGTGGCCGCCTCGATGCAGGAAACGCTGGCTTACCTCAAAAATGGCCTGAGGGCAAAGCTGTTGGTGATTGCCAACGCCGCCGCCGCGCTGGAACTGGCAGACCACCCCATTGCGTTACCCCCCGAAATACCGGAATGGCTCTCGCCGATTGCGGCGATTGTTCCGGCACAGTTGTTTGCCTACCACCTTGCGCGTGCCTGTGGCTTTGACCCCGATAACCCGCGCACCATCCGTAAGGTAACCCGTACCCGCTAACCTATTTTTGCCCGTTCAGTTTATCGCGCCGTGATTTGGCCAGGTAGAGCAGGAACAGCGCTGCCACGGTTCCAATTGCCCAGCCGTACCGCGGGACAAAGGTTTGCCCCAGGAACGCCACCAGGCCGATGAAGGTGACGATCAGAATCCAATCCAGCAAGGTAAGGTTTTGCAGCAGGGTGGGGATCTTCAAGTGATTAACTCCCGGATGGAAGTGTTCCATCCATAGTAAAGTTGGTGATTTCTAGTCCGGCAGGGTCTCGCTATGCTCCCTGCGATGTTTCGCCAGGTGGAGAAGGCCAAAGCCTGCCACCAGGCCGATGTAGGTTCCAAAAAAAGCTGCCAGGAACCAATCCCAAATGCTTGTGCCGTTGAGTAAATCCCTTTTTGGCTCCATGTGATCCTCCTCACGGATTAGGAATCTCTACTCCAATTTTACATCCTCGTTGGCGACCTCGTTATCTTCCACGTAGCGGCGCGGCATGGCCAGTGAGGACCAGCCGCCGGCCTCCTGCAGTACAAAGGGATCGGTGCCGTGGCGCGCGGCGGAGGTGGCCCAGTAATGCCGGCAATCGTGTGCCGAGAGGTTCTCAATGCCCAACTTTTGCCCTAAAAACTCCACCCGCCCGGTGATGGCGCGTTCGCTCATGCCGGCCGTGCCCAGTTCCTCGTTCTTCTTGCTGCGGCGCAGCATCAGGCCGCTGGTGGGGGCATCGCCGCTGTTGAGATAAGCGTTCAGTGCCGCCAGGGTATCGCGTGTCAGGTGATGCACCTGCTCTTTGTTCACCTTTGGTCGGAAGAAACGCAGTTCACGGCTGGCGGGGTCAAAATCGGTGCGGCTGAGGGCAGCCACTTCTCCCACGCGCAGGCCGTGATCCAGCAGCAGGCACAGCAGCAGCATGTCGCGCCGCCCCTGCGGGGTATCCGGCTGGTCTTTGAGCGCCGCGGCCTGTTCCGGGGTGATCTTGACAGGCTGCGCCTTTTTATAACCGATGCGCACGCGCTCGCGTTTCTGGTCAATGCGCGTTTGTTCGCGGTAGCTGTAGCCCTGCACAGCGCGGATGAGTGCGTATTCCTGCGGCAGCAATGCCCCGGCCTGCATGGCCAGGCGGGCATAGGTCTTGATGGTGGAAAGGTGCACGTTGATGGTCTGGATGGCGTAACCTTCCTTGAGCTGCCATTTGACAAAAGCCTCCACCAGCCCCCAGGTGACCGGCTTCCAGGCGGCGGGGTCATTGGCCAGGTCGCCTGTGCGCAGGCCCATCAAAGCCAGAAACTCGCGCAGCAGCATCAGGTCGGCATCCTGCCGGCGCAGGGTATGTTCGGCGCGGCGCGAGCGGTAATCGGCAAAGCGGCTGGCGGCGGCGGCCCGGTTGGCGCGCTCTCCCAGCAGGTTGCCCAGTTCGCCCGGCAGCAGCGGTTGGATGGCGTCGCTGCCCGGGGTGAGTTCGTTCTTTGTGCTCATCCCTGTCATTGTAACTTAATTCACCCGCAGACAATCAACTGCGCCAGACCAACACCTTTATTTACTTTGGGCGGCCAGGAGTGCGTCCCTCACGGCGAAATAGGCGGGTTTAGGTTGAAAACTGGTATCAAACAGGAGAGGAGCCGCATCAAGCATTGGGCCTGGGTATACAGCACAGTACCAACCCTCACCTAAACAGGTAATCCAGGAATAAGCATCGCTGACACCCCAGGTTGAAAACGCAATGCAATTACCGGCTTCAATGCAGGCAGACATCATGTCTCCATAGATCTGCGCCTGTCGGGCAGTTTTCTCTTCAACAGTGCCTTTCATCTCGTGCAGATCCACATCCATTTCTGTGATCATGATCTTTACGCCCAGTTCACCAAAACGCTGCATGGTGGCAATCACGTCCTCTTTGGCAGGGGCGATTTTGCTGTTCCAGGGCAAGTAGAGGTGCATCTGCATCCCTACCACGTCGATCGGGACGCCTTTTTCTTTGAGAGCCTCCACCTGTTTGTACATAAGATTGATGTGGGAAGCGGTGTTTGAATCCCGCGGGCTTTCATTGTTATCGGCGTTGAAAACAAGGATTTCATCAGGCCCAGCTTCGCGTGCCCATTGAAAAGACTTTTCAATATACTCTGGGCCTATTGTGTCGAACCAGAAATCTGCGCCGGGATACTGATCGCGGGCAGTGGCCTCGTTAGCGATGCTCCAAAAAGTAACCTTGTCCTTGTATCGTGATACGATTGTTTTCACATGGTTTTCTAAGATTGACAGTAGCTCCTCTTTTGAAAAATTCCCCTCCTTCAACCAATCGGGCAGAACCCCGGGTTCCGTGGCGCCCCAGACCAGGTGAGACGCATACAGGGTATACCCGTTTTTATACGCATCATTAACCTGCTGATCAAGGATTGCGAAATCATAATCACCGGGACCACGCCAGATATTTGCATCGGTAAAAACGCTCAAATATGCCAGGTTAAAATCGTGCCTGGCAGCTGTGCAAAAAGGGATTTCCATCAGGGAATCCGGGTTTAATTCAGCGCCGATTAGGATGTCCAGGGGTTTTGCCAGTTCAGATAAACCGGGCTGGGTGTTCCAATTCTCGATAAACTTTCCGGTGGGCGGGGTTTCGATGCTTAAATGATCCAGTGTCATCGTGCCTGGAGCGCCTACTGAAGTGCCGAACTGGAACCATCCGGAGGGAAAAAGCCCTTCTGCCATTTGCAATTCATCATATTGTGTAAGGTCGACAGACTGGACGATCTTGTTATCCTGATCCCAGACCTCGAAGGTCTTTCCGTTCGCGTCAGTGAAGACAATCGTGAAGAGCTGATCATCTTTTATCGGGGTTGTGATATTTATATTGCAGTCTCCCTGTTGCCCGTCGCGGACACAAATCTCGAAGAAACCATTATTTTTATAGATGTCCATGCGGTGGTTTCCTTCCCACCACTCTTTCCGGTTAGGGATGGGGTCAATGCCATCCAGTTTGACGCTTGCCCATTGGGGGTTGGTTTCTGTCATGCCAAAGCGGATGCGCAGTGGCGGTGTAACAGGATGGTGCGAAGGGTCTGACACGATATCGCTAAATTCTTCTTTTTGAGGATCAACAAATAAAGTGCCGCCATCCTCTGCCGAGAAATAAGTCCAGCCGGAATAATTTACCACTGATTTCCAAACCACCTGGTTCTTATCAACTTCTGTAATGGAGGCAGGGATAGGGGGTAAGGAGTTTAGTGGGATCCATCCACTTACTTCGTTTTCTGAATCCTTAGTAATTACTTCGGCAAAATCACCATATTTGCCAAGCACCCTTACTGTGGTACCGGAGTCAAGATAGGTATATTCCTGGCATGTTGGGGTTTCGGGGATCGTGGATACCACAGCTTGAGTGTTCAACGTCAAAAAAACAGGTTCTTTTGTGGCAGTTGCCAAAGCGGTTGCAAATAGCGTATCGGGAATAGCCGGCGTTAATTGAGACGTTCTCGGAGTTGGGGTTGTGCACCCTGAGACCAGAAAGACTAAACAAAGCACTGCTGAGAATATTGATCGCTTCATTGTTTTCTTCACCTCGATAATGTCAAAAGATATATTGTCTTCTCTTAAATGCCAATCTTAAAATTTTCATTTTTAGAAATTTACTACTTGTATTTCTTAATTTGCATTTGTATAATCATCAATTATATTTCTTACCAAATAAAAATTCTTGGACGTACACTTTACCCGTACAGCCCGTTTCCTGACCAGTTTTGCCCGATAAGTGAACAGTACCGCAAAAAGACGTTTGCCTTACCTGATTGTTTAACAGGTTCAAATGTCTATAATGAATAATACATCGTTATTTAAAACCAGAACCATCCACACTACCAATGGAGTAAGCAATGACTAGCGGGTCTGGGGCCAACACAAATGAAACGATCCTCGAAGTAAAGGATCTCAAAACCTACTTCTATACAGAAGACGGCGTGGTCAAGGCTGTGGATGGTGTGGACTTCTCCGTGAAAAAAGGCGAAGTGCTTGGCCTGGTGGGGGAGTCTGGCTGCGGCAAGAGCGTGAGTTCCTTCTCCATCCTGCGCCTGGTCAGCCCTCCGGGGCGCATCACCGGCGGCGAGATTTTCTTCGAAGGCCGTGATGTGCTCAAACTTTCCAAAGACGAAATGGTCAAGATGCGCGGCGACCGCATCTCGATGATCTTCCAGCAGCCTCAATCCAGCCTCAACCCGGTCTTCCGCGTTGGTGACCAGGTGGCCGAGGTGCTAATGATCCACAAAGGTCTCAAGAAAAAAGAGGCCTGGAAGCGCGCCGTGGAACTGCTCACCCAGGTGGGTATCCCCGACCCGGCTCGCAAGGCCGAAGCCTACCCCCACGAGATGTCCGGCGGGCAGGCGCAGCGCGTGATGATCGCCATGGCGCTGGCGCTTTCTCCCAAGCTGCTGATCGCCGATGAGCCGACCACGGCCCTTGACGTAACCATCCAGGCGCAGATCCTCGACCTCATCCAGGGTTTGCGCGAGCAGACCGATACGGCGGTCATCCTCATCACTCATGATCTGGGCATCATCGCCGATATGGCCCACCGCGTGGCGGTGATGTATGCCGGCGAAATTGTGGAATTTGCCGATGTGCAGCCCATCTTTGCCCACCCCCTGCACCCCTATACCCAGGGGCTGATCGGCTCCATCCCTGTGCTGGGCAAAGTGGTGGAACGCCTGGAAGTGATCCCCGGCTTGGTGCCCAATCTGATCAACCTGCCGCCGGGCTGCCGTTTTGCCCCGCGCTGCCGCCTGCGCGAAAAGTTCGGGCTGTCCATTTGCGAGCAGCACAAGCCCAGCCTGGTGGAAGTGGAACCGGGCCATACTGTGCGCTGCTGGTTGTACACCGATGCGGAAGGCCATACTGCGCCGCTGAAAAAAGAGGTCAAATGAGCACCGCTGAAGCCAAAAGTGCCGCCTCCGGCAAACCTGACCTGATGGTGGTGAAGAACCTCAAAAAATATTTCCCCGTCAAAACCGGTGTGATCCAGCGCGTGTCTGCCTGGGTGCAAGCCGTGGACGATGTTTCTTTTGCCGTGCATGAGGGTGAGACGCTGGGGCTGGTGGGGGAGTCTGGCTGCGGCAAGACTACTGTTGGCCGTACCGTGCTGCGCCTGACGGAACCCACTGCCGGCAGCGTTGAATTTGAGGGTAAGGACCTCTTCAATCTCAAGGGCAACGACCTCAAGACGGCGCGCCGCGATCTGCAGATCATCTTCCAGGACCCCTACTCCTCGCTCGACCCGCGTGTGCAGATCGGCGATTCTGTGATGGAGGGGCTGGAGATCCATAAACTGGGGCGCAACAGCAAAGAGCGTTTTGCCATGATGATCGATACGCTCAAAAAAGTGGGTCTGGAAGAATACCACGCGCGGCGCTACCCGCACGAGTTTTCCGGCGGCCAGCGGCAGCGCATTGGCATTGCCCGCGCCCTGGCACTGCGCCCGCGCTTCATCGTCTGCGACGAGCCGGTTTCCGCACTGGATGTTTCCATTCAGTCGCAGGTGCTCAACATTCTCAAAGACCTGCAGGGCGAGTTCAAACTCACTTACCTGTTCATTGCCCATAACCTGGGGGTGGTGGAGCACATCTCTGACCGCGTGGCGGTGATGTACCTGGGCAAGATGGTGGAACTGGCAGACCGCGATGAACTCTTCCGCAACCCGCTGCACCCCTACACGCGCGCACTGATGTCGGCCATCCCCATCCCCGACCCCACGCTCAAACGCGAGCGCATCATTCTCAAGGGGGATGTGCCCAGTCCCCTCAACCCTCCCAAAGGGTGCCGTTTTCATCCGCGCTGCCCCATCGCTGTTGCTCAGTGTGCGGTGGAGGAGCCGGCGTTCATCGAGAAAACTCCCGGGCATTCCGTTGCTTGTTGGCTGGCATGATGGACCACATGCCGTTGATAAGATGAATCTACCATTCTGATCATTTTTTAAGGAGGTGATGCAACCGATAAGCATTCAGAGGTCAATCGAGAGTTTCGATCAAGAAACTCGCACAGAGTTCAAAAAAAGGAGAAAAGAAATGAAAGGTCGCAAGTTATTTGTCGTTTTTAGTATGTTCCTCGTTCTGACCCTGGTGCTGGCCGCCTGCGCCAAGGCAACCCCGGTTGCCACCGAAGCGCCCACCATGGCCGCAACTGAGGCCCCCACCGCTGCCGCCAACCCGCTCAAGGTTACGCTTTCCTTCCGTGTGGTTGACCGCGCTTACCTGCCCTACCCGGATAAGGTAGCCCAGGAAATCCAGGCGCAGTTGGCCGAAGTGGGTATTGAGGTCACTCTGAAGGAAATGGAATCCGCCGCCTTCATCGACGCTACCTCCGCCGGACAGGAAGGTTTTTATCTGCTCGGGTGGAACGCCGACTACCCGGATGCCACCAACTTCTACGATTACCATTTTGGTAATGACAACAACAAGCAGTTTGGCAACCTCTACCCCGATATGGTGGCAGAGATCAAAGCCGCTGCCCAGACCTCTGATGCCGCTGTCCGCCAGCAACACTACGACACCATCAACCAGATGCTCAAAGATGACCTGATGATGATCCCTGTGGCACACGGTGGTTCTTCCACCGCTTTCCAGGCCAACGTCACCGGCGCTCACTCCAGCCCGTTGGGCAATGAGCTCTTCTACGTCATGGGCAATGGCACCGATACCTTCGTTTGGATGCAGAACGGCGAACCTGCCGCCCTGTGGTGCTCAGACGAGACCGATGGCGAGACCCTGCGCGCCTGCGAACAGGTTTACGAACCGCTGTATTCCTTTAGCATTGGCGGTACCGAAGCAGAACCCGCTCTGGCCTCATCCAGCTCAGTCAACGCTGATCTGACCGAGTGGACCTTCACCATGCGCGACGGCGTTAAATTCCACAATGGCGCCGCCCTGGATGCCAGCGATGTTGTGGCAACCTTTGCTGCCCAGTGGGACGCCAAGAGCGCCAATCACGTGGGCCGCACCGGCACCTTTGAGTACTTTGGCGCCTTCTTTGGTTCCTTCCTCAATGCCGAAACCCAGGATGCTACGATGGTTGATAATGGCGGACTGCTCTCTTTGAGCGCCCCCAGCTGCGATTACGGTGGCGAGTTCAAGTCCATCGAAGCCGTAGATGCCAAGACCGTAAAGTTCACCCTGTGCTACCCTGACCCGGCCTTCCTCTCCAAGGTGGCCTTCTCCGTGTTCGCCATCCAGGATAAGGATTATCTGGATGCCAACAACGGCGATTCCGTCAAGATGAGCGAACAGCCCAACGGCACCGGCCCCTACAAAGTGGTGGCCTGGAACCGCGGCGACAGCGTGGTCTACGAAGCCAACCCCGAATACTGGGGTACCCCGGCTGTGACCAAGAACCTCATCTTCCGCTGGTCAGAGCAGTCGGCGCAGCGCTTGCTTGAGCTGCAGGCTGGCACTGTCAACGGTATCGATAACCCCGGTCCCGATGATGTGGCGACCATTGAAGCTGATTCCAGCCTCAAGCTCTACCCGCGTGATGGTTTCAATATCTTCTACATCGGCTTCAACAACACTATCCCGCCCTTTGACAATCCCGATGTGCGTGCGGCCATCACCTACGCCATCGATCGCCAGAGGATCGTGGATCAGTTCTATGCTGCCGGCTCTTCTGTGGCCAACAGCTTTGTACCTGACTTCGTGAAGCCCGGTGCAAGCCCCGATGTGAAGTGGTTCGAGTTTGACCAGGCCAAGGCGAAGGAACTGCTCGTCAAGGCCGGATACACCGTTCCATAAGTTACGCGTTTTACCGGATGGGGCTGGTTCAACCGGCCCCATCCCATCTTTCGAAAAGGGAATGTAGAAACACATGCCTCAATTCATTGGCCGCCGCTTGCTGCTCTTGTTGCCCGTCCTCCTGGGGGTGATATTGGTCACCTTTATCATCGTGCGCCTCATCCCCGGCGACCCGTGTGTGACCATGCTGGGCGAGCGCGCCACCCCGGCCAAATGTGAGGCTTTCCTTGACCGCTACGGTTTGAACGACAACATTTTTGTGCAGTTTGGGCGTTACATTGTCAACTTGGCTCAGGGCGACTTCGGCGATTCCATCCGCTTTACACGCCCGGTGACCGACCTGCTCTCTGAACGCCTGCCCCTGACGATGGAGTTGACCCTGCTGGCCATGATCTTTTCCACCGTGGTGGGCGTGGGGCTGGGGGTGATCTCTGCGCTCAAACGCAATACCATCATTGATACCGTCACCATGATCATTGCCAACATTGGCGTTTCTATGCCAGTCTTCTGGCTGGGATTGCTGCTGGCATACATTTTTGCTCTTCTTTTAAAAGGCACACCTTTTGTGCTGCCCCCTTCCGGCAGGTTCACTGCCGGCGTGTCTCTGCAAGACCTGGATGTTTACTGGGGGCTGACGAACCTCACTGGCTTTAAAAAATTCATCGTTGACTTAATGTCAAATACGGTGTTGGTCAATTGCATTATCACCGGCAACTGGAAGGTCTTTTGGGATGCCCTCAAGCATCTGATCCTGCCGGCGGTGGCCGTGGGCACTATTCCTATGTCCATCATTGCGCGCATGACGCGCTCCAGCCTGCTGGAAGTGATCGGGCTGGATTACATCCGCACCGCCCGCGCCAAGGGCCTGGTGGAAGGCAAGGTCATCCGCAAGCACGCCTTCCGCAATGCGCTCATCCCCATTGTCACCATCATTGGCATCGAAACCGGCGGGCTGCTTTCCGGTGCGGTGCTGACGGAAACCGTGTTCAACCTGCCGGGCATGGGCACGGCAATGGTGGCGGCCATCCTGGCGCGCGATTACCCGGTGATTCAGGGCTTTACCATTGTCATTGCGCTCATCTTTGTACTGGTGAACCTCATCGTGGATATCTCGTATGCGTACCTTGACCCGCGCATCCGGGTGGAGTAGGCGGACCTATGGAAAATACCTCAACCATCTCCAGGATCCCCACCAGCACGCGCCGCAGCCCGGCCCGCGAAGCACTGCGTCACCTGTGGAAACACTCCTCCGGCAAGGCAGGCATCATCATCCTGTCGCTGCTGGTTTTGATCGCCATTTTTGCGCCGCTGATCGCACCGTATGATCCCACGCAGCTCTTGAAAGACCAGAAGCGCCGCGATGTGCCCTGCGTGCACCTGCTGGGCTGCCCCGCGGATAAACAACAGCATCTCTTTGGTATTGACGGCAACAGCCGCGACCTCTTTAGCCGCGTAATCTATGGCTCGCGCCTTTCCCTGCAAGTGGGGTTGGCTACCATTACTTTTGCCATCCTCATTGGCACGCTCATCGGGGCAGTGGCGGCTTACGCCGGTGGGGCGGTGGATAACGTCCTCATGCGCATCATGGATGTGCTGATGGCGTTTCCCAGCCTGCTTCTGGCGATCGCCATTGTCTCGGTACTCGGCACAGGGCTGATCAACGCGCTGCTGGCCATTGGCATTGTCTCTATCCCGCGTTTTGCGCGCCTGGTGCGCTCTACCGTGCTTTCGGTCAAAGAGTTGGATTATGTGCAGGCTTCGCGCGCGCTGGGCGCCAGCCCCATGCACATCCTCTTCAAGCGCATCCTGCCCAACGCCATCACCCCGCTGATCGTGCAGGGCACGCTGGGCATCGCCACCGCTATTCTGGATGCTGCGGCGCTTTCATTCCTGGGGCTGGGGGCCGAACCCCCGCGCCCGGAATGGGGCCTGATGCTGGGCGAGGAGAAAAATAGTATCTTTAGCGCGCCGCACCTGGTGATCTTCCCCGGCATCGCCATCATGCTTACCGTGCTGGGCTTCAACCTCCTCGGCGATGGCCTGCGCGACGCCCTCGACCCGCGCCTGACGCACGGGGGAAAACAGTAAACGATGAACAAAGAATAAAAAAGGCAGCCGTACGGCTGCCTTTTTTTAATGGACGTGACGACCTTCGGGGTTATCGCTGGTCTCTGGCCCCAGCAGTACACGCCATTGGCCCAGGCGGGCCAGGCGATCCTGCTTGGTGATGATAAAAGTGGCTACCAGTGTTGAGATAGGTACAGCAGCGACCAGCCCCAATGATCCTACCAAAGTACGCACAACCTCTTCGGCAATCATTTCTGCGTTCATCAGGTAACTGAAACTGCCATTTGCCAGAGTGAACACCAGCAGCAGCGGCAGCGAAGCACCCGTGTACGAGAAGACCAGCGTATTCACAGTGGCAGCCACATGATCCTGGCCGATGTGAATGGCGCGAATCATGGTTTGTCTGAAGCTGAGGTCAGGGTTGGCACCGTGAATTTCTACTACCGCGGCCGATTGCGAAGTGACCAGGTCGTCCAGGATGCCCAGTGTGCCGATAATCATGCCGCCCAGCAACAAACCCTGGGGATTGATCTGTACTGAGGACATTTGAATGAGATAGAGAGCATTTTCGTCTCCATAACCGTTGAGACGTGCCAAACCGACAAAAAGCGCTGTCAGGGTGCCGGTGAGAATCAGGGTCAGCACCATTGAAATTACAGAGGCGTGGGTTTTGAGGTTCCAGCCATAGGTAGCATAAAGCGATACGCCTAAAAGGATGCCTGAGCCGACCAGGCTGACCCTCACCGGGTCTTCGCCTGCAAGGATATGTGGAATGATATAGCTGACGATAATGAAAAGACTAAACGCCAACGACAATAAGCTGCCCAGGCCTTTCCAGCGCCCCATTGCCAGCACCGCCAGCATGAACGCCGCCAGCAGGATCAGAAGGATTTTAGAACGGTCGAAATCGGTGTAAGTGGCACGAGCAGTTCCGTCAGGACCTGGGCCGATGATGATGTAGACCCTTTGCCCCACCTTGAAGCGCATTTCATCGGAACGCAGTTGATTTTTGCCGTAACTGACCGAAAAGGTTTGGCCGCTGTAATCTCCTTCCAGTGCACGTACTTCCATCACCTGAAAAAGTTGATCATGATCACCCAACGTGATCTGGCCTTCTTCGGTAATAGCTGTGATCTCTGCCAGCACGGTGTTGGAACCATAAGTATCCTGGCTTTGTCCGCTCGATTTGGGCAGCACCAGATTTTCCACTGCCCACCAGGTTGCTACAAAAAAGAGTACTACCAGCAAAATAATGGTTATGAAAAAGACTTTTTTTGTCATTTGTTTTGCTCCACGTTGCCGCAATGGTAACACGAAACCCCACTCGAATGCTTGAAGGCAGTTCCATGCTGCTTCCAGGCTCTTGGCCAGCACCTGCGCACAGCGGGAAACAGTAAGGGTACCTCTTGCCGGGTTGGTGAATTGCAAAAACCGGATAAACAATTCGTAAAGGTTGGGCGTGTTGGTCGGCATTCAACCTTCTGGTCAATTGCCTGGCAACAGCACCATCAGCCTTGTTGTAAAATGAATGCTAAGGATTATCCGCTTTGGCTTAATCATCAGGTAGTTTATCGGGCAACCTCACAGGAAATGAGGAAAAATGGATAAAAGGAAGGCGTTTTTAGAGAAAACTCAAGGACTCTTTGCTTTATCCATCCTTCCACTCGCGATAGGGATCGTGGGCCTGATTATTCATTCGAATTATTCCAGATTAGCGAAAACTCCCGAACCTCCTCTCCCTCCCTGGAATGCCGCAGATTTCCCGGCAGTATACGGCAATACCGATCCTGGTATTCCGGCGTACCTTGTGCACTGTGACCGGAGTTCCATGCTGCGAGTTAGTTTCGATGCCAGAAAATCCATAAAAGGTTGGTGGGCAGGCTCCGGGGCTGAACTTTCTATCCTTTCTCCGTATGCTGAGAGTTTTCCCGCTACAACCAATTCAGATATCTGGGGTGTCATTATCTTAAGCCAGGACGTGGATGAATTTACCCCGTGGTTGGAAGTTACCCTGAAGGTTGACCCAAAGTACTACCATACCTGGTTGACTGCGGATGCAAAGCTGCAAATTGAGTATCCAAAAAGCGCCGGCTCAACTTTTACAAACTATGATGAAAGTTTAGCGCAAAGGGTTCAGCTACTGGTCATTACCGATGAAGACCTCGAGATGCAAAAAAACCGAGACAGGTGGGAAGAGGCGGTTGACAATAGCTCCCCTGTGTCATTAATAATTTCGCTTATCCTGCTGTTCCTGGGGATTCTCGCGCTCAGCGGCGGCTTGATTAACCTCGCACGCTACCGGAAGGCTAAAGAAAGGGAAAATTTGACCTGATACAAGAAATAAGGGTATACTCAATTCATCAAACGGAGGTGAATAATGAAAGGTTCACAAAAAGTAATTGATACTCTGAATTTCCTGCTCGCGGATGAACTGACCGCGATCAGCCAGTACATGGTACATGCCGAGATGTGTGATGACTGGGGTTACTCCAAGCTGGCCGAAGCCATTGAGAAGCGCGCCATTCAGGAAATGAAACACGCCGAGCGCCACATCGGGCGCATCCTCTTCCTTGAGGGCATTCCCGTTGTCAGCAAACTTAACAAGATCACCATCGGCCCAAACGTGGAAACCATGCTCAAGAACGACCACATGGCCGAGGAAGGCGCCATCAAGGAATACAACAAAGCCGTCAAAGTCTGCTCAGACGAAGCCGATAACGGCACCAAAGAGTTTGTGGAAGCCACCCTGCGTGACGAGGAAGCCCACATTGACTGGATCGAAGCCCAGCTTGAGCAGATCAAGCAGATGGGCCTGCAAAATTACCTGGTGGAGCAGTTGTAGAAGATTAGCGGGATTAATTCAAGAGAGTTAAAAAATGTAGGGGTGGTTCACCAACCACCCCTACGGGTTTTAAATCACGTGTTTACTTTGCCAGCCAGTAGAAAAATCCCTTGAGGGCAATGGCATACACGCGGTACGGTTTGGGGCCAACAAAGACCTCATCGCCGATGAAGATGGTGGGCGTACCGTAGAAATTGGTGCCGCGGATTTGCTCCATCTGGCTCTCTACCAGCGTGGCGGTAGCGGGGTCATTCACACAGGCATTCAGACGGGGCATGTCAAAATTAAGCTCGGTGAGCGTTTTCTCAATAAAAGCCTGGTCCTCAAGTTGAGCTTTATCGGCCTCAAACAGGCGATCGTTTAATAGCCAGTAGTATTTATACGGCTCCTGCTGATAAGCGCAGTATCCCACCTTGTTGAGATAATCGGAGTGCAATTTGACCGGGTACTCCATGTAGGTGAGGGGGGCGTTGTAGCGCTCCGCCAGCTGGCGGATGATGGGGTAGGTCTTGCGCGTGTAATCGCAGGAATAGCAGCCAATGAAAATGATCGGCGTTTCGGTACTGCTGGTGTTGAGGGTGGGGAAGCTGGCCACGTCCACGCCGTCCAGCGTCAGGCTTTCAATGGTCTTTGGGACTGCGGAGCAGGCCTGATCCACGCTGGACACCTCGTTATTGGCACCGGTGGGGTCAAAGACACAGAAGGCCTCAGAGTTCACACCGTTGCAGGAACCGGTGGTGTAAAAGAGCACCAGCCCGCGTACCGCCATCACCGAAGCCCCCAGGAAGATCACAAAGAAGATCCACGCCAGCACCTCAAAGCGCTTGTTGATGAAACCGGCCAGTTTCTCCGAGCGCATGATCACTTTGCCCAGGATTTTGGCCTTCATCTTTTCGTCAAAGCCGGTGTTGCACGGGCGGAAGGTGATGCGCCGGAAGACGCAATCCAGCGCCTCTTTGGCCAGGCGGCGGTTGGCTGCGCTGAAGATGCCCAAAATGGACAGGACAATAAAGGCGACAATACAAAACATGGGCTAGAGTACCTTTCGAATTTTAGTGAGGTGTTCTACCAGTAGCTGCGCTTCTTGCACTGTATTATATACGTAAGCGGAGGCGCGTACCGAGCCGGTAATGCCGCGCGCGTGGAACCACGAATGTACGCAGTGCTGCCCGGAGCGGCACATAATGCCGCGCATCTGGTCCAGCATCAGGGCGATGCGGTGCGAATCAATGCCGTCAATGTAGAAAGTGGTGATGCCGCCGCGCAGGGCAGGGTCTGCCGGGCCGATGATGTGCAGCCCCGGCATGGGGCGCAGCCCCTCATCGAGCGTGCGGGTGACCTCCAACTCCTGTTTTTGAATGGCCTCAAAGCCGATCTTGTGCAGGTACTGCACGGCAGCGCCCAGGCCGATGATGCCGGCATAATCCTGCAAACCGGCCTCAAATTTCTCCGGCGGCGGCAGGAACTCGGCAGAATCGTAAGTGGAAGTTGCCACCGTGTCCCCGCCGACCAGGAAGGGTTCCATCTCATCCAGCAGCGCCAGCTTGCCGTAGAGCACACCGGTGCCGGAAGGCCCCATCATTTTATGGCCGGAGAACGCCACAAAATCGGCGTCCAGCGCGCGCACGTTGATCTGGCGGTGCGGCGCCGATTGGGCGGCATCCAGCAGGACCAGCGCGCCGGCCTGGTGCGCCAGCTTGATCGCCTCGGCGGCCGGGATGGTAACGCCATCAAGGTTGGAGGTATGCCCGAGAGACACCAGACGTACCTGCCCATCGAGCGTCTTCGCATAAGCATCGAGGTCAAATGTACCGTCGGCATGCGTGGGCACAATGCGCAGCACAGTGCCTTTTTGGCGGCACAGTTTTTGCCAGGGGATCAGGTTGGAGTTGTGTTCCTTGTCTGAAATGACGATGACATCGCCGGGTTTGAAAGAGAGAGCATTGGCCACCAGGTTGACGCCCTCGGTGGTGTTGCGCGTAAAGACGATCTCTTCTTTTCTGGCGGCGTTGAGGAACTTTGCCAGAGCGGTGCGCGCCTCATCCACTTTTTGCGTGACCGCGGCGGCCAGATGGTGCATGCTGCGCCCGCTGCACGCCGGAAAACGCGTATAGTACTCGCTCAGCGCATCCGTGACCTGCTGCGGCCGCAGACTCTGGCAGGCGGTGTCAAAATACACCACACCTTTATCTGCAAGAAGCGGAAAGTCTTGGCGGATTTTGTTCACGTCCATTGTTGGCTGTACCTCGCTCAAATGAAGGAATGACGGCGCTTAACCGAGTAAATTATAAACGCTTTGCATCAGGAACCCATGCCGCCGGTGGGGAAGGGGAGTGAACCTTAGCCGCTAATGCTGACGCCAATGAGGCGCCCAATGCCGAAGGTCACCGCGGCCGCCAGCAGGCCAAAAATGACCATGCGCATGCCAGAATAGAGAATAGTACGGCCGGTGAAGAGGGTGATCACCGCGCCCAGGGCAAACAGGCCGATCACGCTGAGGCCAATGGAAATGTACACTGCCGTCATGCCGGAGGTGAAGATGAACGGCGCAACGGGCAGGATGGCGCCTGCGGCAAAGAGAAAGAAGGAGGTAATGGCGGCCTCCCAGGCGGAACCGCCGAGTTCCTCGGGGTTCACACCTAATTCTTCGCGCGCCAGCGTCTCTACGGCGGTCTCGCGGTTGGTCATTACCTGGTTGGCCAGGAGCTCTGCATTCTCTCGGGTCATCCCGCGTGACTCATAGATGAGGGTTAGTTCTTCCGTCTCTTCTTCCGGGGCGGTTTCAACCTCTTCCTTTTCTGTGGCGATCTGGTGAGCAAAAAGTTCGCGCGAGGACTGCACAGAGAGCCATTCGCCCAGGGCCATGCTGATGGCGCCGGCCAGCAGGCCGGCCACGCCGGCGATGAGCACGCCCTTGCCGGCCAGTGTGGCGCCGGCCACGCCCATCACCAGGCTGAGATTGGAGACCAGGCCATCATTGGCGCCCAGCACCGCAGCGCGCAGGGCATTGCCGCCTGCCGAGCGGTGGCGCCCTTCCAGTTGCATTAACACACCGCCGGAAAGTCCACCGCTCACGGCGCCGGTGATCTGGGTGAGCAGGCGCGCATGCGATTGTTCCTGTGCTTGCATGCCCATAGCGTTTTCCATGGCGTTGTACTCATTGTTGCCGGTGGCTTCCATGTTTTGCAGGGCTGGCAGGATCATCTGCGGCCCAAACCGGCGCGCCAGGCGGATGAGGGTACGTGTGCGCCAGCTGGGTTTGTACTCCGGCAGGGTGATGCCGGCTTCTTTGGCGCGTTGCTGCCATTTTTCGGCATGGCCCACCTCGGTCTGGGAAATGCGCGCATATACCTCGGCCAGGCGTTGGTCTTTCTCGACCTCGGAAAGGGTCTGGTAAAGCAGGGCGCTGCTGCGCTCATCAAGATAAGCTTTGAGAATAGGGTTGGTTTTGGGCATGGTGAGAACCTTTTGAATTTTGGAGTTCCGGGTTTACAACCGGGTTAAGATATTTGTTAACTGCATCATAACGCAAATTCACTACAATAATAGCTGTCTGATGGAAACATCAGCAAATTCAAATCTCCTGGGAGGGAAAATGAAGAAATTCGGTCATGCACTGATTCTTGTGATTGTGCTTCTCATGCTCATTGTACCATCCGCGGCTAAGGCTATCTCAATCGATCCGCCGCCGCCCCCGCCGCCGCCCCCACCTCCGACTCCAACCCCGGTCGTCTATGAACCGGAATGGAGTTGGACTTCTGCTGATGTGGCAGGGGAGTTGCTGCCAATGTGGAAGTTCGGAACTGCCCCGCACGCCTGGGAACAATTGCTGTCCACCGGATTGGATATTTCCGCTGCTGATACCATCTGCCTGACCTTCCGCAAGGGTCAGTTTGGTTGGACGGGCAAGATCTACCAACAGGTTGGAGAAACCTGGGTGCCGCTTGCCACCACCATTCAATGGACACCCAACGAAGAAGGCCAAAAAATGGCCTGCGCCAAGGCCCCTTCAGCGGGCGTTTATGCACTCTGGGGATACTGGCAGGAAGAGTAACCGCCAGTAGCAAGGATAGGAGAAACGACACAGGCCCGGGCTACTCCGGGCTTGTGTTTTTTGCTGCCTGTTACAACAGGACGCCCGATTTTGTGATGAAATTTCCCGCAACAGCCATTTTGTAACCGATTTGTAACCGCCATCGTGTATCCTATAGCGGCACCAAATATTCCATATTTCGGGGTTTCCCCGCATTTCAATTAACAAGGAGTTTCGCATGCGCTTAAAAGGGAAAGTCGCTCTTATTACCGGCGGAGCAGCCGGCATTGGCAAAGCCACCGCGCAGGTGTTTGCGCGTGAAGGCGCCAAAGTGGTGATCTGTGATGTTTCCGAAGAACTGGGCAATGAGGTCGTCAAGACGCTTGGCCCCGATGCGCAGTTCAACAAGGTGGATGTGACCAATCGCGCCGAAGTTCAAAAATGGGTGGATGGCGTGGTTGCCAAATATGGCCGGGTGGATATTCTAGTGAACAATGCCGGCATCACCCGCGATGCGCAGTTTGTCAAAATGAAGGATGGCGAACTGGTCAAGCAAATGGGCGAGGATGCCTTTGACCTGGTGATTGCTGTCAACCTCAAGGGCGTATTCAACTGCGCGCAGGCGGTCACCCCTTACATGATCAAGCAGAACTCCGGCGTGATCCTCAATGCTTCCTCTGTGGTGGGCCTGTACGGCAATTTTGGCCAGACCAACTATGTGGCTACCAAGGCCGCTGTCATCGGCATGACCAAGGTGTGGGCACGCGAGCTGGGCAAATACAACATCCGCGTCAACGCGGTAGCCCCCGGTTTCATCATGACCGAGATGGTCGCCAAGATGCCCGAGGAAGTGCTGGCGGGCATGCGCGCCAAGACCCCGCTTGGCCGCCTGGGCGAACCGGAAGATATTGCCAATACCTACGCCTGGCTTTCCAGCGATGAGGCCGCTTACGTTCATGGCACTACCATCAGCGTAGATGGCGGCATTGTCATTGGCAGCTAAGGAGGAGCAGAAATGACCCGTCACGCTACCATTATTTCCAGCGGCGCTTATTTGCCAGAGATCGAGCGCACCAATGCTTCGATGGCTGAACGCTTTGGCGAAGTGATCGAGAAGTTTGAAGCCTCCTCCGGCATCAAGACGCGCTTCTACGCGCCGGATTCCTGGGCTACCTCAGACCTGGCCGCCGAAGCCGGCAAGCAGGCATTGCAGAAAGCCGGCCTCAAACCAGAAGACCTCGACCTGATCATCCTGGGCACCGACAGCCCCGATTACATCACTCCGGCCACCTCGGTGGTGGCGCAGTACAAGATCGGCGCCAAAAACGCCGGAACCTTTGATGTGGGCTGCGCCTGCGCTTCCTTCCCCACGGGCCTCAACATTGCCTCCGGGTTGATCGCCAGCAACCCCAACCTCAAGTATGTCATGGTCATTGGCGCATACATGATGCACAAACTCGCCGATTGGGAGAATGATGTGATGTCCTTCTTCTACGGCGACGGCGCCGGCGCGGCCATCCTCACCGCCAGCGACAAACCCGGTTTTGTTTCCTCCACCTTTGCAGCCGATGGCTCCTACCACAAACACTGGGGCATCTACTCCGGCGGCACTTTTGAACCTGCCAACGAGGAAAGTGTGAAGGCCGGGCGCACCAAGGTCAAACTGGTCACGCCCTTCCCGCCGGAAGTGAACCACGTGGGCTGGCCTGCCCGTATGCGCGAGCTGGCCAAGAATGGCAACTTTGACCTTAAAGAAGCCGATCTGGTGATCTATACCCAGGTGCGCCTCAACAGCATCAAGCTGGTGCAAGAGACCCTTGGACTGCCTTTTGAGAAGGCCCATTATGTAATGGATCGCTTTGGTTACACCGGCTCCGCCTGCCTGCCGATGGCATTCAACGATGCCTGGGAGCAGGGCAAGGTACATTCCGGTGATCTGGTTCTGTTCGTTGGTTCCGGCGTAGGCTACAACCAGGCCGGTTCCGCGTTCATCATGCCTTAACTTATGGACACACAGGCTCTCTACCGTTCCAAACTGCTCAGCATCCCGGAAGCCGTGAGCAAGATCAAATCTCACGACCGGCTGGGGGTGGCGATGGCTGCCTCGGAACCGCCCGGTTTGCTTGCCGAGCTTGGTAATCACCGTGACCGCCTGGAAGATGTGCACGTATGGGTGTGCCTGCCGCTGGGTTCTTACAACTTTGTGCTCGATCCCAGCATGGAAGGGCACTTCTTTGTGGAGAACTGGTTCTACGGCGCTGCAGACCGCAAGGTACACGCGCAGGGGCGAGAGTCTTACATCCCCAATAACCTGCACCAGGCCTCCACACGCAAGTTGTACGCCAACAAGAACAAGGTGAACGTTTTTATCGGCACCGCCACCCCGCCGGATGCACGCGGCTACATGTCGCTCTCGCTGGGGCTGGTGCTGGAGCGCCAGCTCATTGACGCCGCCGATATCGTCATCCTGGAGATCAACGAGAACCTGCCTTGGACATTGGGCGATACCCAGGTGCATCTCTCTGAGGTGGACTATTTGGTGGAGAACACTGCTCCGCTGGCACAGCTGCCGGTGGTGCCGCCCAGCAAGGCTGAAGAAGCCATCGGCGGCTACATTGCCGATCTTATCGAGGATGGCTCCACACTGCAATTGGGCATTGGTGGCATCCCCAACGCCATTACCCCCTTCCTGTTGAACCGCAAAGACCTGGGCATCCATACCGAGATGTTCACCGATGGTATGGTGGATTTGTATAACGCCGGCGTGATCACCAACCGCCGCAAGACACAGTGGCGCGGCAAGATGGTGGGCGCCTTTGCCCTGGGCACGCAAAAACTGTACGACTTCATCCACAATAATCTGGGGGTGGAGTTCCAGCAGGGGCGCGTTACCAACGACCCGTACGTCATCGGGCGCAATTACCGCATGGTCAGCGTCAACACTGCCCTGCAGGTAGACATCATGGGGCAGGTGTGCTCACAGTCCATTGGCTACAAACATTTCTCCGGCACCGGCGGGCAACTGGATACGCACCGCGGCGCTCAGCTTTCGGAAGGCGGGCGCGGCATCATTGCCCTGCGCTCCACCGCCAAGGACGACAGCATCA
The DNA here is from genome assembly GCA_937897615.1 of uncultured Anaerolineaceae bacterium. Taxonomy (GTDB): domain Bacteria; phylum Chloroflexota; class Anaerolineae; order Anaerolineales; family Anaerolineaceae; genus UBA6107. The sequence goes on from CALCNO010000032.1 coordinate 68,085, forward strand.
GCACCATTGTGCCCATCCTCTCCGAGGGCGCTGAAGTGACCGTGCCCAGCCACGATGTAGATACCGTGGTAACGGAATTCGGCGTGGCGGACCTCAAGGGCCTGTGCCTGCGTGACCGCGCCGAAGCGTTGATCCGCATTGCCCATCCCAACTTCCAGGCGCAGATCCGAGAAGAAGCCATGCGCCTGGGAATCGTGCCGCATTTTTAGCAAAAGGAGAGTGCGATGAATCCGTTGGTTGGCAAATGGCAGCAGCCTGAAGGACAGGCGTATGCAGGTTTGATCTTTACTTTCAAGGAAGACGGCACTTTTGAATCGGAATACGCTGCCATGGGCATCACCTCCGGTGGCACCTATCAGGTGAAAGATGACCTGATCTTCATGGATCAGAGCAAGCACAGCCTGGGCCTGGTGGGAAAATTCGAAGGGCGCTTCCTGGTGGAAAACGATACCCTCAAGTTGGGGTTTGGCAACCCCGGGGAAAAAGCCCCGGCGGACGCCAGCACGGGTCGGTTATATCTTAGAGTCAAGGGAGAATGATTATGCCAGTGAAGAAACTTGCACGCGGCGTCGCGTTGGTCGGCGCAGGGATGAGCAAATTTGGCGCTTTCAAAGGGAAAAGCTCACGCGATCTCTTTGTGGAAGCCTTTACCGAAATGCTGGGCACCGTGGACAAAGGGATCGATCCGCGCAAGATCGAGGCGCTGTTCATGGGCAACTTTAGCAGTGACCTTTTTGAGAATCAGGGCCATCTGGCTCCGATTTTGGCCAACTGGGTGGGCCTCAGCCCCATCCCCGCGGTGCGCATTGAAGACGCCTGCGCCAGCGCCGGTGTGGCTTTGCGCCAGGGCATTCTGGCGGTAGCCTCCGGGCTGCACGATGTTGTGCTGGTGGTTGGCGTGGAAAAGATGACCGACCTGCCCACCGAGAAGGTGACCGATACCCTGGCTACAGCCGCCGATGAGCAATATGAGATCCCCGCGGGTTTCACCTTCCCCGGCTTTTACGCCTCAATGGCAACGGCTTATATGAACGCCTACGGCGCCACGCCGGAGACCTTCATGAAAGTCGGCATCAAGAACCACGAGCACGGCTCGTTGAACGAAAAAGCGCAGTTTGGACAGAAGGTTTCTACCCTGATGGAAATGCGCAAAGCCAGCGCTGCTAAGAAGGGCCTGCCCATCCCGGAATGGGCGGACGAGATGGCCTTCATGCACGACGACCGCGCCAACCCGGTGGTAGCCTGGCCCATGCGCCTCTACGATTGCTCTCCCGTATCGGATGGCGCCGCCTGCGTACTGCTGGTCAGTGAAGACCTGGCCAAGAAATACTCCAAGCACCCCATTTACATAGCAGGAAGCGGACAGGCCAGCGATGGCGCACTGCACAGCCGCTCCACCCTCACCAGCATCCCCGCGGCCAAACTGGCCGGGGAGCAGGCCTACAAGATGGCCGGCATCAAACCCAAAGACATTGACTTTGCCGAAGTGCATGACTGCTTCACCATTGCCGAGGTCATCGCTTCTGAGGACCTGGGTTTCTTCAAACCCGGCGAGGGTTACAAGATGGCCGAAGACGGCCAGACCAGCCGCGACGGCAAGATGCCCATCAACCTCTCCGGCGGCCTCAAATCCAAGGGGCACCCGGTGGGCGCCTCCGGGGTGGGGCAGGTGGTGGAGGTATGGAAGCAGTTGCGTGGCGAGGCCGGCCCGCGCCAGTTGCCGGGCACGTTGAAATACGGCCTGACGCACAATGTGGGCGGCACCGGGCAGACCTGTGTGGTGCACATCTTTGAGAGGAGAGATTAGGCATGGAAAACCAATTCACCATTGCGGCATTCAACAATTATCTCAACGAACACCACCTGATGGGTTCGCGCGATACCAAGACCGGCGAGGTTTATCTGCCGCCGCGCCCATTGAACCCCAGCAATTTCTCCACCGAGATGGAGTGGGTGGAGTTCAGCGGCAAGGGCACCCTGGTGGCTTTCACCAATATCCTCAGCGGTTCCACCGCCATGATCGCAGCCGGCTACGACCGCAAGAACCCCTACACGGTGGGGGTTGTCAAAACTGCTGAAGGCCCGATGATCAGCGCTCAGATCCTGGGGGTCAACTCCTGCGACCCGGCGTCGGTCAAGATCGGCACCCCGCTCAAAGTGGTCTTCATTGACCGTGGCGAGGGAGAAGCCAAAAAGACCTTTTTGGGTTTTGAACCGGCATAAAAGGAGCACACCATGCCACTACAGAAGGTCAATGACATCCAGATCTATTACGAGCTTCACGGCCCGGAAGGCGCGGATGTTGTCGTCCTATCCAATGGCATCTTCATGTCCACGGCCTCCTGGGGTTACCAGGTGGCGGAACTAAAGAAGCACTTCCGCGTACTGGTCTACGATTGCCGCGGCATGTGGCAGTCTGACCATCCGCAGGGACCTTATTCGATGGAACAGCATGCCGACGATCTCGCCGAACTGCTGACCGCACTGGGGATTGAAAAAGCCCACATCGGTGGCATCTCCTATGGCGGCGAGATCAGCATGTTGTTTGCGCTCAAGTACCCGCAGCGTACGCGCAGCCTGATCATTTCCTCGGCGGTCAGCCAGATCGACCCAATGCTGCAGGTGATGGGCGCCTCGTGGCTGAGCGCGCTGCACAACAACGACGCCGATACCCTTTTTGAGGTAACGCTGCCGGCCAACTTCTCTGAGCCGTGGCTTGCTGCCAACCAGAATATGCTGGAACCCTCGCGGCGCAAGTATCACCAGATGGACCTCAAGGCGGCCGAGCAGTTGATGCTGGCGTTTGCCAAGATCGACTTCACGCCGGAATTGAAAAAGATCACCGCCCCCACGCTGGTGCTGGTAGGCGAACTGGATATTCTCAAAAGTCGCAAATATGCTGAGATCATTGCCAGTGAGATCCCTGGTGCAGAACTGCTGATCATCCCGCACGCGGGGCACGCAGTGTGCCTGGAAAAACCGGCGGCATTTAACAGCGCCGTGATGGGATTTGTGCTCAAACATTGCGAGGTTGTTGCATGAGCATCAATGTAATACCAGAACTTTACCCGGGGCTGCAGGAGACCTTCACCAAGGTCATCACTGAAGGGGAGACTGCCCTGTATGCTGGTCTGGTGGGCGATAACCGCCCGCAAACTCACAGTGCTGCCAGCGCGGGAGAACCTGCTACACCGCGCCTGGCGGTACATCCGTTATTTTTGGTGGGAATCATCGGGGGCTTGCTGAACACGCGCGTCCCCGGTGAAGGTTCACAATGTATCACCATGCAGTATGAATTTCTTGCGCCGGTTTATTGCGGCGACCGCGTCGAAACGGTGATCGAGCTGATCTCTGTCGATTCGGCCAAACACCTGGCTACCTTTCGCACCAACTGTTACAACCAGGAAAAAGCCCAGGTCATTGCCGGGCAGGCAGTTATGCTTGTGCCGGACCAGTCTCTGCGCTAACTTCAGAGCCAGAACAGGAGGAGGTGAAAATTCGACAAAATAGGCGATAATTAAAGAACTACCATCCAATTTTGAACAAAAATTATATGGAGGAGATTTGAAATGAAAAAGTTGTTGACTCTTGTAAGTGTGATCGTCGTGCTTGCCATGCTCCTTGCAGCATGCGCCAAACCGACCGCGGCACCCGCAACCGAGGTTCCCACCGAAGTTGCAACCGAAGCCCCCACTGCGGAACCGACCCCCGCCGGCCTGACCTGCGCTGAACCCGTCAAAGTTGGTTTGATCACCGACTTGACCGGCGCCCTGGCCATCTACGGCGTGATGATGCCCCGCTCCTTTATGCTGGGCATGGAATTCGCTACCGGTGCAGCCGGCTCTGCCGGTGAGAAGTTCGACGTCACCGTAACACAGGAGAACACCTTCAAGCTGGATAACTGCGAGATCACCGTGTACGTGCGCGATGACGGTGGCAAGCCTGAGAACACCACCACCATCGCCAACGAACTCATCGAAGTCCAGAAAGTGAACTTCCTGGTTGGCACCGCTTCTTCCGCCAACACCACCGTGCTCCAGGGTATTGCCGCACAGAGCAAGATCCCCCTGATCGTGGCCCCCGCTGCTGCCAATGACATCACCGGCAAGGACTTCAACGAATACACCTTCCGCACCAGCCGCAATAACTACCAGGACGCCATGAACGAGTGCGCTTATCTGACCAAGACCTACAAGAACCTGGTTCAGATCGCCCCGGATTATGCGTTTGGTCACGGCTCCGCCGAAGCCTTCCGCGATGCCTGCACCCTCGATGGCGGCACCTTTGTGGCCGATGATGTGTTTGCTCCTGCCACCACCACCGATTTCACCCCGTATGTGGACACCCTGCTGCAATCCAACGCCGAAGCCTACATTGTCACCTGGGCTGGTTCCGGGTTCCCCGCGCTGGCCAAGGCTGCTACTGATGCCGGCCTGAACGACAAGATGGCCCTTGCTGCCACCTTCATCGACAATGTGTTGATGCCCCTGTGGTACCAGGATGCAATCGGCACCACCAATGGTATCCTCTATCACTGGTCTGCCCCCAAGAACGCTGCCAATGACTTCCTTGTGGCTCAGGAAGTTGCCCGCTACGGCGTGCATCCTGACCTCTTCGATGCTGACGGCATGAACGCCGCCATCATGGTCGTGGAGACCCTCAAGAAGACCAACGGCGATGTGAGCAGCGATGCACTCGTGGCCGCAATGGAAGGCCTGTCCTTCGAAGGCCCCAAGGGCACCATCTTCATCCGCCCTGAGGATCACGTAGCCATCCAGGATATGTACATCCTCAAGCTCGAGAACCTCACCGATACCACCCAGGCCTACTACTCTTATGTAGAGACCACCCGCCCCGAACCCCCGTGCTTGCTCCCCGAGACACTCAAGGATCGCTGCGGCAGCCTGCCCTATGGCACGCTCAGTGGCAAGTAAGTTTTAAGCACTCCCGTTCCCTAAAGGCCGAAAGGCCTTTAGGGAATCTTGTTTATTTTATTTGACGCAATTTCTATTTACGCGAGGCTGGAACGAACGATGGCTAACGAAATCCTTTTCGAAACGGTACACCTGATAAAGCATTTTGGCGCCCTGGCGGCAGTGGATGATGTGAGCCTGCAGGTGCGCGCCAATACCCTGCACGCGATCATTGGGCCCAATGGGGCAGGGAAGACCACTTTGTTCAACCTCCTGAGCGGTAACCTGAAACCAACCAGCGGTAAAGTTTTCTTTAAAGGGAAAGATATTACCGGCAAGCCCGCCCACCTTTTCATCCACCACGGCATTGGGCGCTCTTACCAGATCACCAATATCTTTCCGAACCTGACTGTCTTTGAAAATATCCGCCTTGCTTCCCAGGCGATGGAAAAAGGGAACTTTAAATTGTTTATGGATGCGGCGCGCCTCACGCGCTGCGAAGCACGTACGTGGGAGGTAATGGAAAAAGTGGGGCTGAAGGAAAAAGCCCTGACCCAGGCACGCACCCTCCCGCACGGCGACCAGCGCAAACTTGAGCTTGGCATGATCCTGGCGCCGGACCCCGATGTGCTGCTGCTGGACGAACCCACCGCAGGCATGGCCGCCGAGCAGGTGCCCGACCTGATCAAGCTGATCAAGGAAATCCAGAAGGACGGCACTAAAACGGTCATTCTGGTGGAACACAACATGAACGTGGTGATGAGCATTTCAGATACGATCACGGTGATGAACCTGGGCAAAAAGTTAGCCGAGGGCACGCCGGCGGAGATCACCAAGAATAAAGAAGTGCAGACTGCATATCTTGGCGGGCTCTATGAATTGTAGGCTTGCCGGCAAGGCCACATTTGATCACGGTAAGAGGTCTCGATGAGCAATATTCTCGAAGTGCAAGGAATTCATACCTTTATCAGCCAGTACCACATTTTGCAGGGGGTGGATGTGACTGTGCCGCAGGGCTCGATCACGGCGCTGCTGGGGCGCAATGGCGCCGGCAAAACCACCACGCTGAAATCCATTCTGGGGCTGGCCTCTGTGCGCCAGGGGAAGGTGATCTTTAAAGGCCAGGAAGTGCAGGGGATGCCCCCTTACGACATTGCTGCCCTGGGGATTGGTTTTGTGCCGGAGCATCGCGCCATTTTCCGCGACCTTTCGGTGGAAGAGAACCTCAAGATTGCCGAACGCCAAAAAGGCGATTACCTGCGCAAGCGCGACTTCATCTTTGACCTGTTTCCCGATCTCAAGAGATTCATTGCCATTCCGGGTACGCGCCTTTCAGGCGGGCAGCAGCAGATGCTGGCCATTGCCCGCGCCCTGGTGGCGGAAAATCAACTGCTGCTGATCGATGAGCCAAGCGAAGGCCTGGCGCCGGTGATCATTGAGCACATGATTGATGTCATCCGCCAACTGGCGCAGGAATCCACCGTGGTGCTGGTGGAGCAGAACTTCCTGGTGGCCAGCAAACTGGCGGAGTATTACGTCATTATTGAGGAGGGGCGCTCGGTGAAGGCGGGAACGATGAAAGACTTGATCGCAGACAAAGCCACCATTCACAAGTACTTGGGCGCCGCCTAGGGATATGCCATGAAAACCTTTACGCGAAAGAACTCAACCTTACTGGTCACCCTGCTGATTATGGTGGTATTCTTTGCCCTTTCCGCCAGCCAGATGGGTGCACAGGATTTCTACACCACGCTGCTGCGCGGCCTCTCGGCCGGCTCGGTAGTGTTCATGGTAGCCTCCGGTTTCTCACTCATCTTTGGCCTGCTGGATGTGCTCAACCTGGCACATGGAACCCTCTACATGATCGGCGCGTACATTGGCTGGACGGTGTTTGTGCGCCCCGATACGTTCGTGGACTTGCTCTCGCCAATCGCGTTACTGCTGACGGCGCTGGTGATCAAGAATTTCTTTAATCCGCTTTCCCGCAGCATCAAAGTTACGCCGATTGTGCGCAAGGTGATTGCCTGGAGCGCCATTGTTGTGGCAGTGGTGGTAGCGGTGATTATCCTCAAGCGTTATCCCATCGCTATGTGGGACTTGAACAATTACACCAAAAGCCCGGTGACATATTCGTTCTTTGCCGATCAAGGCATGCGCCTGCCAGTGGATAATTTGGCATTTGCCAAGATTTCTCCCATTCTGGCTTTTGCCGGCCTGCTGCTGGCAAGCGTGGTGGCCGCTTTTGGCTTGCAGCTCCTCGGCGGGGAATTGCAATCCGCCGCCAAGAAACCCTGGCGTGGTTACGTGGTGCTGGCACTTTTGCTGGCCGTAGCGGTGCTGGGGATCGTTTTCAATACCCCGTTGACCGATTGGCTGGTGAAGATTGATACCTCCTGGCTCTTCCTGATCGCCGTCATTGCCGCCATCCTGAGTGGGGTGGGGCTGGGAGCGGCTATGGAAACCACGCTGATCCGCCCGCTTTACAGCCGCCCGATCTATCAACTGATGCTGACCATCGGCCTCAGCACAATCGGTGTGCAGATGGTGCAGGCCATCTGGGGCAGGCCGGGATTCATCATGCCGCGGCCATCCATTGTGGAAGGTTCCGGCGAGGGCTGCCCGGCAACCAGCCTGGCGGCGTGGCTGCAAAACAAGTGTGCCACTGTGCAGTTCTTTAGCGGCCGTATTCGCGTCTATGACGAAATTATGATCCCCATCATCGGCATCCTTGTCCTGATTGGGGTATGGCTGCTGCTCAAGCGCACGCGCATCGGCATGGTCATCCGCGCCGGCGTACAGGACCGCCAGATGGTAGAGGCCCTGGGAATCAATGTGCGCCAGATCTTTACCTTTGTGTTTGCCCTGGGTGTGGGGTTGGCAGCCTTTGGCGGCATTTTGGCTGCGCCGTCCAACGGCCTGAGCACCGGCATGGGTGAAACCCTGCTCACCTCGGCGCTGATCGCGCTGGCCATCGGCGGGCTTACCAGCTTCCCGGGGGCGGCGCTTGGCTCGCTGATCGTGGGCATGGTGCAGCAATTCATCATCAAATACGGGCAGATCGGTATTCCGATCCCCTTTACCGATATTGTTTTCAAACCCTCGCCGCCGCTGGTGCCGGCTTCCACCGTGCTCCTGATGGTGATCGTGCTTCTCTTCCTGCCGGGTGGCATTATGGGTAAAAAGGATTAACGATGAACAAGCCAAAGCTCTCCATTTTCCGCGAATATCGTTCGATCTGGATCTTTTTACTGGCCATGCTGGTGTTGCCGTTTGTGGTGGGGCTGTTTGAAGGCTCTTCGCCGCTGATGGTGTGGAACAATACCGGTACTTATTCCAAGTTCATCCAGGGGGTCGGCATCGAGATCTGCATTCTGGCGCTGTTTGCCCTCAGTTACGACTTGTTGTTTGGCATTACCGGCCTGCTTTCCTTTGGCCACGCCATGTTCTTTGCCGTAGCCGCTTACATGACCGGAATGCTGCTCAAGTTCACCCATTTGCCGTTCTGGGCAATTGTAGGATTGATCTTTGTGGCTTCCATTGTGCAGGCGCTGCTGTTCAGCCTGGTGCTGCCGCGCGTGAAAGGCATCACCTTTGCGCTTGTCACGCTGGGGCTGGCAACGGTGTTCCACATCATCATCAACTCCACCGATCTCTCCAAGTGGACGGGCTCGGATGTGGGGCTGCAGGGTTACGCCGTGCCGGAATTCCTCAATCCTTCCATGGAGAAACTGCGCTTTTATTTCATCGCGCTGGTGATCCTGGTGGTCATGTACATCCTGTACAAGAGCTTTATCAAATCGCCAACCGGCCGCGTGTGCATTGCCGTGCGCGAGAACGAAGACCGTGCCCGCATGCTGGGCTTCAACACGGCCAGTTTCAAGATCGTGGCAATGATGCTTTCTTCCTTTACCGCGGCGGTGGCAGGAACACTGCATGCCCTCTACCAACCGGCCATCATCCCCAGCATTGCCGACCTGGGCTTCACCGTCACCGGTTTGTTGATCGTGCTGATCGGCGGCGTGGGCACCATGAGCGGCGCCATCATCGGGGCGTTTGTGTACAAGCTGCTGGACTTTGGCCTGACGCGCTTCATCGGCCAATCGGCGTATTTTGTGCTGGGCGCCATATATGTGATCTTTGTGCTGTTCATCCCTTATGGGATTGTGGGCACCTGGAACCTGCGCAGACAAGGCTGGAAGCAAGCCTGGAAACAGGGCTGGAACGTAATCAGCAGCGCGGTAAAGGGTAAAGCAGCTAAATAACCGTTTTGGGAAATGTCATCTAAAAGAGCGCCTTCCGGCGCTCTTTTTATTGGGTCAATTGCCTGTAAAGCGCAACAGTCTCGGCTGAAGGCTCTACATTTAAATCTTCTCGCAGGGCGGCAGTGCAGCGTTGGAATACGCTGTGCACCGCAGAACGATTACCGCGTTGCGCGTGGCAGCGCATCAGCATGCAGAAGGCCGCCTCGTTGCAAGGATCCACTGCCAGCAGGTCGTGGCAGATGCGCATGGAGTCGTCCCACTTGCCGGCTTCAAAGAACAGGGTCGCCAGGCGCAGGCCGCTCTGCAGATAGGTGACGCGGAGTTCTTCCCGCGTGCCAGCCGACCAGGAGTCGGCGTAGCTTTCGCACAGGTAATCGCCCTGGTAAATGGTATGGGCTGCCTGCAGGTCATCGATGGAGTCTGAGGCGGCTAACCTGGCAAAGTCATCGGTATCGAGGGCGATACTGGCAGCGGGATTGATGCCATAAAGGGTGTCATGGCGGGTAATGAAGAAGGGCGCCTGGCCCGGCTCGCGCAGCGGTTCCAGCGCGCGGGTGAGGGCATTGTAGGCCACCTTTAGGTTTTGGGCGGCGGCGTCGGCATCCAAATCGGGCCACAGGCGGTCCGTCAGTTGTTCGCGAGAAGCCCACTTACCGTTGTTGATGATAAAGAATTGAAGAAGCTGGCGAGCCTTCTCGCGCTGCCAATCGCGCGGGAGGATGGGCGTTTTGCCGCGCCAGACGTCAAACTTCCCTAATGTGCGTATAGCCAATTCGTAACCAGGGTGATAATCCAAAACAGCCAAATCAACCACACCAAACAACCCAGCCAGCCATTCCTTTTCAATTCCTTTACGGTAGGCCTCCAACACCAGCGGAAGCAAGGGCTGCGTATCCTGCAGCCCCAGATGGCTGGGGCGGGTGAGCAGAAGGCCAAAATTCAGTTGTTTGAGCAGGGGAGCTACCCGGGCAAATTCCTCCAGCGCTTCCACCTGGCTGGCATTTTGCCACAGGTTGAACACCCGCGCCACCCTGGCGGCAAGGTTGCCAAACTGGTCGCCCACATCGGTAAAACGGGCTATGCCTTTCTGCAGCCATTCTTCCGCCTGGCTGAATTCGCCGGCCAGCGCATAGGATGTTCCCATTGTCGTGAGCAGCAGCGCCACGAACCAGTAATCCCCGGAGGAATCAGCCACATCAACAGCCTGGTCTGCCAAACGGCGCGCCTCAGAGAGGTTCCCCTGGTAACCATAAAAGCGGCATAAACCCCACAAAGGCTCCACCTGCACGCGCACCACATTGAACGGTTTGATGCGCTCAATGGCTTGCAGGTAATAGTCGCGCGCAGCTTCCATGCGCTGTGCCTGCCAGGGGCGAAAAGGCTTGAGCTGGGCCGCATGCCCCAGGCGCATCAAGCCGACCGCCTCTACAAAAGGCGAGTCCAGTTTACGCCCAACCTCCATACCCTGGCGGGCAAAATACTCGCCTTGTTCGATGTTGCCGAGCATCAGGTGGATGAGGGAAAGCAGGAGGGGCACCTCGCGGTGGAAACGCTGCGGGCGCAGCCGCCCTTGCAGATCGGGTTCCTCAAGGTAATAAGCCTCGAGCTGATTGATCCCCTCAAACAGCCTGCCGGTACGCAGCATGGCGCGGGCTTCCAGGTAGATGTCATCCGGGTCAGATTCAGAGCGCAACATGCTGGCCTCTTTGTGCATGGCACGCGCCTCTTCCGGTTTCCCCATATTAAGCTTATTTTCGGCCAACTGATCCATCAGGTCAGCCACCTCGGCCGGGTGCTCCTGGGGTTCCAGCAGCGCCAGGGCCTCTTCCAGCAGGCTGGAAGCCTTGAGAGGGCGGATGGTATCCAGATAAACCTGGGCCATGCTGCGCAACGCCTGGCTGCGCCCGTGCAGGTCCTTCTGGCGCGAAAAGATCTTCTCAGCGCGCGCATAAGAGTTGATGGCGTCCTCAAATTGCGAGCGGAAGCGCTGCACATCCCCCTGCAGGATGCGGATGCGCGGGTGCTGATCCAAAAGCCCGTCTTCCAGTCTCTCGATCCATTTGGAAATGGTGCGCAGGCGGCCGATCTGCAGCAAATGCAAGCCAGTCGTTTCAATGAGATCAGCCGCCCGGGCATTTTCGTCGCAGGAGAACAGGTGATAGATGGCTTCTTCGGGGTCGCTGATGCTGATAAAGAACTCCGCCGCCTTTTTGTGCAGATCGTGCATCCTCTGCGGGTCATTTTTGCCCTGATCGAGCAAAAAATCCTGGAAAAGGCGCTGGTAGCGGTAAGTCACCTCATCCACCGAGAAGGTGAACAACCCTTTTTCCACCAGTGAATGCAGCAATTCGGTGCTGTTGCTTATGCCCAGCAGGGCATTGCAGGCATTGGCGTCCAGCTGGCGCAGCACTGCACTGGAGAGGAGAAACTCCTGCACTTCCGCTGCCTGGCGGTGCAAAACCTCCTGCGCCAGAAAGTTGAACAAATTGGAAAGCTGCGTAGGCAGCTCTGCCAGGATGCTGTCCAGTTGCCTGGTATGGCTGGCCTGCAGGCGCTGCCAGATCATTTGCAGCGCAATGATCCAGCCATCGGTGTAAGAATAAATATTCTGTGCCTGCGCCGGGGTGATGGGAAAACCATACAGTCCGGAGAACAGATCGCTAATCTCCTCAACGGTGAATGACAAATCCCCCTGGTCAATGATCAGCAGGGTAGCTTTTACGCGCCAGCGGATGAACGCCGGCGTTTCGGGTATCTTGCGGCAGGCAATGGCAATGTGCAGGCGGGGAGGGCGGTTTTCCACCAGTTGCTCGAACCAGTGGTTGATATCGGTTACGTCGCTCACCAGGTGATAATCATCCAGGATAAGGACGGCATCTTCTTCCAGGTCAAGGGTGAGTTGGTTGAGCAGCGCAGTGACCACAGCCGGGGCAGCCGCATGGCCGCTTTTTTCCAGCCTTTCCAGCAAATCGTGAGAACCCGGCGCACAGGCCACCAGAAGGTGTGCCAGAAAGAGCATCGGGTCGCGGTCAGGCTCGGTGATCTGATACCAAAAGACTTTTTTGTAGCGGGCGCTTAATTCAAGCAGCGCAGTGGTCTTGCCAAAGCCGGTACCGGCATGGATGAGCGTGAGCGGGGAACCAAACGTTCCCTTAATGAGCGCATCCAGGCGTTCACGGTGGAAAATCCCCCGGTGTGGCTGCGGGGGAAGTAACTTGCTGCGAATGACCATGTCTGATAAAGGCACATGGATATTTTACCAAACCTGGCGGGGGAGGGGAGTGCTTTGCGATCAGGCTTTTGAAGCCGCGGTGTTTTGTGCCGGCACCAGGCGCGAGAACAGGCCCGCTGCCAGCCAGCGGATGATGATGGTGACCACCAGCACGCCAATAAACCCCCAGCGCGCCACTACACCGCTGCCAGCCAGAGCGCCCAACGCCAGCGAAAGCGCCACCAACACCTGGTAAACCGCGGAAAACAAGGGGACTTTGTCAGAAGGCATAAACTCAAGCAACAGGTTAAAAGAGGCCAGGTTGTAAGCCCCCCAGAAGAAACCGTTAAAAACGTTCAGCAAAGCAATATGCCACACCTTTGTGGCAAAGATCCAGCCCAGCGGCAACAGGGGGATGAGGAGCATGCTCAACAACTGCAACCTGCGCGCGCCAAAACGATCTACCAACGAGCCCAGCTTATTCTGTACCAGCAAGGCACTCAGCGAGACCACTGCGTTGAGCAGGCCAATTTGAGAAGCAGTAAAGTGCAATTCCTGCAACATGTGCACGTTGAAGAACGGCGCTGAAACATTGATGGCAAAATTCCAAATGGCTGCAGTAAGCACCAGCAGCAAAAACTGAGATTGACCCCGCAGATCATTGAACAGGCGGGGCAAAGACAACTTTTTTCCGCCCTCAAGCGGGGAAGGAGAGGGGCGTGACCCTATGTGCGCATAGCTGAAAGCCGAGGAGACCCCCATCACAAAAGCCACTCCAAGGGCGATCTGATAGCCCAACTGGCCGGTGAACACCGTGATGAGCTTGCCAATAAGCAGCGTGACCAGAATACCCGCAACACTCATGATGAAATTGCGTGAGCCAAAAAAGCGGCCGCGTCCCTCAATGGGTACGATCTCGTTGGTCACCGCCATCCATGCCGGATAACCCAGGTTGGCAAAGCTATCGCGCAGTACAGAGAAGAAGATCGCCGCCCACACCAGGCTGGCGCCCTTGAAAAACATGGGCACAAACACCAGCAGCAGGATCGAAAGCCGCGAAAGCCCGCCAATGAAGAGCATTGCAGCTTTCTTTTTGCTGACAAAGCGTTCCGCAATAAATGCCCCCGGCAGCAGGAGCAGTGCCGCGGCCAGGTTGGAAAAAGAACTCATCAGGCCTACTTGAACTTCAGTTGCGCCCAGCACCAACACGTACAGACTGATGTAATTGGCGTAGATGTTGTCATGTGCCGCGGCAAAAAGGCCGTCAAACCAGAACCAATGCAAATTACGCTGCACAGCGGCAGGCTGGGTTTTGCCCCAGGAGCCGCCAACCGTCAGTTCAGAGACCCACTTGCGCGCACTTTTGAACAGATACCTGAAGTTCATAGGATAGCTCTTTCAAATGCTATCCGTTATACCGCAAATCCTGCAGAAAAGATACTCTCTCGGTGGTAAAAATGATTACTTCTGATTTGTTTAAATAATCGGAAGTAATACAAACGATCATTTAAACAAAAAAGGGAGCAGAACTCCCTCTTTTGGCTTTGGTCAGTACCGGGGTAATTAACTTTTGCGAATCAATCTAATATGAGGCGAACACTCTTTCCGCGATCACATAGCAAACCCCGATGGTTACTTTATAGAACTCGGAATGGGGTTCATAGGTCCTAAAATAGTCAATGTTCGGCGAAACATCCATGCCATAGAATGGAGCGCTATCAAGAAAGGCTGTACCTGTGGCTGTGCCTGCCCACGAGAAAGACGGCACACCCTCCGAATCAGTTGCCGGTGTCGAATACAAGAATTCAACCGTTACCGGCAATCCACTGATATCCTCTGTGGAATAGAATTCCATGCCGATGATCGAATCAGTATAACCAGTTCCAGAAGGAGTCCAACTGCCAGTGATGTAAAAGCCCTCAATTCCAAAATCAAACGGACATTCATTCATCGCTGGCAACTTGGATGGATCGACCACCCAACTGATAAAGGTATAAACCCCATCACCGGTGATCGTTGTGCACGCAGTACTGGATATGGCTTCATCGGCAGTAGTAATTGTGGTTGGCAACAAAACCCACTTGCTCCCATTCCACATTCCCACCTTTCCACCCCACCCCTGAGAAACCTTAACCGAAGAGATCGTAAAGCAGGCCGTCGCTTTTCCAGACTCCATTCCCTTAACGATCACACCCGAGCCTTCAAATTGCGCTTCTCCTTCGGGAAAACCAACCGGAAGTAATTTCTGATTAAGTTCGGTCGTTCCGGGTAATTGAGCAATAGGAATGATCTCTGTGGTAAACTCCATATCCCCTGAAACCGGAGTTACTATAGGATCATCTCCTACTTCAGCTCTCGCGCTGCCCGGGACCCCAAACAGCAACGCGACAACCAACAACACACTGAGCCCAGTCATTGCATGCTTTCTCATAAATCCCTCCATATACTCAGATTAAAAACAGAATAGGAAAAACTCTTCCATATATAATCTAGCACAATTGATAACGCAATTCAAGCATAATATTGTGTCAGTTATAATTATCTCAACCCATGTTGAAAGGCACCTCCCTCATGAACAAAGTCCTTACTTTCATTACCTCCCGCAAGTTCACCCCCTGGCTGCTGTTGATCCTTACCATCCTCAGTTTTGGCCTGATGATCCCGGCGATGGGGTACTTCATGGACGACTGGTACTTGATCTGGTTCAAGCACGCCTTTGGCGCAGGGCAATACCCGGCATATTTCTCGCTTGACCGGCCCCTGATGGGCTACTTCTACGTAGCCGCCAACGCGCTGCTTTTCAACTCAGAATCGCCGCTGGTATGGCACATCTTCGGCCTGCTTACGCGCTGGCTGTGCACACTGGCTCTGTGGCAATTCCTGAACACCCTGTGGCCCAGGAACAACCGCCAGAACACCTGGGCGGCTCTGCTGGCGGCGGTCTTTCCCGGCTTCATCCAGCATTGGATCATTGTTATCTACTCCTTCTTCTATGTCTGCCTGGCGGGGATGTTCTTCTCTTTCACGTTGATGATCCGTGCGGTGCGTGACCGAAAACATTTCTGGCTTAATTACATTCTCTCCATTCTCATCGGTTTTTATTCGTTTGCCGCCGCGGAATTTTACAGCGGCCTGGAACTCGTCCGCCCGGTTATTTTGTGGATCGCTCTCCTCGGCATTGTACCGCTGCGCAAAATGCGCTTCTGGCAAACATTGAAATACTGGGCGCCTTACCTGGCAGCCTTTCTCGGATTCACCCTGTGGCGGGCCTTCTTCTTTGAATCGGTGAATCACACCGTTGCCATCACGGGCCAGCTTTCCAGCTCGCTGCGGGAAGTACTGGTGAAGACCGCCGGCAAGCTGGTGCAAACCATTGTGGATTCCACGGTCAACGTATGGACACAAACCATTAATCTGGCCAATTACCCCGCCTTTGGCAGGGCCGGCCTCAGCCTGATCGTGCTGGCACTGGTGGTCTTCTCTGCCCTGGCCTTATGGCTGCGCTCTTTCAACCGCCATACCGCTGGGGAGCAGGAAAACGAGGCGGACACCTGGAGCAAGCAGTCCTTCTGGCTGGCGGCTATCTCCCTAGTGGTGGCCCTGATGCCCTTCTGGGCCGCCGATCTGGAGGTAAGTCCGCGCTACCCGTATGACCGCTTTCTGCTGGCCTACCTGATGGGAAGCTGCCTGCTGTTGGCCGGGCTCATCAACCAGTTTGCCCGCAGCCGCACGCTGCAGGTCATCTTCCTTGCCGTGCTGGTGGCCTCCAGTGCGGCCTTCCAGTACAACCAGATGGCACAGTACAAGACAATGGCCGATTACCAACGCAATCTCATCTGGCAACTGGTCTGGCGCGCCCCCGACATCAAACCCGGAACGACCATCATGTCCAACGGCCTGCCTTACCAGAATTACCTCAGCGGCAACGCCATAACCACCGAAATCCAGTGGGTCTATTCGGATAAGGTCGTTGCCGACACGCGCACATTGGATTATGTATTCGTATTCATCAACTCGCCGCAGGTTGGGGCTATCGCCGAACTTTCTCCCAACCATGAGATTAGTTACGACTTCCGTACCTACACATTCAGCGGCAGTACCAACCAGGCGCTGATGGTAGGCGGAAAAAGCGGCGGGTGCCTGCGCGTTTTGGATAAAAACTTCACGCCAGCACAAGCAGTTGTAGACATTTACCCCAAACCCATGCTGGACGCCACCGGGATTTCCAACCTGGATACCATCATCGCGGGTGCCTCGCAAAAGACCCCGCCGGCTTTTCTCTTTGGCAGCGAACCCGCCCATACCTGGTGCTATTACTTTGAAAAAGCCGAATTGGCCCGCCAGACCGGCGACTACGCGCAAACATACGACCTCATCCAGCAGGCCATGCAACTTGGCTTCGCTCCCAAAGACCTGACGGAATGGTATCCCTACATCGATGCCAGCCTTCGCCTTGGGTCTTTTGACGAGGCTGCCGAACTTTCAAGCCGCATCATCATTGGAGATGGCGTTGTCAAATACGGAGTTTGCCACACCTGGGAAAATTACATCAACTCTTTGCCCGCCGGGGATGCCGAACTTGAAAAAGCCCGGGCGCAGTACCTGCAGTTGGAGTGCAACTAGGCCCGCTCGAGCAATTCGTTTGCGAAGGTTGATATTAACGCTGAATGATGTTGCCTATGTCTGAAATGCCTGTATGGCATCGATGACGCGTTCCTGATCGTCGTCGGTCATGTTATAGAAGAGCGGCAGGCGCACCAGCCGGTCACTGATGTCCTCGGTCACCGGGCAATCGCCGGCTTTTCCGCCAAACCTGAGCCCCATATCCGAAAGGTGCAGCGGCAGATAGTGGAAAACACACAGAATCCCTTTTTCCTTCATGTAGGCAATAAAACGTGTGCGCACTTCCAAGCCGGGCATGAGCAGGTAAAACATGTGATAAGGCTGTTCGCAGTAGTTTGGCACAAATGGCAATTGCACCGCATTTTCCTCTGCCCAGCCGGCTAGTTCGTGCTGATAGCGTTTCCAGATCTCTCCACGTCGCAACTGGATTTTTTCAGCAGATTCCAGTTGCGCCCACAGCACTGCTGCCAGAATCTCAGACGGCAGGTAACTTGACCCTACATCCACCCAGGTGTATTTATCCACCTGGCCGCGGAAGAAGCGGCTGCGATTGGTGCCTTTCTCACGGATGATCTCAGCGCGCTCCGCAAAAGCGGGATCACTGATCAACAGTGCACCGCCCTCACCGCAAGAAATGTTCTTGGTTTCGTGAAAACTTTGCGTGGCCATCACCCCAAAGGTGCCCAATCCCCTGCCCTTGTACTTGCCAAAGAGCCCGTGCGCATTATCCTCTACGATAGGAACATTATGCCTATGCGCAATATTTATGATGGGGTTCATCTCACAGCCCACCCCGGCATAATGCACCACATAGATCGCCCGCGTCCTTTGCGTGATCAGGCCCTTAAGCTTGGACTCGTCTAAATTAAGCGTATCGGGGCGGATATCGGCAAAGACTGGCCTGGCACCTCGCAGCACAAACGCATTCACCGTGGATACAAATGTAAACGATGGGACGATCACTTCATCGCCCGGCTGCAAATCCAGCAGCAGCGCCGATAGCTCCAGAGCGTGCGTGCAGCTGGTGGTCAGCAGCGCCCTGGCTACTCCCATCCCCTGCTCAAACCAGGCACTGCACCTTTTGGTGAACGCGCCATCCCCGGAGAGATGCCCGCTTTCCAGCGCCTGGCGGATATACTCAGGTTCCTGTGGCACGTATGCAGGCCGGTTGAATGGAATGAAGTTTTCTGCCATGTGGGTTGCCTTTCCTCACTCAAACCATTTGTGATACCACAAATCAATTGACCGCACAAAATATCCGGCGCGCTGGTACAGATTTTGCGCAGGGATGTTACGACCCTGTGTCACTACCTCTACCTGCTCAAAACCAATTTGCCGCAGCTCTTCACTGATAAAGCGCTGCAACTCAAGCGACAGCCCTTTGCCGCGCCAGGCAGGCCGGGTTCCCACCAGCCCAATTTGTGCCTGTGTGCCGGCTTTGGAACTCACACTGGTAAAGGCCGCCAGATTGTTCTCCACATCGATCACCCATACATCATGGCCCTGCAAACGCAGGTCGTTTTCGATCCACACTTCATACATCTCATCCGCTTTGCGCGGGTCAAAATGGCCATCCACCTTGAAACGGGAAAACTGGAAGGCATTCCGAGCCATTTCATTCAAGGTTGCCAGATCGCTTTCCTCCGCGCGGCGGATGTGCCATTGCGGCACAAAAGCCTTCTCCGGCTTGCGCAAATCCTTTACAAAGGTAACCCGCAAGTCTACAAAATGAAAACCGTTTATTTCTGCCGCGGTGGTGGAATTTGTTTCCAGGCCGCTCGCCAGGTAGTACAGGCAATCTATCCTCTCCTGCCTGGCCCATTCAATTACAGCCACAGCCTCATCGCTTGCAAGAGAGCCGGAAGTAATGCGGGCAATGCGTTTGCCAAAGAAGTTGCTGTCCCATTCCAAAAACTCTACTGATAAAGTGTTCATCGCTCCGTTTTCCCGGTGGTAGATTTGATCACATAGGTTGGCTTATCCATTAACCTGAAGTGCATGCGTGCCAGGTACTCCCCCATGATTCCCAGCGCAAACAACTGCACCCCGGAGAATATGGCAATGGTGGAGGCCAGGAAGGTAAAGCCCGGCACCGCCCCACCCTGGATCAGATAGCGGATGAACACATATAAGAATATGCCGATGCCAAACAAAATGAAGAAAAATCCCGCCCCGGTGGCCAGGCGCAACGGGATGGTGCTGAACCCGGTCATCAAATTGAACGCATGTGCCACCAATTTGCGGAATGTGTAATGCGACGTTCCATAAGTCCTTTTTTCGTGTTTGACTTGCACATACCCAAATCTAGAAGTTCCCCAGGTCAGCAGCACGTCAATCGAAACTGCCGGGCCGTTGTACTGCACAAAAGCATCGCGCAGGCGGGTGTAGAAAATGCGAAAAGCACTCACATGCCGCGCCGAAGAGGCATTCATCACCGTTGCCAGGGTGGCTTTGGTGATCACCGATGCCATATCACGCCAGAGACCATGCTTTTCTGCCAGCGGAGCGCCATACACCACATCAAACCCCTCGTTCAACCTGGCCAGCAACTGCGGAATGTCCTCCGGGTTATGCTGCAGGTCATCGTCGATGGTTACACACAGTTCGTAGCGCGCCGCGCGGATGCCCGCCAGCAATGCATTGTGCTGTCCAAAGTTGCGCATCAGATCAACGCCGTGCACAACGCCGCATTTCTTTGCCAAACTCTCAATCACGCCCCAGGAATGGTCAGGGCTGCCATCGTTCACCAAAAGAATCTCATAGGCACTGGTAACCTTATCCAAAGTGGCGGTAAGGCGTTGCACTAACTCGGGCAGCGTGGCTTCGCCGCAATACACCGGAACAATTACAGAAATAGAAGGCAGAGAGTTTTTCATAGTTTTTACCGAGACTCTATTAAACCACAAGTCATCCTGTACCAGCCAATTCAGCAGCCGCAGCGCTGTTTTTTTGCAAGCCAAGATGGTGTTTGTGCGTTAAGAGCGCCAGCCAGATTACCGCAACCAGCATAAAAGGTGTACCAAACATCACAAATATAGTAGACCAGCCGGAAAAATATGGAATGAAGGCCAACAGCGAGCCAATCTGTGCAAGGACAAGCGGAGCAAGCGCGCGTATCTCGTAAAAACTCAGAATAAACAAAAAGACGCAGCCAGCGTAAAAGTAGCGGTCGTGCATTTTTGGCAGAAGGAATGGAATGACAAGAGTAAATAAAGCAGCATCAAAAGCCAGTGATTTCTTTCCCAGGTCTTTCCAGCGAACCGTACGCAGGATAATGTAGCCAAAGATAACGAGCAGCGTGACCACAATACCCGCAATGACAATAACGCGGTAATAAGGGTCAAACACATTCGCCGTCAGGTACATATACAGGTTAGGGGCTCTTTTGGTCAACTCGTGATAATCACTAAATTGCAGAAAATAAGTAAGGAGCAGATCCTTGAGGGGGGAGCCAATGATCCATGCGGGCAACACCGACACGAAATAGGTTACAGGAATTGCGAAAAAGTAGTAAAAGGGGATTTTTTTTCGTACAAACAACAATAACAACAAAGGTCCTAAAAACAACGACTGCAGCTTGAAGCAAAACGAAAGAGATAAAAAGAAAAAAGCCCACCAAAGTTTCTCTTTTTGGATGTAGTAAAAGCACCAAACGAGGAAGCTCGCAAAAACGATATCGGTTTGCCCCCACATGCCACTTTCTACAAAAACAGTAGGCAGGAACAGAAAGCCTAAAAATCCTGCCCAGGGCAAAAAGCCGTTTTTCCATTTTAGATTCAGAATCTTCCAAACACCCCAGGCAGCAAAAAAATCAAACGGGAATGTTATCAGCTTCATTGCCGGTTCTTTAGGGATGAAACGGAACAGCGTCACAATGTCTATCAAATACACCGGCGCTGGCGTGTAGTTGTAAAAGATCTTCGCAAAGGCGTCGATTCGGCCCACCTTGATTAGCTCATCGTACCACGCTGCCTGGATACCACCCATATCCCAACTGGGCACCCACAAGAAAAAGACGCGAATTGCAAGCGCCAGCAATATCCCGAGTATAAGAATCAGGTTTCGCTGTTTACGATTCTGCAAGAAATGGGCATCGATGCGGTCGATGATTTCATTCATCCTGATGGTCCTCGTTTAGATTTTTACAATTCCATTATAGAACAGCGCTGAAACAAAATATACCAGCCCGCAAAGGAAATGCAGCACCACGAGAGTCCCGCTGCTCCATTCACGCCAGCTGAGTTTTTCATTGCGCTTGCGGTATTCAATCACTTGCTTGCCAAAGAACACTACGCTGGCCATGAACAATACAAAGGTGGCGAACTGTACACAGTTCCAAAAGTTCGCCACCCCCATATTGATCTCTTCCCCGAGCAAGAAAGCAAAGGCCAGTGCCACCAAAAAGTTTACCCATGCCAGCTGCATTGAAAGGTCTTTGCGTGCGCTGCGCCAATAGAAAACAGTCAAAGACAGGGGAAACAGCAACGACATGAAAAGATAAAGGAATACTCTGCCCAGAGTACCGTCCAGCACCAGTACAGCCTCAAAAGGAGCCAGGATCACCCGGTCGCCGCGAGCGCCAACATAATTGATCACAAATTGCCCGGCAATGACTACCAGTGCCGTCAACCCCAGTGGGAAAATTACGTAAAACCAGTTCACTTCTTTCCAGCGGCGCAGGTAAAAAACAATTAGAACGATAGCAAGTGCGGGCAAAAAGGTGATGGTGAAATTAGGTTTTGCCAGTGTTGCGCATAAAATAAACCCCACCATCCATAGAGCACTAGACCAGCGCCATTTGCCAAAAAGGTGATTCACAACGGCAAAAAAAGTGAGGACGATGAATGGTTTTGCCATAATGTAAGTAGGACTGTCAAAACGGTTGCCGGCAGCGTAACCCAAAAACATGCGCGGCAACGAGAAAATAAACACCGGAGCCGCCAGCATGATCACCAGCGCGCCTAACCCTGCCCACCATTCCAGTTGTTTGGTGCGCGCTTCCTTCCACTCCCTCAATAATCGCTGCACCAGCAAGACCGCCGTGGCCAGATAAGTGAGCGTCATCAGGATGATACTGGAGATCACAAAAGACTTAAGGTCGTACACTTGCTTGACCCACGGGCTGAACCATACCAGCAGGTTGGCCGGAAGCAGTGCCCGCACCACCACCACCAGTTTGTGATAAAGGGAATGCGGGATTTTGTACATGTAGCCATCCTGCGACAGCTGTTGAATCCATTCCTGATGATCGCCAAAATCACCTTTGTCGCGGAAGTGGAAAGACATTGCGCCAAATAACCCTACCACTAGAGTAATGAAGAGAATGTAAAAAATGACCTTCGCTGATTTTTTCAAAGACAGTGCTCCTAACCCTCTTTAGCAGAGGTGGCATTGGATTTGATTCCAAATAAGTATAAGCAAAAATCCCTTGATTTAATCTGCTGATTCAATACGCACCAAATCAATATGGTCGAAATAATACAAGGCTACTGGTATTTCGGCCACAAGAGAAGATTTGGCATCAATTCCTTTTACCTCTTTTAAATAATTGGTGATTACACCTTCCTGTGTCCCGATCAAATAAACATCAGGACGGTCAATAATATCCACAACCGGGTTCTCAATTCCGTATTGAGACAAGAGGTGATTATAGGGTGGGGACTGCGTAAGCCAGCCTATTGGCAATGCATGAAAGGAAAAATTCTTTGCGGTAAATATAGGTATCCGCTCAACGGGAACATCCCCACCTTCGAACAGAACCAGCGGAGCGGATTCCGTTTCGAGGCTTTTTTCAATAGTACTCACCATCCTGGTAAAACCTTCTGCGTCGTTATTGTTTGCAGTGTTTGTTTCGGTTAAAACAATAAGCTGGGCCACTAAAAAGAGCATTAGCACAACGGAGAAAGAAACCTGTGCACTTCCCAACCTCAACCCATCCACTTTACGATCCTGAAGCAATGCGACCCCAAGAACAAGATCAATATAAAAAATCATTGGTTCAACAACAAAGAGAGGGGCACGCACAAAGAATAATAGAATTACATAAACCAATAAAGCAAACCCCGAACTTAAGCACGCTAGCTTTATCCCAATTCTCTCCCCTCGTTGAATCAAAGCTTTTGATAACAAAAAGAGCAAAAGAAAAACCTCGGCTTTGTAGTTTCTTAAAGCGCTTGTAAACATCTCCGTAACAGTGTTTAAATCATTTACAAGTATCGGATAGCTTTTGTTTATTTTTTCAAAGGAATCGACAGTGAAAACATCGGTGTCAAAGAAAACCCAGCCCTCAAACATTCCGTAGCCTGATATTTTCCAACCAATCTCATCCCAGAAAGTTTCTCCGACCCTGTTCAGGCTTAATCTTGGTGTGCCATGAATCTTTCCTCTTTGCGAATTGTATGCCTGATATGCCTTCCATTCAGATACTCGGTCATAAGCAAGACGATCCACACATACTGTGGCGCCAATCAACACTATTAAAAGGATAAGGGGATAGAGAATTGACGTCTGTTTCCTGTAGAACACACGGTACCCAAGCAGCGGAACTAAAAGTAAGCCCGCCAAGAACATTCCATTCAAGCGAATCAAACCACCAAAAACGACCAGAAGAATTGGGAGAACACTCCTGGCAAACTTCTTGCCATTCTCTTGATCGTGGATTTTAAACAGGTAAGCAAACCCTGCAAGTGACGCTAAGATCGAGATGCTTGTATAGGTAAAGCGAAAAACAAATGGAAAAAAAGTAATACCGAATAGAATAGCCGCAAAGGCTTTGTTATTTCGGGCATAAAACAGCACCA
The DNA here is from genome assembly GCA_937897615.1 of uncultured Anaerolineaceae bacterium. Classification (GTDB taxonomy): domain Bacteria; phylum Chloroflexota; class Anaerolineae; order Anaerolineales; family Anaerolineaceae; genus UBA6107. The sequence goes on from CALCNO010000032.1 coordinate 91,894, forward strand.
CATTCAGGATAATCAGTCCAGAAAACACTAAAGTTACAAGTAAATAATAAACATACCACTGCACATTTGGCGCAATCTGATACAACGAACTCAATCCCCAACCAATGATGACATTCGTGTATACTAGGTGCGGGTCAGGAATCCCATCTATCCAGCCAGCTGCAATCTGCATAATGTAAAAATCGTCATTTACCCCAAATGCAACATGGCCCAGGCTTAGAATAATACCGATGATCAAAAAATAGAGAAGGTAGTATTTCCAATCCGTTTCCCAAATCCTGTGCGTCCTTTTTTTTGCTGCCTCTACGAACAAAATTTCATAAACCACCATTCCAGAAACAATGATCAACACCCAGATCATGCCCTTTACATAAGGATTAATTAATTCAATCGCCTTGTCTGCAAACCTAAAGAATAAAAAATAACCAACACCCACAAAACCAATTTCATAGAAGGCAAATCTTACAAATCCACGAAACCCTCCTTTTTTAATTTCGTCGAACTGCAAACCAAGAATCCGACTTGCGAGTAACAACGTAGCTCCCTCAAATGTGAGAATAAGTCCAAATGCCCTTCGGAGATAAGGGATACGTCCATCATTGGGGATTTGAAAAATGTACAGAATTGCAAGTATGACAAGCGTATCGATCGTAATTACCAGCCAAAAAACAATCCTTTGGAGTGCTGAATCATTGAGGAACTTGCTCTTCAAACGAGATAGTTGTGGATATCTTGAATCGCTTGCCCAATACCACCTGTACGTGAGCACCAATATTGCGGCAATAAATAGAATCGCCACTACTGCCATGCCTATACGTTGCCAGGAATAGCCCAGCAGACTTAGTTCACTCACCTCGCTCTTTTCCCAAAGCAAAGTCATCACGCCAGCAATACCCAGCAAAGAATAAAGCACCAGATAAACTATGTTTATGCCTTTTTTACTCACTTTTGCCCACCTTATTGGGTTTTTCGTATTGAATTTGGAGAAAGTAATTACTATTTTCTCCGCGATTTTTCCTATTAATATATCAGGCTTTCCAGATATTTCTGATACTCCGGGTTACGTATTTGTTTCGCTAATCTCATTAACTGCGCGTGGTCAATAAATCCCATGCGAAAGGCAATCTCTTCCGGGCAGGAAATCTTAAATCCCTGGCGTTCCTGCACCGCCTGAATGAAATTGGAAGCCTGCAGCAGGGCTTCCGGCGTACCGGCATCCAGCCAGGCAATCCCGCGCCCCAGCACCTTCACCTGCAGCTCGCCGCGTTTCAGGTAAATCTTATTAAGATCGGTGATTTCCAACTCTCCGCGCGTTGAAGGTTTCAACCTCCGGGTGTACTCGACCACATGGTGATCGTAGAAGTACAACCCCGGCACAGCATAATTTGAGCGTGGGTTACGCGGTTTCTCCTCCAGCGAGATAGGCCGCTGTTGTTCATCCAACACCACCACACCGAACCGTTCCGGGTCTTTCACCGGGTAGGCAAAGATCACTGCTCCATTGGTGATGGCTGCCGCCTCGTGCAGTTTTTCCACCAGTCCGCTGCCATAGAGGATGTTATCCCCCAGCAGTAGCGCCGCCGGCTCTGCGCCGATGAAATCCGCACCAACCAAAAAAGCATCCGCCAGACCGCGCGGGCTTTCCTGTGCCTTGTACTCAAAACGCATCCCCCAACCCGAACCATCTCCCAGCAGCATGCGATAAGCACCCAGGTGCTCCGGGGTGCTTATAACCAGCACTTCGCGGATGCCCGACAGCATCAAAGCTGAAAGCGGGTAATATACCATAGGCTTATCGTACACCGGCAAAAGCTGTTTGCTCACCGAGAGCGTTGCCGGGTGCAGGCGCGTGCCGCTGCCGCCAGCCAGAATAATCCCTTTCATTTTTCCTCCCCGCGGTTACTGTAGTTAGCCTTTGTCCAGTCTTGATAAGAATGGCTTTGCACCAGGTGGTTGACCCAATCGGGGTGCGCCAAGTACCACTCCACGGTCTTGCGCAGCCCATTCGGCAGGGTCACCCGTGGCTGCCATCCCAATTCATTTTTCATACGTGAAATATCCATCGCGTAGCGCCGGTCATGCCCGGGGCGGTCTGCCACATGCTGCACCAAGCTGAAATGCGGTCGCCAGGGTGAGCCAGGCCGCAGCTCATCCATTATGCCAGTGATCATCTCAATGATTTCCAGGTTAGATGGCTGGTTATCCCCGCCGATCAAATATGTCTCCCCCACCCTGCCTCGCTCAAGGATGAGCGCAATCGCCTCGCAGTGATCCACTACATACAACCAATCGCGGATCTGCTGGCCATCGCCGTAGACGGGCAATGGTTTACCCTCCAGGCAGTTGAGAATCATCAGGGGAATCAGTTTTTCAGGGAATTGATAAGGGCCATAATTATTAGTGCAATTGCTTATGGTGATGGAAAGCCCGTAGGTATGAGCGTAGGCGCGCACCAAATGGTCGCTGCCGGCTTTGCTGGCAGAATAAGGTGAATTGGGACTGTACCGGGTGTCCTCCATAAAAGCCAGTTCGCCGGGAGCCAGTGAACCAAAAACCTCATCGGTGGAAACGTGATGGAAGCGCACCTCATCGGCCCGCCTGCCCTTCCAGGCAACACGCGCTGCCTCCAGCAGAATGCCCGTGCCCACCACGTTGGTCTCCAAAAACTGAATCGGCCCAAGGATGGAACGATCCACATGCGTCTCGGCGGCAAAGTTGACCACGGTGTCAATAGCCTGTTCGGTAAACACCTTATCCAGCAGCATCCGGTCGCCGATGCTGCCATGCACAAAGGTGAACCGCGGATCGGTGCGGCAGGGCGCCAGGTTTTCTTCGTTGCCAGCATAGGTCAGCAGGTCCAACGCAGTCACGTTTACCTGCGGGAAGTTCTTTAGCAGGTGCTGGGTAAAGTTCGCGCCAATGAACCCGGCCGCGCCGGTGACTAAGACATTTTTCAAGACCGCCTCCCAACAACTGCCATTATGATATCCCGTGTTGCCAACGGTTATTTTCCAGTCGCACAAACATCTTTTAGCAATGTGTCATGCGCAGCAGCCATTACGGTTCCACCCATTTCTGTTGTGTACGTTTGAAATACCGTGCAGGCTTCTTTATGACTATATGCATCAGCAGTCACAGCCGCCAATGTGGCTTGGTAATGTTCATCGCCAGTGTAAGCGAATGCCTGCATGAATACCAACCACTCCATCGGGTCATTCGGCGCATGCCCTGCTCCAATCGCCTCATCTCCCAGGGTAGCTACAGCCTGCCAATTTCGCTGTTGTCGTGCCAACTGCGCCTTCTGATAGTAGTAGCACCAGTCGTGTGGCGGTTCGCTGCCAAATAAGTCTTTGCGAGGCGCGGGAGCATAATCAGAATTCACATCAATGCGCCCAAGCTGTGAAAGTTCCCCCACCTGGCGGAGAATGGCATCGTCAGCCTGCGAGTACTCCGGGTGCTGGCCATCAATCAGGTGCAAACAGGCGTTCTCGGTTTTGCTGAGCACCAGCAGGTTGCCAAAATCTTTCTCAAATTCGATACCTTTGCGCTCAGCCAGCGCCTTCTTCCCGTCTTCAAAAAGCGGCGCGGTGGTGGGGTCCAGCACTTCGGCAGTGATTACCACATCTCGGTTGCCAGGGTAATAGATCAGGTTAGCTGGCCCCCACAAAGTGTAATCTTCGTCCAGAATACCCAAATAGATGTGCCCTGTCAGCATCGTGGTCGGTTTCAATTGTGGGGCACGCCAACTCATTTGCCACCACACCGCACGTGTCTGATCACCATTCTTTTCAAAGATCACGTCATTTGAGAATTGTGTCAACACGGAAAAGAAAATCAACACTGCGACCATAGAAACACGTAACCAGTATGGCCGCAGCAACCAGATCAAGCCAACTAACAGTATTGCCGCTGAAGCTGAACCCGGGTAAGAAAATCGATCACCAGTAACGGTGTAGGTGATTTCGCGCCCACCAAAGATCACAGGAACCAGTGCGCCAACACACCCTGCTAACCCAACCAGAATCAAGGTCAACGGAAAAGCAGGACCCTTTTCCGTTTTTTGTTCGCGATTATCATCGCGCAGCAACTTATAGCAAACAAACACCATCAAGAATCCTGCCAGTAAAGCCAGCAAGACTCCAACCACCCAATCACTTGCATCCAGGTACTTGCCAAAGACCAATAGCGGTTTATAGAATGCAGAAATCACCAATCTGTAATAATTCAATACCAAATCACGTAAGTTTTCCAACACCATTGGCACAGGAGAACTATAAGCCGAAAGCATCCCAGATGCATCGACAGAGGCTCGTTTGGATTCAAAAAAGAACAAGCGCCAAACGAGAAAACCTACCGCGCTTACGACAAATGGTGCTTCAAATGCAGCCGCTTTAAACCACTGAGTCTGCTGCCTAGTGCGATGATAGAGAACCATAAAAAGGGCAAGCCTCAACACTTCCATCCCCACATAGTACTCCATCAGCCCGTAGGATAGCAACGCCAGCATGATAGAAGAAACCAATCCAAGGGATTTGAGCCACCACTTCCGAAAAGAAAAAGCGATTAAACTCAGCAATATCGAAATTTGAACACACATCCTTGAAAAGAGGTGCGCTTGATACTCATAAACATTCACCTGTTCGTGAAATGCTGGATAGATTAAAGTCAATGAACTAACTAGTAAATTTGCCAGCCAGTTCTCAGGCCAAACAAACATCAGTAAAAGAAAAACAACCACAGTGTCAACCAAACGCCACAAAAATGCTGTGATGATATAAAAGGGCAAGTTAGTACCAAACAAACGAACTTCTAACAGGCTAAAGTATCCGCGGAGGGGGCGATCAATGGAATAGTGGAAAACCAACTCGCCTGGACCACGGTTTTCGGTAACGAATAAAGTGTTCCAGTCATCCTGCAGGTAGCCTACATGGGTAATTTTTGGTAAATAAGCCAGACACAGCAACAGTGTGAAGACCGCCAGCGCGATGAGGAATTGTTTCAGAGTGAGCGTCTTCACCTCCCTATCTCCTCCCCTGAGGATGACGCATATGCCGCACGTACATCATCACCAGCCACACTACTGCCGCCAGGTTGAGCACAGCCCCCACATGCACCCACTCATTCGACCAGCGTGTGAAGTAAGGTATATAAGACATCAAAACAGCCACCTGGCACAACAGCGCCGGCCACAAAGCGCGTAGATCAAAGAAGATCAATAATAGCAAAAATACCGCTGCCGGCAGGAAATAACGCTCGTGCATCTTGGGCAACAGAAACGGAAGTACAAGTGTCAGCAGTGAGAGATCATATACCAGGTCTTTAGGGGCTACCCCTTTCCACTTGAATATGCGCAGGAAGAGATAACCCAGCATGAACGCAGCAGTGACTCCCAGTCCAATCCATGCCACCAGTGAGCGGTCGTTCACGCTCACCCAGTTGAAGAAAATGTACGGATTGGCCGCATTCGCGGAAGGCAGCGTGTACTGCTCGTACTGCGAGAGATAAACTGTTAACAGCTCCCCCAGCGGCCGCCCGGCAACCCATGCCGGCACCACCGAAAGAAAATACACCGCCGGCACCACCAGTAGCCAGTAGAGCGGATACTTTCGGCCCACGATCAAAATCAAAAAAAGTGGAGCCGCCATCAACGCTTGCAATTTGAATGCAAAGGCAATCCCAAACGCAATGGTTGCCAGCAGGTTCTTGTCTTTCAGTAAAAAGTACAACATCCAGATCAAAAAAGAAAGGTAATAAATATCTGCTTGCCCCCACACGGCGCTACCGGCAATAATCACCGGCATAAAAAGAAAAGCTATCGCGCCTATCCAGGCAGTTGACCCGTCCTTAAAAAGCAAACGGAGAATTTTATAGATGCCCCAGGCAGCAAAGAAATCAAATACTACCGCCACCAGGCGTATTGCAGCATCGCGCGGGATGAAAGTGAACACGGTCATCAAATCGAACAAATAAAGCGTGGGCGGGCTGTAATTGTAAAAATCCATCCCCAGGGCGGTATCGCGCCCGTAGCGCAGGAAGGTGTCGTACCAGGGACCAAAGAAATCGGTAATGTCCTTGCTGGGCGAGCCAAAGAGCAGCAGCCGCACAAGCAGCGCCAGCAACACAATACCACCCAGCAGCCAGTTGCGCCGCGCCCGGCTGGCCTTGAAATATGCAATCACGTTTTCTAAAATATCCATGAGCTACCAACCACCCTGATACGCAAACGATTATCGATCCAGCCAACGCCCAATATTCGTCGGGAATTTGAAAGCAGAGAGTTTATCCAGCAGCCGCTGCGGGGAGGCATCCTCAACATACAAATCAAGATGCTCCTCATAGATGAAATGATCCTCATAAGCGCGTTCCACCCAGGCAAACAGGTGATCAAAATAGCCGTTGGTATTGAGAAAGGCGCAGGCTTTGCGGTGCAGGCCGATCTGCGACCAGGTGAGCACCTCAAAAGTCTCATCCATTGTGCCGTAGCCGCCCGGCAGGCAGATGAAGGCATCGGCCAGACCATTCATGCGCGCTTTGCGCTGCTGGATGTTATCAACGATCTCCAAACGCGAAAGGCCAGTGGTAAAGATCAGTTTGGGGCTTTCCAGCCCGCGCGGAACAATGCCGAGCACCTCCCCGCCCTCGCCCAGTGCGCCTTCTGCCACCGCCCCCATCAGGCCGGTGCGCCCAGCACCGTACACCAGCGTGATACCATTCAGCGCCAGCAGGCGTCCCATTTCATGCGCTGCGGTGTAGTAAGTAGGGTCAAGGCCGTCTGCCGAGGCTGCAAAGACACAAATGGATTTATATGGAGACATTAAATTGTTTTGCCTTTCGTTTTTATCGAGTCCATTTGCTATACCAGTGCGAGGTCCTAATTTGCCCAAGGCTGGTACCGATATATGTCTATATCGCCAAACGCTTTTTCCAAAACATAATTTGAGCAAATAAAATTAAGGATTTTCTGCATCTCTGTACCATCAGAAGGATTTTTCCCAAGACACTCCTGCATTGTCCTTCCCTCAATAAGAGGCATGTACTCTGGATGTGTAAAATTTGTATCAACCACATACCTAGGCGGGTTTACAACAAGATCATTATAAATCGTCTGCTGAACAACTGTCTGTTGTGGCCAAACAAAATAGGCCGGATATTGGAAAAAATACCGCGTAATTGCCTCCCGCTCTGAGAGATAGTAAAAAGCAGCGTCATAGCCCCACATGAGAATTTTGTCAGTCGCGTATGAGTTTTCACGAACGTATGCTGAGGAGAGTGTAAAATCTGTCTCCTGTTCAACCGGGAATGGTCTCAAAAATGCCCTTGCTACATTAAGGGTTGGAACTCCAATTAATACCACTACCATTAAACATAGAAACACGTTTCTTAATGTCGCACTTGGTTTTCTCAATTGCCTGATACCAATCACAAAGAGGGATAATAGAAAAATAAACGCTGGAAGTAACGTGATGAAATAGTGGCTGTACATTCTTCCGGAAAGTGAAATTGCCAAGAGCACCAATAGCAAATCAAAAAAACCGAAAAAGAAGAACAATGGTAGGTCGAAATCAGACCACCCAACCTTTCTTGATGTTTCTCTTACTACTTCTACAACAGTCAGAAGTCGCTCTGTTTGGGAAGGACGTATCAGAAAAAGAGAAAAGGCTAATACGAAAAAAATCAGAAATAAAACAAGTACCCCATATTCCAACAATCCCATTCCTTCGGCTTTTCCACGTACTCTTGCATAGACAAACACAAAAAGCAACAACAAAGTCAATCCAAATATTACCCATTTTACAGGTTTCCACCTAGATAACCGCTTGATAAACAATGGGATTCTGCTACTTGAGAACCCAACAACCCCTATCCAAATGAGGAGAGCCAGTATTGATGTCGGCTGTTGAATAAGTTTTTGCAATACAGCCAGGAATGCTTTAACTCTCTCCAATAATTCGAGATTAGTATAGTAACCGTTAAAGAGATACGCTGCTCTCCAATAATCCGATAGCGCCCCTTGACGGTAAAAATAAACAAAAAACACCATATTAACGGCAAAGAAGCCTAAAAGAAGTAGAAGAAAGTCGATTAGAACTTTTCTGTCCTTCTTCGCCCAAGCTATAAATGCAATAAACAAACAGAGCGTTAAAGCAACGTCAATATAAGTTTGCTTCAAACAGTACGCCAAACCTGCTAGTACTCCCATAACGAAACAAGCCAATAACCTATGGCTTGATCGTGAAAGGCTAGGGAGATAAACAGCAAACAGAAGAACCACCATTATCAATTCAAAGCAAACGGCGAATTCCTCCGTATAGTTACCTCCGAAATAACGAAATACCCCCATAAAGCTTGCCCCCAGAATCATGAAGCTTTCAAGAGGCGTCAACTTCTTTCTAAAAGTAACGTACAGCAGAGTAAAAGTAATCAAATACACAAGTAATTCGAGAAGCCATATTCCCCAATAGGATCCATTCCCCAGCCAAAGGCCCAGCGCATCAAGATAAAAAATTAATGGTTGTTTGTCATCCCACGCCTCTCGATATAGCACCTTGCCTCTTAGAATTTCCGATCCGCCATAAATAAAAATCCCCGAATCTCGGTGAGGCACAGGACGCAATATTGGAGATAATTCCAACAATGCAGTTGTCATAATGCAGATCAACAAAAACAGAACAATTGCATCTTTAAATAATTCGTTTTTTCTTTTCATCATAATCATTCTACCAAAGCTGTACAATAAGGGGTGAAAAGCTATTTCTTGGGAATGCTACACACCTCGTTTTCTGCTAGTGCCTTAGATGCAATGGGGTTTGAAGTCGAAAGGCCCACAGTATACCCATCAACTTTACAAACGATCATCGTGTTCTGTAGCGACGCCACCAAATTCGTCTCATAGCTTTCGTCCCAAAACACGTACAGGGTCCCAGAATCGGATTCCTCATTTACTAAATTCCGTAGTGTATTCTCACCATAAAGAAAGACAGCATCAGAATCGACCCTAGAAACATATACCAAGTTCAAAGGTATTCTTGCCTTACTGGTATAAATGGCAAAGGGTTCATAAATACCAACAGGGTTGCGCGCAGGCAAAAGCATTATCCGTTCATGTGCGCTCGCAGCGTCTTGCCACAATTCCGTTTTCAAGGGTGATTCATAAACCGCCTCTGTATTAATCTTTTTCGCCTGCAGCAAGGGATAAATGTCAAAAAACTGCAAAGCCAAAACTACTACCAAAAGAGCACTAGAAAATCGAAATTTTTTAACAACCTGGGAAACTCCAAAAATCACAATAAGATAGAATACGGGCCAAATGAATCGTCCCGTTGATTGAAATACTGAATAAAGGGCATGAATTTTTTCAGGCAAATCAATGTTCCAGAGAGTATATACACCAAAGAAAGCCTTTTGAGAAAGAGCAATAATCGCCAATCCAATAGAAAAAAACAGAAATGGAAGTAATTTCTCTAACTGGGGCCCAAACTTTTGTGCTTTAAAGTACAAAACTGTGGCAATAGGCACAAGAAGTAAATTTCCTAGTCCCAAGTAAGAAAATCCTTCATACTGTTTAAAATTCCTCAATCCTAAATCAGAAAACACCGAAGAATAATTTTGTGAGTTAATAAATCCGTTCAAATTCCAAGAAAAATCACCCAGTTCATTGGAAGAAAGCGCTCCTAGGCGTAAAGCAAATAGGCCCATAGAATAATCAATGAACGCCACGGTTGCAATAATAGAAAGAGCCTCCAGGAACAGTCTACCAAGCGCCTCTTTTCCTGATAACCGAAGAAATGCTCCAAGCAGCCAAAGAGCGACCACCATTACTACCAGGTACATGTGAATCATTGTTGTGAGCGCAATCAGAATGAACCACCCACCTCTCCAAAGTTTTCTTTTACGCTCCAGTAATACAAACCAGATCCCTAAAAGGATAACCCATTGCGCCGTTAGTGATACATGATAGAAAAAACGAAATAGAAATGGTGGTGACAGAACCAATAAACTTGCGCCCAGGAATCGTGCAAAAAAAGAGGACGTAAACTCGCGAAAGATTAGCATTCCACAGAACAATTGTCCAATAAGCGAGATTAATTGCCACAGACCTAAGTATTGGAATGAGTCGTTTAAGTGCTCAGAAAATAGTTTAAAGGGAATCCCCAGAAGTAGAATGGGGTCAGACATGGATGCATACGAACCAGTTGGAAAACCAAATTCACTCAAAAAACCAACCGGGTAAGACCAAGGAGTTTGCCTAAACCATTCCCATCCCAATTGATTTAGAAGAAGATCCTTTTGATTGATATATATCCAATCTACCGCTGAAAACTTCAAGGTTCCTAAACCAAAGAGAACAGCATAGAATATCAAGCCTGAAACAATGCTTATTCCCAGCATGAACCAGACACTACTATATTTAGGAGCTCGAGCTCTTTTCTTATTCGCTATACACACAATTCCCTCATTACTTAAATACAGTCGAAACAACCTTTTCATTATATCAAGGTTACCTTGCGCATTACCCTTCCTGCAAATATATGTAAGACAAACTGCCGGGATTCATCAGGAATCAGCAGGTACAGTGCTTTGTTAAATCATTCAGCAAGCTTGACTTTTTCCGCAGAGGGTCATTTTTGCTGAACCGTCAAATCAATGCCGTAGTAATCGCCCGCGCAGGGGATTAACCACAGATTCTCTGTGGTGGAAAAATCCGTTCCAACAGGATGGTCAAGAGGAGCAATAACCAACTCCTTTTCCCCGTGCGCAACAGCCTGAAGGATTTGTTGCTGCCGCGCATCCCATTCTTTTGCGTTTTGCGCCACGTTCTGTACAAAACCAACCAGATACATTGCGGCAAACGCAAATGCAACGATATTCGCACCTATAAGCAAGAACCGCAACAGTCTCCCGCTGGTCAGATAATCACGCAAGCGGTTACCCACTATCAAAGCCACCAGGAACATTGCCGTCAGAATGAAACAAACCGGTATTGCCAGCGTTCGCGGCGGGAAGTAGCCGCGAAAGAACGCCAATGGGAAAAATGCTACGCAGTAGAGCAAAAAGGGAGAGAGTATACAGCCAACCTTCTCAAGGAATGAGTATTCCTTTTTTGCCCAAACCAATGAGGATGGTAAGCGGTAACCCACAAACAAACCGCTCAGCACAAGTGCCAGGGTTACCGGCAAGGCGACAGGGTGATTAGCGGACAATATTAACCGGGTATTGGTGCTCACCATACTATAAAAATATGGGAAGATATCCGTAACCATGGCGGAAAACAATATTCCCATACGGGCAGAACTCCCCGGAACACGAACCATGACCACCAAGCCGATCAAACAACTAAAGAGGTAGATTAGCAGGAAGAGTGTGTTTTTCCGCAGCCCATCAGCTCTCTTTTTAAACAACGCAAAAAGAAGTGCGACCCCGGCCAGCACAATATCCAGAACAGTGTTGACCTCCGAAAACCCCGCGCCCACAAGACCCAGCAGGAAGAAAAGCGCACCCCATAAAACGGGCCTCCGAACAACCCCTTTGAGCCGCAAAAGGTAAATAAAAAGTCCGCTGTTGATGCAGGTTAAAGCGAAACCACCGGCAACAATGATTGCATGCAAATTCCACACAAAGGATTCGTACAGGTTGGGAACTACTGCAAAAATCGACCCCACCAGCATTACCGCGATGGCGGCAGACAACTTCAAACGAAGGCTCCTGGCATACTGATTAAGTAGCTGCCAGAATAAAAAGAGCAAGCTGCTTCCAACCAATATCACCACTGTCAGCGGCCCGATCACCGTATTCACGGTAGGGATGCCAAAACCCAACAAATCCAAAATATGGCTGGAATAGCGCCCGTTATTCATCACAAGGTAATGCACGATGGCCTTGCCAAATCCCTGGTTTTGCAGATTCACAATGTAGCAGTAATCATCAGAATACAACCGGTTGTGAAAGCCGGCTATTACTACAAACAGAATGATCGCACCGGAAAGGGCAGTGATGAAGCCCAAAAGAAGACTGTCGCGTAAGGCCCAGGGGGCAACCTCCCTGTTTTCCGCCGCGGTCAATTTCGATTTTTTAACCCAAAGGGCAACAAAAAACAATCCCAGAGAAAGGGTCGCTGCAAGGAATAACAAAAATCCAACTACGAAATAATAGCCATCTCTTTTTATTGGTATCTTGATTAAAATTTCTTTTCCTGATTCCAGGCGGTATGTCTGGTCGAAGCCGGGAGCCTTCACCATAATATCAACCGGGATAGTGCTATTGAAATCTAAAATGATTTCCCGCCAGGTTCTCCCGCTCCAGGAAAGGTGCGCTTGGTTTTCCGCATCAAAAATTAGTGGGATGCTTTGATTTTTATCTTCAGTGGGCACACCTGGCGAAAACTGGATCGAGCTTGGCGAAATGTAATCCAGTCCACTACTTTGATAGGTGAGTTGAGCACTTCCCGTACTAGCATCCTCAAGTGCAACAACCGTGACATCAAATTGTGAAGCCGGGGCCAGCAGGTAATTACTCGGGATTGGTAGTACCAGCCACAAAACACCACAAGTGAGTACAGCGCTTGCTAGAGATTTCCAAATCACTGCCTTTCTGGCATTTTTACCGCTAAGGGTTTTCCAAATGTACCAAGAAAGAAGCAATACCAGCAAGGTTCCAATCAGGAAAGCAACTATCAATCTCTTTACACTAACGACAGTATGTACTTGTAAGAAAAACAGATAAATGGACAATGTGAAACTAGTGCTCATCAGGACAAGAAAAAACAAACCGCTTGTAATCTTCCATGCGCGATGCTGGTTCTTTTTCACAGATCAATTCCTCCCTGATTCATTGGGGGTCATTATTTTTATGCCCGGGGAACATTTGTTGTTACCACCTGGAACATTACCCATTTTATCATTTCACCCTCAATCACACGCACGAACTACACTTCTCTCGATACTTTCCGTCCCTCTTTTGCCGAATAGCAGCATATTCTTGTACACATCGTTTTCAGATTCCAATAATCTCCTCCGGTATAATAACTGTGCAAAGATCACCGAGGTCTCATGGAAGCCACTCAGAAAAAAACCAACCCCTTCTCTTTTCTCACCCCCCTGCTGATCGTTTTTCTCATCGCGATGATCCTGGCCAACCTGGGCGGTGGGATGTATGGCTCGCTGGAAAGCCTCTATCTGGAAGACCTGGGCGCCAGCGTTACCCAGATCGGGCTGTTCTACACCCTGGCGCAGATCATGCCGCTGCTGCTGCAAATCCTGGGCGGCTGGATCAGCGACAGCCTGGGCCGCTTGAAGGCCATCGCCATTGGCAGCATTTTCGGCACCGCGGCACAGATCATTCTCTACCTCAGCCGGTCCTGGGGAGTGGTGCTACTTTCTCATGTGGTGGGCACCGGCGCCACCTCTTTGGTGGGCCCCTCCTTTGACGCCTTCATCGCCGAGCAATCCGAAGAGCACAACCGCGCCCGGGTTTACGGGGTGGTGCAAACCCTCTACGGGCTGGTATCGGTGGTCGGCCCGCCCATCGGCGGCTGGATCGTGCATATGTGGAACTTCAAGATGCTACTGCTGATCTCGGCCATCCTGTACTTCATGGCTACGGTGATCCGCTTGCTCATGGCGCGGCGTGCCGCTGCCCCCAGCGCGCAAAGCCCGCAGCACGTGCCCCTCACCTGGAGTGGCCTCAAAACCAACCTGGGCAGCATGTTCGGCCTGCTCTTTGCCGGCGGGGTAATCACCTGGATTCTCATCACCGATGGCGTGCGCGACATTTCCTTCGCCATGTCGTTCAATTTTATGAGCCTCTTCATGGAGCAGATCGGCCACCTCAACGTTCAGTCCATTGGCGTGATGAGCGGTATCTTTGGTCTCTTCTCGATGCTCTTTATGATCCCCGGCGGCTGGCTTTCTGACAAAGCCGGCGAGCGTGTGGGTATCGTCATCGGCTTCTTCCTGCACTTTATCGCCATCGGCATGATCGCCGTGCTCCCGGCGGCCAGCCCCGCGTGGCTCTACGGGCTTGGCTGGGCACTGGGCGGCACAGGCGTGGGTCTGGTGGCACCGGCGTACCAGAGCCTGATCAGCAAGGCGGTGCCGCAGCACCTGCGCGGCATGGCCTTTGGCCTGTTCAGCACCAGCCTGGGGCTGGTCTCGCTGCCCGCACCTTACATCGGCAGCCTGCTGTGGAAGAACGTCTCACCGCAGTTCCCCTTCCTCGTCACCGCAATCGTGAGCCTGCTGGCCATCATCCCGGCCTGGTTCAAGTTCAAAATGCCCGCCGCCGCCAAACCCGAATAAATCAATATGAGCAACTGGGAAACAAAATACAAGGCCAGCCAGGAGTATCTCTTTGGTACGCGCCCCAACCGTTTTCTAGTGGAGAACCTTGCGCAGCTGCCGCCGGGCAAAGCCCTTTGCCTCGGTGAAGGGGAAGGCCGCAACGCGGTCTACCTGGCGCAGCATGGCCTGGAGGTAACCGCGGTAGACCTGGCCCCCACTGCCTTGGCAAAAACCCGTCGCCTGGCACAGCAGAACAAGGTGCGCGTTGAGGCGATCCAGGCGGACATCAACCATTTTCCCATCAACCCGGAAATGTGGCAGGCGATTGTGTGCTTTTTCGTGCATCTGCCCAAAGAGGAACGCGCCCTGCTCCACCGCCGTGTGGTACAGGGGCTTGCACCCGGCGGCGTCTACCTGCTGGAAGGCTTTGCCCCCGGCCAGGTGCGCTACGGTGACCGTGGTCCTAAGAAACCATCGCAACTTTATGATATTATGGCTATACGCAAAGAACTTGCCGGGCTGCAAATTCGCATTGCACGCGAGCTCGACCGCCCACTGGATGACGCCCAGCCCGAACTCGGCCTGTGCGCCGTCACCCAGATGCTGGCCGTCAAAGAAGCCTGACTCCCCTCCCCCGGCACGGGTATAATTGACCCATCCTATTTCTGGAGGCGCACATGCCCGGATTTACCCCTGCCCGGCGCTGGCAGGCAGCCTATCGCCCGTTCCGCCACAGCTCCCTCGGCGAGAAGATCGAAACCGCCGCGGAACGCACCGTCAAAGGCGCGCTTTTTGGCTGCCGCATGTGCGGCAATTGCCTGCTGCAGGAAACCGCCTTCATCTGCCCCATGGAATGCCCAAAAGGGCTGCGCAACGGCCCCTGCGGCGGCAGCACCCCGGAGCATTGCTACGTGGATACGCAGCGCCCGTGCATCTGGTACAAGATCTATGAGCGTGCCGAAAAGATGGGCCGGCTGGAGCGCCTGATGGAAGTGCTGCCCCCGCTGGACTGGCAGAAAACCGGTACCTCGGCCTTCCATGACCTGATGCAGCACGTCAAACAAAAAGGCGGGGCCAAAGCCGTGTGGCGCGGCATCACTGCCGCCCCGGCGGAACGCCGCCACAAGTGGGAAGATTTCTTCTTTGAGCTGCGCCAGCCCGATTGGTGGCAGGGAGATGACCAGCCGCACCCGGCGGCGCCGCACGACCCCGTGAGCCGCCTGGAAAGCGCCCTGGCCGCCGGTGAGTTTGTGCTCACCGCCGAGGCCGCGCCGCCCATGACCGCCGACCCGCAGGAAGTGGTACGCAAGGCGACCTTGCTCAAAGACTACGTGCATGCCGTCAACTTTACCGATAACCCCTCGGCTACCCCGCGCATGAGTTCGCTGGCCTGCTCGCTCATCGCGCTGCAGAACGGCGTGGAACCTGTGATGCAGGTCGCCGCGCGAGATCGCACGCGCATGGGCTTTCAGGGCGAGGTGCTGGGAGCCGCGGCAATGGGCATCCGCAACATCCTGTTCATCACCGGCGACCATCCGCGCCTGGGCCCGCCGCCCAATGGGCGTATGGACATCTGGGATTTTGATGCAATTCAAGCGGTGTGGATGGCACGGCGCATGCGCGACGAGGGCCATTTTTTGGACTGCCGCGAGATCAAGTGCGTGCCGCAGATTTTCATCGGCTCGGCCGGTTCGCCCAACTCCTCCACCCCGTGGATACAAGCCATGCGCGAGGAAAAGAAGGCCAACGCCGGCACGCAGTTCATGCAAACCAACCTGATCTACGATCTGGAGCGCTTTGAGGAATATCTGGAGGCATTGGATAAACGCGGCGTGCTGGAGCGCGTGTATCTTATCGCCGGCATTGCCCCCATCCGCAGCGTCAAGGGCGCGCTGGCCATGCGCCAGATCCCCGGCGTGCGCATCCCGGATGCCATCATCAAGCGCATGGAAAACGCCAGCGACGCCAAAGAAGAATCAATACAAATCACTTTGGAGAATATCGCGCGCCTGCGCCGGATGCCGGGTGTGCGCGGGCTGCACTTTACCGCGCTGGGCTTTGAGAGTGTCATCCCGCGCCTCATCAGCGAGAGCGGCCTCAAAACGGTCTGATTTTCACCTTTCCGGGGTTCAAAACAACAAAAGTCTTAGCGGCTGTTGAGAAATTCCTGCGCCAGGCGCACGCGCTCTGCCACGTGCTGGTTGAGCGCCGCCAGCGAGGTCTCAAAAGCTCTGTCACTGGCAAGGTGGGTGTATCCCTTTTGCTCGCCATCGGCGCCGGTGACATAAGACTGAATGAGCGCATGGTAGTAAGAAAAAGTCTCTTCCATCTTCTCCGGCGTAAAGACGTTCGCGATCGTATCGGCCACATAGCCAACATACTTCTGATAATACACTTCATCGGCGGCCAGGTAGTTGATCAGCGGCCAGCGCGTATTGACGTTGGCAAGGTCAAGGTTCACGCTGCCCTGCCCCTGGCGGGTACGCATGGCCTCGTTGTTGTCCCAGGGAATCCACACCAGCTTGTCGCTGGCCGGGTCGTGATAAAGGTAATAGTTATGGGCGATCTGACCGTAGCTGTCCCAGTTCTGCATCACTGTGTTCACCGCCAGCCAGTGCAAAAAGGTGTCCACATCGAACACGGATTCCAGTTGCGCGCGCCAGGCGGCGGGGTCGCTCAGGCGTGAGGGATCGTTGAGCGCTGCGAACAGCGCCTGAATATCGCTCCAATCGGCAGCCGCTGCGTTGGTCTGTTTCTCAAAGCTCGCTGCGTTAAAGGTGCCGTCCACAAAAGCCGCGCCGCTGCCTTCCGGTTTGTACAGGTTCCCGCTGTCCTCGCTGAACTGGGTCTGGATGACGGTATCTTCCACCACCTCGACCATGGTGTACAGGCCAAAGTAGGTCAGCCCATCACCGCTATCTACGTAGACGGCGTAATAAGCGGTATGCGGTGCCGCCAGCCCCGCCGCGCGGAAGACATCGGCGGTGACCTTCTCGCGCAGCAGCGAATCGTCAAAGGCATTGCTGCCCAGCGAAAGCTGCTTAAAGCCGTAAAAACGCTGGTTCTTGGTCTGCGGGTATTCGTCCTCGAACTGGTCAAAATCCAGCTTGATGGACATCTTCATGATGCCGTTCTTCCAGGCACGCGTGAGCGAGGAATTGCCCTTGAAGCGAAAGCCCACATGCTCCCAGGTCTCGCCGTTGAAGTTGATGGTGGCCTCGATGTAATCAGGGTCGGCCACTGTAAGGCCGTTGGCAACTGGCTGTCCGCCGGCAGGCTGGCGGTTGCCGCCTGGCTGATTTGCACCGCCGCGGTTGTTCTCTCCAGCGCCAAAGGCCCCAAACAACTCGGCCATGTTGTCCTGCAGGCTCTGCCAGTTTTCAGGCAAAATGGTGATCTCGATGCGGTTGACCTTGTCCTGCGGGAAAACCACTTCAAAATCCGGGGCGGCTTCGGATGAATGGGAATCAGTCAAAGTGGCCGCCGGGTCAGTTGCGGTTAGAGCGGTCTGCTCCGCATCTGCGGCAGGGAGCGTGGAGGGCACCTGGCAGGCAACGAGACTGAGCAGGAGGGTGATGCCGATTAGGGGGTTTACGAACCTGCTCAGTCTCATCGCGTTTGCCATAGGAGGAGGAAAGTACGCCTCCATTCTATGAAAAATACGGGGCGCAGGGGTTTATTTTTTGTATAGGTGGGGAACGCTCAAGAAAACAGTTTGCGCAGGTGCTTAGAAGTCAAAAGTGACAGGTCCTCCAGGATCACATTGGCGCCTTTCAACGCGGCCGGCGGGTTGGTGGTGCAAACTGCCACACAGCGCATGGCGGCGCGGCGCGCCGCCTCCACGCCGGCCACCGCATCCTCGATGACTAAACAATGCGCAGGTTCCACGCCCAGTTGTTGGGCCGCCAGCAGGAACACTGCCGGGTCGGGTTTGCCTTTCAGAGTAGCTCCGGCAGCCTCCGCCTGGAAGAATGGCCGTACGCCCAACTCCTCCACCAGGGCATCGATGTTGGCCTGCGGCGCCGAAGAGGCCACTGCCTGCCTGACACCCATCGCGCTAAACTGCTTCAACCAATCGGCCACACCGGGCAGCAGCCGGGCAGAACCCTTGATCACCTGACGGAACAGCGCTTCCTTGCGGTCGCTGACACGCTGGATAAAGTGTTCCGAAAGGTCGCGCTCAAAGACGGTGGTCAGGATCAGGCGGTTGTTCATCCCAAAGGTCTTGCGGAACATCGCGATGTCAAACGGCTGCGAAAGTTCATCGAAGGTTTGCTGCCAGGCGTGATAGTGGGCATCGAAGGTGTCCACCAGCACACCATCCATGTCCCAGAGAACCGCATGAAGATTGCCCGTCTTTTCCATAGTGGCAGTATATTACCATGAATATGCTGGTTTATTTTTATTAAGTTGCCCACCGGTAAAAAGAAAATCTCCACATAAATTAACCGTAAAAAAATCCGCCTTTTGCGATATTTTTCAGAAAAAGTTGTATACTCTACTTACCAGCGTTGTTGGCTACTGGCTTGCGCCTAATTGAATAGTTGTTATAGGATGCAGTGATCCAAGAGAACCATTTGGTCGCAGTGCTCATTTGAGCAGCCTCTTGGGGAGCAAATTGCGAAACCGGCCTGATTTTGAGGACCGGTTTTTGATTTTTAAGTTAGCAATGTGTAATAAAAAAGGTTTTTGTAAGTAATTTTGTTCTTATCTAAGGAGGAGACATGTTGCGGTATCGGAAGTTTTTGAGGTTTGTGAATCGTGCGGTGTACGTGCTCAGCGCAGCCATGCTGATGGCTGGCCTGGTGCTGACCGTTACACCAAGAACGGCCATGGCAACCGTTGTGGATGTCTGCGGAAATATCCCGGGCAATCAATCCACCCCACCCGCCGGTATGCAAACAAACGGTTCTGGCAATTGTGTTTGCCAGACTGGCCTCGTGCAAACCGGTTCGGGGAGCGGCATTAGCTGTGTGGCGCCAACACCGCCGCCGGCAGTATGCGATGCCGCCGCCGGGTTAACGGAAGACCCGGCCCATCCGGGCACCTGTATCTGCAGCGACCCCACCTGGGAGATGGCTGCCAATGGCAAGAGTTGCTCCGCCCCCGGCGGTAATGGCGGCGGCAACAACGGCAGCATCTGGACTACCGAAGGTGACTGCGGAAGCGACACCCAAGACCAAAACCACTTTAACATAGGCGATGTCATTTTTATCAACGGTTCGGGGTTTGATATTGAAGCCTATAACTGGGAGATCGACGGCCAGCCCGGCCACGGCAGCCTTGATCCCGGCATCACCGTTGCCAGCGGGAGTGTTACCCCCGGCAGCGATGGCAGCTTCTGCTTTGAAGCCTATACGGTTCAGAATGACGACGGCGGAGAATACTCCGTTAAAGTTGGAAACAAAGGCGATAACTACCGGGTAGAGCCAGGCAACGTTACCGTTTGCCATGTTCCCGAGTACACCACTGAAGACATGACCGTTCTGGAGTGGGGCGCCCTGCAAGACACCGACAGCAATGATTTTGTTGTGGATAGCACCCACCCCTGCACTCCTCCGGTCACCTACGTCCCAGTCTGCGACGTGCCCACCCAGTTGGGCGGTGCATATTCCACAATACAGGTAGCCGAGGGAGATCTGACTTCCTGGTTGGCCTCTCACCCGGAGGATCATACCATCGCTTCAAATTCAAGTTGTGGGCCTACCAACATTGACGTTTGCACGGTTCCCGGCTATACGCTCACTGCAGTAGACCAACTCTTCCTGCAGGATTTCCTTACGCTCCACCCGGATTACTTTGTCCCGACCACCGAAAGACCCTGTTCTGAGCCTACCGTGCTCGTCTGCAAGGTTCCCTCGTACCAGACCGAAACCATGACGATTTCCGTCTGGGGCCAATGGTTCCTGGATCACCAATCCGATTATGTTGTCACCAGTGCCAGCCAGTGCCAGCCCCCTGAGCAAATGATCTGGGTCTGCCATGTCCCCGATGACAATCCGGCTGCTGCCAGCACAATCCAGGTTTCGCTGAATGCCTGGAACGACGAAGACGGAATCAGCCACAAGGGCCACGCGCATGACTTTGAGGTTTCGGGGCAGGATGACCCCGCGTGCCCGCCATCCACAGTACAGTATTGCCACTTCGACGCCACTGCCTATCAGTGGAGCGAGATGAGCGGCTATAGCTGGCAGATCTCCTCCCCCGATTATGAATTGGCCAGCGGCGAAACCTGCCCGGTAAAATCCAGCTACTGCCGTTACGATTCGCAGGCTGATGCTTACACGCAGGTTGAGCTTTACCCCGCCGATGTTACCGTAAATGACACCACTCTGGCAGATGGCGCCGCCTGCCCGGCCAAGGTCACCCCAACCGCCCAGTGTGTTTGGAACAACGGCGATGGCTCGGTGGATGGCGTGTTTGCCTACAGCAACCCCAATGCCGATACGATCACCCTCCCCATCGGCGCCGATAACGACCTGAGCAGCACGGTCTCCTCACTCGGCGGCCCGCAGCCAACAGATTTCCTCGCCGGCACACACACTGATGTGTTCGTCGTCAGCTTCCTCGATAGCGGCACCGTCAGCTGGTTCGTCAAGTCGCCCCTCTTCGCCAATGGCGTCACCGCCACCCTGGCAGCGGACACCCCTGCCTGCGCGACCGACCCCAAGGAAGAGACCTACGTGCTCGTGCTTGACCCCTACTGCTACTCCGTCCCCGGCGACTTGATGCAATGGACTGTGACCAATCCCAACGACTTTGATTTCACCGTGGATTCCTGGGCAATTGACGGCGTTCCGCAAGCCTCCGGGTTCATGCTCGTTCCGGGCGAGAGCCTGCTGACCACCACTGCCCTCGGCACCCACACCATTGATCTCTACTGGGGCCTCACCGGCCACGCCTCGCTTGAGTACACCATCGAGTCCTGCGCGGTTCCCGAAGAACCCACCCCCTCCCCCACCGTGCCTCCCACGAGCACGCCCGTGGTGCTCACCACCGCAGTGGCGCCGTTGCCCATCCCGGTGACGGGCGCTGGCGGCGAGATCATTCCGGTGACGGGCGCTGACCTGGCTCCCTTCGGCAACATCTGGATGTTCGCCGGCTTCGGCCTGTTCGGCCTCGGCATGGTGCTCACCGGCATCCGCAGGAGAATGGGGCTGTAAAACCCATTTACTCAGTGTAGAAGGCTACATCAAAAACCTCTTCACGGCAGCCTTCACCTCACAAAACAAAAGAGGCTCTCCTTTCGGAGAGCCTCTTTCTTATTCCGTATCGCCTTACTTCACATCCACCAGCACTGCCTGAACTATCGTTCGATAGAGGTAAGACTCGCTCTGGTTGTCATACCCCAGGCAGGTGATGAGGGTCAGGTAGCCATAATCCTTGTGGCCCAGGCTGCTCAGGTCTTCCGGGCGCACGCGCTTGACGCTGCGCACCTCGAAGATATAAGACCGGCCACCCTGCTCTACGATCACCTGGTCGCCCCATTTGAGCGTCTTGAGGTCCACAAACGGACCCGGGCGCCCATTGGCCAGGTAGTTATGGGCAGTGAGGATGGAGTTGCCGATGCTGCCCGGATACGCCGAGCCTTGCAGCCAGCCCACTTCGTTCCCCAGCCAGTCGATGGCGTAAGTGCCGTTGTGGTTGGGCACGCCGGTGATGCTGGTCGTGACGTTGAGCGCCGGGATCGAGATGGTCAATTCCGTGCTGGCATACGCCTCCGGGGTGCCGCTCAACACGGTTTCCTGGTTGGGGGCAAACCCGGTTGCAGGCAGGAAGGCCACCGCCGCATTGGCGCTGGTATCGTCTACATTGGGGTTGGTCTTGCCAACCGTTGCCTGGGCGCTGTCTTGTACGAGCACGCAGCCGGTGGTGCAATCCGGGGTGGTGTTGGCAAAGGCAGTGGCATTGTTGACCACGCTGCCGGCACTCACATCCTCGGGGGTGGTGGTGTAATCACCGCTGCAAACCACCGAGCCGCCAGGCACCAGGGTATCCGGCAGGTCCGGGCAGGTGACCACAGCCACCTTATCGTCCACAACCGTGTACTCGGGGTACAGGTCGAGATTGCCGCTGTTGGTGATGGTGTAGGTGTACGTCACCACCTCGCCGGCAGAGATAAAGGTGGAAGCGCTGGCTTCCTTTACCAGGGTGATCTCGCGCACCGGGATGGTCTCGGTGGTCACTTCGTCGTCGTCGGTTACGGGGGTGTCCTCGTAAGTGGTGGCAGCCGTGGCAGTGTTGACCACCGATCCGGCGTCGATATCTTCCACCGCGAGGGTGTAGACGTTGCCGGTAGCGGTGCACTCGGCAGAGGCGCCGGGCACAAAGCCGCTCGGGAAGAGCGTGTTGTCAGACACCGGGATGGTGCAGCTCAGGCCGGGCAGCATTGGGTCGGTGACGGTGATATCGGCCCACAGGGTTACATTGCCCACATTCTGCACGCTAAAGGTGTAGGTGATGGTGTCGCCGGGGTTGGTGAGCGTGTTGGGAGCCACCACGGCCATATCCAGCGAGCCGCTCTTGGTGAGTTCGATCGCCGGGCCTTGCGCCACCGGGATATCCAGGGTGTCTTCTGCCTGCGGGTCGATGCGGTCGGCCATCACGATCACTTTATTGGAGATGTCCAGGCCCAGGTCGATGTCTGCCTGTGTAACGCGGTAGGTACAGGTGTAGATCCATTCCTCTTCCACCTGCAGGATATGGTCTTCGTTCACATCCCCGCTCTGGTACGCCAGGTCGGCATTGCACTTGGCGTCATCCACCACGATGTTGGAAACCGGCATGTTGCCGCCGTTGAAGAGCGTGATGGTGTACGGGATGACGATATCGGCTGCGTTGACCACGGTGACGGTGCTGGTCTTTTCCACCCGCAGCGCATACTCGGCAACGAAATCGGTAGTGACGGAGTCGGTGGCAGAGACCTCAAGGTCGAACGGAGAAGTTCCGTAAGCCGTAGCATTGTTCGTAAAGCTGGCAGCCTCGATCTCCGCCTGGGTGATAGTGTGGCTGCAGCTAAAGACCCAGGTTTCGCTGGTCTGCAGGATGTTATCGCCATCGTCGCCGGAGGCATAGACGGGGGTGCTGTCGCAGGCCGCGTCTGAAACATACACGTTGTGCAGGGGTACATTACTGGCGCTGGCGTCCACGCTGAAGGTGTAGTCGATGGCATCACCGGCATTCACCATAGTAGCCAGATCCACCACTGTCATATCCAGCGAACCCTGCTTATCCAGCGCAATCGCCGGGTCTTCGGCAGTGTTGGTGATGGTACAGGTCTTGGTATCGCCGATTGCCAGCGTCACCGAACCATCGGCAGCACAGTCGCCGCCCCAGGTGCCGGCCAGATAACCGTTCTGGCTGGTCTCGCTGGCCGTGTAGCTGCCGGCGTTCAGGCCGTAGGGTGTATCCCAGGCTGCCGGGCTGGTGAGCGTTCCGGTGATGAAGGCCGGGAAGTCATCCTGCGTGAGCGAGTGGCGCCCGCTGGAGTTATCCACGGTCTTGGTGAGCGTGAGGGTGGGCTGGACATCGGTGAAGTTGATCTCGCAGACAGCCACATCCGCCAGGCTAAGCGCCAGTGAAGAGCTGTATGCCACCGGCGTGCCGTTGACGGTGCAAGACCAGCCGCCATCGGTGTATCCGGCAGGCCCACTGTTGAAGCCAAGCGTGTAGTTGCCCGCCGCGAAGGTGGCGTCGCTGGCCACATCCGTGGTGCCGCTGAGCGGCGTGGGGCCGCCGGCTGTAAGCGTCCAGTCGGTAGCCGCGGCGGTGCCGCCGTAATTGTTGCTAACGGTGGCTTTCAGCGTCAGGCTGGGGGCCACATCGTCATTGGTGATGGTGCAGGTCTGGCTCTCGCCATTGGCTACCACCACACCGGTGCAATTGTCGTAAGACGCCACGTAGTGCGTGTCAGCAACCTCGGTGACGCTGTAAGTACCAGCAGGTACCGTGATGCTGTTCTCGCCATCGGCTTCAAAGGCAGTGGCGCTGCCGCCATCCACCTGGAACTGGAAGCCATCGGCAGTGGCGCTGCCGCCATTGTCGTTGGTGATGGCTTTGACAACCACCAGTGTACCGGCCTGATCGTCATTGGTGATGGTACAGGTCTTGCTCTCGCCAATGGCAATGCTGCCGCTGCAATCCGCAGAAGCGCTCACCTGGCTGTAGCCGCTGACCGCATCCTCGTCCACGCTGTAGGAGCCAGCATCGAGCGTGACAGTCACGCCGCTTTCGCTGCCGGCAAAGGACTCGTCGGAGACGTTCGTGCCGGTCACGTTCATGGTAAAGTCGCCAGCGCCCAGGCTGCCGCCGTCATCGTTGACCACGTGCTTGACGATGGTCAATTGCGGGGCAATATCGGCGTTGGCGATGGTGCAGGTCTTGCTCTCGCCAATGGCAATGCTGCCGCTGCAATCCGCAGAAGCGCTCACCTGGCTGTAGCCGCTGACCGCATCCTCGTCCACGCTGTAGGAGCCAGCATCGAGCGTGACAGTCACGCCGCTTTCGCTGCCGGCAAAGGACTCGTCGGAGACGTTCGTGCCGGTCACGTTCATGGTAAAGTCGCCGGCGCCTAATGTGCCGCCATGATCATTGGAAACAGTCTTGACCACCGTGAGGCGCGGGGCGATATCAGCGTTGGTGATGGTGCAGGTGATGTCCTCTCCCGGCGCCAGGGTAACCGTTCCGGCCAGTACCGCCGGGCATTTGGCATCGCCGCTGATGGAAACGAACTCATAGCCCGTTACCATCGTTTCGTCAATGGCATACGGCGTATTGGAGAGTACGGTGTTGGCAGCGCCGGAAGTGACCACCGTTCCGCCCACTGAGGGCAGGAAGTCATCCGGTAGCGCCGTGCCGCCGTGGTCGTTGTTGACCACCACGTTCAGGGTCAGCTTCGGCGCGATATCGTAGTTGGTGATAGAGCATTCCTTGACATCGCCAAGCCCGAGGGTGATCGAGCCGTCAATGTCGCAGTCGCCGCCCCACAACCCGGCCTGGTAGCCGGATTGCCCGGTTTCGCTCACCGTGTGAGCACCGGCGGTAAGGCTGTACTGCGTTTCCCAGGCCACGGTGGTGGCGTCGATGGAAGGAGTAAAGCTGGAAGCCGTCAGCGTGCCGCCGTGGGTATTGGAAACGGTCTTGGTCACGGTCAGTTTGGGCGCAATATCATCCAGAGTAACCGCGCAGGAAGCCACGTCACCCGGTTGGAGCGAGAGTGAGGTAACGTCAGCAACCGGCGTTCCGTTGACCGTGCAGCTCCAGGCAGAAGCCGCGTAGCCGGAAGGCCCGGAGTAGCTCAGGTCGTGGGTGCCGGCCTGCAGGGTAGCGCCGCTGGTCACATCCGGTGAGCCGGTGGTGCCGAGGCCGCTCAAGCTGCCCCAGGAAAGAGTCCACTCAGGTTCGGTATGCGTTCCGCCGTCGTCGTTGACCACAGTGACGTCGAGCGTCAGGCTGGGGGCAATATCGTTATTGGTGATGGTGCAGGTCACATCCTGCCCCAGGCCAACGCTCACCTGGTTGCTGCTCACCGTCACCGTTGTACTGGTGCCCGTGAGTACGCAACTCCAGTTTCCGGCGGCGTAGCCGGTGGCGCTGCCGCTCTCTGCCAGTGTGTAGGTATCGGCCTTGAAACCGCTGCCGCTATCCACCGGGGTGCTGCCAGAAAGATCCGTGGAGGTTGTGCCCGTGCCGGTGGCCGTGAGCGTCCAGGCGCTGGCCAGGGCCGTGCCGCCGTTGTCGTTGGTGACAATCTTACGCAGGTGCAGGGCCGGTTCATCGTCGTCATTGGTGATGGTACAGGTCTTGGCATCGCCAGGAGCCAGGGTGATGCTGCCATCGCTGGCGCAGTCGCCGCCCCAACTGCCGGCAGTGTAGCCGGCCTGCGAGGTTTCGCTCACCGTATGGCTGCCCGCGGTCACGGTATGCAGGCCCCAGGTGGAGGCCACCGAGTCGATGAATACTGGGAAGTCCGCAGCGACCAGGGTACCGCCGTTGTTGTTGGTAACGGTTTTCACCAGGGTGAGGGTCGGGGCAATGTCGTTAAAGTTGATCGTGCAGGTCACGTCATCACCCAGGCCCAGCGCGACCTCACCAGAGGAAACCGGTACGCTTGTGCTGGTTCCGGTGACCACGCAACTCCAGCTGCCCGGGGTATAGCCCGCAGGCCCGCCGCTCTGCCCCAGTGTGTAGGTATCAGAGAGGAAGGTAGCGCCGCTGTCCACCGGCGTGCTGCCGGAAAGGTTCGTGGGGGTTGTGCCGGTGCCGGTGGCTGCCAGCGTCCAATCGGTGGCTGCGGCAGTACCGCCGCCGTCATTGGTAACCGTGGCGCGCAGGTGCAGCTTGGGCGCAATGTCGTTGTTGGTGATGGTGCAGCTGATGTTCTCTCCCGGGTCAAGGGTGAGTGTTCCGGCCAGCACCGCCGGGCATTTGGCGTCCCCGGTGATGGAAACGAACTCATAGCCCGACACCAGCGTTTCGTCAATAGCATAGGGCGTGTTGGCAAGCACATCATTGCCAGCGCCGGAAGTGACCACTGTTCCGCCCACGCTGGGCAAGAAGTCATCCGGGAGTGCTGTGCCGCCGTTATTGTTATTCACCACCACACTCAGGGTAAGGGTGGGTGCAATATCATTGTTGTTGATGGTGCAGGTGGCGTTCTGGCCCAGGGCAAGCGTCAATTCAGCGCCGCTCAGTGAGCCGGTATCGCAGGACCAGGAGCCCGGGTTGTAACCGGCAATGCTGCTCTCGCTCAACGTATAGGCCACGCCTGCCATCACCGTGTGGAAGGTGGTGGAATTACCCGCATCGCTGAAGCCGCGGCTGGTGCCGCTGGCAGTGAGCGTCCAATCCACCGGCAGTTTTGCGCCGCCGTTGTTGTTGGTTACGTCTTTCACCAGCTTCAGGGTGGGGGCAACATCGTTGTTGGCAATTGAGCAGGAAACCGTCTCGCCTGCCGCGATGGTGATCTGATTGGGGGCCGTAAAGGTGCCGCCCGTGCAACTCCAGCCGCCGTTGGTGTAGCCGGAGGCCGGTCCGCCCGTTTGCGCCAGGGTGTACGTTCCGGCAGAGAAGCCGCTGCCGCTGGCCACCGGGGTTGTCCCGGTGATGGTGGTGGGGCCGGTGGCGGTGAGTGTCCAATCGGCTGCCACAGCAGTGCCGCCATCGTTGTTGGTAACGCTGTTTGTGAGCGTTAACCCCGGAGCGATGTCGTCATTGGTGATGGTGCAGGTCTTGGCGTCGCCGGGAGCCAGGGTAATGCTGCCATCGCTGGCGCAGTCCCCGCCCCAGTCGCCGGCCAGGTAACCGGTTTGGCTGGTCTCGGATACGCTATGTGCACCGGCCAGGAGGGTAATCGGCGTTCCCCAGCTGGCGGCCACCGAGTCGATGAACACCGGGAAGTCCGCAGCCACCAGCGTACCGCCGTTGTTGTTAGTAACCGTCTTCACCAGGGTCAGGGTTGGGGCAATGTCATCAAAATGGATGGTGCAGGTCACATCGTCGCCCAGGCCCAGCGCTACCTCACCGGAGCTAACCGGTACGCTTGTGCTGGTTCCGGTAACCACGCAGCTCCAGGAGCCGGCATTGTAACCGGCAGGGCCGGATTGATCCAAAGCATAGGTGTCGGCTTTAAAGTCGCTGCCGCTATCCACCGGGGTGCTGCCGGAAAGGTTGGTGGGGCTGGCATTGTCGCCGTCGGCAGTGAGCGTCCAATCGGTGGCTGCGGCGGAACCGCCATTGTTGTTGGTGACGGTGGCGCGCAGGTGCAGTTTGGGCGCAATATCGTTGTTGGTGATGGTGCAGGTCTTCGATTCGCCCAGCGCCAGGGTGACCGAACCGTCGGCGGCACAATCGCCGCCCCAGGTACCGGCCGCATACCCGGCCTGGCTGGTCTCGGAAACAGTGTAAGAACCGGCGTCGAGGCCAATGGGGGTTCCCCATGCAGCCGCGGTTGAGCCGATGAACACCGGGAAGCTGGCAGCGGTGAGCGTGCCGCCGTTGTCGTTGACCACGGTCTTGACCAGCGTCAGCGCCGCGCCATTATCGTCGTTGTGGATGGTGCAGGTGGCGTTCTGGCCCAGCGCCAGGGTGAGCACACTGCCGGAGAGAGACCCGGTATCGCAAGACCAACTGCCCGCCGTGTAGCCGGCAATGCTGCTCTCGCTCAACGTGTAGGCCACAGCCGCCGTCATGGTGTGGAAGGTGGTGGAATTGCCGGCATCGCTAAAGCCGCGGCTGGCGCCGCTGGCAGTGAGCGTCCAATCCGCAGACACACTGGAGCCGCCGTCGTCATTGGTCACCGTCTTCACCAGTTTCAGGGTGGGGGCAACATCGTTGTTGGCAATCGAGCAGGAAACCGTTTGCCCGGCTGCAATGGTGATCTGGTCGGGCGCCACAAAGGTGCCGCCCGTGCAGCTCCAGCCGCCGTTGGTGTAACCGGAAGCAGGCCCGCCCGTCTGAGACAAGGTGTACGTCCCGGCGGAGAAACCGCTGCCACTGGCTACCGGGGTTGTCCCGGTAATGGTGGTGGGGCCGGTGGCGGTGAGCGTCCAATCCCCGGCCGCTGCCGTACCGCCGTCATCGTTGGTGACCGAGTTGGTCAAGGTCAGGCTGGGAACATCGTCGTTATTGTTGATGGTACAGGTGGCTGTGTCACCGTTGGCCAGGGTGATGGTGTTGCCGCTCACGGCTGCGCCGCCGTTCTTGACACAACTCCAACTGCCGCCGGTATAGCCGCTGGGGCCGCTTTCGCCCAGGGTATAGGTATCGGCCTTGAAGGTGGCACCGCTGGCAACGCCGCTGGCGCCGGAGAGATTGGTAGGCGTGCCGCCGGTGCCGGTAGCCGTCAGCGTCCAGGCGGATGCTGCGGCGCTGCCGCCGTTGTCATTGGTCACCGTCTTCAACAGGGTCAGCGAAGGCGGGTTGTCGTTGTTGTTGATGGTACAGGTAACGTCCTGCCCCAGGCCCACGGCCACCTGGTTGCCGGTTACCGTTACAGGCGTGCTGGTACCGGTGAGCACACAACTCCAACTGCCTGCCGTGTAACCGGCAGGGCCGCCGGTCTGGGCAAGGGTGTAGGTGTCGGCCTTAAAGCCTGTGCTGCTATCCACCGGCGTGGTGCCGGAAAGGTTGGTGGGGCTGGCAAGCGCACCGGTAGCCGAAATCGTCCAGGCAGTGGCCAGGGCGGTGCCGCCGTTATCGTTGGTGACGGTATTGCGCAGATGCAGCGCCGGGGCGGTATCGTCATTGGTGATGGTACAGGTGGCTTCGTCGCCATTGGCCAGGGTGATGGTGTTGCCCGTCACGGCTGCGCCGCCGTTCTTGACGCAACTGAACTGGCTGGCCGTATAGCCGGTTGGCCCGCCGGATTCCGCCAGAGTGTAGGTATCCGGCTTGAATGTGGCGCCGCTATCTACCGGCGTGGTGCCGGAGAGATTGGTGGGCGTGCCGCCGGTGCCGGTGGCCGTCAGCGTCCAGGCCGTGGTCAGGGCGGTGCCGCCGTTATCGTTGGTCACCACTTTGCGCAAATGCAGAATGGGAGGAGTGGCCACCGTGAGCGTGGCCGAAGCCGTGCCGCCCAGCCCGCTTTCAATGGTGAACACCTGGCTGGTGGTATTGTTGTAAGTTTGTGCCGTAGCAGCGGTAACGGAAGTTTCGATGTAACAGCTTCCGCCGGCGGTCAGGCTGCCGCCGCTGAGGGTAAAGCCGCCGGTTCCCGCAGTGGCTGTAAATGTGCCGCCGCAGGTGTTGGTGGTCACTGCCGGGGTGGCATTGACCAGGCCGGCCGGGTAAGTATCCGAGATGGCAAGGCCGGAAAGCGCCTGGCTGCCGTTGGGGTTGGTGAAGCTGACCCGCAGGGTAGAAGTGGCGCCGCTGGCGATGCTGGCCGGGGTAAACGCTTTGGTGACCGCGGGAGGTGTGGCAATGGGGCAACCGGTCACCGAGATGTTGTCGAGCTCCAGTTTTCTGTTGGTAATATTGCCACCGGTGCCATAGGCCACGAATTTGAACAGTGCGTCAGTGTTGTTGTCTATTTCAGGAACAGCAGAAAAATCGCGCGTGGCGGTGCGCCAGGAAGTCGCTACTGTATTCGTACCTGAAAGCTGCGAGAACCCGGAACCATCCGACGAGTAATAGAAGTTCAGGCTGGTTGGCCCGTTGTTATTATCGCGGAGATAATCGTAAGAGATCTGTATATCCGAGTATCCAAGGGTGCTGGCTGCAAGCTGGATATAGTCAGTTGTCGGTGCTGCGGTGTTTGGCCAGTTGCCTACCGCAATAGTGCCACCCGTGAAATCTAATCCTGCTAACCCGCTGCCCAGTGACAATGCGCCGCTACCACTGTCAGCAGCATAACCTCCTGTGGCGTTTTGGTCACCAAATGTCGCCCAGGAGGCGATCGTCTGGCGCGGCACGGGGCAGGAACTGCCGCCGGTAACCGTCACGGTGTTGGAGCAGGCGTTATCGCTCTCGCCGGCTGTTCCTTCCGCATTGTTGTTGTTGGGGTCAACCGCGCAGGAACCGCCGGTGGGGTTCACCAGCGATCCGCCTGCCACGGGCACCACCGAAAACTCAACGGTGATCGTGGCGCCATTGGGGATGGTAACCGAGCCGCCGGAAGCAGTACACGCCAGCACATTGCTGCTGATGGTGCAAGCCGGGGTTCCCACAATGCCCGCGGAGGCCGTGATTTGCGGCGAACCGTACAAAGGTCCAGAAGGCAGGGTATCTGTGAGGATGGTCTGGCCGCTGGTAAATAGGGCTGAACCTTCTCCGGAGTTGGCAATCTGGATGGCCCACTCAAAGGAATTGCCCAGGGCAATGGTATTGCTGGTATTGTTGCTCTTGGTGGCGGTCAGGTTGGGGCGCAGGATGGTGACATCGGCATTGGATGAAGCCGTGAAACTCCTGGTGTTGTACCACCCGGTGGAATAGGCATTGTTGGTCAGCACATCTGCGGAAATGTCCGTGTTGGTCACTGCCTGGAAGGTAATCGTAGCAGTCTCACCGGAGGACATGCCGGTGCCCAGCAGGTTGGTCCAGGTGAGTGTTTGCCCGGACACCGACGGATTGGCGGAGAAGGTTGAGCCGTTAGGCCGTGTCACCACGGCGCTGTTGTTCACATAAGACATGCCCGCGGGCAGCACATCCTCTACATCCAGAGAAGACAAAACAAACCCGCTTGTGGATTGAATGGTAAAGGTGACCGTTTCTCCGCTGCGGTAGGAAATGGATTCCGGTGAGGCATCCTTCTGGTTGCCCACCACCACATCGATCCACTGGGCATTTAACGGCAAAATGGTATAGCCCGCATCAATGTAAGGATTGGCAGCGCCGGAATAGGCTGCATCCTGGCCCCACATGATGGCAATGGGCGCAGAAGCCCATACATGCGTGCCGGTATTGTCGTTGGTGCTGGTATTGCGAATCTTGACCACCTCAAGGCGATTGGTAGTGTATACCGCATCGGCTACCCCGTCTGAGGGGTAATAGTCCACGTAAATGTGCGTACCATCCTGGGTGGGGGTGATAAAGATCGGTGAGCCGTTGGCGGTCAGGTTGGTAGAACCCGGCGCCCAACCCACATAATATTCCGAGGTCAGCGTGTTCACCGGGATCAGTGAATAGCCCCAGTTGCGCATGGCACTGCCGCGATCATAAGAGCCAATCGCCCAGAAATTGGTGCTGGCGCTGAGGTAAAGGCCGGAATTGGTGGGAACATAATGCCCCGCCAGGGCCTGAAAACTGCGGGTAGCTCCCGCAGGCACCGAGATCGTGCCGCTGCCGCTTGAATCCTGCCAGCCCACACTGAGCGCGGCGCCGGTGGGATTGTAAATGTACACGTCCGTGTTTCCCCCGCTGCTGCTGGGCACCGGGCTGTAATACTCGTGATCCCACAGGCTGCTGGGAACAGCTGTATAGGAACGGCTGGAATAACCCGCATCCTGCTGGCCGGTGAGGAATTGCACCTGCACCGGGTAATTTGCCGTAACCGTGGTGCCGGCGCCAATATGATACAACTGAGTGACCTCGCCTTTGTTGAGGGCAACGTTGGTCAGATCAGAACCGATTGGGTTATTAACAGAAACAACCGTTCCATTAACGGTTGCCTGAACCATCACATATACATTGTCCATGTCGGCGTAGGTGGTGGAATTGAGCGCGTACAAGTCCTCGCCGACGGGAATAGTGTAAGCAGTTGCATACGGTTTAGTGGGGTAGATCTCCCAGGCATTGGCATACACCGTGCCCGTAGTGGACGGCCAGAAGGCCACCGCCACAGCCACCGCGCCGCCTTCCACATAAATGCGGTCGCGGCCATCGTAACAGTTTGAGGTGCTGGTAGCGAGGGAATTTCCACTGGAGTCCTGGCCGTTGGCCGGGCGTGTGCTGCCGGAACAGGCTGCCAGGGTAGTGCCGCGCGGGTTCGAGGGCACCGTGGGAGATTCAAATGTCAACACCTCTCCCTTGGTGGTGGTGTACACCTCGTCGTAGCCGGTGGCGCCAGTGCCGTAGCCGTTCTCCCACTGGTCGTAATAGACGCGAACATTTTTGGTAGAAATGGGAACCGTAATGACAAAGTGCAGGTTGCTATCCGTCATTCCGGTATCGTTGTTTACCAGGATGGCCCGCAATTGATCGGCGCTGCCGGGGATGAAGTATTCCGAAATGCCAGCGGCCACATCCGCATTAACGGGTTTGAGATTTCCCACCAGTCCCAGGATCATTGCAGCAACAATAAGAGAACGGGAAATCCTGGTGAGAGTTCGCGTCAGTGAATTTTTCATGATTATTCCCTCTTCAAATAATATGAGCCCTGTGAAACAGGCTCACAAAGGATACACAGTATTAAATTCTAATTAACTCATCACAAAGGAAACTTGTGCTGGATAGAAGGATTATAGCAAGCGAGAACACAAAGTGCAAGTGAAATTTGCGTAAACTTTACCCGGATTCTCGGAATAATAAAAACCGGAAGCCGCTTTTCGGCTCCCGGTTTTTCTTCAGGACGCTGCAAAACTACAACAAGGGTGGTTTAGATCACAAACTTGCCGTTCTCGTAGAGCTTCTCGCCATCCACCTCAATGTAGCCGTCGCGCAGGTCGCAGATCATGTCCCAGTGGATCACGGATTGTGCCTTGCTGCCGCTTTCGGGGTAGCCGGCGCCCAGCGCCATGTGGAAAGAGCCGCCGATCTTCTCATCGAAGAGAATCTGGCGGGTGAACTTTTGGATGCCCTCGTTGGTGCCAATGGCGAATTCCCCCACCCCGCGCGCGCCAGCGTCAATATCCAGCGTCTTCAGCAGAAAATCCTGGTTCTTGGTGGCGCTGGCTTCCACCACGCGCCCTTTGCGGAACTCAAGCTGCACGCCGGTGACCTCGCGGGTCATGTAGATCGTAGGATAGGAGAAGGAAACATGCCCCTCGATGGAATCTTCCACCGGGCCGGTGAAAATTTCGCCGTCAGGCACATTCACGCGGCAATCACAGTTAATGAAGGAGCGTCCCTCAATGCTCAGGCGCAGGTCGGTTCCCTTGCCTACCAGATGGACCTTCTTCTTGCCCTTGAGCCAAGAAATGATGCGCTCCTGCTGCTTGCTGATGCCGCTCCAGTAGCCCACCGGGTCGTTTTGGTCGGGCATGCAGGCGCCAAAGAGGAAATCGGCATACTCTGCCAGGCTCATATCGGCATCCTGGGCATACGCCTGGGTGGGGTATGCCGTCAGGCTCCACTTCATCTCGCCGCGGGCAGTGCGTTCCATATAGGTCTTCAGCAGCGGGCCGCGCGCCTTTGAAGCCAGTGAAATCTTTTGCGGGTCAATGCTGGAGAGCGCTTTGGTGTTCTCCTCGGCCAGAATGCGCAGCATACGGTCGTACTTTTGATAGAGCACCGCTACCGATTCCGGAATGTGTTGGATCTGCTCATCGCTGCCGTGCCTGAGCGTGTATTCGCTGCCGGCAGGGAAATCCCACATCACGAACGGGAAAGCGCCGATATCGATCACCTTGCGGTAGACCGCCTCCACCAGCGGCGCTGCCGCCGTGCCAGACCAGATGAACATCTTTTGCTTTGGCTTTACATCCAAAGAGTACTTGACCAGCAATTCGGCCATTTTTTCGATCCGTTGATCAACCATTGCACCCTCCGTTTATTAGATGATAGTTAATTATAGACCGGCTGATTAAAACGGTATGAAATCCGGCTACCCACCCTGACGTTTCAGGCGCTTTTGCCGCAGCAGATCGGCATCTGCGCGGGCAATCAGAACCTCCAACGAGGGGTCTTTCGGCAAAAATTCAGCTGCACCCGCGGTGATGGCCGGGTGGATGGCCCCGTCTTCCGCCGGCACTTCCAGCAGGGCCACCGCCTCAACAATCCGCTGTGCAATGGCATTCCCCTGAGAGAGGCCGGCCTCCGGCAGCAGCGCAATGAACTCATCGCCGCCGTAGCGGGCAAAGAGGTCCACCTCGCGCAGGTTGGCGCGAATATCCAGAGCCACAGCGCGCAGCAGGGCATCGCCTGCCTGGTGGCCCAGCGTATCGTTCACAGCTTTTAACCCGTCCACGTCAAACATGAGCACGGTCATCGTGCGCTGGTAGCGCACGCCGCGTACAAATTCACGCAGGGCATCCTCAAAGAAAACGCGCCGGTTGAGCACCGCGGTGAGCGGGTCCAGCACGGCCAGGCGCTGCACCTCTTCCAGCAGGCGCCGGTTATCCTTTTCCAGGCGGATATCCTGAATGCTGAAGATCACGTAGTCTTCTTCCTCCAGGCGCACGGGCGTGGTGAGAACGCGCAACTCCAAACGGCCGCGCCCGTTGGTGCGTTGTATGGAACATTCCGCACTGTCCTTTCTGCCGATAAGACTGGTGAGGATGGCATTGACGGAGCCGCATTCGCTGCAAAAGGGTGTGGTGCCGCAGCCTCCGGGTCCTTCGGCGGCGTGAACACAATTAATCATCTCCCCCGGGCGCAGCCCCAGATAACTTTGCGGAGAATTGAACTCCCCAAACATTTTCACCTGCGAGTTGGCATAGACCGCCTGGCGCGTGCTGTTGAGCACCAAAATCAAATTGGGAAGCGCCTCGCTGACAAGGCGCATCCCCTCGTTGCCCAGCCACAACTGCTGCTGGCGCAGCAACGTTTCACGGTCTGTTCGTTGCGCAAGCGCATATTCCGATTGGAGGGGGTCGGCGAGAGCAGGAACCTGGGGAGAGAGTTTGGCCATGATGGCTCCTTTGCGTGCTGGTGAGATAAAAAAGGAGACCCCCGCAAAGCGGGGATCCCCTCTGGCAACAGAAAGGTTACTGTTTCTTACCGCAGTGAGGGCAGGCGACCCAATCCGGCTCAAGCTTTGCGCCGCACTTGACACAAACCTTCTCAGGCGCAGCGGGGGCTTCCACAGCCGGCACAGCGGCCGCCTTAGCAGCCCGGGAGGTACGGCCGTTGCGCACCAGCAATACTACGCCAACCACCGCCAGAGCAAGAATCCCCAGGCCAAAAAAGCCGCGCAGCAGGCCAAAGCCCAGCATGGGGAACATCCCCATCATGGGCATGCGCCCATAATAGCGGTCAAAACTGCCAAACCGATCAAAGCGATCCACGCCGTAGGGCATATAGCCAAAGCGGCTCACGCCCAGCGCATGGAACACAACCGCAGCAATGAGGGCCAATCCCAGCAGGATACCCAGAACGATCAGAATCCATTTCAACGTCTTATTCATTTTTGCTCCTTAGACACCATACCTCTAATTCATGCATATTTTGGATAGATATTATTACTAAATCTATCCAATATGTAATAATATATCAAATTTTTACTGTTAAGTGTATAGATTTGGTATAGAAAACAGCACCCCCTGCCTGGGGATGCTGTGCCAGGGTATGATCCTTTTTATTCCCAACCGGCTTCCTTGAGGAATTTTTCCTTGTTAGCGCCGCGGGCGGTCTTACCGCTGCTGGTTTTGATGAGCCATTTGGCGCCCACCAGATGCACATGGCGCAAAGCCACCGCAGAGCCGCGCGTGACCACCTGGCGCACCGCATCGCCGATGCGCTCCAGCTCGGTCTGATCTTGGGTGTCCACCTCGGCCACGATCACCACGTCTTCGGTTCCGGCTTGCTCATTGAACACCCCAAAGGCCACCACCCGGCCGGGATGCACCCCCGGCACCTGCATGGCCAATTCTTCCAGATCCATGGGGTAAACGTTCTTGCCGCCAACGATGATCATGTCCTTTTTGCGGCCAGCCACATACACCTGCTCCCCCACCATGTAGCCGTAATCGCCGGTAAAGTACCAGCCGTTCCGCAGCGCCTTTTCGGTGGCATCCGGGCGGTGATAATACTCTGTCAGCATGCAATTGGAGCGCAGCGCCAGCTCGCCAATAGTCCGGTCTGGCAGGCGGTTGCCTTTTTCATCGGCCACCATTACTTCCACGTTGGGTATGGCCGGCCCGGCAGAAACCATCTTCACCGAAGGCTGCCCAGCAGTGGCCGGGATGGCCTGTTTTTCAGTTTGCATGGCGTGGCGGTCAATTTCATCGATCACCACCGGGTGGCGGATGCCGCCCTGCGCAACAGCAAAAACATTTTCGGCCATGGCGTAGCAAGTGCATAGCGCCGTGGGGTTGAGGCCGTAGGGGGTAAAGCGGGTGCGGAAAGCCTCGTGGCTCTCGTAGCGCATCGGCTCCGAGCAGTTGGAAATCGCGCGCAGGGTCGAAAGGTCAACGCCTTCCAGGTCGCGCTCGCGGATCTTCTGCGCGCAGAAGTTGTAGGCAAAGTTGGGCAGCCAGGTGAGCGTGCCGCGATACTGCGTTACCGCCTGCAGCAGGCGCACCGGTGAGCGTACCCACTCGAACGGTGAGAGCAGCACCAGCGGTACGCGCAGCAGAATGGGCATCAGATACCCGGCGATCAGTCCCATATCGTGATACAGCGGCAGCCAGCTTACGATCACATCCTTCTCGTCCAGCAACATGGCCTCAGAATAGCTGGCCAACTGGTTGAGCACCGCCTGGTGCGAGAGCGCTACCCCTTTTTGCAGGCCGGTGGTGCCGGAGGAATGCTGCAGCAGCACAATGTCTTGCGGGCTGCGCTTTAGCCCGCCCATCTGCTCAAAATCGACTTCGCCTTCCGCATCCACCGTGTCAGAGACGATCACACGGCGCACGGAGGAATGCTCGCCCAGCGCCAGGTGCACTTCCGGCTCGAAATCGCGATAGGTGACCACGCATTCCGGCCGGGTGATGCCCACCAGCGAGGCCAGGTCGGCGCGGTAGCGCTCCGGCAACAGCTTCTCGGTGAGGAATGGCATGATGGAGGGGATGGCGCCGTGCAGGATGGCGCCCCAGTAGGCGTACATCAGCTCCACCGAATGCTGCATGATGAGGATGACCACCTCGCCGGGCTGGATGCCCTCGCGGGCAAAGGTGCGCTGCCAAGCGGCCGCGCCGCGCAGCAACTGGCGATAGCAGATGGGCTGGTCGGGCTTGCCTGCCAGCAGCACGGTGAGCGCGGTCTTTTCAGGGCATTCCTGCCAGGAACGCCGCAGCATGTGGCTGAAAGTGGCCATGTTACTTTTGACGCGAGGCGATGAGCTGCGCCAACGATTCCAGGTTGTCAAACGTATCGGCGTTCAATTCCGAATCGTCTATGCGCACGTTGAAGGCGTCCTCAATGTAGAGGGCTAGATCCACCAGGCTAAAGGAATCGATCAGTCCGCTGGAGATGAGCGGCTGGTCAGGTTTGAGGATGCGGTTGGGCTGCTTGAGGATGTTTTTGGCAATGTGCTCGCCGAGTTTTTGCATAATTTCGTCGGTCATGGCTGCTCCGAGAAGTAAGATGTAAGTGGATTATAACAGAGGAGAAAACCTAGTATGCACCCCAGGCGATTTCTTTGCAACGTTACGACATGCAAACCAAAATGGAGTAGCACATCCTAGAGACAAACAACGTTCTATCTGTTCTCGTCCATTCCCCCGCCGGTGGTGCTTCGGTTAGTTTTCTCGCCACGCGAATGTTATAATCCTTTTAACATTCGGCCGTTCCCGTAGTATTCATAAGGTTTCTCGTATGCCAAAGATTGCAGTCGTTATTCCCGCATATCGTGTTGAAAATCAAATTTTGCGTGTACTCGCAAAAATTCCGCTCATAGTTAATGAAATCATCATTGTCAATGATTGCAGCCCAGACAACACTGCAAAAGTGCTTGACAGCATAAAAGACGTGCGCGTGCACGTTCTTACTCACCAAAAGAACTCGGGGGTTGGCGGCGCCATGCTTAGTGGATACTCCTACGCGCTGCATCTTGGATGCGACGTGATTATGAAGCTAGATGGAGATGACCAAATGGATCCGGCTTACATTGATCAGATCATCCAGCCAATCCTCAATGGCCAAGCTGATTACGTTAAAGGAAATCGCTTTCTGCACCAGGCCGAACTGGCGCGCATGCCTCTGATTCGCCTTGTCGGCAATGTTGGACTCACCTTCTTATCTAAACTGGCCAGCGGTTACTGGAACGTTTTCGACCCCACCAATGGCTATACAGCCATCAGCGCCAACGCGCTTTCCACACTAGATCCGCAGCATATTTCACACAACTACTTCTTTGAAATCTCCATGCTGTGTGAATTGCGAAGAGTCGATGCGGTAGTGCAAGATTTTCCAATGCCTGCCATATATCAAGATGAAAAGAGCTCTATTTCAATTGTACGCGAGTTATTTGTCTTTAGCAGCAACCTGGCCAGTAATTTTTTCCGACGTGTTATACAACAATACTTTTTATACAACTTCAGCGCCGGTTCCCTCTACCTGGTGCTGGGAACGCTGCTGGGGCTGTTTGGTGGTATATGGGGGATTGTAAAATGGAACCAGTCCATCCACACAGGTATTCCGGCCACTACGGGCACCGTCCTACTCGCAGTACTGCCGATTATCCTTGCGGTGCAGTTTCTAACACAGGCCGTTGCCCTGGATATCTCCAGTGTTCCCACAAAAATTATGGGAAGCCTCACCAAGGGAAAAGTAGCTGGTGTTTCCAAGATGGCCGGATATTACCATAGTCTATACGAAAACAATTCGTTAGTGGTAACACGCGAATAGCTCAGGCAGACGAAAACCCAGTAAGGCAGGATATCCTATGTTATTTCTTTCATTGTGTATCTACATCATTACTGCTTTGATCATATGTCTTACTCTTTATAAAACCCTCTCGTTCAGCCAAATTGTGTCCACGTTTTTTATCTGCGTATTCTCTCTAAATGTGCTCATTGGGGAATTATTAAGCCTGGCAGGGCTGCTCAATTCCCCGATTCTATTTGTGTTAACTCAACTGATTCTCTGTGGCGCTTTCATTTCAAGTCTTCTGGTCGTGATAAAACCTGACCTCGGAACTTTATTGAAGGCATCCTTGGCGCAAAAACCATCCTGGGCCAAAGCAGATTACTTCCTAGTGGTTCTCTGCAGTATTCCCCTACTAACCTTATTGGGAGTTGGCATTACAACCCCTCCCAACAATCTTGATAGCCTGCATACCCACCTGACACGAATCTATTATTGGCTGCAGCACGGCTCACTTGCCAATTGGTCCGCCACAGGATTGTTCCAGTTGATATACCCGATCAACGCACATATACAGGGTTATTGGCTCTTCTTACTAAGCAACAACGAAAACCTTTTCTTCCTCATACAATGGTTCTCACTCCTTGTTATTTGTTGCATGGTCTACGATACTGCGCGACTCCTCCGTTTTTCGGTACGTCAGTCACTTGTCTCTGTGCTCGTAATGCTGACTGTCCCGGTCGTATTGCTGCAAGCATACTCAGCACAAAACGATTTGGTGGTCGTGGCATTAGCTGCTATTGCATTGCGATCACTGCTAAAGTATTTCAAAGATACCCTGTTGGCAGATCTGGTTCTCGTGATGCTTTCACTAGCCATTGCGCTAGGTGTAAAGCAAACCGCTTTTTTTACACTTCCGTTTATTGCCATTATTCTGATAGTACTCCTTGTTCGAAAA
The DNA here is from genome assembly GCA_937897615.1 of uncultured Anaerolineaceae bacterium. Lineage (GTDB taxonomy): Bacteria > Chloroflexota > Anaerolineae > Anaerolineales > Anaerolineaceae > UBA6107. The sequence goes on from CALCNO010000032.1 coordinate 132,190, forward strand.
AAAGTGGTGCACACTCATTTACCCTGGCTAGCGCTCATCATCCCGTTTTTTATTGTCTTTTCAGCTTTTAAGTACATGCAGAATCTCTCGACTTTCCACAGTTTCTTTGGGGTAAAAGATCTTGTCTCTGAACAGAGATTAACCAGCAAAACAGTCATTCAGAAAGTTCTGTATAATACTCCCCGCTATGTGTTTGACTTTGTGGATTTTAGCGGCCTTGGCAAAACTCTTGAAGATAAAGCCAATATTGCAAAGTCGGCTGTTTATGAATCGTTGTTTTCTAGTAGTAAAGTTGACTTGCAATCCTCGCTCTACCTTTCCCCGGGGTTTGATGACAGTGAGCGCTTTACCTTTACCACGCACCGAGATCTTACCGAAGATACGGCCTGGTTTGGCCTCCTGAGCACTCTATTGCTACCGATCAGCCTCGGGGTCGTTTTTATTCAAAAGGACAAAGGCCGCAAAAGCTATGCTATCGCCGCTTTGCTGTATTCGCTCTCCTATTTTTTACTGGTCCTCATTCAACGTCCTGGATGGGATCCATACCAGGGCAGGTATTTTATTCTGGGAATCTTTCCTCTTATACCGCTTCTTGCCTCCATTCTCCCCAAAAAACGATGGGCGCAAGGTGTAATCTATATTGTTTTGTGCCTGTCCTACATTATCGTTACATCTAATTTTTTGTTACTAAACAATTCAAAGCCTTTGCTCACAGCTCGTAGCGTCTCTGATTTTCAGAACAAAGCCATTTTGCCATTGCCGGAGAACACTAAATTTCAAATCATTACCAAAACTTTTCTGGTCAAACGAACCAACCAATTGATCAAGATTTTTCCACAACGGGAGGCAATTCTTGGCCTGCCGTATTATGAACAACTATTTTATTCAAGTTCCAGCACAATTGAGGTAATCAACTGGGTTCGTACCACAATCCCAGATTCTGAAGCATTGTACCTGATGATCGAACGCAATCCGCTTGAGTACGCTTTATTCGGACGCAACAACTCGCGACTGTTGTTTCCTGTGACTTCCACCAGCAGCGTACCGACAAATGGATATCTTCTTATAGAGGGAGATGCCAATGCAGATCTCCCAGGATTTGAACTGCTGGGAACGTTTAGCCCATACACACTCTTGCAGCGAAAATAAGCAAAAGCGCTTACATCACTTCTACCCCAGCGCCACATCCAGAAAGGTCATCAGGGCAAAGCCGGCCATGGCACCCAGGGTGGCGATGTCGGTGCTCTCGCCGCGCTGTGATTCCGGGATGAGCTCCTCCACCACCACGTAGATCATGGCGCCAGCTGCAAAGCTGAGCGCGTAAGGCAGCAACGGCTGCACCAGCAGCACTGCCAGCGCACCCAGAACACCCCCGATCGGCTCCACCAGCCCGGAAGCCTGTCCCATCAAGAACGCCCGCCGGCGGGATAATCCCTCGCCGCGTAACGGCATGGAAACCGCCATTCCTTCCGGAAAGTTCTGCAGGCCAATGCCCAGCGCCAGCGCAATGGCCCCGGTGAGATTGGCAGAGGGAATCCCGGCCGCCACCGCGCCAAACGCCACGCCCACCGCCAGGCCTTCCGGGATGTTGTGCAGGGTGATGGCCAGCACCAACAGCACCGAACGCTGCCAGTGAGTCTTTACACCCTCTGCCTGGTCGGTGCGCAGGCCGGGGTGCAGGTGCGGCAGGATTTTATCCACCCCCCACAGGAAGAATCCGCCCACCAAAAAGCCCACCACTGCCGGAAGCCAGCCGGGGGTGCCCGCGGACTCCGACATTTCGATAGCCGGAAGCAGCAGCGAGAAGAAGCTGGCCGCGATCATCACACCGGCGGCAAAGCCCAGCATGGAGACCATCAGCTTGCGGCTGACCGTCTTATTGACAAACACAAACGCCGCCCCCAGCGCTGTTACCCCCCAGGTGAACAGGGTGGCAAAAAGTGCCTGGACGATCGGTGAAAATTGTTGAAGGAATGAGACCATGAACAGCTCCGTGAACTATCGTTTTCAGAATGATACACTACCGGGAAGATTTATTCCACTCCTGCCAATGATCCATTGGGCAGTAGGCTATGAACATCCAAGCAGCCAGCTGGCTCACCTGGGGGTGTTCAGGTACTCTTGCAACTTAATCGTAAGCGCGTCCGCGAGCAAGGCTTCTCCCGCGGGCGTCAGATGAATGGCACTGTTGGTAAATTCCTGCTGCGGCACCAGGTCCCAGTAATCCAGATACTGCCAGCCGCGCACCTGTGACTCAGCATCAAGCAGGGTGCGGTACTGGTCGTAGGCCCAGCGCGGATAGTAAAAGTTGTAGCGGATATTGCTGTTCAATCCGGTGGAGACGAGAATAGGTTCGTTGATCACCCACACCGGGGTATCGCCGGCAATCTTCAGCCCGGAGTCGATCAAGTCCAGGCGCACGTCCTCATCACGCAGCGTGGGCGGCACAAAGCCGGGGTCGCTGTCATCGGCTTTCAGGTCGCGCGCGGCAGGGGTGTAATCCGCGGGGTAGGTCTGGTCGACGCCGGTAGCACTCCACATCAGCCCATAGGCTTGCAGGCGGATGAGGTCGGCCAGGGCGCGGCGCTGGCCAATGAGGGTACGCTGCCAGAAGGCCTGCTGCGCCTGCGGAAGCGCCAGGGCAACCTCATACTGCGCCACCAACTGCTGTACGCGCGGCAGGTTGTTGGCCACAATCGGGGAGAGCAGCTGCTCCGATTCACGGAAGGATTCCAGCGTCACCAGCCACAGGATCAGGTCGGGCTGGTACGGGCGGAGCGCATCCAGGATCATCAGGTCTTTGGTGAGCGAAAGCGTGGGGTAGCCCAGGTTGTAGACGCGCACCGTGCGCCCATCTGCCGCGGTAAGGTTGCGCGCGTCCAACAAGCCGGCCAGCGTTTCCTGCGGGTGCAGCAGCGTGCCCCACACCGAAGAATCGCCGATGACGATGACGCGAAACTCGTCGGCAGGCTTGGCGCCGGCAGTGAGCTTGTGCGAGGCCAGCATGGCATCCAGGTTGTACAGGCTCAGGTTATAAGACTCGGCCGGATTCTCGCCAAAGGGCAGGCGTTCGCGCCCCCTGAACAAATGGTTGTAGAGGGAAAGTTTACCAATGCCCGCCGGCTGCCAGAGCGCCCACAGCAGGTTGAAGGCCGCAAAAAGCAGCAATCCCTTGATGAGCACGTTGCGCAAAAATTTGGCGTTCATGCCCTAGCCCCCCGCCCCAAACAGGCGCGCAAAAGTGGCAAGCGAAAGCCCCAGCGAGGGCAGCGCAAACCACACCCAGCCCAGCGCCACGTAATGAAAGGTGAGCAGCGTGGAAATGCCGCGCGAGAGGCCGTTGAGCGCCGGGCGCTCGGCCAGCCAGGCAGCAAAGGGGCGTGTTTTATCGCTGTAACGGTTCTGCAAAAATGCGCCCAGCCCGTGCCACAACCCCCAGGCAACAAAATTAAGGGTAATGCCATGCCACAGGCCAATGAGCAAAAACGTGCCCACCTGCGTGAGCAGCAGCACCAGGCTCATCGGCAGCGGTTTTTTGGCCGAGCGAAGCGTGCGCGTGAGCGGATTGAAGAAATAGGAGCGGAACCACTGCGTGAGCGTGATGTGCCAGTTGTTCCAGAATTGCGTCAGGTTTTGCTGCAGGTACGGGCGCTTGAAGTTCTCCGGCAGGCGCACGCCCATCACCCCGCCCAGGCCAATGGCAATATCGGTGTAGCCGCTAAAATCAAAGAAGATCTGAAAGGCATAGGCATACAGCGCCAGCCACATCCAGCCGGCGGAATGGATCTGCGCGGCATTGGCGGCGCTCAGCGCCATCATTGCCAGCAGGTCTGCCAGAAGGTACTTTTTGGCCACACCCACAAAGAGGCGCACGCCAGCCTGCCCCAGCTTCTCCAGGGAACGCGGCGCCTCGGCGCGCAGGTCGGTGATGAAGCGCTCGGCGCGGTCGATCGGCCCGGCGCTGATGGCGGGGAAGAAGAGAATGTAAATGAAATATTCCTCAAGGGTGATGCCCGGCAGGCGCCCGCTCTGGCGGTCGCGCAGGGTGTGCAGCAGGCGGAACGCCACATAGGAGAACCCCAGCCAGCGGATATCCAGCGCGGAAGGTGCGGCCGCCGTCTGCCCGGTGAGGCCGCGCAACATGCCCGCCAGCCACTGTGTGAGGGCCGGCAATTTGAGTGCTACAAACAACAGGATCAAGCCCAGCACGGCTGCCGCCAGAATGCGTTTTGCCGGCGTATGCACCCGTGTCGCCAGCAGGTAAAGCCCGCCCAGTGCCGCCAGGGCAGCCGCCACCAGCCACAACTGCGGCGGGCGCGAGGGCGTGAGCAGCCCGTTGAAGCCCAGCAGGCGCGTCAACCCCAGCAGGGCAACGGTAACGACAAGGAGAATCAGCGGGCGCAGGTTGCGCCGCAGGCCGCGTTCTTCCGGCCTGGCAGTTAGCCCCCAGCTTAGCAGCACCAGCGCCAGCGTGAGCAGCGGCAGCCAGAAATCCAGCCCGCGGATGGGCAGCGCCGGCTGCAGCCAGAAGATGGCCAGCACGCTGAAGACCAGCATCAGCGGCAGGCGTGCCGCGGCAGTGCGCCGCCACAGCCCGGCGCCCCAGACCGCCAGCGCCGCAGCCATCAGGATAAGCAGTTGCAGCAGAGACATCTAAAACCCCTGATAAATCCACAGGGGCGAGCTATCGCTGGAGAGAATCACCAGCAGGGTGAGCGCCAGCGCCAACAGCAGCGCCCACAGGTTCTCGCGGGAGAACAGGCGCCGCATCGTTTACTCGGCTCCGCACATACGCCAGTCGCCGCCCTCTTTTTTGGCGGTATAGGTGCGCACGGAAAGGTCAATGGTCATGTCCTCGGCGCCATAGGTGGCAATGATGGAACCTGTGCAGGATACCGTGGCACTGTCACCGTCCTGAGAGGCCACCGCGCAGGCCATATCCTGCAGTTTGGTTTCCACGGCGTTAAAGGATTCCAGCGTGGTCTGTGCCTCAGGCTCATAGGCGGCGCAAGAAAGGTTGCTTAACTGTGCCGCATCCTTGTCCACCAGCGCCTGCCAGAAAGCCGCCACCGCCTGATCCGGCCCGGCGGATTTGCAGGCCGCCAGCAGCACCAGCGCCAGCAGCGCAGCCATAACCAGTAAAAGTATGCGTTTGTTCACGTTATCTCCTGAAAAATAGGATGACAGCCGATTAATTCATTGGCTGATTATAATCCGGTCTGCGGTGAAAGGTTGAGCACCACCCCCACCGCACAGCATATCTCGGCGGTGATGTTCTCCGGCAGCTCCCCCACGCGCCGGCTGAGGCGGCCAATGGAGACGGAATGCACCTGCAGGGCATCGGCGGCGTGCGGGGCCTCCAGGCCGCTGTTGAGCACCGGCGGCACACGCACGATCCACGGCGCACGCGCAAACTTCTCCTGCCAGGGCGTCAGCGGCACCACCACCCGCAGCGGGATGCTCCCCAGCGCATCTACCGAGAGGATCACCACGGTGCGTTCAAGGCCCTCCCGCGCTGCCATTTGCCACACTTCACCGCGGAACATGGCTACCTGCCCCCTGCGGCTTCATCGCCGCCGGAGTATCCCACCAGTTCGCCATCGGAATAGTAAGCCTCGGCCATCTCTCGTGCGGCGCGGGCCAAAACGGCCGCCTGCCGCTCTGCCAGTGCCCCGCGGATGAGTTCACGCAGCAAGCCGGAGAGGCTCTTTTTCTCCTCCCTGGCAATGCGCGCCAACTCTTTGAGCTGCTCCGGTTCCAGCAGCACCTGTGTGCGCGACAAAACTTGTTTTTTCATACATCATTATTATACATCGTAATAATAGATATTATTCTTAATCGTTTTATTACACACATATTATTTCAAAAAAAATCAGCCCTGCAGAAATGCAGGGCTGATCGCGGTCTTTCTATCGGCTCACTCTTGCGGCTGCTTGCGGTACTTCACCAGCAGGAAAATCGCCAGCCCCCACCCTACCGCGCTCAGCAGCAGCCCCAAAAACACATCCCAGGGCAGGTAGCGGAAGTGAAAGGTGTGTTCCCCGGCGGGCGCGGCAACGCTCAACCAGGTGCCGTCAAACAACTCTGTGCGCGAATCCTCCTGCCAGGCTTTCCACCCGGGCAGGTTGCGCTCCAGCACCGTCAAAATCCCACCGCTGGCGCTGCTGCAAGACACGTCAATATCGCCACCGCGGGCAACGGCGCTGCAGGGTGTTTTTTGCTCGCCATTGGCCAGATAGGCGTAAGGCGCATCGGGGTGCGCCACCAGCGCCAGGTCATCCACCATTCCCACAAATCCCGGCTGGGACGAGAAATACGCCACATCGCGGTCAAGTTCCAGATAAGCCGCCGGCAGTTCCGTGTCGATCACGCTCCACGGCCTGAAGAACGCCGCGATCTTCATCTGCGCGTTCAAGGCGTCCGGCAGCCAGTAGTATTCGCCAAAGGGCGGTTCCACCCATTCAGCCTCGTTGGTCTTCAAGGCCGCCAATTCGGCTCTGAGTTTTACACCATCCTCTTTGAACGTCCAGACATAGGAGCGGGTGAACAGCGCCGCCGAACGCAGCGAGAGCACCATTGCCGCCAACAGCAGGATCCACTTTACCGGAACCACCACGCGGCTGGCCCCCTGCTCCTTGCCCTCCTGCGCCAGGGTGTATTTGGACCACGGCCGCCTCACCAGCGCATCCAGCCCGATGGCGGCAAAGCCGGCGAGGAAAGGAATCACCAGCCCCTGAATCAGAGAGGGATTGCGCAGCCCCGCCACCAGGTTGGTAATCTCACTGAACGGCAGGGAGGCAATCCAGCTCAGCACCAGCCCGCTGGAAAAGAGATAAAGAAAGCCGATTGCCAGGCCAAAACTGATGAAAACCCGGCGGTACTTCCGGTGCGCCAGCACCAGGCCCACAACCGCCAGCAGCAGCGGAATCCAGCCGATGTAGTTGACATACAGGTAGGGGTATCCCAGCTTGCCCAGGATTTCGGTGCGGTAGAACGCCTCGTCATCGATCACCAAATTGAGCAGGCCGTACTTGATGGGCTGCGCCGCATCAAACACCGGGTCTACATCCTTCTCCAAAAAGCCGGCGTTGTGCAGCAGCGGCACCAGCAGCACAGCGGCCACCAGCAGCGCCAGCCCCAGCACAATGGCAGCCTCCCGCCACAGCGGCTTCTTCTCCGTCTCCTCCTGCCGTTTGGCAATCAACAGATACCCAATGGCAGGCACCAGCGCGATGAACAGGCCAACCTGCATGTAGCCCTGCCCGGCCAGCAGTGCCAGCCCCAGCAGCAGGCCGGTGAGCACCGCATTCTTTTTATTCCAGTGTGCCACCAACTGCCAGGCCGCCGGGATCACCAGGCTGCACGCCGCGGTGGAAAGCACTAACGGCACCGAGGCAGTGGACATCTTGCCTGCCAGGTGCCCGCCCGCCACCACCAGCAGCGCCCCCCACACCCGCGCCAGAAACCCCAGTTTGAGCTGCCGCCCCAGCCACAATTGCGCCAGCCCGGCCATGATGAGGCTGAGGATGAACACCAGTTTGCCGCCGTTGAAGGCATCCAGCAGGTACGTTGCCAGGATGGTAACAGGATGAAAGGTGGCCCCGTGAAGATCAACAAAAGTGGGCACACCGCCGTTGGTAGAGCCGTTCCAGAACATGCACGTGCCGCATTCCACCAGCATGTGCAGGTTGTAATTGTTCTGCTGCGACATAACGTACTCGTCGCCGCCCGGCCAGATCACCGGCGAAAAATCGAGATAAGGCCGGCTGATGAACAGCGCCCAGGCCACCACCAGCGCCACTTCCAGTAACAAGAGCAGGGTATTTTTGCTCCCGTCAAAAGCATCACTCAGTTTCTGGCGCAGTTGAGGCTTCATCTCGCCCTCCCCGGGGAATATCCCCCGTACGGTTTACTTTCCTGAACAATCCGGCGCGTAGATCAACACCTGGTTTTCCACGCGCAGGGCAAAATATTTTGAGCTATCTGCCCACTTGATCTCGTCAATGGTGGTGTTTGCCAGCAGCACGGCAGCTTCGTTGCGCGCAACATCCAGCAGCCAGGCGTTCTCATCCACATCCACAAACACCTGCCAGTTGCCGTCCGGCGAGGTAAACTCGTTGATGCTCGCAAGGCTGCTGTCTTCACTTTTGCGCATCTCCGCGAGAGGCTGAAGCTGCCCACTGGCGGTATCGTAGGAATACGCCCGCGAACAATCCACCCCGCAGCTGGCCGTAACCTTGAGTGTGATGGCATTCTCCCAATCGGCAACGCCCTTGGGGCTGGACCAGTCATCCGTTTTGGCATTGTCACCCGCGCCAAAGACATTCGCACTGGTTCCGCCGGTCTTTGCCACCACTCTAACGGTGTAAAGGCCGCTCTCCTGGTCAAGCACAACGTAGGCCAGGCTGTTACCGTCCGGCGACCAGGTAACGTCGCCGAAAACATCCTGATCCCCGGAAAGCAGCACGGTGTTTCCCTGCACCAGGTCGTAGGTCATTAGCCTGCCCTCGAACCAACCCCAGGATTGATCGGCCGGCTCAACAAACGCCAGGGTATCTTCCAGCGGCGACCAGGCGATGAGATCGCCCTGGGCACCCAGCACATGGATGATGGGGAAGCTCTGCACCACGCACGCCTGCCCGGCAGCGGCCTGCAACTGCATGCCGCTCAACTGCGTGGGAAAAGGGATCACGGTTTGCGTGGCGGCCAGGGCCGTCTGCGTGGCAGGGGCCGTATCGCCGGAAGAAGTGCTGCAAGCGCTCAGTAAAACAAGGACGAGCAATCCAAAGAAAATACCGCGTAATTTCATTCCAACTCCTGTTGCAAAGCAACGGTTAATTTTGAGAACCAGATTAAAATTGATATTATCATAATGATGCCATGACCTCAACCATCACAATTCTCGGGGCCGGCCCTGCCGGCATGACGGCTGCGCTCTTTGCCGCGCGCGCCGGGTTAAAAGTGCAGCTCATTGACCGCAACGAGCGCGTGGGGCGCAAGCTGCTGGTCACCGGCGCGGGGCGCGCCAACCTCACCAACCAGCGGATGAGCGCGGAACACTACCCCTCCGTTGACCCCGCCTGGATGGCGCAGGTGTTGGGCAGGTTCGGCCACGCTGACCTCATTGAATTCTTTCGCTCCATCGGCATCCTCACCTTTGCCACCCACGATGGCTGGTGCTATCCCCTCTCTGAATCCGCGCAAAGCGTGGTGGAAGCCTTTGAGAACGCCCTGCATCTGGCCGGGGTCAAATTGCTGCTGGGCCAGCACATCACGGCTATACGCAAAGACGGCGCTCGATTCCTGCTTGCCGGCAAAGACGGCGTGGAACTGCCCACTGAACGCCTGATCGTTGCCAGCGGCGGCAAGGCCTCCCCCGCCCTGGGTTCCAGCGGCGACCTTTTTGCCTCGCTGCGGGCACTGGGGCACACAGTAGTGCCGGTGCACCCGGCGCTGGCGCCGCTCACCGCCGAGATGAAGCCCTGGCACAAGCTGAAGGGCCTGCGCCTGGATGCCCGCGCCAGCCTGTACGAGAACGGCGCCCTGCTGGCGGAAACCAGCGGCAACCTGATCTTCACCGAGTGGGGCATGAACGGCCCGGCAGTGATGGATCTGAGCCATCACGTTTCGGCGCGCCCCGGTGCGGCACTGGAATTACGCCTGAACCCGCTCTTTGACCGCGAAGAGCGCCTGCGCGCGCTGCTGGCCGATTTCCGCGCCACCCCCACCCCGCTGGCCACTTTGCTTTCTTCGGTGCTGCCGCCAAAATTGAGTGAGGTGATCCTGCCGATGTGCAAACTGGCACCCGGTACCACCTTGAACCACCTGAATGACGCCCAGGTGGAAAAGGTGCTGCGCCTGCTGTGCGCCATGCCGTTCACCATCACCGGCACGCGCGGCTTTGAGTACTGCCAGGTGAGCAGCGGCGGCGTGCCCACCGCCGAGGTGGACCCGCGCACCATGCGCTCGCACACGGTACCCGGGCTCTGGCTGGCCGGCGAGGCCATTGATGTCATCGGCCCGTGCGGCGGCTATAACCTGCAATTTGCCTTTAGCAGCGGGGCCATTGCCGGCAGCAGCCTTAAATAAAAACCCGGCTCGCAAGAGAACCGGGTAATCAGGGGCAAATCCGCATTATTGCTGCGGCGTCAACTCCCACACTTTGAAGTTCTCAAAAGTGCTCAACTGTCCGTAGGTATCCCCGCTGTATTCGCTGGCCACAATGCACACATCGCCGGCATCCTGGCGGTTGCTCAGGTCCAGCTTCATGATGAAGTAGCCGTTGAGGTAAAAATAGCCGGTATCGCCAATGGCGTAGATGGTCACGCGCTTTGGCGAGGCGTCGTTCCAGTTCATCACCAGGTTGCCGGTGTTCACGCGGATGAAATCCCCCTCGCGCACATTGCTCAGCGTCCAGTAATCCTGACGCACGGCCACGCGGTACTGGTCGTTGCTGCCGTAATGGCGGAAATACACCGCAAGCGAGTTCTTGTCATTCGTAAATCCGGGCAGGGCGGTAAAGGTGACCTCGGCTTTGAAGTCGCGCACGTTCACCCCGGCGCAGTAGCTCGCCGTATGCGTGTTATCCTGCTTGATCAGCGTATCGGCAAAAGGCCCGGCGATCAGCGTCAGCGTGGCCGCCACCGGTTCGGTGATGCTCACCGTCTCGCCCGCGGGCTGTGCAGTTTTGGACGGCGCATCCGTTGATGCATCGGTGGGGGCATCCACTGGCGCTTCGGTGGGCGCCGTCTCCCGTTCCGGCGTGGCGGTGACCACAATGTACTCCGGCTCGCTGGTGCCGCCTTTAAGCGAATCGATCAGCCCGCAGGAAAGTACCCCCAGCGCCAGAAAGGCAATGAGCAAAACGCGCTTCTTCATGTTTCCCCTCCCATATAAAGAATTGAGATAATTCATTGTACAAGAAAACCCGCCGGGAAAAAACTACCCAGCGGGAATTGGAAAGGTTAATTGCAGAGGCTTAAAGACCGGCCAGCCAGGCAAGGATGCGTTTTTCGATCAGGTCGCGCACTTCACGGAACTTCTCCAGCCGCGCCTGTTCGTCCCCCTCAAAGGCAGTGGGGTCTTCAAAGGACCAGTGCATGCGCTGCCCGGCCTTGAACAACCCCACCGGGCAATTCTTGTCCGCCTCATCGCACACGGTGATGAGATAATCGACCCCCGCCTTGGGAACGACCTCGCCCGCCAGTTTGGAGTAATGCCCTTCCAGCGTCACGCCCACTTCCGCCATCACGCGGTAGGTGAACGGGCTGATCGGCTTGGGCATGGTGCCGGCGCTGTACACTTCAAAGCGTGCGCCGGCGTGTTTGCGCAAAAACGCCTCGGCCATCTGGCTGCGGCAGGAGTTGCCGGTACACAGGAATAAAACGCTTTGCTTCGGCATGTTGTTCCCTTCTCTTAGACCAGAATCAAGTTGAAGAGATACCCGGTAAGAATGAATGCCACCGCCAGGATGGCAATGAAAATACCCAAAAGTTTCGGCTTGAGCACCCGGCGCAGAATGATCATCTCCGGCAGGCTTAGCCCCACCACCGACATCATGAAAGCCAGCACCGTGCCCAGAGAAGCGCCTTTTTCCATCAACGCGCTGACAATGGGGATGACCCCCGCCGCATTGGAATAGAGCGGCACGCCCAGCAAGACCGCCGCCGGCACGCTCCACCAGGCTTGCTTGCCCATAATGCCCGCCAGCGCCGCTTCCGGCACATAGCCGTGAATGGCCGCCCCCACCCCGATGCCGAGGAGCACGTACAGCCAAACCTTGCCCACGATCTCTTTTACCGATTGCCAGGCGCGCGTGACGCGCTTTGCCCAGGTGAGCTGCTCAGATTCGGCCGCCGCGCCAGAGTGGATCTGCCAGACAAACTCCTCAACCGAAGACTCGAGGTGCAGCCTGCCGATGAGAATGCCCGCCAGGATGGCCACCACCAGTCCGCTGACCACGTAAAGCCCGGCGATCTTCCAGCCGAACAAGCCGAACAGGAGCACCACCGCCACCTCGTTGATGGTCGGCGCCGCCACCAGGAAGGAGAAGGTCACGCCGAGCGGGATCCCGCTTTCGACAAAGCCAATGAACAGCGGCACCGCCGAGCAGGAGCAGAAGGGCGTGACGATGCCCAGAAGCGCAGCCAGCACATTACCCACCCCTTCGCGCTTTCCTCCCAGCAGGGCGCGCGTTCGCTCCGGGCTGAAGAAGGTGCGCAGGATCGAGATGAGGAAGATCATCCCGGAGAGCAGCAGCAGGATCTTGGGTACGTCGTACAGGAAAAACGCCACCGCCTCACCCAGGTGGGAACCGGCGCCCAATTTGAGGGCGTCATAGGCGATCCAGTTGGCCAGCGGTTGGATGTATTTGTACGCCACCACCCAGGCCGCCACAGCCCCAAGCAGCAGAAGGGGCAGCTTCCAGTTGGTTTTCCGGGTTACCGGCGAGGGAGAAATGGATTGCGTCATGCGCTCAGGCTGCCTTAAGCCATTCGCTGATCTCCCCTTCGCTGGGGATGCGCCCGGAAGAAAGCACCTTGCCGTTGACCACCAGCCCCGGGGTGCTCATCACGCCAAATTTCATGATCTCGGGGTACTCCATCACTTTCTCGAACTCGGCCTCAAGGTTGTTATCCGTCACGACCTTGCGCGCAATTTGCTCCAGGCGCTTGCAGTTGGCACAGCCGCCCCCAAGAATTTTGATGTTCAGCATTTTGATTCTCCTCGCAGCATGGTGTATAATACATTCAATATTATGAATATATCCGATTATAACGCGAATTATGAAAAGCTGGCGAATGTGTTTTCGCTGCTGGCACAGCCCGCGCGGCTGATGATCCTGCTGCTCATCGGCAAGAACGAGCTGTGCGTGTGCCACCTGATGGCCGCGCTGGGATATCGCCAGGCGTACATCTCGCAGCAATTGATGGGGCTGCGGCAGGCGGGCTACGTCAAGACCCGCCGCCAGGGGCGCAGCATCTACTACTCGCTGTCCGACCCCGACCTGCTGGAGATCATCAAACTGGCAGCCCGCACCCTTCACCTGGAGCTGCCCCTCCCGGCAATTGAGGAAATCCCCAGCTGCTCGCTGAACCCCGCTCCAAACCACCCCTGATCTCAAGGAGAACCAGTATGTCCACCGCCCCTGCCCCCAAGCGCCTCAAGTTTCTCGACCGTTTTCTCACCCTGTGGATCTTTCTGGCGATGCTGGTTGGCGTTGCCATTGGCTATTTCTTCACCTACCAGGTGGCGCGCTTTAACACGCTGGTATCGGTGGGCACCACCAACATTCCCATCGCCATTGGTCTGATCCTGATGATGTACCCGCCGCTGGCCAAAGTGCATTACGAGGAGCTGGGCGATGTCTTCCGCAACTGGAAGGTGCTGGGCCTCTCGCTGCTGCAAAACTGGGTCATCGGCCCGGTGCTGATGTTCGCGCTGGCGCTGCTCCTGCTGCACGACAAGCCCGAGTACATGACCGGCCTGATCATGATCGGGCTGGCCCGCTGTATTGCAATGGTCATTGTGTGGAACGACCTGGCTAAAGGCGACCGCGAGTACGCCGCCGGGCTGGTGGCCTTCAACTCCATCTTCCAGGTGCTGTTCTACAGCGTGTATGCCTATCTCTTCATCACCGTGCTGCCGCCGGTCTTCGGCATGCAGGGCATTGCGGTACACATCACCATCGGCGAGATCGCCAAAAGCGTGTTCATTTATCTGGGCGTCCCCTTCATCGCCGGGATCCTCAGCCGCTTCCTGCTAATCAAATGGAAAGGGCGCGACTGGTTCGACCACAAGTACCTGCCGGTGATCAGCCCGATCACGCTGATCGCGCTGCTCTTCACCATCATCGTCATGTTCAGCCTCAAGGGCGACCTCATTGTGCAAATTCCGCTGGATGTGGTGCGCATTGCCATCCCGCTGCTGATCTACTTCCTCTTCATGTTCGTGGTCAGTTTCTGGCTGAGCAAACGCGCTGGCGCCGATTACGCCAAATCCACCACTCTTTCCTTCACGGCGGCCAGCAACAACTTTGAACTGGCTATCGCTGTGGCTGTGGCAGTGTTCGGCATCGGCTCCGGGCAGGCTTTTGCCGCGGTGATTGGCCCGCTGGTGGAAGTGCCGGTGATGATCGGGCTGGTGAATCTGGCCTTCTGGTTCCGCAAACGCTGGTGGCCGCAAAGCGCCGCCTGAAAGACAGCACCGATGATGCCCTCGCGCAGCGAACAACAGATGCTTGACCTGATCCTGGGTGTGGCGCGCGCCGATGAGCGCGTCCGCGCGGTGATCCTGGATGGCTCACGGGCCGACGCCAACGCGCCGCGCGACCCCCTGCAGGATTACGACATCATCTACGCCGTTACCGATGTAGAAGCTTTCCGCAACAACCTGGCGTGGATCGAACGCTTTGGTGAGCTGCTGATCCTGCAATTGCCCAACGAGATGCAGTCTCCCCCGCCTGACGAAAGAAAATTCCCGGTGTACCTGATGCAGTTCCAGGACGGCAACCGCATTGACCTTACCATTTTGCCGCTTTCTCTGGCCGGCCTGGAGCGCGACAGCATCCGCAGCGTGCTGCTGGACAAGGACGGGCGCATTGACCTGCGCGCCATCAGCGATGAGCACGCCTACCTGCCCCACCCGCCCAGCGCCAAACAGTTTGCCGATTGCTGCAACGAGTTCTGGTGGGTCTCACCTTACGTGGCTAAGGGGCTATGGCGCAATCAAATTGTCTATGCGCATCAGATGCTGGATGAGTACGTGCGCGCCCAATTGAACCTGATGCTCAAGTGGTACATCGCAGAGAAAACGGGTGGTAAGGCAAACCCGGGCAAGCTGGGCAAGTACTACCAGCGCTACCTTGAAGCCCCCATGTGGCAGCTGCTGCAACTCACCTACGCCGATGCCGCCGAGGAGCACATCTGGCAGGCGCTCTTTGCCGCCGGGGATGTTTTCCGGCAGGCGGCGCAGCATGTGGCCGCACAACACGGTTATACCTACCCCGGCGATGACGACCAGCGCGTAACCGCCTTTCTGCAGCATCTGCGCACGCTTGACCGCAACGCCGCCAGCATCCACTAAACGCTGCAACAAAAACGCAAACTCCGCGTATACCAGAGGTAAACCAGGTGCGTCACGCAGCCTGGTATAGTGGATTCATTAATGAAAACCGCCAGGGTCAGTATTCCAATCCGCAAGATCATCCTGTGGGCTGTGGTGATCCTCTCCGTGGGCTACATCGCCCTCAATCTTACCGAGTTGGAGAGCATCGCCGAAGCACTCTCGCAGGGGCATTGGCTGTTCCTGCTGCTGGCGCTGTGTTTAGCGCTGCTGGTGCTGGTGAACAATGCGTTCACCTACTGGGCGCTGTACCGCCTGGTGGGCATCCGCGAACGGCGCAGGCAGTTCTTCCTGCTCAGCACCGCTTCCACCTTTGTGGGCATCATTGCCCCCAGCGGCGGCATGAGCAGCCTGACCCTCTTTATCGATTCGGCACGCCGGCGCAAACAGTCCACCGCCCGCGTGGTGGTGGTCGGGCTGCTGTACATCATCTACGAGTATGCCTCGCTGCTGCTGATGGTATTACTGGGAATGATCGTGCTCTTCAGGCGCGGCAACCTGCACGCCGGCGAGGTAGCGGCTGCGCTGATCATGCTGGCCTTTGCCCTGGCTATCGGCGGAATCCTGTATTTTGGCTACAAATCGCCGGAGCGTCTGGGGCGCATCCTCACCCGCCTGGGTAACTTCCTCAATAAACTGCTGCGCCCCGTGCTTCACCGCCAGGTGGTTTCCAGCGAGGCGGCCGTGGCCTATGCCGGCGACATTGGCAAGGGGCTTTCGGCGCTGCAGCACAGCCGCACCAACCTCATCCGCCCGTTCCTCTTTGCCATGCTCAACAAGGCGCTGCTGTGCGGCGTACTGATGAGCATCTTCCTGGCGTTCGCCATCCCCTTTTCCGCGGGCACGGTCATTGGCGGGTTCAGCATTGGCCAGCTCTTTTACTACATCTCCCCCACCCCGGGCGGCGTTGGCGTGGTGGAGGGGCTCTTCCCGGTGATCCTGCGCATCCTCAACGTACCGTATGCTAAGGCAGCGCTGGTGACGCTGGTCTACCGCCTGCTCACTCTGTGGCTCACCTTCGGCATTGGATTCTTTTGCTTCCGCGCCGTCCAGCAGCAATCGCAAACTGCGCTCGATGTGCCCACTGAAGAATTATCTATGCGCAATTCCTGAACATACGTTCAGGCACCGATCAAGCGGTACAGCAGGCGCCCGATCTCCATCCCCAGCCACACTGCCAGCAACCCCAGGCCCAGCTGCAAGCCAATGTTGAGCAGGAAGCCAACCGTCGCGCCGCTCTTCAGCAGCGAGATCGATTCGTAGCCAAAAGTGGAAAATGTGGTGAAGGCCCCCAGAATGCCCACGATGAGAAAGCTGCGCGTCTCCGGGGTGAGCAGCACACGGTTCTCCGCCAGCACCGCTAAAAAGCCGATGAGCAAGCAGCCCAGCACGTTCACCAATAAGGTGCCCAGCGGAACCGCGTGCCTGGTTTTGAATACCTGCAAGGAGAGAATGGCCAGATAGCGCAGCACAGCCCCCAGGAAGCCGCCGGCCCCAACGATGAGTATTTCCTTCACGATGATGCTCCTAACACAAGATGCAGGAGTCATCAGCGCAAGGCGGTTAAGGGCGGACTCCATCGCCGCGCAGGTATTATACGCCCGAACCCGCACAGTGCAGCCCCTCCAGTTTCATGCTACAAGTCAACTCTGGCGCAAGAATTGCAACTTAATCCGGTTATTCATTTCTTGCTGGAGAGGTTTGTTTTATGGAATGGTTGAACATTGAACGCACAGCACTGCCCGGCTCTTTTGACTTGTTCAGTTTTTACTTTTTGGAACGCCAGAGCCGCCAGACGCGAAGCGTATATAATCATTCTATGGAGATCGCTCCACAGCCCTCCCCTAAACTCTCGGTACGCAAGGCGCTGGTATGGATCGCCGTGCTCATGGCAGTGGCGTTCGTGGCCGTCAGCGTCTCTGAATTGCAGAACATCGGCAATGCGTTGCAGCGCGGCAACTGGCTCTTTTTGGTGCTGGCGTTTGGCCTTCAAATACTGGTGTTGTGCAACAATGCCGAAACCTACCGCTCGCTCTTCCGCCTGGTGGGTGTTGAAGAGTCCTGGCGGCATCTGTTCTTCCTCAGCACCGCGTTCACTTTTGTCAACCTGGTGGCGCCCAGCGGCGGCATCGGCGGCGTGGCAGTCTTCATGGACTCGGCCAAGCAGCGCGGGCAATCCCCCGCCAAGGCGATGGTGGTGGGCATCCTCTACGCCATCTACGAGTACGTCACCCTGCTAATGGTGGTCTTTCTGGGCTTTGTCACCCTCATCCGGCGCAACCAGATCCGCGGCGGCATGAGCGGCGGCGAGATCACCGCGGCCATCCTGCTACTGCTTTCCACCGTGGGCTTCGGCCTGCTGCTGTACATCGGCTACCACTCTTCTGAACGGCTGGGCAATGTGCTGGCGCGCTTTGCCGGCTGGCTCAACCGCGTGCTCTTCCGCTTTACCAAAAAGGAAGTGTGGAACCCCGAGAACGCGCGCACCCTGGCGATGGAGATCGGCGAGGGCGTGTCTACGCTGGAACAAAGCAAGGGCCGCCTGCTGCGCCCGCTGCTCTTTGCCATTGCCAACAAGGTCATCCTCATTCTGCTGCTCACCTCGATCTTCATTGCCCTGCACGTGGATTTCTCGCTGGGCACGGTGGTGGCCGGCTACGGTTTCTGCCAGTTGTTCTTCTACGTCTCCCCCACCCCGGCCGGCGTGGGCATTGTCGAGTCGCTCTTCCCGGTGATCCTCAACCTGCTGCGCGTGCCGCTGGCCGATGGCCTGCTCATCACCCTCATCTACCGCGGGCTTACCATCTGGCTGTCCTTCGGTGTCGGCTTCTGGTCCTTCCGCAGGCTGCAGCAGGTACTCGGCAAAAAAACCGGCGCTGGCAGCGCCGGTTAGTATTCCCATTAGTTCATTTCTTTCCAGTTATATCACGCGGGTAAAACCCGCGCGTTATTCTTTTTCCATCGAGAACTCCGGCAGGTACCATTCCTCTTCTTCGAGGATGCCGGATTTCACCTGGTCGAGCGGGGTCAGCGGATCATCCATGCGCACCTGCAGGCTGATGCCCGCCGTACGCACACCGTTGGAGGTCATCACCCGGCGCACGCGGTAGCGCAAAAAGTAGCGTTGCACCAGTTCGTTGTTGAGCACATCCTTGACAGTGCGCACCGACACGGCGGCCTTTTCGGCCAGCTCACCCATCTCGGTTTCCACCACGTTGCGCAGCTCACCGGTCATGGGGTTCCAGTAGCACAACGAGCGCGCCGCCAGCACCACGGCAAACGCCGAGTGCCCCAGCTCCGGCAGCCAATTATTGAAGAGGTAACTGGTGAGGAACAGACCGCGTTCCGGCTGGATCAGCCCGGCTCGTTCGCTGCCGTAGGCGCGCTGCAGCATCACCTTGCGCGTGCGCGTTTCGCCATCGGCTTCCGGGGGCGTGGCGCCAGGCGCATCCGCTTTTTCCTCGGCGGGTTTCGGCGCTGCCGGTGCTGTCTGCGCCGGGGATTCCTTTGCCAGCGGCAGCGGGCCTTTGTAAAAACCGTTGCTCACCACCACTTTGAAGGAAACATCGCGGCCGTACAGCCCGCCCAGCAGGCGCGTGATGCGCGCCCCCAGGCGCTCTTCCACCCAGGCGCGTCCGTAGGTATTGTAGGCACCCACCGTAAAGCAATCGCCGTCAAAATCAAGCGGGCGCAGCGGCTGCACCCAGGTATCGTACTGGGCACGCGGCATCTCGGCTTGCAATTCGCCAATGACCATCTGCCAGGCTTCTTTGAAGTCCGGCTGCTCGGTACCCAGTGATTGATTTTGCGCCGCTCGATCCATCTTCAGGCTTTTCCCTCTTGAACAGAACACTCCGACCCGGCGGAAACCATGTTTCCCCTCTCGCAAACATTATAGAACATAATTTCTGCCATTGTCAATAAGCCCTGCAAAAGTTCACGTATGTAATTTTTTCTTCCCAATTATTTCTACCTGAAATGGGGTTGGTTATTGGTAGAAATAATTCACTCCTTGCCGATCAATTCTTCCACCAGGTCCAGCAGGCTCTGGCGGGCTTTGGCTTCATCCAGTTGAGACAGGCGGCTGGAACAGATGCGCGTGAGGATGCCCACCGTCTCGCCAGCCGAAACCTTGCGCCCCGCCAGTTTGGAAAGGCGTTCGCGCCAGCGCTCGATCTCACTGATCTCACCCTGCGAAAGGGTAAGCCCCACCTTGCGCCGCGGGATCATGCCCGGCGGGCGGCCGGGAGCGCGCGTTTCAGTTTCGGCAGGAACGCTGCGCGCCTCGTATAACTGCACCCAGGCATTCCGGTTGGGGTTCGGTACGGCAGCCATGAGCTATTTCACCTTTCGGACAATTTCAACGTTGATGGTGGACTCATCGCTCAGCAGCAGGGTATCCAGCGCTACGGCACAAATGCGGATGATCTCGCGCGGAACGCCCTGTGATTTTTCATAGAGCACCTCAAAGGCGTCGTCATCTATGAGCGGCTCCTGTCTTCCGGCTACACGCAAGCGGAAGACCACCATCTGCAGCGCACTGGAAAGCGTGAGCGGCGGCAGCGCCAGGCGCACAAACACGCGCGCGTTGACCGATTTGTTCTGCTCAAACACCGAAGACATCTCCGATTGGCCAAAGGCCAGCACCTGCACCACTTTGGAATCGTAGTCAAAGTTGTATAATCGGTGCAAGACTTCCAGCGCGGAGGTATCCATCATTTGCGCGTCATCCAGCAGCACCACCACGTTGTGGCCGGCGGTGTAAGCATCCGCCATGAAACGCTCCAGGCTTTCCATCTGGCGCTGCAGAGAACGCTGCGCGGGAATCTTCAGCGCATCCGAGATCTGGCGCGCGGCATCCATCGGCGATTTGAAGGCGGCGGTATGCAGATAGGCAATGTCAATCGAGTCTTCGGAGGCGTATACGTCATAGAGGCGCCGCGCCAGCGAACTCTTGCCCATGCCCATGTCGCCGCTGATCAGCGCCAGACCGCGCCGCCGCGAAATGACCGCCTGCGCCTGCCGGTACACCGCCAGGTGTTCAGGCCCCAGGTAGAGGTAACGCGGGTCGGCTGCCAGC
Source organism: uncultured Anaerolineaceae bacterium (assembly GCA_937897615.1). Lineage (GTDB taxonomy): Bacteria > Chloroflexota > Anaerolineae > Anaerolineales > Anaerolineaceae > UBA6107. Next base: position 152,393 of record CALCNO010000032.1, read on the forward strand.
TTGAATGGATCCTCCTTGAGGCCCAAACGATCCAGCCGCACCAGGCGCCAGTCAGTATCATTCAGAAGATCGCCCATGGTTCTACTCCTTCATGGGTAAATTATCGCACGAAATCGGAACAAAATCAATAGAATTACGCTAATTTTACCTTTTTGACCAAGTATTTGTTTTAACTTATTGAAGTTCTCTTTGTTTTATGCTAAGATAGTCTGGAATAAGTATAATCGTTTGTAAACAGGCGTTTTTCGCAAGAATTCACCCGGCTCTGGAGGGGCCAGCCCAAAATGGCGGTAACTATTACGATCGCAAACGAAAAAGGCGGGGTGGGCAAGACCACCACTGCCGTCAACCTGGCCGCCGGGCTGGCACTGCGCCTTTCGGCGCTGGAAGGCCCGGCCGGGCGCGTACTGCTGGTGGATATGGACCCCCAGGGCCACGCGCTGATGGCCGCCGCCTTTAAGCATAGCCAGCAGTACACCGCGCCGGTGACCCTGGCCGACCTGCTCACCGAGACCCCGCCGCCCTCCACCCAGCGCCTCATCCTCAAGAGCGACCACCACCCCAACCTATTCTTTGTGCCCTCCGACCGCGCGCGCATGATCCACGCCGCCCGCGAACTGCCCTCGCTGATGGCCAACGAGACCCGCCTGCAGCGCGCCCTGCAGCAGGTAGCCAATGACTTTGCCTACATCATCGTAGACACCCCGCCCAACACCGGCGACCTGCTGATCAACTCATTGGTGGCCGCCGATTATGTGCTCATCCCGGTGGAGACCAGCTACCTGGGCGTCTCCGGCCTCATCGAACTGCAGCGCACCATCGAACAGGTGCAGGCGCACTTTAGCCCCAATCTGCAGGTGCTGGGCTACCTGCCCACCATGTGCGAGGAGCAGCGCGCCGAAGCCCAGGAGATCATCGCCGAGCTGCAGCGCCGCCACAAGGGCAAGAGCCTGGCGCCCATCCACAAGGCCTCCGACCTGGCCTACGCCCACTCCAGCCACATGGACATCTTCACCTACCGCCCGCCGCGCAGCCGCTCCAGCGATTCCATCGTTTCCAGCTCACGCGCCACACACGAATACGCCGCACTGGTGGAGCTTGTGCTGGAAAAGACGCGCGCCAAATCCGCCAGGTAATTTTTCAAGGAAAACCCTATGTCCCCCAAAAAAAGGTTCAGCGCGTTTGACGATCTCGGCAGTCCGGGCGCCGCAGCGGACAAGATCAAACCTTCGCTTTTGAACGGCGAAGCCGAGAAGGCCCCGGCAGTGGAACGCATTGAGCGCCTGGCCCCCAGCCAGATGCTGCCAGACCGCTTCCAGCCGCGCCGCCTGCTGCCCGCCTCTTTGCGCGAGGAGTTCTACAGCGGCCGCCGCGATTGTTACCAGACCGCGCTGGAATGGCTGGCGATGGCGCGCGCCGACCCCGGCACTGCCGCCGAGGTGGAAAAACTCATCGCTATGGGCTCCTCCTTCGGCGAGCACGGGCAGATCAAATCCATCACCGGCAAGTGGGTCTCCACACCTCATGGCAGCTACGTTTTCCAGATCGAGACCGGCGAGCGCCGCTTTTGGGCAGCCTGCCTGCAGCACGTCAGCAGCGACGCCAAAGATGAACCGCTGCTGCGCGTTGAGGTGGTGGAGCGCCCCACCCGCCAGCGCCAGGTGCTGGAGAACCGCCACGCCGAGCCGCCCTCGGCAGTGGAGCAGGCCTGCGAAGTTGCCTCGCTGATCCTGGCCGAGTTGAACATCGAACCCGACCCGCACAACAGCGACGATTACGATTTTTTCCGCCAGGCGCGCACCCAGCGTATGCCGGCCGGCCTGTGGGAGCGCGTGATTCCCATCATGCAGCTCACCCGCCCGCGCATGGTGCAGCTGCTCAACATCTTACAGTTCACCACCCCGCTGCTGGAGATGGCCGACCGCTACCGCCTTTCGGAGCGCGTGCTGCGCGAGATCCTGTCCACCCCGCGCGAGCAGTGGGAGCGCATGATCAAGTTGAGCATCCAGAACCAGCTCACCTCCGATGAAGTGGCCGAGTACATCCCACCCGCGCCCACCGTGGAAAGCGCACCGCGCCACACCCCCGCGCCCATCCTGCCGGAGCCGGGGCGCCAGGCCGCCAAAAGCCTGCGCCGCTTTGTGCTCACCATCAGCGAGCTGGACCGCGTGGGCCGCGACCAGGCGCTGGACGAGATCGCCGATACCCTGGTGGTCAAAGGCAGCGGCAAGGCCTCGCTGGAATTGTTCGAGGAGCTATCCAGGCTGATCCGTGTGCGCATTGGCCGCAAATAAACTATTCCCGTTCATTGCATAAATCAAAAAAGCGTAACCGTGGTTACGCTTTTTCTTTGGGATGGCACCGAGCCAATTACTGGTTGACCGGGCATACCGGGCGCCCTTCGATGTAACCGCGGTAGCCCTGCGGCTCCAGCTGAAAGCGCGGCCCGTCTTCCTCGGCCCACCTGAAGCCGCAAATCTCCGGCTGGTAATTTTTGATCACCCGCCAGAAAGCGCCAATGGCCTCTTCAAATTTATCGTCGTCGTAGGGCTGGCCCTGAAAGATCATCATCTGGCACGGCGGCAGTTCGATCAACTCGAACCCCGGCGGCACCTGCCCGGCATACTGCAACGGAACCTCAACGCCCTGGGCATACAGCGAGGTACCCGGCCGGCGCAGCGTTTGCGGCAGCCACATGCCCATCGGCTCGTAGAGCGCTTCCTTGATGCCGCTGAGCACCTCCCACACATCGCAGCCCACTTCCTCACAATAGGCATAATAATCCTCAGCCGCAATGCCACGCCGCAGGATCAACTTGCGCGCCGGGCGCTCCACCACCTGCACAAAGATCGTACTAGCCTGATTCTGGTCACTCATTTCCATCTCTCCTTTTTCCGGGGCGGGATTGGTTTCATGGAGCATGCGCGGCAGGAACAATGACAGGGCAGGTTTGCGGCGCAGGTAGTGCTGCGGGCTGATGCCGAACTGGCGCGAGAAGGCGCGCGTGAAGCCCTCGTGCGAATCGAAGACGAAATCGAAGGCCACGTCCACCACCTTCACATCGCCGCCGCGCAGGCGTTCCGCCGCCCGCGAGAGGCGCAGCGCGCGGATGTAATCGAAGGGGCTTTTGCCGGTGAGCGCCTTGAAGATGCGCGCCGCATACCAGGGCGAGTAGCCCGCCGCCTGCGCCAACTGATGCAGCGTAATCGGGCGGTTGAGGTTGGCCTCGATAAACCCCTGCATGCGCCGCACCGCGTTTCGATGTTCCGCTTGCTCCATGTGATCGCCCATAACGGCCTCAGGATACTTCACCCCGCCCGGCGGTGCTTGACCGTCCTTGCGTTGTTTTCAGTTCTGCCTGTGGTAAAAGTGTAACCACGGTTACAGATTAATTGTATCCCGCAGCGGCGTTTTTCTGCCCGCTGCGGCCGCTTTTTCTCCATGCCTATCAATACTCATTTTTGCCCGCAAGAGGGGTTTTTCCGCCCTTTCAGCGCCTCAAGGGGCGACCCTTATCCAATGTGTTGCAAATTCGCAGGGGCGACCCTTGTTTTACCAGCGGCGACCCTGTATAATTCACAGGGGCGACCCTTATTGAGGTATTGTGCCTCGTTTTTGCGGCGCCACGGGTAAAAGGAAGTAACCGATGATCGTCTTTGCGTTTGCCAATCAAAAGGGCGGGGTGGGCAAGACCACCACTGCGGTCACGCTGGCCGATGGGCTGGCTCGCCTTGGCCAGCGCGTGCTGCTGGTGGACCTCGATCCCCAGGGCCACCTGGCGCTCTCTTTTGGGCTGCCCAAGTCACCGGGGCTTTACCGCTGGATGTGCCTGAATGAGCCGCTGGAGGCCGTGCGCGTGGAGCTGCGTCCGCGCCTGCATCTGATCGCCGGCGACAAGCAAACCGAAAAGGTCAAACGCCAGGTGGCGCTGGCCGATTTCCGCGAGACGCTGCTGGCCGACCTGCTGCAAGAAAGCGACTACGACGTGGTGCTGCTCGACCTGGCTCCCTCGCTGGATGTGCTGCACCTCAACGGGCTGGTGGCCGCCGACTGGGTGGTGATCCCCACGCGCCCGGACGCACTGGCTGTGGATGGCGTGCGCGAGATCCTCACCACCATGGCAGAGGTGGCGCACAGCGGGCATCGTTACCGCGGTTACAGTATCCTGCCTACTTTTTTTGACCGCACCACGCGCGAGACCTTCCTGCAATTCCAGGACCTCACCCGCACCTTTGGCGAGCACGTCTGGCCGCCCATCCCGCAGGATACGCGCGTGCGCGAGACCGCCGCTTACGGTAAGACACTGTGGGAGTATGCCCCGCACGCGGTGGCAATCGAGGGGTTTCCCGAAGGGCATCAGCGCCTCGGCGGCTACCGCCAGGTGCTGGGGCGCATGATGGAGGTGATCAATGGCCGAGCGTAAATTTGAACGGAAAACCATCCTGGACCCCGCCGTGGCCGACCTTCTCTCCGGCATGGAGCAGCGCCAGGCGGAGGCCCAGTTACCGCGGCGCGAACGCGAGCGCCTCAGCCGCGAACGCGCCAAGATCCAGTCGCGGCGTGACCAGCGCGCCACCTATGACCTGCCGCCCGTGCTGCGTGAAGCCGTGCGCGAGCTGGCCGAGGAATTGCGCCTGCCGGCCAGCCAGTTGGTCACACTGGCGCTGGCGCGCTTCTTCACCGATTATGACGCCGGCACAATTGATCTGGGAAAATACAAGCAGCCCTCGCGCAGTCCGCGCTACGATTGGAACCTTGTATTCCCGGATAGCTTGTTTCCTAGGAAGAAGAGGGGATGAGGTTAAACTAGTCGTTGTTTAAGTAGTACTTAAGTAGTCATTGAATGATGTGCAGATTTTGCACGATTAACGGGTGCAAGCGTTGCACTCATTAGAAAGACCTTTTTTGCACTCCGGCGCCCTTGATGCAGAGATTTCAGGCTGGCCGGGGTGCAATTTTGTTCCTCTGGCCGGAGGGTGAATTTTGCATGTCCGCCAGATGGAAGATTTTGCCCGCAGGCCAACGTGCAAATATTGCCTGTACGCCCGGATGCAGATTTTGCGATCAGGTGGCATGTGAAGTTCGCTGTTGTTTGCGGTTGGTTATTCATGGGGGAAACCACACTTTTCCAGGATGGCGTTAATGAAGCCGCTCTTGGCATCGGTGTAAGCCACGCGATCGTTGCGGTAACGCTCGGCCAGCGCCAGCTTGAGGTCGGCATATTCCCGGCAAGCCTGCGGGTGCTGGCGCAGGTAATCGCGGAAGGCCAGCTGCGTCTTGTAAAATTGCGTTTGCGGTTCCACCATGTGCAGGTGGTGCGTGTGCACGCCATTGATCTTGCGATGTAAATAGCGCCGGAAGGGCATCTCCTCCTCGTAACGTGCCACATACTCGTAACCGCGCGCCTGCAGGGGCGGGATGAAGGACGCGGCGTCTGCCAGGCTGTGCACGCCGATGAGGATGTCGATCACCGGCTTGGCGGCCAGCCCGGGCACGGCGGTACTGCCGATGTGCTCGATGCTTTCCACGTATGCACCGATGTCTGCCAGCAGGCGCGCTTTTTCTTCCTCATACCATCGGGGCCAGGCGGGATCGTAGGGCACCACGTAAACAGGGGATTTGGCTTCCATAGGCTGGATTATAGCGCAGCAATAAGCGATTGCGCGTAGATTAATACTTGATAACTGAACAACCGTTCATTTAGATTGTGCAGCGGGCAGGGTGGGGCGGGGGGAAATAAAATAAGGAGGAAGCCCCTCCTTATTTTATGAATGCCGGTTATCCCCTGGCGGCTGCCCGTCCCGGCCGGATTGCGATCTTAGTGCTCGTCTTTATGGCGGTGGCGCTTGAGCAGGTAGGCGTCGTAGTTGAGGTTCTTGCGCTCGCCCTCTTCCAGCCCCTCTTCGATGTGGTCGGCCACGGCGGAGTAGCGTTCGCGCGTGGCGGCCGGCATGCTCGGGCCCAGTTCCTCCAGTGCGTTGCACATCATCTCACGCGCTTCGCGGCGGCGCCCGGCGCGTTCCAATTTGAGCGCTTCGTTCATGCGCTGCCCGGCTTCTACGGCGGCAAAGCGCCTGACCAGGCCGGCGTCTCGTTGGGCCTGGGCGGCTTTATTTTGCGTGGCGTATTGCAGGGTCACATCGCCAATGGCGCTGCTCTTTTCGTTCTTTTCGTTCTCGTAGCGCACAATGGCGCTCAGCACCAGTTGGCCTTCTCCCGGCGGGGTGAGCAGGTTGAGGAAAAGGGTGGTCACGCGCCCGGCGGGCAGGTCTGAAAGCGCCACGCTGATGCGCTGCCCTTTCTTCTCTGTTTTCCATTCCCCCGGCACGCTGGCGTCACAGCCATCGGGCAGGGTGATCTCCACGCTAACGCCTTTGGCCGTCACGGTCAGCAGGTCTTTGAACTCCTGCAGGATGGTCTGGTCAATGGCACCGGCGGATTCGATGTAGGCAAAGTTGCCGCCACCGTGGTTGGCCATGCCTTCCAGCAGGTGCTCGTCAAAGCCGCGTCCCACGCCAAACGTGGAGGTGGTGATACCGCGCTCAAAGATGGCCGCGGCGTGGCCAAAGATCACTTCGTGGTCGGTGATGCCCTGGTTGGCCAGCCCGTCGCTTACCAGTAATGTGCGCCGCAGGAAACTGCCCTGCGGGCCTTCGGCTACACAGTTGCAGCCGGTCAACCAGCCGTCGGTCAAATTGGTGCTGCCGCCGGCTTCGATTATGCCGATGCCGTGCAGTAACTCCTGGCGGTTGAGGGCGTTAATGTGGATGCTGTTGGCAACGGTGCGGATCTGGTCGTCGAACACCACCACCGAAACGATGTCGCCGTCTGCCATCTGCTCCACAATGCGCCGCAGCGTCTGCTTGGCCTGCTCCAGCTTCTCGCCGCTCATCGAGCCGCTGCGATCCAGCACCAATCCCAGATTAAGCTGGAAGCGCCTGTGCGCCGCACTGGCTTCCGGGGCCAGGATCTCAATTTCGATGATGCGCTGCCCGGACACTTCGCGCGGGACCAGCTTTACATCTGCCTGCATTTTTACATGCATTGTTCCAACCATATTGATTAACTTCCTCCCTGTTTTGTAAAGATTTTCCTTGCCAGGTGGATCAGTTCGTCCACCTGACCGGCTTTTGCATTCTCTCCGCCCTGCGGCTGGCGCACGTGCAGTTCTACCCCGGGCGCCAGTTCCACGCGCTGCCAGGTTTCTGCATTACCCTCGGCGCCGGTGGGCGCAGGCGCACCGGCAGCGGCGGGCTGGTAGGCGGGCGGGCTTTCCCTTAGCGCGGCAGGGGTGCGCTGCAGCGCGCGCTGGATATACTCGCGGGCGCTCTCTCTATCCCCGTTTTGTTCTTCTGCCTGCAGCGGCATGGGGGCTGCCGCGCTGCTGCCGAGTTCCGTTGGGTACACGCCCATCCCGGCCAATGCACCGGCGGGGTCCTGCTGGAATAACGCCACCAGTTCCTGCATCTCTGCGATCGGCAGGTCTTCCAGGCGGCGCTTGATCTCCTTGAGGGGCAGATAGGCTTCCTTGAGGTATTTGATCAGCTGCAGACGGATCAGGTAGTCTTCGTTGAAGACCGCATATTTCCCCTGTACTTCCGGCTGCGGCAGCAGCCCTTCTTCGATGTAGTAGCGGATGGTGCGGGTGGAAACCCCGGTGCGCTCGGCCAGTTCGGAAATCCAGAAGTTTAGTTGCAGCATTGTAATGGCTCCTCAAGGGTATTGAAGGCCCCCTGGTATGAGAATATCATACCAGTATTACGTAATACTGTCAAGATTTTTTAAGATTGGTGATTGGGGTGTTTCAGTTGCCGGCCAGGATGCCGCGCAGATAGATCTCGGTGAGGTCGTTGAGGGCCGTGTTCTGTGTCTGCGGGTCGGCAGGTTTGCCCAGCAGCATCTCCGTCATGTGAAAGGTGTAGAACAGGCCAAAGAATCCGCGCAGCAGGCTGTCGCCATGGATGGGGCGCAGCACGCCCGCATCGCGCTGCAGGCGCGTGGCAAAGCGTTCCATGCCGGGGGCTACTTCCGGGTAGGCGGCGGCCAGGTGCTTGCCCTGGAATTCCACCACGTCAATGAAGACCAGCTTGATCAGGTCGGGGCGGTCCTTGAGGGCCGTTACCAGGCGGCGGGCGGCCACGCGCACCAGCTCTTCGGCGTCGCGCCCTTGCGAATGCTCCAGCGCCATCAGCAGCAGCGGGTAGGGGTTGTAGGCTTCAAACACGGCGCGGAAGAGATCGTCCTTATCGGCAAAGTGGTTGTAGAGCGAACCCAGCGCCATGCCGGATTCAGCGGCGATCTGGCGCATGGTGGTGCCGTGAAAGCCCTGGGTGAGGAAGAGACGGTGCGCCGCGGAGATAATTTGCTGGCGCGAGCGGGTGGGATTGGGTTTTGGGGTGGGGGAGGGTGAACGGTCGTTCATGGGGCAGAATTCTACCCGATAACCCGCAAACCCGCAAGCGTTTAGCTCACGGCAATCAGGCAGCCCCAGCGCGCCGGCACTTCTTCCACGAGCAGGCGGCCGTTGGCCACACTGCAAGGCTGGCCGGGGTTGAGCAGGTCGCTGGCGCGGTGCACGCCGGGCGGCAGGGGCAGGTCGAAGCGTGCCGGGCTGCCGCTGGCATTGAGCAGCACGATCACACTCTCCTCCCCGTTGGTGCGCAAAAAGGCCAGTTGCTCATGCGCCACTTGCAGTTGCTGGTAATCGCCGAATTGCAGCGCGGCGCTGCCCTGGCGCAGCTGCGCCAGCCGGCGCAGGGTCTCCGGCAGGTAGGGGTGCGGGCTGGCGGCCTGCAATGCGGGCAGGTCCAAACACGGGCGCAGGGCGGCATCACTGTGGGCGCTTTTCTTGCCGGCAAGGCCCCATTCGCTGCCGTAGTACAGCGAGGGAACGCCGGGCATGCTGAAGAGGAGCAGGTACAGCAGGCTGAGTTGCTGCGGGTCTTTGAGCTGGCTGGCGATGCGCTCTACGTCGTGATTGTCGGCAAAGTTGTAAAGCGGCAGGCCGGCATACATTCCCTGCGGACCGAACTGGCGGTTGAGCGACCAGGCCATCTCAAAGTAGTTCACGTCGTTGAGGCTGGAGTACAGGCTTTTGTAGCACTCGTAATTGGTGACGGCGTGCAGGGTGTGCGGGTTGGCCCAGCGGCGATAATCGCCATGCACCACCTCGCCCATCAGCCAGAAGTCCGGCTTGAGGGTATCGCAATGGCGGCGCAGCGCCTGCATGAAATCCGCATCCAGGCAGTCGGCGGCGTCCAGGCGCAGGCCGTCGATATCGAACTCCTCCACCCACAGGCGCACGGCGTTGAAGAGGTGCTCGCGCACCGCCGGGTTGGCCTGGTTAAGGCGCACCAGGTCGTAATACCCGTTCCACGGTTGATAGGTGAACGGATCGCCGTAGGGGCTGCGCTGCGAAAAATCCAGCCCAGAGAACCAGTCGCGGTAGGCGGAGTGCTGGCCGTGCTGCTGCACATCGCGGAAGGCCCAGAAGTCGCGCCCAACATGATTAAAAACGCCGTCCAGCACCAGGCGCATGCCGCGGCGGTGCACCTCGGCGGAGAGCTGCTTGAGGGTACTGCGCTCGCCCAGGCGGCGATCCACTTCGTAGTAGTTGGCGGTATCGTAGCCGTGAGCGCTGGCCTCAAAAAGGGGACCCAGGTAGAGCGCGTTGGCGCCCAGGCTCTGAATGTGCGGCAGCCACGCGCTCACCTTTTGCAGGCGCGGGGTGGGAGCGGATTGGAAATCGTTGCGCTGCGGCGCGCCGCAAAAACCCAACGGGTAAATGTGATAGAAAAAGGACTGTGCGTACCAGGGATAAGACGGATTCATGGATTCTCCTGCAAGATACATACCGGTAGGTATAGGATTGAGATAAAAAAATTATGAGAAGATGCCGTGCATGAATTGATGCACCACTTTGTAGATCAACTGGTCGTCCACTTTGGCTTGCCCGTTCAGCGCCAGGGTGATGTAGGTGTTGAGCAATCCGATGAACGAAGCGGCGTAGGCCTGCTGGCGGTCTTTCATGTTGCCGTGATCTTTGGCGGCTTCGGCGAAGAAGGCTTCCATCAGGTCGGCCTGGCGCAGGCGGTATTCGCGCGTGACCCTGAAAGGCTCGCTTTCCACCGGCGCCAGCGTGAGCGAGAGGTACAGGCGGTAGAGATGCGGGGTATGCTGGGCAAAGGCAAAATGCGCCCGCGCGATCTGCTCCAGGCCTTTGGTCACGTCATGCGCATAGGCGGCGGTCTGCGTCAGCTCGGCCAGAAAAGGCGCAAAGCGCTCCTCAAAGAGCGTGGCCAGCAGGCCGCTTTTGCTGCCAAAGTAATAGTACAGCGTGGGCTTGGTAATGCCCGCAGCGGCGGCAATTTCCTGCACGCCCACGGCTTCGTAGCCGCGCAGGCTAAAGGCTTCCAGCGCCCGGTCGAGGAGATTCTCGCGGTTATTCATCAACAGTAGTATACCGTTCGGTATACAATCTGTCAAGATGGAAAACGAGATGCGGTTCTATGCGGCGGCAGATTACTTCGGCAGGATTGATTTCATCTGCTGGTAGATCAGGCGCGCAGCGCGGCGCGGCGCCAGCCGGTAAAGGAAGTCCATCATCCTGGCGTCCGATCCGATAATTATGCGGTAGCTGTCCTTTTCGATGCCCGCAATGATCTGGGCGCCGGCATCTTGCGGCTCGGTCATTTTGATCTTGCTGGAAGACGCATCGACCCCTTCCATCACGATGCCGGAATTGGCGGCGATGTTGGTGTGAATGGCGCCGGGGAAGACCACCGTCACATGCACGCCGGTGCCCTGCAATTCGGAGTTCAGCCCTTCGGTGAACAGCTTGACCGCTGCCTTGGAAGCACCGTAAAGGGTTTGCCCCGGCACCGGCAGGAACCCGCCCATGCTGGAGACGTTGGTGATGTTGGCTTCCGGCCGCGCGATCAGATGCGACAGGAAGGCTTTGGTCATGTAGAGCATGCCCCAAAAGTTGACGTTCATCACGCGCTCAATTTCCGGGAAGTCCAGGTCTTTGAAGGGCACAAACTTTTGGATCACGCCGGCCACGTTCACCAGCCCGTCCACGGCGCCGTGTGCGGCGATGACAGCCGCGGGCAATGCTGCCGTCTGCGTCTTATCGGTGATGTTGGCCACGTGGGTGGAGAGGCCGGCACTGAGGCTGCCCGCCAGGGATGCAGTTTCTTTAAGCCCGTTCTCGCTGATATCCACCGCGGCCACTCTGGCGCCTTTTTTGAGCAGTTGCAGCACCACCTCTCGGCCAATGCCATTGCCCCCACCGGTTACCACAAATACCTTTCCAGTTACGTTCATTGCCATCCTCCTTTGTCTCATGTCTCGACAGTGCAGGATGCCATGTTGGTGTCAGAGTTGTGCTGCAAGTCACTTTTATTATTGATAATAAATGTCAAGATTATCATATATATTATATAAATATTTTGTATGCGCTTCAATCCCCTTTTGCCGGTAAAATGGAACAAAATCCAATGACCGAGGACCCCATGCCGCTCAAGTTTGCCCGCCTGACCCCCGCCGCCAAAGCCCCCATGCGCAAGCACCCCACCGATGCCGGGGTGGACGTGTACGCGCTGGAAGATACGGTTGTGCGCCCGTTCTCTTATGCCAACGTGCATACCGGCATCACCATTGAGGTGCCCGCCGGCACCATGCTGGAGGTGCGCCCCAAGGGGCGTAACAACCACCTGACCGGTTCCGGGGTGATCGATGCCGGCTACCAGGGCGAGATCGTCATCAAGGTGGTCAATTACACCTGGCGGCGCCTGCGCCTGCGTGCCGGCGAGGCCATTGCGCAGCTGGTGCAGCTGCCGGTGATCTGCGAGCCGGTGGAAGAGGTTGCGCCGGAGCGCATCCACGCCGAACCCTCCGCCCGCGGCGGCAGCGGCGGCATCCATTCCACCTGAAAGTACGCAGGCTTCAAACGCACCAAAAAGCCGTATCATAGGTGTGCACAGAGTACACGTTGATTAACGGCAAGGAGGGGAAGGGATATGTACGAGCGCCATAACCAACCGCTGCTTTCGCGCCGCGCCTTTGCCAGGCGCATGGCCGTTCATCTCTTGGTGGCCTTTGGGCTGCTGGTGGTTTCGCTGGGGGCGGGTGTGCTGGGATACCGCGGCTTTGAGGGCCTTTCCTGGCTGGACTCGTTGCTCAATGCCTCCATGATCCTGGGCGGCATGGGCGAGGTGGCCCCGCTGATGACCGCGGGCGGCAAGATCTTCGCCTCCGTCTATTCGCTTTTCTCCGGCATGGTCTTTCTGGTGGTGGCGGGGGTGATGGTGGCGCCGGTGGCACACCGCATCTTACACCGCATGCATTTGGACAAATAACAAACACCCCCGGAAGGGGGTGTTTTATTCGCTCGTGGTATCTTACGGCTGCCGATGGAAGACCATCGGGGTGGGGGTGTTGGCGGTGCCTTCCGTGCTCACCGTGAGGATATCTGCGCTGCACGTATACACGCCGCTGGCCGGAGAGCCAAAGATCAGCGTGGGGGGCGTGCCGGGGTAATCCAGATATGTGCCGTTCATGTAAATGCGCCAGCCGGTGATCTCGCTGCTGGAGGAAGTATTGTTGAAGAGAATTTCATCGTTGGCAGTGCTAAAGGTGCCCTCTGCCAGCAGGTTGGCCGAGGCTTCCATGAAGTTGCTGGCGTCCATATCAATGCGCAGCACAAAGCCGTCGGAGGCATAGGTGTAATTGGCGCCGTCAAACTGCATCGTCAGGATGCCCTCCTGCACGTGAAAAGTAGGCATGGGGATCAGGGTGGCCATCAGCTCCTGCACGCTTTCGTGGTCCATCACCCAGTTCCCCTGCAGGCAGGCATCTCGGTCAGAGGCGGTGGGGGCCACGATTGCGGTTTCCATCGTTTCAGCAGTGGGCGCAACGGTACTCTCCTGGGTGGCTTCTTCGCCGCTGCCGGCCAGGAAGGGCAGGGAACAGGCAGTGGTCGCCAGGACAAGGGCTAATAGAATGGGAATAAAACGCACGGTTCTTTTCATGGATACTCCTAATTGGATATTAATTATCCATATTAGTTTAACAAAGATATGGCGGATGTCAACCTTGGATTTTGCGCACACAGGCGTTTGCCCTGTTTGCAAACCTGTATGTCGAAATTGCGCCTTTCTGCCCTATAATCAGAATGAGTACATGGCTGGTTTTCCAGGGGAAACTTACACCACCCACCATCTTTGGAAAACTTTTTGTAAAAGAAGCAGTTGCACCTGAGTGGTTTCACACGGGAGGTATGTATGCTAAAACGCGCATCAATTTCGATCCTTGTGATGGCAATGCTCGTGCTGGCGGCCTGCGACCAGGCCCCCACGCCGACGGCCAACCCCGTCAGCGAAGCTGACATGTCCACGCTGGTGGCACTGGCGACCAGTGTGGCCGCCGCCAGCGAAGCGGCGCCCTCGGCGGAAGCGCAGCAGCAGCCCACTGCCGCCGAAGCCTCCCCGGTGGAGCAGCCGGCAACGCACACCCCGGTGCCGGCATCCATCACCGTTACCGGCGCCACCGAAACCGCAGCCGGCAAGATCACCGTCTTCTGGGACGCCATCGGCGATTTTCCCTCCGGCTTTAAAGTGGTCTGGACGGATGTTCAGGGGCTGCCCACCTTCCCGGAGAACACCAACCTTTATGTGAACGACGCCAACGCGCGCTCGGCTACCATCGGCGTTGAGACCGGCAAGATCTACTACCTGCGCGTGTGCCGTTTTACCGGCGACGGCTGCGATACCTACAGCAACCTGTGGATCTTTGCCCTGCAATTGACGGAACTGACCCCGCAGGGTACTGCCACCCAGGGCGCGGCGGCCACAGCCACCAAAACGCCCAAACCGGTTACCGGGGCCACTGCCACCAGCAGCAAGGTGATCAAGATTCTGGAGATGAAGGGCGGCGAGGACGGCAAGGCCTACATCAAGTGGCAGTCCAGCTACAATCCCTCGGCGGGCTTTAAGATCGTTTACTCCACCAGCAACCAGACCCCCACCTACGGCACCGACCCGTATTTCTACATTTCCAAGAACACCACGCGCGAGGCCTGGGTGGATGGCGTGCAGGGAACCACCTACTACTACCGCATTTGCGGCTACACCGGTTCCGTGTGCGAAGTTTACTCGCCGACCTACACCTACAAGTTCCCCGGCAACACGCCCACCCCCAAACCCTCGGCCACGCCAGACGGTTCCACGCTGAGCATCACCAGCATCGCCGATAGCGCCCCCGGCGCCGTGCAGGTCACCTGGAGCGCCAGCGGCTCCTTCCCCAACGGCTACAAGGTGGTGTACTCGCAGACCAACCCGCTGCCGACAATGGCGGACGGCTATGTGTATGTGGATAACGAGTCCACCCATACGGCGGTTGTCTCCGGGCTGGAACCCGGCAAGCAGTATTACTTCCGTGTGTGCAAGTATTACGGCGGCAATTGCACCATCTACTCGGCGGCCAGCACCTTTACCGTGGCGGCCGCAGCCGAAGAATCCGGCTTCACCCTTTCTGAGGTGAGCAACGTGGTGGGCAGTGTGGAGATTGCCTGGAGCATCAGCAGCAACAGCGCCAACGGCTACAAAGTGCTCATGTCTGCCACCGAGCCGGTGCCCGCCGACGCCTACCTGGCGCTGGTGAGCGACCCCGCCACCCACAACTATGTAGACGCCTCGACGCCCGAAGGAACGGTGTACTACCGTGTATGCCGCTGGTCTGGCTCGTGGTGCCTTTCCTACTCCAACACCCTGGCGGTGACCATCACCGCCGCGCCGTAAGCGGCGTGCGATTAACGATAAAGGACGGCTCTCTCGGGCCGTCCTTTTTTATTTATGCGTCTTTGGGGGAATTAGACCGTGCCGCCGTAGCGCGCGTTGGCCAGCGGGAAGACGTTGATCACCGGCTCCTCGTAGGGATGCACCTCGCGCACAGCCTGGATGGCCTCTGCCAGGTATTCCTCGCGGCAGTTGACCTCAATACGGTATTCAGTGCCGGTGAACAGCTTGCCTACCTCGCCCAGCGCGGGGGAGGCGCCTTCAGTGGCGCACCACTGCCCCTGCACCTCGCTGACGCTGGCGCAGTGGGTGTAGTGGCCGATCTCACCGGCGTGGGCGTTGGCCAGGGCGTTGAGCACCTCGTCCACGGCCTCTTCAGGGATAAAGACTTCCAGTTTGTAAAAAGGGGAAGGGTTCATTTTGGCTCCACAGAGAGTTAGAACAGCCGGCCGATAAAATAGCCGATGAATCCAAAGATCAGGCCGCCCAACGCCCCCAACCAGGGGCGCAGGCGTTGATAAGTCCGCAGCGCGCCGTTGCTGGTGCCGCGGCGGCTGCCCAGCAGTGCCAGCAGCATCGCTCCGGCGGTGGCAAGCAGGGCGCTCAGGGGGGTAAGGCCAAGCAAGCGGCCTGCCAGCAGCCCGGCCAGCGCCCCTACGGGCGCCGAGAAGAGCGTGAAAATGGCGCGTTTGGTCGCCAGCCCCACCGCCACACCGGCCAGTGCGCCGCCGACCACGGCCATCAGGAAGAAGGCAAACGTGCGCGAGGAACTGCCTGCGCCGAATCCAATGATCAGCGCGGCCATGCTGATGGCGCCAGCTTCTGCCAGGGTGCGCAGCACCAGACCCCCTGCCACGGCCCCGGCGCTTGCCAGGCCGCCGCCGGTTGAGGCGAGGCTTTCCTGGATCTGCTCTCCCAGCGTGGATTGCGGCTGGGCGGGCGTGGATGGAATGGTGTTCACCAGCGGGGTGCTGGCTGCGGGGGTGGTGCTCACGGGTGCGCGCGGCAATTCCAGCGGCGCACCGCAGGCGATACAGGTTTGCGCGCCGGCGTCATTGGCGGCAGTGCAATAAGGGCAGGAGATCGTTTTGGCGGCCATTGTCTTACCTCACGACAGAGATCAATAGGAATTGTATTTGTTGCTCAGCCAGTCGCTGGGGTCCACCGGCACGCCGCCAACGTACACCTCAAAGTGGAGATGCGGCCCGCTGACGCGCCCGGTGGCGCCCACCATGCCGATCTTACGCCCGGCTTCCACGTAATCACCCACGGCCACATCAATTTCGGAAAGATGCGCATAGCCGGTGTACACCCCCCAGCCGTGCGAGATGATGACGGCATTGCCGCGCACGGCCAGTTCACCCGCAAAGACCACGGTGCCGTTGGCGGCAGCGTAAGCCGGGTCCATCGGGCTGCCCACAAAGTCCAGCCCGCCGTGATAGTAAATGTAAGCGCTGCCGTTAAAGGAACGCAGCCGCCCAAAGGTGGAGGTGAGCAGGTCGGGGTAGGGGTCTGGCGCAACAAAGTTGCTCCATTGGCGCTCGGCGGGGGCAGGCGTGGTGAGTTCATGCAGGTGCTCGGTCTCCGGCACGGTCACCGCCGGGTCGATGTACTCGTCCTTCACCTCAAGCGGCACATCCACGCCGTAATCCGTCTGGCGCAGGCGCAGGGTGGTTTGCGTGGTGTAACTGCTGCCATCGGGGTTGGTGAGGGTGATCACCAGCGGCATCAGGCCGGGGTCGTGCATGCGCTCAATGCCCTGCAGGGCCACCAGGCTGCCATCGGAGGCAGGGAAGAAGTTGAGGGTGTAATTTTCCAGTGTGCCGCTGATGGCGGCGCTGCCAAAGCCGGTGGCGCGCAGTTCGGTGGTTTTCCCCTGGAGCAGCGGGGTTGGAGAGATATTTAATGAAGAGAGTGCCGGGATATCCGTGTTGGCAGCGGGGGCCTGGTCTGCCGGCAAAAAGAGGATGCCGTTGGGCAGCAGATCCCAGCTGGCGGCCAGATCGTTGAAGACCGCCGGCAGCCACGGGTTCACGCCCTGGCGCACGGCCAGTTCCAGGTCGGTCATGCCGCTGGTGAGGGGGATCTCCGTCTGCGGGAGTTCATCCTTGTAGATGACGTAATAATTCTGCCCGGCATAGAGGGCCTCGGGATTGGTGATGAAGTTGATGCGGTTCATCAGCGCGGCGGGCACGCGCGTGCGCTGGTTGAAAGCCTGCAGCGCTTCAAAGGCCGGCAGCGTCACGGGGATCACCTCGCCCTGCACATCTTCAAAACCGGGGATCACCAGCACGGTGCCGGCAGACAGCACGTTGGGGTCGGGGATGTTGTTGGCCAGCAGCAGGCGCGTGACGGTGGTGTGAAAGTCTGCGGCGATGGAAGAGAGGTAATCGCCCGCACGCACGGTGTAGGTAAGGCCGCCGGTTTGCGCCGCGGCGGGGCGGGGCAGCGCCAGCGCCACTAGGGCAGCGATGGTGAGCACCCGCAATGTATTTCGCAGGAAGGAGGGTTTCATAATTCCTTATTGTAAACGAGATTACGCCGGGCGGCTTTCCCTTTTGGGGTTACCAGGAGGAAGAGCATCCCCAGCCAAATTGAGTGCAAAACCAGGAAACTACCTGATCGAGCAGCGATGGGTTGCTCTGGCGGCTCTCTGGCGTGGTACGCGGCGGCACCGGCGTGGTGATGGGAGCAGTGGTTTTGCTCTCTGGCATGCTGATAAAGCGCATACACGGCAGCACTTCTATGTCCATGCCGGTGCGGTCAACATCCCAGTTGCCTTCCAGGATGCGCATGGTCTTGCCATCGCTTGAAACCCCCACCACGTAGGCCACATGCCCGCAGCCTTCCCAATTGCCGCTGGCGCCGATGGTACACGGCCCCTTTGCCGGGATCTTGGAGACGCCGCCGCAGCCCGCCTCCGTTGAAGGCAGCCAGACAGCGATATCGCCGACCTTTGGCTGGGCGCGCACAACAATGCCCAGCGCAGCGCCGTTACTCTGAGCTTTTTCTACCCATTGATAGGCATTACCGCCGCCCCACTGGCAAACATCCGGGCGATATTTGCCCACGAACCAGGTGCACTGGCCTTCGTAGAGGTTGTTGGGGCCGGCCAGCTGCGCCCGGCAGGATTCGGGAGAATAGGAGGCTTCCACCGGGGGAGCCAGCGCTTCCAAGATGCGGGTGAGCAGCGGCTGGGCACCATCGGCCGGGCTGTACCCATCTCCCGGCAGGGGAGACCCTTGCGGAGCTGCGGTGGGTTGAGGGGCTTCGGTTGCAATTGCTTCGGTGGCCTGCGGTTGCGCAGCCGGGGGTGGTTCGGTGGGGTAGACCGGAATCTGCGGGCGCCAGGCGGGTTGGGTGTTGCCCGCGCCAGCAAGGATCAACTGGCCGGCCCCGTTGCTAACATCTGTAATACCAATGCCTGCCGGGCAAAAACCCGGGGCGTCGATCCCCACGCTGGTGCAGCTATCCCACTGCTCCCAGGCAAAGCGCTGCCCGGAAGGCGCCCAGGAGACATTGCTGCCCCCAAATAACTCTGCCTGCCACCTGCCGTAATCTCCCGCGGTGGTGCCGCCATAGCCGATGAGCACCACAGGCCCGCCCGGCGCGTAACCCAAAGCGCTCGTATCCATGATGACACTCAGGGTGCCGTCAGCGGAAACGGCGGGGCTGGACAGCGCATTGGAAGAAGGCATCATTCCGCTTTCAGCAGCGGGGCCAGCCACCATTTCGACGCTGCCGTTTGATTGCACTGCCCACACCTGGGTGATCGCATCGCCGCGGCTCACCGCCAGGTAAAGAGTTCCGTTGGGCGCCCAGGCCATTTTGCCCAGGGGCTGCATGCCGCTTTCCAGATACCAGAGAACACTGGCCTGCGTGCCATCCGCCTGGGCAACGATGATGGCGTTTTGGTCGCTGCTCACGTAGGCAATGCGGTATGCCTGCGGGTCCCACACGCCGCAACAAGCGTTGGGAATTTCGCGCATCACCTGTAAGTTGTAGGTGTCGATGATACGCAAAGAAACAGCACTGCCCTCATAGTGGGTGTAGAGCAGATAGCTTCCATCGGCAGACCAGGCCGGGGAGCTGTTCCCGCCGGCGGCATCCTGCGTGAGCGCAAGCGTAGAGGTAACTGCGCCATTTTCGATGCTTGCCAGATAAATGTTGCCCAGAGACACATAGGCAAGATCAAAACGCGCTTCATCAGCGCTCTGTGCGGCCACAGAGCGGGGCAGCGCCAGCGCTGCCAGGGCAATGACGGTGAATATTCGCAGCAGATTTCGCAGGAAGGGGGAGTTCATAATTCATTATTGTAAACGAGATTGGTGCGGGCAGCGGGTGCCGCTCTCTTTCAACCGCTGTGCACATCAATTTTCGTGCCTTCTCAAATCCGATGAAAAATTCAAGAGGATTTCAGCTATAATACCGGTCAACTTACTCATATAAGGAGAGAACAATGAAAATCAGCAAACCGAAGAACGTGACCTGGTGGATCTCAGTGATTCTGGGGGCTTTGGGTGTCTTGGGCACCGTCGTCTCCATCCCCGTGGTCAGTGGCCTGGCTTTCTGGTTCGTGGTTGCGGGTCTGGCGCTGCTGGCGCTGGGCTGCGCGATCAAGGGCCTGTAAGAAAAGGCTCTCCCTGCTGGACGACAGCCTACGCTTCGTCCAGCATTTTTTATTTAAGCGCCTATTCTTGCGGGGCATGCGCCCAGGCAAGGATGGGCTCGACCCACTCTTTAAGCGGCTGGAAGAGGATGCCGTGGCCGCTGCCGATGTACAGCTCGATCTCCTTTTCCTGCTCCAGACCGGTGCCGCGCGAGGCCTCAAAGAGCCTGGCGCACGAACCCGCCAGAGGGTCGCCGGCATCGTAGAGCGAGAGCACATTGCCGTGCAGGGTGATGTGCCGGGCCAGCAGATCATCCACGGTTGCCGGTGAGCAGATGGAGAGGACGGCATAATTCACGCCGCGGTTCTCCACCAGGTGCGAAACGAGCAGCGCAATTCCCCCGCCTTTTGAGGCGCCCACTACGGTGATGTTGGCTTCCGGCACCCCCGCGGCAAGCAAGGTCTGTACCTGCCCGGCGACCTTTTCGGCGTACACCTGGCTGTCGGTATCTTTGGCGCGCTGCTCGCTGATAACAACGAACCCGGCCGCGCTGAACTTCTCCAGGATGGCGGCGTAATCGAAAGCACCATACTCCGTGCTCACTGCCGGCAGCCCCTGGTCTTCCACGATCTTTGGGTGCAGGTAGAGCAGGTACTGCGCAGAAGGGTCAATGGCCTGCGGAAAGGCGTACTCTGCAAGGTCAAATGAGTTTGCCCCCGCATGCCCGCAGGCGGCGAGCAGGAGCAAAGCGAACAGGGCAACTGCACAAAAGAGTCTCTTCACAATAAACCTGGACGACCAAACGATAATCCTAGAAAATGAAAAGCAACTTAAAAGAGCCTTGCACCGGCTCTTTTAAGTTTTAATGATTCTCTTTTGAATGTCAATCCCCAACATTCAGGGATTGCATGAATTGATCGAGGCAGTTGATGGCAGGGGTGAAGTTGGCGGCGGCTTCGCCGTTAAGGCGCTCGATCATGGTGGTGTAATAGGTTGCCATGGCGCTCTCGTAATTGGGCGCATCCCAGGCCGGGGCGGCCAGGCCGTCGGGCGGCACCTCGGTGGAATTCCAGGTCTCCTGCAGCCAGGCCAGGTTCACCGGGAAGATGGCCGAGACCCAGTACTTGCCGTCGCTGGTGAGTGCCTGGTAGGTGTAAAAGAGTTCGTGGTTGTTCACCGGCGCATAGTACTGGGCGTATTCGGTGATGAAGCGCACGCCGCTGCCGTTCTGGAACGGTACATACCCCAGCTGCGCATGAAAGACCTGCGCGGCGTTGAAGAGCGGCAGCAGCGGGATGTTCTGCGGGTCGGCGGGCTGGGTGGCCAGCAGCGTTTGCATATCGCTGATGCGCCCGGCGATGGTATCGTTCATGGCGGCAAAATCCGGCGCGGGGTACACGCGCAGCACGGGTTCAAAGAACTTGTCAGAAAGCGGGTAACCGCTAAAGGTGATCTTGCGGTGCTCTGGGTAGTATTCCTGCGGGCCGCTCATCTCGTCGTAGGGCACAGCCGGCTCGATCACACCTGATGGAACTACTGCCAGGCAGGAAGGCACCACCATGTAAACATTACCCAGATTGTACTCGGTGCCTTCAAAGGCCGGGGTGGCGGTGGGCACGTCTACAACGGGGGTTTCCGCCTGCGGAACCGGGGTGTTCCAGTTGATGGTAAAAGGCAGGCTGCATGAAACCAGCAGCAGGCACAGGCAGGCAAGGGCGAATAACCGTTTCATGGAAACCTCCAGTAGACCATCGATTTGTCATTCTTATGATAACAAATAAACGCCGAGACGCGCCAAAAAGTTTCACTTTAATGAGACTTCGGCTGAAACGGAAAGACAGGGGGTTAGCGGGTGACGTTGATCGAGGTAACCAGGCTGTCCAGGCAGGCCAGGTCGGGCTTGAAGTAGTTGGCGGGGGTGTTATTCAGCAGTGTGGTCATCAGCGAGTAGTAATCCTGCATCTCGGCCGTATAGTTGGCGCTGGTGGGGGAGGGCGCCAGCATGCCGCCGTCGGGGGTGATGGTATCGTAGGGGTCGCGCTGCAGGTAAGCGGCGTTCACCGGGAAGATGGCCGAAACCCAGTATTTGGCGTCTGCGGTGATGCCGGAGAACGCGTAGACCATCTCCTGGTTGTTGATGGCAGTGGGCGCGGCGTTGAACTGGGTGAGGCTGCGCACACCGCTGCCGTTTTGGAAGGAGAGGTAAGTTACCTGCGCCTGAAAGATGCCCTTTCCGCTCGCCTGCGGCAGGAAGGGGATCGGCCCGTCAAGCTCAGTTGGGCGCTCCCCCGCCAGTTTGCTCAAGGCCTCGTAGGAGCTGGTGATGCTTGCATCCATTATCAGGTAATCCTGCAGCGGGAAAATGTAAATGATGGGTTTGCTGGCTTTTTCTGCCAGCGGGTAGCCGCGCAGCGTGATCCGGCGGTGCTCGGGGTAAAAGGCGGGGTCGCTGCCTTTGGCCTGCGCCGCCACGCTGGTGACCGCGGCGGTGGCGTTCAGGCAGGCCGGCATCACCAGTTGAACGCCGTCCAGGTCGTACACACCGTTGGGGGTAGCTGTGGCAGTGGGGGTGGGCGGCAGGGTGGGCTGCGGCGTAAAGGTGGCCGGGGCGGCTGTTGGCGCCAGGGTGGGGTTTTGCTCCGTTGATTGAGCAGCCGGCGCAGAGCAGGAAGTGAGTACCAGGCACAGGCAGGCCAGCAGCAGGGTCTTTTTCATCATATTCCTCTAGGGCAAATTGCGGGGGTCAGGCTTCGGCAACATTTTCCCAGGGGTAGATCTCGGTGCCGCGCGCAGCCTCGCGGATGGCGGGGTCGCTGGAATAATAGCCGCGCCGTTCTTCCGGGAGCAGTGTGGCGATCTGGCGCATGATGGTATGCCCCATCTCGTCCAGGTCATCACGGCTGGGGCGCCCGCCGCCGCTGCCGGTGAGGGGACCAAAGGGCGCGCCAAAGCGCACCGTTACCGGCACACGCCGGCCAAAACGCACCTTTTTGAAGAAATCCACCAGCCCGTCAATGCCCATTGGCAGAATGCGCGCATTGGTGCGCCAGGCCAGAAAGGCCGTTCCGGGGCGGGCGGGGCGCAGCACCTGGGCCCAACTGCCGCCTTCAGGGAAGATGCCCAGCACGCCGTTTTGCTTCAAAATGGATTCGGCGCCCTGCAGCGTCTCACGCGAGCCGGTGCCGCGGTAGGTGGGGATGACCCCAAAGAGTTTGGAGATCCAGCCCACGGCTTTGGGGCTGTTGGGGGTTTGCGAGCCGCCCACAAATTCCAGCGGCCACGGGGTGGTGTGAATGAGCGCCAGCGGGTCTAAAAAATGGAAGTGGTTGCCCACTACCAGCAGCGGGCCGCTGGCGGGCAGATTTTCTTTGCCTTCAATTGTGAAATCGGCCAGCACGCCGAACGCCGCAGCAATGCCAGTCTTGAGGATGCCGCGGACGAACCTGCGGCGCGGGTATTTGATCTCTTTGGCCATAGGCTCAATTATACCCAAGATGCAAAAAAGAGCCGCCAGTTTTGGGCTGGCGGCTGCTGGAGCAATTAATCGAACTTGAGCGGGTCTTTGTGCGTCACCTTGCGTACGCGCAGCAGGAAGAACATGCCAATGAGCAGGAAGGCCACCACAGAGCCGATGGCCCAGTACATGGCGTTCATCTTGACCACGGCTTCAGTAAAGCCGTGCGCCGGGTTGCCGTACCAATCGATCATGGCGGCGTACACGGAGCCGAACACCAGCGGGCCGACAAAAGTGGAGGTGCGGCCAGCCACGGAAAGGAAGCCGTAGAACTCGGCGGTCTTTTCGTGCGGAGAGAGCTGGCTGACCATGGTGCGGCTGACGGCCTGCACTGCGGAGAGCGAGAAGCCAGCCAGGGCGCCTACGAGATAGAAAATGGTCTTAGACTGGGTGAAGAACAGGATCGAAACCACCAGCATGAGCATGATCAGCGCCCACAGGATGGCCTGTTTGCTGCTGTACTTTTGCGAGATCCAGCCGCCCAGGAAGGCGCCACCGGCACCGGCGATCTGCAGGATGATGATGAGGACAATCAGTTCCGAGGTCTGGAAGCCGAAGAGAATGGCAGCGATGATGGAAGCGTTGTCCATCAGCATCATAATGCCGTCGTTATAGATGAGGAAGGCGATGGCGTACTTGATGAATTCCTTGTAGCGTTTGACATCGCGGAAGGTCTCGCCCAATTTCTTGAAAGCGTGCGAGAAGGTGGATTCGCCAGCGGCCAGTTTTTCAGGCTCGTTGATCTGCTTGACGTTGAGGAACACGGGGATGGAGCTGAGGGCGAAGAACAGCGCGGTGATGAGGAAGGAGATGCGCACCATCAGCGTGCCGCCGATGAGCTGGATGGGGATGAGCACGATCACCAGCGCCAGGATGCCGCCCAGCATGCCCATGGCCCAGCCGTTGCCGGAGACCTTGTTGATCGTCTCGGGGGTAGATACATCCACCAACAGCGCATCATAAAAAACCTGTGAGGCGCGGTAACCGATCTCGGCCAGGATGAAGAAGACCATGCCCATCACCACATCGCCCTTCTGCACAAAGAAGAGCAGGGCGGTAAAGACCACCGAGATGGCGGTGAAAATGAAGAGCAGTTTTTTCTTGGCGCGCGAGAAATCGGCGATGGTACCCAGCACGGGCGAGACCACCGCCACCAGGATGGCCGCAATGCCCACTGCCAGGTTCCACAGCGAGGGGCCTTTGATGTGGTCAACGACCACGGAAGAGAAATAAACGGAAAAGACCGCCAGCAGGATCACGGAGGCGTATGCGGAATTGCCGAAGTCGTAGAAGTACCACGACCAGCGCGTACGGCGAACAGACTTATCAATTGCAGTGGATTGGGCCATAGGAACGCTCCAGATGTGAGATGGGTGGTAGGGGGATAAAAAAATTCTACCACAACAGAATAATTAACCCTCGACCAGCGATAAGGTTACTCAACGCAGGTGGTTTTTGCATGTGCCAAAATATACATAACTTGGGTAAAATTGCGGCAAGGGAGCAATCTATGCCAGTCCCATTTTGGAAGACCGAGTTCTTTGGTACGGCAATGAGCTATCTCATCAGCCAGATGCCCCCCAGGGTGGGCTATCGGCTGGCAGATATGATCGCACATGTGGCCGCCAATGATGTGATGAGTCCTGGCCATCGCGCCATGCGCGTCAATCAATGGGTGGTACACGGCGGCCAGGCCAGCCCGCGCAAACTGCGCCAGGTGGTGCGGCAGGTGTACTACAACCAGGGGCGCGCCATCTATGATTTTTACCATTATCTCAATCATCCCGAGGATGTGCAGCGCCTGGTGAGCATGACGCCGGAATTTACGCGCGTGCTGGAAGAGACAAAGCAGCAAAAGCAGGGAACCTTGCTGCTCATGCCGCACCTCACCGGCTTCAACCTGGGAGGGCTGCTGCCGCCCATGCTGGGGTATCGCATCCTCACCCTTTCTTACCCCAACCCCACGCGCGGCTACCGTTTGCAGAACAAATTCCGCTCTGACCGCGGCCTTGAGGTGGAGCCGATGTCGGCGTCTTCCTGGCAGCATGCGCGCGAGCGTTTGCAGCAGGGCGGCATTGTGCTCACCGGCGTAGACCGCCCGCTTGCCGACCCCAGTTATGCCCCGCGCTTTTTTGGGCGGCCTTCGGCGCTGCCGGTGGCCTACATGCAGCTGGCGCTGCATACCAACGCCCGCGTGTTTGTCATCGCCTTTCGCACCAACCCCGACCGCACCTGTGAGCTGCTCACCTCCCCGCAGGTGGAGCTGGAGCGGCGCGCGGACCCCCACGAAGAGATGCTGGTGAACACCGAAAAAGTGCTGCTGGAGGTGGAGAAATTCATCCTGCAGGACCCCACCCAGTGGGTGATGTTCTTTCCGGTCTGGCCGGGGGCCGATGCCGAGCTGCCGGCAAAGTTCAGGGTGAAATGAGATCGAAATTACACTCCCCGCTCGCTGCATTTGCACTGCTGGCACTGGCTGCGGCCTGTATCCCGTTTGCGCCGGCTGCCACCACCGCGCCAACAGCCGATGCCACCGCTGCGCCGGCTGCCACCCCAACCCCGCTGCCCACCGCCACGCCGGCTGGCTGCACGGAGACTTCCGGGCACATTGAGCGTGTGCCGGTTCCTTCCGCGCTGCTGGAGGGAACGTTGTGGGTCTCGGTGTACACGCCGCCGTGCTATTCGGCGCAGCCGGAAACCCCCTACCCGGTGCTCTACCTGCTGCACGGGCAAACTCAGGATGACTCGCTTTGGCCGGGCATGGGCTTGCAGGCCATTGTGGACGAGGCCATCGTTGCGGGGCAAACACCTTTTCTCATCGTCATGCCGTTTGAAGAGCGCAACTTTGATGCGGTGGGCGATTCCAAATTCCCGGCTGCGGTGATGCAGGAATTGCTGCCCTGGGTGGAAGCCAATTATCCCGTTTGTACTGAGCGTGCCTGCCGCGCCATTGGCGGCATCAGCCGCGGCGGCGGCTGGGCAGTGCACATTGCCCTGCGCAACTTTGAGACCTTTGGCACCGTCGGCGCGCACTCAATGGGCCTGATGCCCGGCGACTGGTGGTACGTGGGGCACCTGCTGGAAACACATACTGCCTCAGAGTTCCCGCGCATCTACATGGATCGCGGCGAGAACGATTATCTGGCAGAGGATATTGACCTGTTCGAGAGCGCCCTCACCAATGGCGGCATTGCCCATGAATTTCACCTGTGGCCGGGGCAGCACGAGCTGGCCTACTGGCAGGCGCACATCGCCGATTACCTGCACTGGTACATGCAGGGCTGGCAGTGACGCTGCTGATATAATTTTCATAACCGGCGCACTGCCGGAATACCAACCTGAGACCAAAGGACATTCCATGACCTCTTCTCTTGCGCCGTTCTTTTCCGCTGCCGGCGTGGCAGTGATCGGAGCCTCGGCCAACCCCCGTAAACTGAGTCACGGCATCCTGCGCAACCTGCTTGCTTCCAAATACGCGGGCGGCATCTACCCGGTGAACCCCGGCGAGAGCGAGATCCTCGGCAAGCATTGTTATTCCTCCATCCTGGATGTGCCGGCCCCGGTGGAACTGGCGGTGATCGTGGTGCCGGTGGCGGCCACCCCGGCCACGCTGGAAGACTGCGGCAAACGCGGCATCCGTGCGGCGGTGATCATCTCCGGTGGCTTCAAGGAAGTGGGGCAGAGCGGCGCCGACCTGGAAAAAGAGTGTTTGCGTATAGCCAACAAATACCACATGCGCCTGATCGGCCCCAACTGCGTGGGTACCATGGACTTGCACACCGGGCTCAACACCACCTTCATTCACGGCATGCCGGATGAGGGCGGCATTGGCTTCGTCTCGCAATCCGGGGCGGTGTGCGGCGGGGTGGTGGACTTCCTCTACGGCAAAAAGGTAGGCTTCTCGCATTTCATCAGCCTGGGTAATGAGGCCGATGTGACCGAGACCGATATGATCGAGTACCTGGGGCAGGAGCCGCGCGTGCGCGTGATTGCCTGCTACGTGGAGCAGATCCGTGACGGGCGGCGCTTTTTGGAAGTGGCACGCCAGGTCTCGCGCACCAAGCCGATCGTACTCCTCAAGGGCGGCCGCTCAGACGCCGGCGCACGTGCGGTCAGTTCGCACACGGGTTCGCTGGCGGGGTCTCATGCCGCTTACCAGGCGGCCTTTGCCCAGGCCGGCGTGATCGAGGTGGACACCTTCGCCGAGCTGTTCGATGTGGCGGTGGCGTTCGATTTTCAGCCCCTGCCGCGCGGCACCAATGCCGTGCTGCTCACCAATGCCGGCGGGCCGGCTGCACTGGCCAGCGATGCGCTTTCCTTCAACGGCTTCCGCCTGGAAAACCTGGAAGAAGATACCCGCGCGGCACTGCGCACCTTTTTGAATCCCAGCGCGCAGGTGGGCAACCCGGTGGATATGCTGGGCGCCGCCGAACCGCAGGATTACGCCCGCGTCATCGAGACGCTGAAAAAAGATAAAACGGTGGATGTGATCATCCCCATCCTGGTGCCGCAGGCGCTGGTGGACCCGCGCGCCGTGGCGCAGGCGGTGGTGGATGCCTCGCAGGGGGCCGGCAAGCCCGTGCTCACCTGCATCATGGGCGATATGTCGGTGGCGGAGCCGCGGGTGATCCTGCACTCCAACCGCATGCCCATGTACACCCTGCCAGAGGCGATGGGCCAGGTGTTGAAGGCGATGAAAACCTACGCCGATTGGCTGGCCAAACCGGCTGTCAAAGCCGCCGCGCCCAAAGGGATCGATGCCGAGGCCGCGCGCAAGCTGCTGCTGGCACCGCAGGCCGGCAAGGTGCTGGGCGAGGCGCAGACCCGCCCCATCCTTCAGGCGTATGGCATTCCGCTGGTGAAGGGCGGCGAGGCGCATTCCGCGGCAGAGGCCGCGGCGCTGGCCGAGCGGATCGGCTTGCCGGTGGCGCTCAAGATCATCTCGCCGCAATTGCTGCACAAATCCGATTCCGGCGGCATCCGCCTGGGTCTTAAAACCGCGGCAGAAGTAAGCGCAGCCTATGAACAGATGTTCAGTGAGATCCGTGTGCGCCAGCCGCAGGCGGATTTACAAGGTGTGCTGGTGGAGCAGATGGCGCCACGCGGCCAGGAGGTCATTGTGGGGCTGCGGCGCGACCCCGGCTTTGGCCCGGTGGTGATGTTCGGGCTGGGCGGCATTTATGTGGAATTATTCAAGGATGTTTCGTTCCGGGTGGCGCCGGTGAGCGCCGCCGAAGCGCTGGAGATGATCAACGAGACCCGTGCCGGCAAGCTGCTTGGCGGGCTGCGCGGCGCTGCCCCCGCCGACCTGCAGGCCGTGGTGGAGGTGATCCAGCGCCTGGGGCAGTTGGGGCTGGACTTCCCCGAGATTGCCGAGGCCGAAGTAAACCCGCTGCTGGCCTTCCTGCAGGGCCAGGGCGCGCTGGCGCTGGACGGGCGCATTCTGCTTTCATAAGTGCCGCGACGCAAACCGGAGGAACGATGCAAACGACCTGGGTAATCCTTTTGACTGCGCTGATCATGTTTGGGGTGGGGGCATTCACCCTCATCAAGGTCATCCTGCAATTGCGGCGCATTGCGGCCAGCAAGGAATGGCCGGTGATCCCCGGGCAGGTGATCAAAAAAGAAGTGGTGCGCCATCGCAGCAGCAAGGGCGCCGTCACCTATTCGGCTGATGTGACCTACCGTTACAGCGTGATGGGCAGCGAGTACAATCACCGCGTGAGCCTGCCGGGGATGTGGAGCAGCACTACCGCGCAGCAGGCGTTGGAAGGCATTGGTGCAACGCTGGAAGTGCATTACAACCCCGATAAGCCCTCGCAGAGTTCCAATGAGTATGACCGGGTGAGCGTTCGGGATTACATGGTGATTGCCACAACCCTGCTGCTGGGTGTGATGCTGGTGATTTTTCAGATCCGCTGAAGCGGCGGCTGGCTTAATAAACATCTCCTCGAAATTTAGCCGAATGTAACTTGCAAAACGGGTGTGAGACTGTATAATTAAGGTGTCCTTCTGCTGGTTGCCCCCCTCAACCAGCGGAAGGACATTTTTAACAAAACGCTGATATTTTTCCAGCATTTTTTTAATATCGCCGGGATATATTCAAAGCATCAAAATCAGGTGACCAAAAGGAGGTCTATTATGAACACAACCAATCTTCCTTTGAAGCGCCGAGGCGATAAGCTGGCCATACGGCGCGAAAACGAAAGCCCAATGGCAACGATCCAGAACGAAATGAACCGCTTGTTCGACAATTTCTTCAACGATCCGTTTGACCTGGCGCCGCTTGCCATGCGCAGGCTGCCGCTGGAGTTCTCTCCGCGGGTGAACGTGAGCGAAACCGATACCGCCATGCTGGTAACGGCCGAATTGCCCGGCCTGGAGGAAAAGGATATTCAGATCACGCTCGAACCGGAGTATCTGGTGTTGAGCGGCGAGAAGAAGAACGAGAGCGAAGAATCCGGCAAGAATTTCCACCGCTACGAACGCACGTACGGCAGCTTCCAGCGCGTGATCCCATTGGTAAGCGAGGTGCAGGAAGACAAGGTGGAAGCCACCTTCAAGAATGGTGTGCTCAGCGTGACCCTGCCCAAAGCTCCTTCTGCGGTGAAAGCCGCCAAGAAGATTGCCGTCAAAGCCGGGTAAATCCCGCGTGCAATTAAATAAAATACAGGAGCAGCTAATCGCTGCTCCTGTGTTGTTTAAGGGTGGGCTGAGTGTAGACTAGCCTGCCGGTATGTCGTCCGGGTAGGTGAAATCAGTATAGCAACCGGGCAGAAATACCCTGAAAACGAACGAATTGAGATTTTCGTAGTAATCGTAGGTGAATTCAACGATTGGGTCGAAGGTGATGTATGTTACGTAGATACCAGGGTCTACCTCCTCTGAGGTTGTTACAATTCCTGTTCCTGAGGTACCGGTGTAAAAGAATCCTTCAGGATCTTGCTGGATGATCTGGAAGCTCACCTCAGTTCCCAATGGAATTGGGAACAGGCTGATTGCCCCTCCCATGCTCATCCAACCGTCATAAGTGTCAAAGTGGAACTTAATTGGCCCGGCAATTGCCAGATCGCCACAGGAGGCGTAGCCGGGGAGCTTATCAGGCTCGGCGACGTATTTGATGAAGGCATAGGTGCCGCTGCCGGTGATGGTGGCGCAGGCGAGAGCCGTGTTGGTCTCATCGGCAGTGGTGATGGAAGTGGCCAGGCGTACCCACTTGGCACCGTTCCAAACAGCTACCTTACCGCCCCAGCCCTCGTTGACGGCTGAAGCGGAGAGGGAGAAGCAGGCGGTGGCCTTGCCGGAATCGAAACCCTTGACCAGGATGCCATTCCCGCCGAACTGCGCTTCGCCAGCAGGGAAGCCCACGGGGACGATCATCTCGTCGAGGATGGTGGTGCCGGGCAGTGATGCGATGGCAACGATCTCGGTGGTGAAGTCAGTGTCGCCGGAGACAGGGGTGACAACGGGATCATCACCGGGAGCAGCCTTGGCGGTGGCAAAAGAGCCAAGGAGCAGAGACAAGACGAGCAGCCCGCTGAATAACGGTAGAACAAACTTTTTCATTTTTGCCTCCGAAAAATTCGGATAATATAAATTTATAGAGATGTACTGACTTTATGCCTGACCGAGAAATTTAACCTTGTCTGGTTGATAGGTAGAAAACCTTCTTGTCAATCCCAATCGATAACTTGTGGATCTTCCTGATAGCAGAATGGGGTGTCCAATCTGATGGTGAAGATGGGGTATTCATCCCCTGGATTGGGGGTCCAGATAAATACGTCACCCGAGAAATCAAAGACTCCGTCTGGGTCGATTACCTGTGAGCCGGAGGTTGTTCCGCTCAGGTTGCCATTGGACTTGATAACGCTCCATTGAATGGTTGTGCCGGGCCACGGCAGTGGAGACATAGGAAATATGCTGGGTCCTGTGAAGGCAAAGGGATCAGTGGAGAGAATACTTCCGTGCCACTGAATCTCTTCTCCGAGAATATCCTCACAAAGAGGTTTGGAGACAGGCAGTTTATCGGGTTCGGTGACGTATTTGATGAAAGCGTAAGTGCCGTTGCCGGTGATGGTGGCGCAGGCAAGAGCGGTGTTGGTCTCATCCTCAATGGTGATGGAAGTGGCCAGGCGCACCCATTTGGTGCCATCCCACACGGCGACCTTACCGCCCCAACCTTCGTTGACGGCTGCAGCGGAGAGGGAGAAGCAGGCAGTCGCCTTGCCGGAGTCGAAGCCCTTGACCAGGATGCCATTACCGCCGAACTGCGCTTCGCCAGCAGGGAAGCCCACAGGGACGATCATCTCGTCGAGGATGGTGGTGCCGGGCAGTGATGCGATGGCAACGATCTCGGTGGTGAAGTCAGTGTCGCCGGAAACAGGGGTGACGGTAGGATCATCACCGGGAGCAGCCTTGGCAGTGGCAAAAGAGCCAAGGAGCAGAGACAAAACGAGCAGCCCGCTGAATAACGGTAGAACGAACTTTTTCATTTTTCCCTCCGAAAATTTTTGGATAATGTATATTATAGTGATTGAGAAATGAAATACAAGCCGGAATGCTTTCAGGCGCAGGGCGCACGAAGAGAATAATTCTAAGAGGAGTGTGGCAAGTATGAAGCAGCAAACCCGCAGGTATATGGATGCCAACAAAGCCATGTGGAACGAGTATGCTGCGCTCCACGCCAATTCCGATTTTTACGATCTGCAGGGGTTCAGAAAGGGCGCAATAAAGTTGAACGCTCTTGAACGGGAGGAGGTGGGGGATGTGCGCGGCAAGACCCTTTTGCACCTGCAATGCCATTTTGGCATGGATACCCTCTCCTGGGCACGGCTGGGCGCATCCGTCACTGGCATGGATTTCTCGCCGGAGGCCATCCGCCTGGCAGAGGCTCTCTCGGAGGAATTGCGCCTCCCGGCGCGCTTTCTCTGCTGCAATGTGTATGACCTGCCGGCACACCTGCAGGAGCAATTCGATATCGTTTTTACCTCTTATGGCGTGCTGTGCTGGCTGGATGACATACGCCGCTGGGCGCAAATCGCGTCTTCCTGCGTCAAGCCGGGGGGATTCTTCTACATTGCCGAATTTCACCCGTTTGCGCTGGTCTTCGATGATGAGGCCACCGAACTGCGTTACCGCTATCCCTACTTTCTGAAGGAGCCGCTCTCCTTTGAGATCAAAGGCTCGTATGCCGACCCAGCTGCGCAGGTGAAGGCTAAAACCGAATACGAGTGGCAGCACACGCTGGCAGACATCGTCACGGCGCTGATCGAGGCCGGGCTGGAGATCGAATTCCTGCATGAGCACCCGTTCACTGTGTACCAACAGTTGCCCATGCTGCAAGCGGATGACACGGGCTACTGGCGCTTTCCGCAGGTGGCGCAGCCAATCCCGTTGATGTTTTCGCTGAAGGCCACCAAACCCGTTGGGTGATGGAGGATAACGGCCTTTGACAAAAAATCCACCTGCAGGGTACCGCAGGTGGAATAAGGAATTGCTTTTAGGTGATGAACTCAATCATCCTCGTAGAACATATAAACGATTTGATAACAGTTGTCAAAGGTTACGTACATGGGCCAGGGATAGAGGTCAAACGCAAACACATCAACGTTGTAGGGCGGGTCCACCTCCAAGCGATAAACCCCAAGGTCTCCCGGGTATGTACCAAGGTGAAGCACTCCGCTATAAAAACTTTGAAAATCATGGATACTCGCGGGCTGGCCTGCCAGCGGGCGGATGGTTACATACATGCCTTCATGGAGATCAGTAGCTGAGGAGAAGGCGAAGCCGTGCACAGAAAAATACTCATCCCCAGATGAGTAGGTCATGACACCGAAGCCCATATACACGTTGTAATTGCACGGATGCATCCCCGTGGACAGCTTATCTGGTTCGGCGACGTATTTGATGAACGCGTAAGTGCCGCTGCCGGTGATGGTGGCGCAGGCGATGGCAGTGTTGGTTTCATCGGGGGTGGTGATGGTGGTGGCTAAGCGGACCCACTTGGCGCCATCCCAAACGGCCACTTTTCCTCCCCAGCCCTGGTTGATCTCTGTAGCCGAGAGGTTGAAGCAGGCAGTGGCCTTGCCGGAGTCAAATCCGGTGACGAGGATGCCATTGCCGCCGAACTGAGCTTCGCCATCAGAGAAACCCACGGGGGCGAGCATTCCGCCAGCGAGTTCAACGGTGCCAGGCAGGGAGGCAATGGCTACGACCTCGGTGGTGAAGTCAGTGTCGCCGGAGACAGGGGTGACGACGGGATCATCACCGGGAGCAGCCTTGGCAGTGGCAAAAGAGCCAAGGAGCAGAGACAAGACGAGCAGACAACTGAACAATGGCAGAACGAATTTTTTCATGTGCCCTCCACAGGAATGATGAATGGGTTAATTATATTAATTTCAAGTTAGAAAACAAGCGAAAATGCGGCGCAGACAGGTTTGGCAGGTTAAAGCAAACACAAAGCGGGAGGCATTGCCTCCCGCTTTGTGTGAGGAATAGAGTTGATCGAGGTTAGTTAACGATGTTTGCTTCCAGGATCTTGTAGCACTCTCCAAAGGTGACGTAATAGGTGCGTGTATCATAGGGGATCCTGTACTCGGTCCACCACAAGGCGGAGGAAAAGACCACCGTGTACACGTTGGGGCCAGCAGCAGAGGCTGTACCATAGCCGGTGTTTTCCATCACATACTGCCCTTCAGGGATCGACTGATACAGGCGCAGGCTGATATCAACCCCGGAAAGATTCTCGGTGGTAAAGAAAGTGGCGCCGGTCATCCAGCCCTGAGTGTATCCTTCCTGTACGATAGTAGTGTACCCGTCCCAGTAAAGATCCACATCGAAATCGCACACCGGTAACTGCGGCTCCTCTTCAGCGGGGCGCTCTTCGGCCGGCAGCTTAGCGGGTTCGGCCACGTACTTGATGAAAGCATAGGTACCGTTGCCGGCGATGCTGGCGCAGGCTGTGGCGGTGTTAGATTCTTCGGCAGTGGTGATGCTGGTAGGCAGGAGCACCCACTTGCTGCCGTTCCAAACGCCCACCTTGCCGCCCCAGCCCTGGTTGATGGCCGCAGCGGAGAGGAAGAAGCAGGCCGTGGCTTTCCCCTGGTCCATGCCGCTCACGCGGATGCCATTGCTGCCGAACTGTGCCTCGCCGGTGGGGAAGCCCACCGGAGCCAGCATACCGTCATCAAGTGTCACGGTACCGGGCAAAGCAGCAATGGGAACAACCGCAGTGGTGAATTCAGTATCGCCGCTCACCGGGGTAACAACGGGATCGTCACCGGGTGCCGCTTTGGCGCTGCCGTATGTTCCGAGCAGCAAGGACAGGACGAGCAAAAAGCTGAACAGTGGAACAAAAACTTTTTTCATAACATTCTCCTTTTTGGTTGAAATGGTTATTTTCCTAAATTGGTTCCAGGGTGGCCAAGACGCTTGCCGCCTGGTTTTTAGGTGGGCATACACACGCACCTGTCATAGTCCCACAGACCGAGCGAGCCGCAGCCGCCGGCAGGGGGAGCGCATTTGCAGGCGTGCAGTTGTTCGACCCATTCCTGGCCGGCAGGGCAGCGGCTGCCAACTTCGAATGTTGGGGTGATCGTTGGTACGGCGGTAGGATACTGGAAGGGGCAGATATTGACCTGCAGGTTGGTGGGTTTGGCGTTGAAGATCCATGCGCAGGTGTTGTCCACCATCCAGGTGCCAGAGTTCTGCCGCAGATCCACCACCTCCATTTTCGCCGGGTCAAATCCGGCGCCAAAGGTCCAGCCCCACCAGGCGAATACCTGGTTGGCCGGCACAAGAGCAGCTTTGAAGGCGAATTCAACAGACAGCCCGTTGGCGCGGTTGAGGCGCACCCAGGCCAGGTCGGGGTCGTCACCGAGGCCGCCGTTGAAGATCAGAGTTTCGTAGCCGTTGCCGCTGGAGGTATCGGCTCTGTGGGGCCTGGCGCCCCCCACCAGGCCGTCGCTATCCTGCCAGACCTGCACGCCATCGGTGCTCCACTCGCCGGTGGGCACGCCGCTGACCATGATGAGATATTCACCGCGCGAATCGAGATCGGTGTCGATCTCAAAACCGGCGTGAAAATCGGCCGGCAGGTTGGCGGGGTCGGTTTCGTAGAGGACCAGTTTGCCGAACAACCATTGTTGATTACTGCCCATCAGGGCGTTGATGATATCCAGCCCGGCGGTGTAAGGGCCGTTGGCAGCAGCAGCGGGGCGTTCCAGTTTTTGCTCATCCCAGGCATCGCAGTCTTCGCCGATCAATGTTGCCGCGCCCAGGCGCACGCGCTCGCCGGTGCTGCAATCGCTCACCTTCTGGTCGTTTTTGAAGATCGCCTCACCCGGAATGACCAGGTGTGTGACCACCACCGCAGTGGCTTCCGGCAGGCTGCTGGTAGGGGCTTCGCCGGGCGCCGCTGACGGAACCTCCGCTGACGCGGGGGTTTCAACGGCGGGCAGGGTTGGGGCTTCGGTAGCCGGTGCTGGCGGAAGGGGCGTTTTTTCCGCTTTGGCACAACTTACAATGAAAACGAACAGCAGAACAACGGCCAATCTCAACATCTTTCTTCTCATTCTTTCTCCTTTGGAAAACGTGCAGGTTTTACTTGCGTTAATTCCGCTAATTGGGTTAAATAACTAATTAGTGATTCAACGTTTTGAAAAAGTTTTATCTCGCGGGTAACGGGGTCTTCCAACGAGAGATGCCACGACCTTTCATCGGAGTTCTGGCTTTGCCAGTAGCGCAGCAGAAATGATTGATACCCCGCGCCTTTGGGAAACCTGGGATCATTTTCAGCGTTTGCCATAGATAAAGAATAAGGATGCGGCGTCAAAAAAGCGTCAAAACAGGGACAATGATCGCAAATGGATGAAAATTCAAAAAAGCCCCTGACGATCCAGGCAAATTTCCTTGGTGTTTACGAGATCAAGGTGAATGGCTGCGCGCCTGCCAGTTTAGTGACGCAAAAGAACAAAGCACTCCTGGCGTACCTGATCCTGGAGCACGGGCAGGAGCACCCCCGCAGCAAGGTGGCGGCGCTTTTCTGGCCGGATGTGCCCGAGCAAACGGCGCTTCACAACCTGCGCCAGGCGCTTTCGGTGATCCGCAAGGCTTTTGACTCTGAAAATTGCGGCGAGTTGTTCATTTCTGGCCGCGACACGATCTCTTTTCAGCCGGATGCACAATTCACCATTGATGTTGAGGAATTTGAAGCCCACATGCGCCATATCCTGGAGCGCTACCACCACCAGCCGGGCAGGGGGCTGCCGGTCACGCGCCTCAGGCGGGTGCTGGCCTCTTACCAGGGCGATCTGCTGGATGCGCTGGGGCTGACAGATGCGGGCATGTTCCTGGATTGGCTGGCCCTCCGGCGCGAGGCCTTGAGCCGCCTGGCGGTGGAAGGTTCTTCGATGCTGCTGCGCTATTACGAGAACCGCGGCGAATGGAGCGAGGCCAGAAAGGCAGCAGAGCAACTGGTGAAACTGGTGCCCTGGGATGAGAGCGCGCACAGCCGCTTTATTGATGTGCTGCTGCAGTTGGCCGAGGGCAGTGCGGCGCTGGCGCATTACCAGGCCGCGGAGCGCTACTTTATGGAGGAGCTGGCGGCCATGCCGGAATATCAGCTCAAGCAGGCGCACGAGGATATTCGCAGCTTTTTTGCCAGCGGCCGGAGCGAACCGCGGCAGCGGCCTGCCATGCTGCCTTTGCCCGGCTACAGCACACCTTTCATTGGCCGTGGCGAGGAGTTGGAAAAGCTGGAAGACTGGGCCTCCGACCCGCATTGCCAGGTGATCACCCTCACGGGGCCGGGTGGCAGCGGCAAAACGCGCCTGGCAGCGCGCCTGGTGGAAAGCCAGCGCACCCTCTTCGCCGGCGGAGAATTCTTTGTTTCCCTCAGCGGCTGCGCCAGTTTGGAGCGGCTTTGTTCAACGGTACTTAGCGCCGTCAGCACACTGGGGGAGCGCTCTGCCGACCCGCTGGCAGAATTGCTGGAATGGGCAAAGAACCGCCGCGCCCTGCTGGTGCTGGATAACGTGGAAGATTGCGGCGAGGCTGCCAGGCTGGCAGCGCAGCTCATGGAAGCGTCCCGGCAGATGGTGTTGGTATTTACCGCCTACACCCGCCTTGACCTGATGGGTGAACGTGTGTTCGCTCTCAAAGGCTTATCCACCCGTGGGGGCGCGGCTTCAGACGCGGCGCGCCTTTTCCTTTCTCATGTGCAGGCGGAAAGCCTGCCGGAGAGCAGCAGCCCGAAATTCATTGACAACGTGGTGCATATTTGCAGTCTGGTGGAAGGTTTGCCGCTGGCCATTGACCTGGCCGCCGGGCAGGTCAAGCGCATTTCCAGCGCCGAATTGCTGAGCGGGCTGGAAGCGAACATGGACATTCTTCAATCTGCGGCGGTTAACCTTGCGGAGAGGCACCGCAGTATTGTGGCCTCCTTTGAGAATTGCTGGAAGCATCTTTCAGGAACACGGCAGCAAACCCTCGCTATCCTGACGGTTTTTCAGTCCCCCTTTACCCTGCAGGCGGCAGAGGAAGTGTGCGGGGTGAACTCCGCCGATGTGCGTGACCTGGCCAACCAGTCCCTGCTCACCTGGGACGCCCAGGAGCACTACCGTTTTCACCGCTCCATCCGCCAGTATGCCAGTGAAAAACTGGCATTGGGTACGGACGAACAGGGCACGTTGAACCGCAAGCACGCCATCTTTTATTCCAACCGGCTTCTGGCGGATTTTGCGAACTACGGCGGCGAAGGAATCAAAGCCTTCTTGAAAAATACCGAAGCCACCCTGCCAGACATCACAAAGGGCACCCGGTACTGGCTCGCTGCGGCGGAGTGGAATCAAATACTAAAACTGGTTCCTGCTTTGTTCAGTTTCCACGAGACCAGGAGCCTGTACCGCGAAGGCAGTCTCTTGTTTGAGGAACTGGCCGGATTGTGCGCAACAGAGGATGCGGCAGGGGGGCGTTGCCGCGCTTACCTGGGGGCCAGAACTGCCAGTTTGCGCATCAATATTCAGCAGTTTGAGTGCGTTCCGCAATTGCTGGAACAGGGCCTTATGGCTGCGCAGGCCGAGGGCAACCTGGCCGAGGAATGTTTTTGTCTTAACGCACAGGCAAAACTGGCCTCGGTAAAGAAGAACTCTTCCATCTCACAGGAGTATGCACAGAGAGCCTTGCAGATCGCCCGTGACCTCGGTGAAAAAAACGAAGAAGCGCACTCGCTTTACAACATTGGCTTCACCTTTATCAATCTGGGAGAGATCAGTAAAGCGGAGGCAGTGCTTGGTGAGTGCCACAAACTGTGCCAACAATTGGGTGACTGGCGCAGGCTTTCCAAGGCGCTGAATCTTTTGGCCGACGTGGCCTGCAACCGGGGAAACTTCGACCAGGCGCTGCAATTTTACGGCGAGGCCTTGAAGATTGCGGTCACCATTGGCAACCGCTATTCCGAGTCACTGCTTTTTAACAACATTGGTACGGCATACTTTTCTCAGCAGCAGTATGCCAAAGCTGGAGAGAGTTACCAAAAAAGCCTGTTGGTGTGCCAAGAAATCGGCGATCGCGAGGGAGAGGCAATTGCGCTCTCCAACCTGGGCGAACTTTCAGCCGAGACGCGCGACTTTAAAATGGGGGCGGAATACAACCGCCAGGCACTGGCCATTAGCCGCGAGATCGGCTCGGATTGGGGAGAGGTTTCTGCGCGCGTGATCCTGGCCGTTTGCTACCGCGAGCTTGGCGATCACCAGGCGGCACGGGAGGAAGTGCTCCTGGTGATGGAAAAATCGCTGGAATTTGAGTTCATCTATTTCTTCAACCGCGCTGTGGTGGAGGCCTGCCATCTGCTGCTGGACAGAAACCAGACGTCCGGGCTTGCCGAGATCATTTCGGAGATCACCCGGGACGAGGAATCCGATGACTGGGTGCGCACGCAGGCGCAGGCAGTGCTGGAGCGTCTGCCGGCAAGTAGTGGCCAATGGAATGGCAAGACGGATCGCCGCTCCATTGCCCGCTACCTCAGCGCCGCTCTACTACAATAGGAGTAGTAAAGTACGCAATACAAAAGAGACTGGCG
Organism: uncultured Anaerolineaceae bacterium; assembly: GCA_937897615.1. Classification (GTDB taxonomy): domain Bacteria; phylum Chloroflexota; class Anaerolineae; order Anaerolineales; family Anaerolineaceae; genus UBA6107. The sequence continues at coordinate 191,390 of CALCNO010000032.1, forward strand.
ACCGCCAGTCTCTTTTGAAATTTGTGTGACGCTAGTGCAGGAAATCGTTTGGGAATGTTACATCGATGTAGCAATCCGGCAGGAAGACACGCGCCACAACGGAAACATCGAAGAGGTCATGCACCAGGCTTTTGTCGAAATGAAAGACGATCGGGCTGGATGGTGCAACAATGAATATGCCCGGATTGGACCCTATGACGGTACCAGAGCCTGAATAAGGCCCGGACGGGAGCAACCCTTCCGGTGAGACTGAAAGGAGTTGGAAACTAACTGTGGTGCCATCAGGAGCAGCGGGGCTATGCACAATAAGAGCATTAGAGAGGACAAAAGTTCCGGTGGAATAATTCCAGCCGAAGGCGGGCGACACTACTGGTTCGTCAGTGCATTTACCGTAACCGGGCAGTTTATCAGGTTCGGCGACGTATTTGATGAAAGCGTAAGTGCCGCTGCCGGTGATGGTGGCGCAGGCGAGAGCCGTGTTGGTCTCATCGGCAGTGGTGATGGAAGTGGCCAGGCGTACCCACTTGGCACCGTTCCAAACAGCTACCTTACCGCCCCAGCCCTCGTTGACGGCTGAAGCGGAGAGGGAGAAGCAGGCGGTGGCCTTGCCCTGATCCATAGCGGTGACGCGGACGCCATTACCGCCGAATTGTGCCTCACCGGCGGGGAAGCCCAGCGGAGCCAGCATGCCGTCATCAAGCGTCACGGTGCCGGGCAGTGAGGCGATGGCAACAACCTCGGTGGTGAAGTCGGTGTCGCCGGAGACGGGGGTGACGACGGGATTATCACCGGGAGCAGCCTTGGCGGTAACGAAAGAGCCAAGGAGCAGAGACAAGACGAGCAAACAACTGAACAACGGCAGAACGAACTTTTTCATGTACCCTCCTGATTGAAATGAAAAAAACGGGTTGATGAGATAAGTGTAGTAAGGTTACCAAAATTAAGCAAGCGTTTTGAGGGGAATAAATTTGTACCCTGCTCAGCCAGCACCGGGCATGGATGAGGGGCGGATCCGGGTTAGCGGGGTTTCGCCAGCACCCACTGCCACTGAGCGCCACGGGGAGCGGCTTCCAGCAGGAGCAGGGTGCGGTTTTCTTTGAGCAGCGGGGTAGGGCCGTTGCCAAGCTGGATGCTTTCATCGAAAAGCGGGGTGTGCCCGCGGGTGGATTGGACGTAGTCGAAGGTGCAATGGTGAAGCACCTCGTGAAAGGTCATCACCCCCCTGAGGGTATGCAGGCCGGGCATCCAGGCGATTTCGCCATCACTGCCCTGCCAGCGCCAGCCGACGGCTGCCAGAGAACCGATCACACCGCTGCCGCTGCCGGTGAACCCAACGGTGGTAATGCCGCAGGCGCGTGCCAGGTCAAGGGCATCCTGGCGCTGCACTAGCAGCGAGCGGCTTGCCCGCGCAAAGGAAAGGATGTGCTGGTTCACCTGGTCGAAGCGCGCCAGGGTGAAGCCAGCGTTGGAACCGGCCCTGGCATTGCGCATGATATACACGCGGCTCTCCATGTCAATCTCGCGCAGGGCGGCTCCCTCTCCCGAAAGGGCAAGGCAATAGGCCCGGTTTTCGCTGGCGCCGGGAAGTTCGTCTGGTGGAAGCAGCGCGTGCCGGGAGATGTGCATCAGATTGGCAAGGCCGCGTGTTTGCAGGTGCAGGCCCAGCTCAAGCGCCAGGCTGTCTGTGCCGGCTTTTCCCGGCTGGCCGCTGTCGTCGATGCCGATGAGGAAGATCACGTGCGCTCCCGCGATAACAATAAAGCGGGGTTCCCCCCGCCGTTGTGAAAATGATGTGTTTAGTGTAGCATGGAAATGCAAAAAGCATAAAAGAGCGGAGAGTTTTCTCTCCGCTCTTTTTGATGAGTTACTCGAGGCTGTAGCCTGTGGGTGGCGTGAGGTTGAAGTCCACCGTATCTTCAACGTAGCAGTTGGGCAGGGTCAGCTTGTAGGTGAACGGGCGCAGAACGCCCCAGAAGTAGAACAGGAATGGGTCGTAGGCCACCCCATAACCGTAGACGCCATCGTGAGGGCCAAAGACGAACGTGATCGTACCGTTGGCGAGGACCGGTTCATCGGGGATAAAGATGGCGTTATTGGTTTCCAGCACCTCGAAGGTTACGGCATCGCCCACGTTGTACAGCTGGTCGCTGTAGAAGTATTGGCCTCTAAAGCCCAGGCCCAGATAGCCGGGGTGCAAAAATGGCCAGCGGCCCGTAACGGGCTGCACAAACGGCATGGCAAAGGTCTGCTCACTGCACATGGGTAGCGCCGTGGGCAGCAGGTCTGGCTGGGTGACATACTTGATGAAAGCATAGGTTCCGCCGCTGGTGATGGTGGCGCAGGCGGAAACAGTATTGGTCTCGTCAACAGTGGTGATGCTGGTTTCCATGCGCTGCCACTTGCTTCCATCCCAGAGGGCTACCTTGCCGCCCCAACCCTGGCCAACCTCAGCGGCAGAGAGGAAGAAGCAAGCGGTGGCTTTGCCGGAATCGAAACCCTTGACAAGGATACCTGGTCCGCCGAATTGCCCTTCACCGGCTGGGAAGCCCACAGGGGCAAGCATGCCTCCCTCAAGCTCGACAACACCTGGTAAGGAGGCGATGGGGACGATCTCGGTGGTGAAGTCGGTATCTCCACTCACCAGGGTGACGACGGGGTCATCGCTGGGTGCGGCTTTGGCACTGCCGACCGTGCCAAGCAACAATGAAAGAACAAGCAGAGAACAAAAAACCGGAATCATTGCCCTTTTCATATAATTCTCCTTTTCGGATAAAAAAACGGAACAAAATCAGTATAGCGCTTATTGTGGTTGATTTCAATAAATAGGCCGTAAACATGAAAAATGCGAAGGACGTCTGCATCCCTCGCATTTTCGGTAAACATCAACCAGAGTTGCAAATTAGTCGGGCAATTGGTACAGTTGTGCCGTCAAAATCTTTGAGCAGCCTGCGGCGGTTACCTGCAGGGTCACTGTCGCCGTTCCATCAATTGAGAAATTTGATGACGTGAAATCTGCATCTGTCTCGAATAGGTTACCAACCGTTGCATAGGCAACACTATCAAATCCGAAATAATTCTCAGTTGGGGAAGCGCTGATAAAAGTGAGGATTGCCGGGGTTCCCTCGGGCAGGTTATCCATGCTCACATAAAAATATCTTCCACCTGCGTTATACCAGGTGTTTACAAACCAAATAGAAGTGTCATAAGCACATGTGGGTAATTTGCTTGGATCGGAAACATACTTGATGAACGCGTAAGTGCCGCTGCCGGTGATGGTGGCGCAGGCGATGGCAGAGTTGGTTTCATCGGGGGTGGTGATGGTGGTGGCTAAGCGGACCCACTTGGCGCCATCCCAAACGGCCACTTTTCCTCCCCAGCCCTGGTTGATCTCTGTAGCCGAGAGGTTGAAGCAGGCAGTGGCCTTGCCGGAGTCAAATCCGGTGACGAGGATGCCATTGCCGCCGAACTGAGCTTCGCCATCAGAGAAACCCACGGGGGCGAGCATTCCGCCAGCGAGTTCAACGGTGCCAGGCAGGGAGGCAATGGCTACGACCTCGGT
>CALCNO010000033.1 GCA_937897615.1 uncultured Anaerolineaceae bacterium
GGGCTGGTGACACGTAACGAGCGTTACGCCTGGCAGATCGCGCGCGGGGTGATGCAGCTGCCGCTGATGGACGCCCTGCCGGCCGGCGAAGGGGATGAGGAGCAGGGTGAGAACATCGCAGCCGGTGTTGAGGACGAGCCAGTGGTTCCATCCTCAGAAGAAATGGATAATGCTGGAGGGAAGCGCGGAAATCCCGAGACGGAGAAATTCCGGGTCGTTAGTAGTAGTGGATTAATCCACCAGGATACCAGTAAAAAGTCTCTACCACCACTAGAGCGGGCGGAGGCGGAAAAAATCCGAGTGCGGGAGGCGCTGGCGGAATGCACGCGGCGGGGCATCCGGGAGCCGAAGCGCGGGGCGCTGTGCCGGCTGGCTCACGTGACGGCGCGGCTGGTGGGGTACCACTGCCAGACGGCGCCGAATACCGGGCTGGCGATCTACCGCATAGAGCACGACTGGCGGGTGCCGGACGATTGGGGGGCCGAGGTGGAGAGCCTTGCGAGTGTGCCAGTGGTTGAAGCGGAGCCGGTGGTGGATGGCTTGCTGGTGGAAAAATACGAGCAGGCGGTAGCACTGGCGCGCGCTGGCTTGCACGACCCGGGCGGCTGGCTAGCCGGGGCACACCTGGCGGCGGTGGACGCCGAGGGCTGGATAGTCCGGGCGGGTAACCGTGCGGGAGCGGAGTGGATCAGGGAGCACGTGCTGGCTGAGTTGGAGAGAGCAGCTGGTGTGAGTATCAGGTTGGTGTGGTAGGGGGCAGGGTGGGCAGCCAGGAGGTGGTGTGCAACAACCCCAACTGCCGGGCGCAGCTGGGTTGGATGGTGACGGTGGAGGGGGTGGAACTGTTACAGATCGGCGGGGTGCTGGTGCGGCAGGCACACGGGGTGTGCATCAAGTGCGGCAAGGAGTTCCACTGGTCGGTGAGTGAGAGGATGCTGGAGAGGTTGATTGGTTTGGTGAAGGCAGAGGCAAAGGATGAATGAGTATAGGCTTGGGCAAAGGCTTTCAAACCGTGAAATTGAGGTGTTAATGTTGCTCTCCAAAGGTGAGCAGCTTAACCAATTACCGCTTTATTTACATGTTACGTTTGGGGTGGCGAGGAACTATGCACGCTCCGCAAGAATAAAACTTGGAGCGACCACAAATGCCCATGCGGTGAGACTGGCGATCGAAAAGGGTTACATAAAGGTTGGTCAGGAGCTAGTCGAGTGATTTACCTGAAGTCAATGATAGCAACGTACACCAGCATGATCAGACAAAATATAAGCAAGGCGGCTATTTTGAGCACCGGATCGTCATCCATCAACACGTCCCAAATTTTGGAGAAAAACTTCTTCATAAGGAAATTCCTAATTCTTTTTCTCTCTAAGCTGCTTACGATACGCGCGAAAAGCTTCCCGCTCTTCATCTGAGAGATCGGACATTTTTCCGTGCCGCAATTTTTCCATTGCTCGATGCAGGGCGCCGGTGTGCTTGCGCGGCCTGGACAACTTTTCTCTGGCTTCGGCTGTAAGCGCGGGGTTTCTCCAGCGGCCCTCGGCAACCTCACGAAGCCTGCCCGTTTTGGCGCGCCGGGACTGTTCTTCCGGTGTTATGGTTTGAAAGATTTTCGGGTTGATCCAGATACCAGCTTTGATGCGCGCCAGCGTTTTGATGCGCCTGATTTCGCTGCCGGCGCGGCTGTTGGCCGTGTTCCTACACTCGCGAGAGCAGTAGCAGCGAGGCAAGCCACGTGATGTATACCACCTCGATTTTGGTATTTCGTCACCACAAAGATCACAAATCCCCAATGGTTTTTGTTTCACATTACTATTGTACGATGTTGCAAGATCGAAAAATAGTGTTAAAATGGTTTTAACAATTTATTAGGGAGCGCTGGAGTTTACCGCCCGGCATTCACGGATCAACGTCCGCGGATGCGGGCGTTTTTGTTTTAACCAACGAAACGGAGGAAAGATGAATAAGTTTTGGGTATGGATGGGCAAGCTGCTGCGCTGGCTGGGCATAGGGGTGGTGCTGCTGGTGATCACCGTTTTTGTGCTGCTGGCGATCAACTATGCGCTGCCGCAAGGCTGGAAGCTGGAGGCAGCGATTTTCGTGACGCTGGCCGGTGCGATCCTTTCGGTAGGGTTCACATTCTTACCCGGGTTACGTACCGCATTCGCCGGGTTGAGTTCAGCGCATAAGAGCCTGGTGAACCTGATCCTGATGTTAGTGCTGGCTGTGGTGATGTTCCTCGGCACGTGCAGCGATTACCTGCCGATCGCCGGTGTGTTGTGTTCACAGGAAGGGGCCAAGGCGCTGGCACTGTATGTTTTTCTCGCCATTGCCGGCAACCAGATCGCGTACACGGCCAGCCCTCAGCCTGTGGATGTGCGGGAAGCGAAGTCTTTGCGCAGTGAGGTTTAGGGATGTCCGATCCTATCGTCACTGCGATCATCGGTGGTGCTGGTGTGGTGGCAGGAGCTCTGATCACAGGGCTCCTGCAACGCCGCAAGATCAGGGCGGAGTCGGAGAAAGATTCCGCTGACGCGAATGAACAGATCCGGAAGACAGTGATGGCGCTCCTTGATCCGCTGCAAAAGCGGGTGGAACAACTGGAGACAGAGCTGGATGACTGGAAAAATTGGGCTGAGCGGCTGGTGCATCAGGTGAAGTGCCTGGGCGCTGAGCCGGTGCCGTTCAAGGAAAGGAAGAAGAAGTAGTGCCTAAAAACCCGCGAAAACCCTGTAGATATCCGGGCTGCCCGAACCTCGTTGAGAGCGGCTATTGTGACGTTCACAGGGGGGCTGCGGAGGGCATGCGGGACGAGGAGATGCGGCGCCTGTATCAGACGCGTGAGTGGCGCCGGATCAGGGTGCGGCAACTGGCAAAAGAACCCTGGTGTGCAGAGTGTTTGCGCGCAAACAGATTTGTCCCGGCTACAGATGTTCACCATATTAATAGGCACTGCGGGGACAGGGATGAGTTCTTCAACGGACCTTTGCAATCCTTGTGTCACTCGTGCCACTCGAAGGAGACGATCAGGGAAGTCGGATTAGCTTCGAGGGGAGGGGTATGAAGAAAGTTTTCAACTCTCAAGAATTAAACCGTGCTGCCCGGCCGCGTGAGATTTTTTCCCAATGTGGAGAAACCGATTAACCATGCCTGCGCGAAAACCTCAAGGGTTGCATAGCCGGCACTCCACAAAGCCGGAGATTGAGAAGCGAAGCGCGCAGGAAGAGGCGTTGCAACCCGCGCGCGCTTTGCCCAAAGAGCCGGCGCGTCTTGAGGGACACCCTGTTGCGGCAAAAACGTGGAGGCGGCTCCTCCAAGAGTTTGATGAATTAAAAGCGGTTGTCGTAACCAGGCTTGATATGGACCTGCTGTTGGACTACTGCCTGCTTACCGAACAGGTCGAGGAACTGGACGAACTCCGTGCATCGGCGCGAGAAGTTTGGCGCGGAGCATACGAGGCTTTTCTAGTGGCCAAGAAGGAACTAGACCCTCTGGAGGTGTCCAAATGTGCAGACAAGGTACAGGGAGGATTTGATCAGATTCTCAAGCTGGATGGGCGAGCTGACCGCAAGCGCGCTCTGCTGCTTCAAATACGGCAGACGATGTACCTGACACCACGGTCGCGCGCTGGTGCCGCGCCTGAAAAGAAAGACCCTCCCCAAAAACCGGATGCGCTTGAAGCGTTGCTGGCAGAGGCTCAGGAGATTGTAAAAAACGGTGCTGAAAAATGAGACGGCTAATCCTGGTCATTTTCATATTTCTTTCGTTTCTCACCTGTGCAGGTGTGCCGATGTTTGATGAGGCGAAAGCAAACCGGGCAGTGGCCTTTTTCGAGTACCTGAAACATACGGATGGGGAGTTTTATGACCAGCCGTTTGTTCTGCTTGACTGGGAGCGCCAGATCATCCGGGATGTGTACGGAACAGTTAACCCTGATGGCACCCGCCAGTACCGGTATGTGTACATTGAAATTCCGAAAAAGAACGGCAAGTCTGAGCTGGCCGCCGGGGCAGCGCTGTACCACCTTTTTGCCGATGGTGAGATGAACGGTGAAATCTACGGGTGTGCCGCGGATAAGAAGCAAGCAAAGATTGTGTACAAGGTCGCCAAGGACATGATTGACCTGGTGCCTGCCCTGAAGAAGCGCGCCAGGGTCACCGATTCACAAAAGACGATCACCGACAAGGTCACCGGGTCGATGTATGAGGTGTTGAGCGCCGAGGCGTTCACTAAGCACGGCTTCAAGACCTCGGCATGTATTTTTGATGAGTTACACGCCCAGCCCAACCGAGACCTTTGGGATGTGATGACCTTTGAGGCAGGCGCAGCCAGGCGACAGCCTATCTGGTGGATCATTACCACGGCCGGTGACGACCCAGACCGGGTGTCCATCGGCTGGGAGCAGCACGACTATGCCATGAAGGTGCTGGCGGCGCGCAATGGCACGGGGGACCCCAGTTTTGACGACCCGACCTGGTACGTGGTGATCTTCAACTACGAAGGCGACGATATTTACAATGAGGCCAACTGGTATAAAGCCAACCCCAGCCTGGGGAAAGCCAAAAGCCTGCAATCTATGCGGGAGGCGGCGCAAACCGCCAAACTGAAACCCGCGAACGAACGCCTGTTCCGCTGGCTGGACCTGAACCAGTGGATCACTACGAAATTAACCACCTGGCTACCGCTGGAATCATTCGATGCCTGCGCAGCAAAAAACTGGGAGCGGGGAGAGCTGGCCGGTAAGGAATGCTTTGTAGGGATGGACCTATCTTCCACCACCGATCTGACCGCGCTGGTGGGGGTGTTTCCCCCACAGGATGGCCTCTCGAAATGGCGCGTCATCTGGGATGCGTTCATCCCGAAGGACAACATCGAGGGACGGGTGAGGAACGATCGCGTGCCGTATGACGTGTGGGCGGCAAACCACTGGATCACCGCCACCGAAGGAAACGTGGTGGACTACACCGAGGTGAAGAAGCGGGTTCTGATGTGGAAAACACTCTATAAAATCCTCGAAGTGCCGTGTGACCGGACCTTTGCGGCAATGCTGATCCAGGAGCTGGAAAAGGAAGGCCTCACGTGTGTGGACGTGCCGCAAACCTTCGCATCCCTGACCGGGCCGATCAACCAAACCGAGCAGCTGATCCGCAGCGGAATGATTGAACTCGAACCAAGCCCGGTGGCCCGTTGGTGTTTTGGCAACACCAGCGTGGTGAAAAACGGCAACGAGCAGGTGAAATTTGTTAAAGAGCATCGGGGCAAGAGCGTTTCCCGCACGAAGCGCATCGATACCAGCGTGGCGCTGGTGATCGGTATGGCGAGAGCACAGTTCTACACAAAGAAGATGGACCTTAGCAGCGCGATCCTAAATCCAGAGTGGGGGATGTGATGAACTTATTAACCCTGTTCAAGAACATGGTGAAGCCAACCTGGACGCGACCCGAGTTGTTGGGAGGCGGAGTTTCAATTCAGACCGGCTCTGGGCAATATGTTTCTACTGAAAGTGCAAAACGGATCTCCACGTACTTCCGTTGCCTCAACACAATTACTGACGATCTGAGTGTTATCCCACTACAACAGTTTATTAAACGCTCGTCAACTGATATTCAACGGGTGCTGCCAGACGGGTTCTGGTGGAATATGGCGTATTCGGTGGAGGTGCGGCCAAACCCGTACCAGACGCCGTTACAGCTAAAGAAGAAATTCTGGACCTATTTACTCGAAACAGGCGATTCCTATCTATGGACTCCAGCAGGAACCAGGCAGTTGTATACGCTCAACGCCAACCTGACCACGGTTGAACCTGACGACAAAGGAAACTACTGGTATGTCACCAGGATGAACGACGGCACCAATAAAAAACTACCCCCAGCTGAGGTGCTGCACCTGTTGATCAACCCAAAGAGCGATTTCAGCGGCCGGGGAATCATCGAGTACGCGCGCGACACAATCGGCATCCGGCAGGCAGGCAACGCCACCAGGGCCAGCATGTTCAAGCGTGGATTGATGCCTTCCGGGATCGCTGAATTTGACGGCACATTGAACAAAGAAGCACGCCAGAGGGTGCGGGATGCCTACTGGGAAGCAGTGAGCGGTGCCGACCAGGCTGGTGGGGTAGTGGTACTGGATGGAGATGTCAAGAAATTCACACTGGCAGAGATCAAACCGATTGACGCCCAGTTCCTGGAATCCATCAATGCAACCGACGCCGATATTGCCAATTTCTTTTCTTTCCCCCTCTATAAACTCAACCAGGGGAAGCAATCGTACGAATCAAATGACCAGCAGGACGAAGATTATCTGCGCTCCACGCTGGACACATACCTGGTGCAGATGGAGCAGGCCGCCAGGATCAACTGGCTCACAGTTCAAGAGCAAACTAACAGCTACTGGAAGTTCAACCGGGAAGCATTCCTGCGGATGAACTCAAAGGCGCGGTCAGAATATCTGAAAGAGAAAATCCTGTCTGCGCAGTACACCCCCAACCAGGCATTAGCCGTGGATGACCTGCCGGGCTATGCGGGCGGTGACGTGCATTTCGTCCCGGCCAACATGGCAGTGATCCACGAGGATGGCAAGATCGAGGCAATCAGTCAAGCACCCACCGATCCAGGTGGAGAATAAGGAGCTTATGACCTATAAACCAATTCGATGTTTTGAAGGGAACGCAAAGCCCCAGGAGCGATTCTGGCGGGTTGTGAACGCAGAAGAAAGCCTGAGCGGTGAACCTGAAATCGACTTCGACGGGATCATCTCTGAGTATTCCTGGTATGAGGACGAAATCACTCCCAAAATGTTCAAGGACGACCTGTATTCAACTGGGAAAAACGGTCCGGTGACAATCCGCATGAATTCCGGCGGGGGTGACGTCATCGCCGCCAGTGTCATCCGTTCCATTCTGGCCGATTACCCTGGCCGTGTGACGATGAAGGTCGTGGGCCTTGCCGCAAGCGCAGCCGTGGTGATTGTGCTGGCTGCCGACCGCATTCTCATCCAGGACACGGCATACATGATGATCCATGACCCGGCGTTCGTGGTGTTTCTGGCGTACCTGGACATTGGTACGCTGAAGAGCTGGCTGGCAGAGCTTGAGACGATCAAGCAGGGAATTCAAGACACCTACTCCTCAAAAACCGGAATCAGCACAGAGCGGATCAGCAAGATGATGTCCGATACCACCTGGTTGAGCGCCCACGAGGCGGTAAAGCTGGGCTTTGCCGACGAAGTGATCGGTGCCGGTAGAGATGCTGCTGCGGATACCGCAGCAAGGGCGGCGAACACCGCCCTGTTGAAAAACTACGTGAATGTTCCGGCCTCCCTGCTCGATGCAAAAGTTGACGAGCCGGTGCAGGAAACCACCGTCGGTCAGATGACTGAGGAAGAACAGCGACTGGCCGACGAAATCAATCTGAGTTTAGTAAAAAGGAGTTGAAAATGATCGATCTGAAATCTTATCTTGACGATGTCCATGCAGCGGAGGCTGCCGTCCAGGCAAAACTGGCGGAAATGGACGAGCTGTTCAAGGGCGGTAAAAAGGCCGAGGCGCTGGCCATGAAGCCTGAACTTGATCAGTTGAAGGCCAACTTGCAGAGCGCCAACCAGTTGTACGTTTCCATGCGCGATGGCGCGACGAGTGGAACCAACCCGGGCGCCCAGAAGCCCGCCGGGGCGGATGTGCTGAACACTGATGCAGACGACCTGGAAATCGGAATGTCCCCAAATGATATTCAGAACTACAGTCTGTTGCGCCTGATCAACGCCGTGGCCGAGTCACGCTCCAATCCGCGCGCAATGGAAAAGGCCGGGCTGGAAATCGAGGCTTCGGCTGCAATGGCAAAGAAACTGGGGCGAAATCCGCAGGGCGTGTTCGTCCCCTGGGACATCCAGATCTCTCCTGTTGCTTCGCGCGGTGGGTTGATGCGGGCGCGAAACGACCAAAACATCGGCAACCCTGAAGAGGGTGGGTATCTGAAGCAGACCCAGCTTTTGAGTGGGTCATTCATCGATATCCTGCGCAACAAAATGGTCACGCGGCAGGCAGGTGCAACTGTGCTGACCGGCCTGGTTGGGGATGTTGATATTCCCAAGAAAACCACCGGTTCGTCTTACTACTGGATCGGTGAAGGCACCTCGCCCACAAAATCAACAATGGCTTTTGGCCAGTTGGCGGGCGCGCCGAAGACAATCGGCGCATACCTACAGCTCACCCGGCGTTTTTTGAAACAAGCATCGATCGACGCCGAAATGATGGCGCGCGAGGATCTGGCTGCATCTATCGCTTTGGGCGTGGATTACGCCGGGCTGCATGGCCTTGGGGCTGCGAATGAGCCGCGGGGCGTGCAGTTTATGACCGGCATTGGCTCGGTAGTTGGTGGCGAAAATGGCGCCGTTCCAGATTGGGCAGACATTGTCGACTTGGAAACTGAGGTCTCCATCGATAACGCGGATGTCGGCAGTCTAGCCTACATCACCAACACCAAAATGCGCGGGGTGTTCAAAAAGACCTCAAAAGTTTCCGGCCAGAACGGGTTTATCTGGGAAGATGGCGAAATGAACGGCTACCCGGCGTATGCCACCAATCAGGTTAAATCCAACCTGGTGAAGGGGACCTCCGGGGCGGTTTGCAGCGCCATTTTCTTCGGCAACTGGGCCGACCTGGTGTACCTGTTCTGGGCTGGGCTTGACCTGATCATCGACCCGTACACCAACTCCACCTCCGGCGACGTGCTGGTGACGGCACTGCAGGATGTGGACGTGGTCGGGCGGCGGGCGCAATCGTTTGCAGCGATGCTGGACGCCAAGTCGGCATAAACAAACTCGAGTTCCCTCACCCTGAAATCAGGGTGAGGGATTAACCGGGACAAAAGGAGCAAAATATGATTCAGAGCATTTTGAAAGACGCAAAAATCAGCTTGCTGGCATTGAAGGCGGCAGACAACGAGACCCTGACCGGGGGAATCCTGGATATGCAGGGTTACGACTCGGTGGCGTTCGTTGCTTTCGCCCTGAAGGGTGAAGCCCTCGATTTTGCGATCAAAGCGCAAGAAGGTGCTGCGGCAGCAATGGGCGATGCGGCTGACCTGGCGGGTACCTCAGTGGCCTTTAGCACTGCGGTGGGAACAGACGGGCTGACCACACTGGAGATCCACCAACCTCAGAAGCGCTATGTGCGCCCGGTGGTCACCGTTCCCAATGCGAGCGCGGCTACCCCAACCGGGGTGCTGGCTTTTCAATTCAACACCAAGGACAAACCGGTCAGCAACGCTGGAGAGCTGCATGTGAGCCCGGCAGAAGGAACCGCGTAGGAGGCTGATCATGGAAATTCTGTTGATCCGCACAACCGGGATACGCGGGACGGTGTATGAAGCGGGTGTCGTGGCCGACGTGGATACCGACAGTGCCAGGGCGTTGATCGCGATGGGCAAGGCAGTGGCGAACGAGGAAGAACCAGAAAGCGACAAACCAAAAGCCAAACCAAAAGCCAAATCAAAAGCCAAGCCTGCGGCCGTGCCACCGCCTGCAAAGAAATAAATTTATGGCCAACGTGCTACTGAGAACCAGCATGTTGGCCAACGACCCAGACGGGAGAGCTATGTTACTGGCACAGGTATACTGCACGGCGCAACAGGTGTGTGATGACCTCAAGCTAACCGGTTTTACCGACCCATCGTTGATGGAGCGCATCCGGGGAGCGAGTGAGGTGATCCGCCACAAGGGCGGGGAGTTCCTCCCCGTGCTGGAAGCGCGCGTGTTCAGGATGCCTGAGGGAAAACGTAACCCGCGCATTCTGGGGATCAGTCCATGCCTCGAAGTGGTGTCCATTTTCGTCGGTGACGAGCAGGTTGTTGACTTTACCCTGCGCCCACGCAACCGCTGCTGGGAGGGGGGGCCGTATGTTGAGATCGAGATTGCGGGCTGCTGGCCGGCGAACACGGATATCACGATCACCGGGGTGTGGGGAAAATACGAGCAAGCCGGTTCACTGGGAATCACTGCCTCACAGGCAACAGGTATCGCTACTGACCTTGAGGTAGAGAATGGAAGCCTGCTGAGCGCCGGGATGGTGCTGAAAATCGAGGACGAGTTCGAGTTTGTTGTGGCTGGCGCGGGATCAAAAGGAAGCCCGGCTCCCACCACATCGCCTTCGAGCCTTGAAGAGGCCATCGACGAGCACAGTAAAACGCTGGAGGTGACCAGCGGAAGTGATTTTCTCGCCGGGGAAACGATCCAGATTGGCGTGGAAGACATGAAAGTGCTCAAGGTGAGCGGCGACCTGCTGGCGGTCAGCCGGGGGTGGAACAATACCAACGCCGATGCCCATGCCGCAGAGGACGCAATCGGGGTTTACCGCACGTTCCTGGTGGAGCGGGGGGTGAACGGCTCTGAGGCCGCGGCACACACAAGCGCTGAGGTTTATCAGATGCAGGTGCCGGACACGGTGAACTACCTGTGCCGACAGATCGCCGCGCTGATGAAAATGAAAGCAGATTCAGGGTTTACCGGCATCACCGGCGACAGTGAGATGGGCCAGGGCCGCTACCTGAGCGAGTTCCCGCCCAAAACCATCGAAACGGTGCTTGAGCCGTTCCGGGCGTGGGAGTACTGATGCCCAGCAAACTGACACAAAACGACCTGGAGATGCAGCTCTCCGCGCAGGGACTGGAGGAGCAGATTGCGCTACTGGGAACCCTTCCTGAAGAAACCACCAAAGAGCTGAAAGGCGCCATGAAGGGCGCTAACCAGTTGATGAAAAGCGACGTGGTGCCGCGGGTGAAAACCTTTAGCGGCAGCACCGCCCGCAGCGTCACGAGTGTGGTGCGGGTGGGGGTCGAAGGACAGGTAACAGGCATCACCGGGCCTTCCGACAAGGGCAAAAACGCCAGGGCTCATATCTTCCGGTTCATGCAGGATGGCACGTACTGGCAGAACGAGAGCAACACCCAACCGTGGGTGTATGACCTGCTGGACTGGGTGAAGGCGAAGTTCCACCCACCTGAAGGCAAAGAGATCCAAGCGGCATACGCGCTGGCGCGGAGCATCAAGCAAAAGGGCACCAAAGGCACGCCGATCGCGCGACCGGTGATGGAAGGCAACAGGTCTTCGGTGCTTGCGCTGCTCAAGGCCGCGATTGATAAGGCGGTGGAAAAGATGAAGGTTAACAATGGCTGATTACGGCGTGCGTTACTGGCTGGATGACATTGCCAGGCTGTGGGGCGAAATCGAGGACGACGGCCACCACAAGGTGACCAGCTATCTGACAAAGGACATCCCTGAGTCGGTGAACCAGGTGCCGTGCGTTCTGACGTTCCTGGACGGGGATGTGGACGGCGGCAGCCCCAGCCTGGGAAGTTCCAACGCGGTGACATACCAGGGAAAATCGGAGTTTCACCTGACGAGCAGCCTGATCAAAAACCAGATGCCGTACGTGATGAGTTATGTGGACAAAATCCTCGCAAAGGCCGCGGCCAACATGACGTTGGGCGGCAAGGTGGTCAGCTTTCGGCTGGCCAGCCCGGGTGCGATCAAGTTTGTGCGGTTGACGTGGGGTAACGAAAACGAACACTACGGCCTGCAGGTGAACTGGCAGGTGATCGAGAACCATACCAATAAATATCCAGTAAGTCCATAAGCGGAGGTTGAAATGCAATTAGAACGAGTTATGTATGGTGTACAAAGTGCTTTCGATACGCCGGTGGCGGCCACAGGCTGGTTTCTGGGAAAAATCAAAGTCCAGCAGGACACCAAAATCACCATTCCCAAAGACGATATTGGGCTGAACGTGAACGGGTTCCGCTCGGTGAAGAGCGGCAAACTGGTGACGAACACGCTCGATTTCGCACGCGCCTACTACCGCGCACTGCCGGCGCTTTTCGCCTCGCTGTTGACCAACGATGTTACACCGGTGGAAGATGCGGGGTTTAGCTGGCACTTCGAGCCGGATTTAACTGCCAACGGCAACACGCGCAGCCTGCTGACACTGAAAAACGGTGACGCCGGGATTCAGGGATTCGAAAACGCCAACGTGCAGTTCGAGAAAATCAAAATTTCCGGGACGATCCCGCAGGACGGCAGCGACGCTCCCATCAAAATATCTGCTGATTACTTCGGGAAGGACAGCGTCAAGGCCGCGTTCACGGAAAACATCGAGCTACCATCCATAGCAGAGTTGAGCGCCTACCTGACCAAACTGTACATTGACAGCAGCTGGGCAGCGGTTGGAACCACACTGAAAAACGGGCTTCTGCGGGCCTTTGACATTGAGATCATTGGCGGGGCTTACCCTGAGTTCCACGGCGGGAGAGATACGTTTGACGCTATCGGGGAAGGGACAAAATCCATCTTAATCTCCCTGACCATCGACTCCGGGACAGAATCGCAGGATTTGCTGGATTCTCTAGGCGAGATGCGGGTTGTCAAGTTCGAGTTTCCCGGCCCGTTGATCAGTGAAGGGGTGCACCACAGCCTAGCGATTGCAGCCTCCTGCACAATCACCGAGGTGACGCCGTACGAAAGCCAGGAAAAGGACACCCAGTTGGCCTCAGTTACTTTCGAGGGCACATACGATGTGGTGGAGGAAAAGTTATTTGAGGTGGATGTGGTCACTGATATTGGTGTGTTGTAGGAGGAGTGTTATGGATTTTAAGATCCCAAAAATCGTCAAGCCGCTGGCGCTGAGCAACTATTCTGAGGCGATCAAGGACGTGTGGTACGTCTGGGTGAACCCGCCAACTGCGTTGTTCGTCGATCTGGTGGAGGTAATTAATAAAGGAGCCTCCCTAAAAATCACTGAAAAAACAGACCTAAAAAAGGCAGCCAAAGAACTTGAACAGCAAGCGGAAATCATTCTTGGAGAGCAAATCAAAATTTGCGCGCGGCTTCTTGGTGAAACGCCTGATAACCAATTTGCTGAAAGTGATCTACGCGTTTTGGTTGAGGAAACCGGGGACACAGACCCGACGCTGTGGTTGTGGATCGTCAAAAATATATACGGGATGATCTTTGAGCACAGGCTCGGCGTAAAAAAAGCGTAACGTCTTCTCTCCTCAGCGTTGCCCGAGAAGGGAAGACGGCGGACCCGTATCTGGTGAAAATTTATCGGGCGCGAAAGATCAACCAAATTGTTGGGGCGGCAATGATCGCTCCCTGGGAAGTAGATCTGATCAGCGGAGACTGGCTGGAGGTATTTTTGGCTTTTGATGAAGATCTGCCAGTGATGCAAACCATAGTAGATGGACAAAAAAAACAGGAAGCCTCCTGGCTGCATCGTAATGGGTATCGTAACTATCTGAAAGGTCGGCGATGAGTTCTGAATCAGTGATCAACATCGTAATCGCCCTCAAAAAACAGGGCGGCGGGGATAAAGAGGCAATCTCCGACCTGAAGAAGTTAAATCAGACGGTAAAAGAGTTCACTGGCATAAATTTTGGTGCGGTTACTGCTGTGGGGGCGACAGCAATGGCTTTGCGGACGCTGAAGCAGGTTGCCCAGGAAAGCCTGGCTGTCACCAAGGAACTTGGCAACAACGTCGAAACGATCCAACTGAAAACGGGAGATAGCGCGGAGACTACCAGCCGGTTCATCCAGGTGGTGGACGATGAGCGGGTGTCGTTTGAGACACTGGAAAAAGCGATGGATGCAGCGGCGAAAAAAGGCTACGACGTATCTGTAGCCTCACTGGCCAGAATGTCTGACGAATTCCGCTCGTTGAAGACCGAACAAGAACAAAGTTTGTTTTTGACCGAGCGTTTCGGAAAGCAAGGGCTCGATTTTGAGCGGGTGATGAAACTTGGCAGCGCGGCGATCTATCAAAAAATGGGGGCGGTTTCTGACAGCCTGGTGATGGACGAAGAAGCAATTGCTGTTACGGTGGAATTCCAGGAATCGATTGATGCCTGGAACGATTCCCTAGATGGTGTGAAGAACAAGATTGGTAAAGAATTGATGCCTGTTGTGGGCGATTTTGCGCTCGTGATGGCCGATTTGGTTGAAAAGTCAAATCAAGGAGAGGCGTCATTTATCAAGTGGGAAGCTATTTTGGCTCCTCTGGCACCGGTGATTGCGGCTGTGGTGTATAGCGCAAAGGCGCTTAGTTTGGCTGTAGGTGCAGACGCCGATAAGTTGCGAAAACAGGCGGCGGAAGCTGAAAGCACCAGTTGGGCGATGGAGAATTACAAAACTACCGTAAGGCAAACTTATGATTATCTGGACAATGGACTAAACCCGTCCCTTGATGCTGCCGCCGAAAGATGGGGTTCACTGGCCATGCAAGAAGAGTATGCTGCCAATAAGGCCCAGGGGGTGCTGGCAACAGTTCAGATGGCGGACAAAGATATTCTTTCGCTGACGCAAAAGCTGATGGATGCATATGAAAAAGAAGCCGACGAAAAAGAAATGGCTACCAAGCGCATTATTCTGGCTTATGTTGAACAAAAACTCGCAGCCGAAGGTTATACCGATGTTGAAATGAACTATATCATCACTCTGGCGGAGCAGTGGGGGATTTATTCAAGTACAGTGGCCGATCAGGCCAGATTTATCATCCAACAGGCAGGTTTGATTAGCGACGCGCTGGCGGGAATTCCGAAAGAGATCACAGTTTCCATCGCGATGATCCAAAGTGGCACAGTCGATCTGAACGGGTACTCGATGGGTAGTGAGAGCAGTACTACCACCACGGCAGGAGGTAGTGTGTTCACCGGATACATCGATCCGGCCACTGGCAAAAAACAATATCGTGATCCTGATGGCTCCTATTCCTACCGGGCGCGCGGCGGGCCTGTGTACGCTGGAGAATCGTATATCGTTGGCGAACTGGGGCGCCCGGAAGTGTTTGTTCCATCTCAAAACGGCATGATCATCCCAAACGACAAGGCTTTTGGTGGCGGCACGATCATCAACAATTTCTACGGGCTGAGTGTGGACGAGGTGATGCGGCGGCTGCAGGCACAGGGGGCAGGAAGATTATGACGAACCCCAACGACACTATTGCCCTGCAGATCCTACTGGATGGCGAAGATATTACCAGCAAAGTTGACCTGAGCGAACAGCCGGTCACGGTGACCAGCGCCATCGACGAGGAGCTGGACACACTGGACATGCTGGTGCAGCACGACAGCGGGCTGGAGCTGCACGGTTGGCAGGATGTGCAGGTTCTGGACGGCGAGGAGGTGGTCTTCGGCGGGCTGACGATCAGCGACAATCAGCGCGGTGGCAGAAACGCGGCCAAAAACGACCGGCAAATTGGCGCGGTGGACTACGGGGCGTACCTGGAAAAGGTTTACGTGAGCCAATTGTTCACCGATAAAACCGATAAAGAAATCCTGGCGGAAATCTTTGTCGGGTCCAGCGACCTGGCAGAGTACGACGGTGAAACCTGCGTGGTGGCGGTACGCACCATCCCGCGGGTGAAGTTCAGCCGTAAACCGGTGCGGGATGTGCTCAACTGGCTGTGCGAACAGTCTGGCGGGCACTGGTATGTAGACTACGAGAAAAAGCTGCACTACTGGGGCGAGGTGGAGTACCGCTCCCCATACGATGTGGATCGCGACCCAACTGCGGCAGGGTGCGAGACGGTGGAGGGGGTGACCGTCAACAAGGACGCGGCGGGGGTGGTCAACATCGTGGAGGTGGTGGGAGGGAAGGCGCCGGGGGCGGATAAGACCTTTATCTACTCTCCAGGCACCATCGCGGTGGAGCTGCCACTGGGAAAGCGCATCATCCCCCAGGACGGGGAAGCCAAGATCGCGGTGCGGCGCAATGACGGCGGTGCGACAACTAACCTGATCATCAACCCCAGCTTCGAGACCAACATCAGCGACGGGTGGACGCAGTACCAGGCGGGGAGCGGGGGAACGTGGACGCAGGATACGGCGAAATATGCCAAAGGTTTGAAATCGCTGAAGATCAAAGCCGGGACGGCGGTGACCGTGCTGCAGGGGCAGAACATCACACTGAACCCGGGGGAAACGCTGACGGTGCAGGCGCGGGTGTGGTGTGCCACGGCGGCCAAGGCGGCAGTGGTGATCTGGGATGTGGGCAACAGCCTGAACCGCGGCGAATGCTACAACCGGAAAGCCAACGCCTGGGAGCTGGTGACCACCGGCTACTACAACGACACCGGTGCAGCACTGACGCTGCGCTGCGAACTCTACAACAACGCCAACGACTCCACCACGCTGGCCTACTATGATGCAATCCAGGCTGAAAAACTGGCCTGGCCGAGCGATTACTGCGACGGCTCACTGGGTACCGGCTACGCCTGGACGGGAACGGCGAATAACTCGACTTCCACACGGGTGAATATGCCGATTTGGACCACGTTGAGCGTGAAGACCGGCAACCAGGACACATTGAGTGCGCGTGACGAGGTGCTGTACTTCGATGGCGACGGGCACCTGCAGCAGGAAACTTTCTGGCCGATGGTGACAAACGCGGTGGAGGTGGACGGGCGCGAAGAAGTGCCGGTGCGGGTGGTGGTGCGCAACTACGCCAGCTATGCGTTCTACGGGCGCTGGCTAAAAACGGTGATCGATGACTCAAGCATCGTTGACGCCAAGGTGGCACGCATGCGGGGGGCTACCGAGCTGGCAAAAAACTCGCTGGAATCCGTGGCGATCGGGTACGATGTGCGCCAGCCGGGGCTGCGGGCGGGGATGACGCAAAACATTCATCTGCCACACCGCAACCTGGATGGGGATTACCTGATCCAGCGGGTGACGACCTCGATCATGGCGGGCGGGAAGATCCTCAGTCATGTGGATCTGGGGGCAGCTGATAAAAGCCTGGTGAAGCTGCTGCTGCGGTTGAAGCGCGAGCTGCCCGGCAGCTCCGACCTCACTGAGGATGAAATCCTCGACAACATCCTCGACGCGGTGGACAACATCACGGTAGTGGATGGCGGCGCCACAGTGGTGGGCAGCGACGGCCCGTACCTGTGGGACGTGGCCAGGTGGGACTACTCTAAATTTTCCGAGGAGTGAGGATGATCGATAGCGGTGTGAGTGTGGTGACGGTGAAAGGGCGGGTGCGCCTGAGTGCGTTCCGGCCAGGGGTGATCGACGGGATGCTGGCGCATGGGTGCAGCCTGGCGCAAGCCATCAAAAAGGCCAGTGTGATGGAGCTGGAAACGTACCGGCTGGAGGTACCCAACCTGGTGACGAACGTGGGCAAGCAGTTCATGGCGCGGCGGATCACCGGTGAGGAGGGTACGGGATTGACCTACCTGGCGCTGGGCACGGGAACCACGGCGCCGGCAGTGAACGACACCATGCTGGCCAGCGAGAGCGTGCGCAAACTGCTTACCGAGTGCGAGCAGGGCGACCAGAACTTCTATTCCAGCGTGTATATGCTGGCGAGCCAGTGCTCGTTTGCGATCAAAGAGGGCGGATTGTTCGGCGGTGACCTGGCGACGGCGGCGGCCAACAGCGGGGCGATGCTGGCGCGCTTCCTCCTTGATTTTGACAACAGCGTCTTGCAGCAGGATTTGACGATCCAGCACACAGGAGAGATTCTATGAGCGCAGGTATTCCGATTTCACCCAATGCGGACATCAGAAGTTCTGAGTTGAAGGGGTTGGCGGAGATTCCTAACAGCAGCGCTTACTTGACCCCGACCACGAGCTACCAGACGCTGGTGAGCGCGCCGGCGAGCGGGGTGCGGCGGGTGAACCAGATCGTGCTAAAAAACATCGATGCCAGCGTGACGACCGTATTTTCTTTCAAACTGGTGCGCAGCGGCACGGACTACGTGGTGGTGCAATTCCAGCTGGCGCCGGGGGAGAAGTTTGTGCTGACATTCCCGTGGCTGCTGGCCTCCACGGACTCCATCGAGGCCAAGGTGGCGGCGGCCTGCTCCGGGTTGATCGAAGCGGGGTACGTGACCTGGCTGGGCGGCATGGGGGTGGCGAACTTCACCGGCACGAGCTGGGCGGATGTGCTGACCGTGCCGGCGGGGAAAACCTACTCGATGCTGGGAGTGGTGATCCAGAACTCCTACACCAACACCCAGGTAGTGAGCCTGCAGGTGCTGAACGGCAGCAACGCGGTGATGTACGGCGATGCGCGTACACTGGCACCCGGTGGGGTGTGGTTTGTGGGCCTGCCGATGGTGCTGGGAAGCGGGTGGAGAGTGCAGGTAAAGCACGGCGCGGCCAGTTATACCGGCAGTGCGGTAGCAAGTTGGATTGAGGTGCCATGATGATGAACTCAGTGTACTACGATCCTGTTTACTTCGATGCAGAGTGGGGGCTGCATCACCTGGTGCGGCGTATCGTGGGGGCGGTGTACTCCGGGTTAACCGAGCTGGCGCGGCACTTTACGAAGATATTGGATTTCATCCTTACCCCCAAAGGGGTAGTGATTGAGAATATCTGGACCGGATTTACAACCGTCACAAGCAGTTTGACGATTCCTATCACGGTGAGTACCGCAAATAATAAATATGTTGTAGTGGCAATTAGCACGGTTACTGGTTCAGTTGGTACGTGCACACTCAACGGCGCAGCGATGACGCTGCTGGCAGGAACAAATACCAACCGAGGTGTCTATCTCTACGGGATTGTGCCATCTACTACTGGGATGCAGAATTTGTCATTTTCCACATCGTCAAATGTCAACCGGGCGGTGGTTTGGGAGTGCTCAGGAGTAAACCAAACCACTCCGACACTTGATTCGCAGACTGCCACGAGCGCATCTGTCGCCTCTATCTCCACGCCGTCGATGACTTGTTCTCCGTATGGGATGATTTTAGAGGCGGCTGACTTTGCGAGTGGAACGATCACCCCCTCAAACGGGCAAACTCCGGTGGTGGTGAACTCGATCAACTCCGGTGCGTCTTTTCGGCCGAGTGGCGCAACCCAAGTGGAATCCTGGGGAA
>CALCNO010000034.1 GCA_937897615.1 uncultured Anaerolineaceae bacterium
CCTGTTAGCGGTACAGATATATGCGACTCGGAACACACAAATAGCAGCGGGACTACCGCAAGCAGAAAAGGTACAGCCACCAGTGTGCGCACCAAAACAAAACGAAACCCCAGGCGCGAGAGCAGCACCAGCGACAGCACCAGCGACAAAAAAAGGATATACGCCGGCCACGCACCGGAAGGGACAAGGTTAAAAAAAACGATCAACGCCAGGGTCAGAAGAAGTTTTACCCTGGCGTCAAGCCGGTGAAGCGGGCTCTCTCGGTGCGAATAAAGCTCGCGCACGATTAGCCCTCAGCCTCCTGCCTGGAGGTCTTTCTTCTTTCGGCGCGGGCAACGCCATACGCCACGCCAAAAACGATCAGCGCGCCCAGGATGCCGGCGGCAATTGTCGCCAGCGCCGGGTTGTTAATCCCCGGCAGCACATAATCCGGGATCACAGAGTAAAAGGCTTCTTTTGCCGCGGCAAGGAAGCCGTGCTGTTCCGCCACCCATTCCAGTCCGTCCGGGTGGCTTGAGGCCAGCGGGGATAACACCGCCAGCACCAGGGCAATCAGGCTGCCACCAATCCAGATGAACTTGTCACTCGCCGGGGCAGACTCGCCCAGATGTAACAGATCCTTTCTGGCCGCAAAGATGAAAGCCACCGCCCCGGTGGTGATTATCCCCTCCCCAATACCGATGAGCGCATGCACCGCGGCCATGGCAGGCACGGCAATATTCGCCGGCGAGGTACCGGAGATTGCCAGTTGCAGCGCCGCTGAAAGCGAAGCAATGAAGATCGATCCCCATGCCGCAACGAAAGCGGTGACAAAAAGTCCCCAGGATTTATCTTTGAAGAGTTTTATCAAAAGGGTGATAATGGCATAAGAAACAAAAACGCCAACAATGGCCATATTGAAAAGATTGGCCCCCAGCGCAAGAATTCCGCCATCCTGAAAAACCAAAGCCTGCACCGCCACCACCGAGGTCATCACCAGCACCGCCGCCCACGGGCCCAGCAGCAGGGTGGCCAGCGCAGCCCCCAGCAGGTGGCCGGAGGTTCCCCCGGTAACGCTAAAATTGAGCATTTGTCCGGCAAAAATGGCGGCCGCCAGAACGCCCATCAAAGGCACCTGGCGTTCCCCCAGAGATTGGCTGGTCTTTTTGAGGGCAATTCCAATCAACACAATGGAAATAACCCAAAAAACAATAGAAACCGGCACCGACAGGAAACCGTCCGGTATGTGCATGGGATGTACTGGAGAAAATACCATGTTCGCTCCCTTTCTTCTGATGATAGAATGGAAACAGATTGAAAGTGTGACAAAAGAATTATAGCGCAAATTTTTGCATATGCAAAATATTGATTTTCAAGAGGCCCTATGAGAGCTTCATCAGTAGAAGAAAAGATCATTGAAACTTTGTCGAGCGTCTCTTCGCACCTAACCTCTGCGCAGGTCTTTGAAGAGCTGCGTCCCGCGCTGCCGGCGGTGAATCAATCAACTGTTTACCGTGCGCTGGAGAGGCTGGTCTCACGCGGGCAGGTATCGGTTTCGGATATGGGAACCGGGGCGATGGTCTACGAACTGGTGAGGCACGAGCACCATCATCACCTGGTATGCGAGAAATGCAAAAAGGTTTCCACCCTGGACGATCAGCAAGTTACAGCTTTTTTTAACAAAGTCGAAGAGAAAAATCACTTTAGCGTTCGCACCAATCATCTGGTGCTGTTTGGGCTATGCGAGCAGTGCCAGAAAGCCGAAGGCTCCGGTCAGGTGTCAGTTAAGTAACCTCGTTTCGCGTTACGCGCGAATCTGATTTAAAAATTCGGTGGAATTCAAACCGCGTTCCAAAAGATAGGTGAGGTAGTAATTGAGAATAACCTCCACCTCGGCACGGGTTTTCGCGGGCGGATCGGCACGCAGTGACTCGGCATAGGTGGAGCGCTGAAAATGGCGCAGGTAGCGTAACGTATCCATAGTGATCATGCGCGAACCGGCTGTGCGTGCACCGCAGGAAGGGCACAGCACGCCGCCCAATTCAGCAGAAAAGAATTGATCCTCCGCCTCGATCTTTTTGCGGCAAACGGCACATTCAAAGAGAAGAGGGCGGTAACCGGTTAGGTCAAGCAGGCGCATCTCATAATAGTGGAGCGGCACAAAAGGATCGGGCTGTGCCATCAGGCGCTCCAGTGTTTTCACTACCAGGTCGTACAACTGCCAGTTGGGGCCTTCTTCGTAAGTGAGCCGGTCAAGCAGTTCAATCACATAGGCTACCCGAGCGGTGACTTCAAGATTCTCCCGCAACGCATTGTAAGGCTCAATCACTTCTGCCTGGGTGACAATCCACATATCGCGCCCTTTGGCCAGCATCAGCTTTGAGCGCATGAACGGTTCCAGGTGACCGGCCTTGCGTGAGCGCATCTTGCGCGCACCCTTGGCAATCGCCCGCAGTTTGCCCTGCTCGCGGGTAAACAGGCGCAGGATGCGATCGGCTTCGCCCCAGTC
>CALCNO010000035.1 GCA_937897615.1 uncultured Anaerolineaceae bacterium
AGGGGCTGTCTGAAAAGAACATTCAGACAGCCCCTCTTTTTCGTTCCAAAGGGGATTGAGAGAGAAGAAACAAAGCGGGAGGTAAATTCTATGCTCGCTAGCTCCCCAATTTCCTCAAATTATGGGCAATACTGACCAGCCCGAACTCGGTTTCTACTTTCTCCAAGCCCCGCAGGTGAAATCTTCGAAAGCCCATATTGTGTTTGAGATGGCCGAAGACAGTCTCAACTTCGGTCGAGCGCCTGGCACGCAGCTTTTTACCTTCCTCGCTGGTCAAATTGGCACGCGCTTGTTTTCGGTATTCCAGTAACCGAAAGCTAATGCGAATGTGGCGGTTGCCTTTGGCTTTGGTACATTGGCTCTTCAATGGACAGTTGTCGCAGTCTGAACAGGCGTACGTGCGGCGGTCGGTGCGATAGCCGTTATCAGTGGTATAACGGGAGGTATATTGAAAATGCAGTGGCTTTTGGGCCGGGCAGAAAAAGGTATCGGTATGTGGATCATAGTGAAAATTTTCAGCCCGGAACTGGTGAGCGCGCAGTACCTCTGGCTTGCGGTAGTGGTGGGTATCCTGGTAGAAGGTATTGTATTTCAGGAAGTTTCCTAGCCCATGCTGTTCCAGGTAAGCATAGTTCTCCTCGCTCCCATAGGCGGCATCCGCGACGACTTTTTTCGGCATTCGTCCACGGGTATTTTTCCGCACCTGCTCCAAGTGAGGGACCAGACAGGCCGGATCCCCAGGCCGGTTGTGCACACTAAACCCTACAATGAACTGCCCCTCGGTTCCCGCCTGAATGTTATAAGCTGGTTTCGGCCAGGCTTTTTCCGCCCCCCGATCTTCCTTCATGCGCATGCAACTGGCGTCCGGGTCCGTCTTGGAATAACTTGAGCGCCCAGCCAGCACCTTCGTCTGCTGCTCATACTTTTCCAAACGCGGCAAACAGTCCTTTTCGAGCTGCCTCACCGCCTTTTTCGCTCCGCGTGTGTCTTTCTTGCGTCCTGTCTGGTCCCGCAACCGCTGGTTGATCTCCTCCATCTTCTTCTTCAACTGCTCGGAGTTGATATCCTCTGAGCCGTCTCCCCCACGCTCCTCAAGATCACGCTCCCCGTACTCCGCTTGCTCTTCTTCGTTGGCTTGTTCAATCTGCTCCAGCAAGTCCTGGATCTGCTTACGCACGCGTTTCTGGTAGTTCTCCTTGCGTTTCGCCCACACCACCTTGTGCTTGTTCGCATCTGCTTCAATCTTGGTCCCGTCCACAAAGTACTCTTCCAGCTTGACATACCCGTTCTCCACCAGATATTCCAGCACTCCGCTGAACACCTCCTGGATGACCGGCTTCATGCGCTTGCCCCGAAAGTCATTGATCGTGCGAAAGTCCGGGCGGCTCTCTCCACTCAGCCACATGAAATGAATGTTCTCTCGCAGTGCCTTTGCGATCCGCCGAGACGAGTAGATTTTCTGGGTGTAGGCATACACCAATACCTTCAACAGCATCATAGGATGGTAGCTGGAGGTCCCTCCCCCCTTATACTGGGCGAGCAAGGCATTGATATCGATCGCTTCCACGGCCTGGTTGACTACTCGTACCAGGTGATCTTTCTCGATCAACTCATCGTAGCTGGGCGGCAGTAGATGGACTTGATGTTGGACATACGGCTTGAATACCGGGGCGGCTGGTTTCCTTTTCATGCCCCCATTGAATCACGGTTTCTTAATAAAGTGAAGGGCTGTCCGCTTACTTTTCGGACAGCC
>CALCNO010000036.1 GCA_937897615.1 uncultured Anaerolineaceae bacterium
TTGCGCACAACCCGGCGTTAATCTGAATGACGAATCGTATCTACTTTGGCGATAACCTGGAAGTGCTGCGCACGCTGCCCTCGGCAAGCGTGGAGCTGATCTACATTGACCCGCCTTTCAACACTGGCCGCGTGCAGGCACGCACCCGGCTGCATACCCAGCGCTCTGCCGATGGCGACCGCACCGGTTTTGCCGGCCAGC
This sequence comes from uncultured Anaerolineaceae bacterium, assembly GCA_937897615.1. GTDB lineage: Bacteria > Chloroflexota > Anaerolineae > Anaerolineales > Anaerolineaceae > UBA6107. Next base: position 202 of record CALCNO010000036.1, read on the forward strand.
GCTATACCACCGTCAGGGTGGGGCAGCAGGCCTACAGCGACCGCTTTGATGACTTCTTGGAATTCCTGCAGCCGCGCCTGCAAGAGGCACACCGCCTGCTGGCACCCAATGGCAGCCTGTACTTCCACATTGATTACCGCGAGGTGCATTACTGCAAGGTGCTGCTGGACCAGATATTTGGGCGCGAGTGCTTCCTCAACGAGATCATCTGGGCGTACGATTACGGGGCGCGCACAAAAAAGAAGTGGCCTCCCAAGCACGATAATATCCTGTGGTACGCCCGCGACCCGCGCAATTACATCTACAACGTGGAGGCCATCGAGCGCATCCCCTACATGGCGCCCGGCCTGGTGGGGCCGGAAAAGGCCGCCCGCGGCAAGCTACCCACCGATACCTGGTGGCACACCATAGTGCCCACCAATGGCAAAGAAAAGACTGGCTACCCCACGCAAAAACCGCTGGGTATCCTGCGACGCATTGTGGCCGCCTCTTCAACCCCCGGCGCAGTGGTGTTGGATTTTTTTGCTGGCAGCGGCACTACCGGCGCCGCCTGTCTGGAACTGGGACGCCAGTTTATCCTTGTGGACTCCAACCCTCAGGCGCTTAAGACCATGCACACGCGCTTTACCGCTTGCCCTGATATCGAATGGATTAACGATGACACAATCCCTTCCAACTCTTGATGAACTGCTGAACCAGCTGCACACGCTGGCAGACCCTGCCGTGCTGCAATCGCAGCAGCGCTTTGGCATCAGCGGAGCCAACCAGCTTGGCATCTCCATCTACACCCTGCGCAAACTGGCCAGAGGCGTGCACAGTCACGACCTGGCGCTGGGGCTGTGGAACAGCGGCCTGCACGAAGCCCGTCTTTTGGCGGCCTTTGTGGATGAACCTGAAAAAGCCACCCGCCAGCAGGTGGAAGAGTGGTGCAGCCAGTTCGATAGCTGGGATGTGTGCGATATTGTCACCGACGAACTCTTCATCCACACCCCGTTCATTTTGGAACTACTTCCCGCCTGGGCTGCGTGTGAAGAGGAATTTGTGCGCCGCGCCGCCTTTGCCAGCATCGCCGCGCTCACTGTTCACCGCAAAGACCTAGCGGATGAGCAGGTGGCGCCTTTCTTCGATCTCATCACAGCTGCCGCCACCGACCCGCGCAATTTTGTCAAAAAAGCCGTCAACTGGGCGCTGCGCAACATTGGCAAGCACCGTCCGGCTTTGCGCCCCCGTGCCCGCGCACTGGCGCAGCAGTTGGCAGCGTCTGATGACAAGACCGCGCGCTGGATCGGCAAGGATGCATTAAAAGAATTCCAGGCGAAATTTGATACCGCAACAGGTGAATTATGAACAATGCCCCCATCCTTGAATTTGACCCCGATCGCACCGGTATCCTGATGCCCAACCCGC
>CALCNO010000037.1 GCA_937897615.1 uncultured Anaerolineaceae bacterium
TCCGCGATTTTGATCGCCTGATGCACCTGATCAACGACCCCCACATGCCGGTACAGATCATCTTTGCCGGCAAGGCTCATCCTGCCGATGAACCCGGCAAACTGCTCATCCAGCAGGTGTACCGCGCCGTCAAAGATACACGCGCCGGCGGGCGCCTGATCTTCCTTGAAGATTACGACATCAACCTGGCGCGTTACCTGGTGCAGGGTGTGGATGTATGGATGAACACCCCGCGCCGTCCCAATGAAGCCTCCGGTACTTCCGGCATGAAGGCTGCGGCCAACGGTGCGCTCAACTTTAGCGTTTTAGATGGCTGGTGGCGCGAAGGCTACAATGGCAAGAACGGCTGGGCCATTGGCAGTGAAACCGAATACCCCGATTACGATTCACAAGATGCCGCCGATGCACAGAGCATTTATGAGACATTGGAAAAGCAGATCATCCCGCTCTTCTACGATCGCGACATCAACAAGACCCCGGTGGCCTGGATCAAAATGATCAAGGAGTGCCTGCGCACCCTCACCCCGCAATTCAGCCTGCGCCGTATGCTCAAGGAATACATGAGCGATTACTACCTCCCCGCGATCAATGAGCAGCGTGCCGGGAAATAAAAGGTAGGCAAATATGGAATACCTGCAAGATCCACACGCCTGGTTGTTTGCCCTCTTGATTTTTTTCATGCGGGTTGGCGATATGACGCTGGACACCATCCGCGTGCTCTTTGTAGTGCGCGGCAAAAAACTGATCGTTTGGATACTGGGTTTCTTCCAGTCCCTTATCTTCGTCATCGCCATCAGCAGCGTGCTCTCAAAACTGGATAACATTCTCAATGTGCTGGGTTATGCGATGGGCTTTGCCACCGGCAACCTGGTAGGGATGCTCATAGAGCAGCGCCTGGCCATTGGGCATATTCTCGTCACCATCATCAGTTCCACCCGCGGCGCGCTGATCGCCGACAAACTGCGCTCTTCCGGCTATGCCGTTACCGAAATTGCCGGGCGCGGCAAAAACGGCACCGTTTTTGAGTTGCATGCTTCTGTGCTGCGCAAGGACGTGCCCAATGTAGAAACCATCGTGCTGGAGGCTGACCCACAAGCCTTCATCACCGCCGAGGATGTGCGCCCGGTGCGGCGCGGCTTCTGGCGCTCGTAACCCAACCAGACAAAAGAAATCGGGAGCTCAGTTTCGGCGCCCGATTTTTGTTTTCGCAATACCTAGAGATTACCCCTTGTCTTCCCCGGTATCCCTGAGGTGCGGGAAGAGCAGCACTTCCCGGATGGTACGCTGGTCGGTGAGGAGCATGGTCAGGCGGTCCACCCCCATACCAAAGCCACCCTGAGGTGGCATGCCATAGGACATGGCGCGCAGATAGTCCACATCCATTGGATGACGCTCTTCGTCTTCCGCTTTGTACTCACGCCCCATCTCCAAAAAGCGTGCTTCCTGCTCCAGAGGATCATTCAACTCGGTAAAAGCATTGCACAATTCCATACCGCAGACAAAGCCCTCGAAACGTTCCACCGTGGTGGGATCACCGGGGCGGTTCTTGGCCAACGGAGAAATATCGCGCGGGTAATCGTACAGGAAAGACGGCTGAATCAACTTTGGTTCAACAAACTCCTCCATCAATTGCCCGATGAGTTTTCCGCGTGCTTCGCCGGGTTTGAATTTGAGACCCTTCTCGGTCATCACCTGCGCAAGCGCATCGGCAGTGGGGTACAGGCTAATGTCAATGCCGGAGGCATCAATGAGGCTCTGGCGCAAGTTCACGCGCTGCCATGGCGGGTTAAAGTCGATCAGGATTTCGCCATATTGCACTTTGCGCGTGCCCAGCACCTTATCGCACACGTAGGCGATCATCTGCTCGGTCAATTCCATCACCTTGAGATAATCGGCATACGCCCAGTAGAATTCCAATTGGGTGAACTCCGGGTTGTGCTTGAAGGAGACACCCTCATTGCGAAAGTCGCGCCCGATCTCGTACACGCGATCAAATCCGCCTACGGTCAGGCGTTTGAGATATAGCTCAAAGGAAATACGCAGGAACAGGTCCTGCTTGAGCTGGTTGTGATGGGTCACAAAGGGCTTGGCCGCCGCCCCGCCGTAGATGGGCTGCAGGATGGGGGTCTCCACCTCGATAAAGTCATGTTCATCCAGAAAGGAGCGCAAAGCCGAAACAATGCGGGCACGCGTGCGAAAGACTTTGCGCACTTCCTCGTTGACGGCAAGGTCGGCATAGCGTTGACGATAGCGCGTTTCGGGGTCAGCCAGGGTGGCGTGGCGCACGATCTCGCCGTCCACCACCTCATCCTTGGCAGCCGGCAGCGGGGTAACTGCCTTGGCCAGCATTTTGAAGTCCTTGACCTGCAGGCTGACTTCACCGGTGCGCGTGCGCACCACCTCACCGCTGGCCTGGATGTAATCGCCAATGTCAAACAGCTCCTTGAACATGGTCATGCGCTCTTCGCCCAGTTCATTGACGCGCAGGAATAACTGGATGCGCCCGGTGCCGTCCTCAATGTGCGCAAATGCCAGCTTGCCCATGCTGCGGATGGCGCGCAGGCGCCCGGCCAGCGTGTGGGTCACCACTTCACTACTGGCGGCAGCCTCGGCCTTTTCAAAAGCAGCGGTAGCCGCCCCAATGGTAGCGGTGATTTCCACCCGCGTGGGATAGGGTTCTACCCCCGCGGCGCGCATGGTGTTGATTTTTTCGAGCCGTATTTTTTCCAGGTCGTTGCGTTCCATTCTTCCATCCTTCCGGTAATAAAAGCCTGCCCCTGTGTTTGCGGGGGCAGGCCTCTGAGTTCAGAGCTTTGGATCACCCGTCTTGATTCGGTGTGACCCCCGCGTGGTTAATGATTCAACTTGATCACCTTGATGACCATAACGCCGGCAGGCGTCTCCACCTGCACTTTATCGCCTTCCTTTTTATTCAGCAAGGCTTTGCCGATGGGGGACTCGTTGGAAATCTTGCCATGCAGCGGGTCGGCTTCAGCGGCGCCCACCATGGTGTATTCTTCCTTTTCCTTGCGGCCTTCCACCTGAATGGTCACTTTGGAACCTACCTGCACGGTCTCCACCTTGGATACTTTTTCATCCACTACGCGGGCAGTGGCCAGGAGAATTTCCAACTCCTTGATACGGCCTTCAACAAAGGCCTGTTCGTTCTTGGCCGCTTCCAATTCGGCATTGTCCAGCAACTCACCGCCTTCAATGGCTTCGTGCAGGCGTATGGCAATGGCCTCGCGCTTTTCAGTGCGGAGGTAGTCCAGTTCATCCTGCAATTTTTGGAAGCCTTCACGTGTCAAGAATGAGGTTGACATTTTCGTAATCCTTCTTTGTGCAAAATCTCGTGAAATCGCGCCGATAACCCCGCGGATACACCACCTGAGAGAATAAACAAAAATCACTCAGTAAGAGCGATTTGGGGACATGTAAAAAGGGAAACCTTCCCTCAAGTGTCCATTTACTATACCATAATCAGGAAGTGATTGCAATATGCGCTGCCGAAAAACGCCTGCAGGAGCAAGTTTTGAACATACTTTCGCATCACCAGCAAATGAATGCAAAACACCCGTACAGAGTGCGCACAATTTGCTAAAAGCCATTATGATAAGGTGATTAAATTGTCAGGATGGTCATTATGAAAAAAATCTTTTCCTGGGCTCTTATTATCTTAATCTTAGCAGGTTGCAGCAAGAGCAACAACCCAATGGGGATTACGCCAACAAACTCTACCACTCCCTTGCCCACTGCAACCCCAATTCCAAGCCCAACCGCTACACCCATTCCTGAACCACTAAATGTTAACAATGCAAAAAACTTATCGGTGACAGGTTTTTGGGGCAACGGCACACTTTTGGACTCGTATTACTCGCCGGATAATTCTTTATTCATCGTGAGTTTTTCACACGCTATCTGGGTGTTGGATGCGAAAAGCCTGGAAACCAAATGTACTCTCACTGTTAGCGACCAGATCGGCTATTCAGCCATCACCAGTGATAACCGCACTCTTGTTGCCGGCGTTACCGAAGCAGTTTACAAGACCAGGCCAATCCCCGGTGCCATGCTCACCTGGGATGTTAACTCCTGTTCACCGCTGCAAAAACAAACCGACTTTGAGCACTATCCTTATCACTTTAAAAACGTTGGCGCCGATAAGGTTTACTCATTCGCTTATTCCCTGCTCGCAAACGAAAACCGCTTGCTGATCTACATGCAGCAGCGCGATCCATTGACTCTCCAGGTTGTCAGCGAAAATGATTATAGTGATTTCCTTATCGATTATTCTTCAGCCTCCAATCGGGTCGCCATGATTGGTGATGGAATAATTGCAGTTTACAATCTCGACCAAGGGCTTACAAAGAGTATTTTTAGTGGAAGAGTTTCAAATGTCGATTATGCTGCCAATGGCGCCATCAGTCCGGATGGAAAACTGGTTGCACTTAGAGGGGCCTCCTCCGATACTCCTAATCTCGTAGCATCATGGAAAGGGGTTTTACGGATCTGGAACGTAGATACAGGGATGAAAATCTTTGGGGATGACCGTTTTAGTAGTTCATCCATAATCAAGTTCATTTCCAACTCCAAGCTGGCGATTGCCGACAATCTAAATATAAAAATCATGGATATCCCATCCTTAACGACCGTCGCCACCCTGGGATATACCAGTATCGGCACCAGAAATCCGTATTCCGGCCCAATCGATAAAGTGCTTGTTCAGCGCGCCCCGGGTGAGGATCAATTCATGGTGATTACCGATGATGGGTACCGGGTGAGTATCCAGGTGTATGACTTGAACACCTACCAGTTGATCCGAACAGTCTGGATTCCAAGCATTTACGAGGACTCTTCCCAGGGTCCCAACGAGAAAGACCTGAATAACATTTCAAAGATCACCGGCCCACTTCAACCCTATGATCTAAACAACGTTCCGATAACCGTTGGTTATCACATCCCCGAAGAGATCTCAAACCTTCCTGATAATCAAAAAAGCCTGAAGGTCTCAGCGGATAATCAATACCTGGCGATTCTTTACGGTACCACTGCGTGGAATTACAACCGGTTTGCTTTGCTAAAATATGGCGTTAACGAACCGATTCTCCAGGATTTTGCAGAGGATCAACCCACAGTAACATATACAAAATCCTCATTTAGCCAAAACGGGAAATATCTGGTGGTGGTGAAAGAGATTGAAACAGGTGGAGATGCACAAAAGCATATTATTGGTTCATTTACCAGCACCGTCATGTCCTGGGATCTTTCAACCATGACAGCGCTGCCAGAGTTCACTGTCGATGGTGCGATCGCCGGGATAGCAACCCTCAACTCAGGCTTACTGGCAGTAACCTTTGGTCTATTTGATACCGGATTGTCAATCTGGAATCTTCAAAATGGGGAGCAACTCTATTCCGGATTATATGCGCTCAATGATGGCAAAATTATCCTGAGTAGCGACGAATCGAAATTGGTGATCTTCTCCGACTGGTCAAACACCCAGTTCTCGTATCTCGGCCAGCAGCAATCAAGGTTCTTTTGCATCCTTGAAGCCAAATAAAACAACTGCCGGAGGAACCTCCGGCAGTTGTTGATTAATTTGGTTTGTGCTTTGCGCCTTCGCGCAGTGCCTCGTAGTTCTTGGGCAGCAGTTTGTGATGCCGCTCCGGCAAGTGGCCTTTGAGGGCCTTTTCAATCGCCGCAACTGGCAGCACCGGCAGGCTGGCAAGCAGCGCTCCCAGCAGCACCATGTTGGTCATGCGCTTGTCGCCCAGCTGCTCGGCCAGGGTGTTGGCATCCACTTCCACCACCTTGATGTCTTTGCGGTTGACTTTGCGATCCACCATCGAGGTGTTCACCACCAGCACGCCGCCGGGCTTCATCAGTTCTTCGTATTTATCCAGCGAGGGGCGATTCATCACAATTGCGCCCTGTGGATTGCGTACCACCGGCGCGCCGATCTCCTCATCGGAGATGACCACCGTGCAGTTGGCCGTGCCGCCGCGCATTTCCGGCCCATAAGAAGGGATCCAGGTGACGCTCTTGCCTTCATCCATGCCAGCGTAGGCCAGCAGTTGGCCGGCAAACAAAACGCCCTGTCCACCAAATCCCGCCACAATGATCTCAGTCTGCATCTCTCTCTCCTAGAGTTTGATCTCGGCGATGGCCGGATGTACCTTGTAATCCCCAATGGGATAATACGGCACCATTTTCTCTTCCAGCCAGTGCAGTGAATCGGTGGTGCTCATGCCCCAGTTGGTGGGGCAGATGGAAAGTAATTCCACCATCGAGAAGCCCATGCCGCGCACCTGCACCTCAAACGCGGTGCGGATGGCCTTTTTGGCCAGGCGGATGTTCTTGGGGTCGTGCAGAGAGCGGCGCACGACGTAAGCAGACCCGTCCAGCGTGGAAAGCATTTCCGCAGCACGGATGGGGTAGCCTTGCGTTTCCACATCACGCCCATTGACCGAGGAAGTGGTCTTTTGCCCCGGCAAGGTAGTGGGGGCCATTTGCCCGCCCGTCATGCCGTAGTTGGTGTTGTTCAAAAAGAACACGGTGATGTTCTCGCCGCGCGCAGCCGCATGAACGATCTCGGCCATACCGATGGAAGCCAGGTCGCCATCGCCCTGGTAGGTCATCACAATGCGGTCCGGCAGCACGCGCTTGACGCCCGTAGCCATAGCCGGTGCACGCCCATGCGGGGCTTGCACAAAGTCAAAATCAAAATAGTTATAAGCAAACACCGAACAACCTACCGAAGCCACACCGATGGTCTTGTTGCGCAGTCCCATCTCATCAATCACTTCAGCAATGAGGCGATGGGCTGTGCCGTGGGTACAGCCCGGGCAGTAATGCGTGTTCACATCGGCCAGCGATTGCGGCCGCGAATAAACAACGGTCTCCATTTCAGTCGCAGTTGTCACCATTCTCGCTCCTTTTATTGCACCATTAAACGATTGAGCCAGCGGTCGCGCGGGTGCCCCTCGGCAGGGATAGGCCCGCGGGCAATACGGCGAATCTCATCCAGAATGTCATCCGCGAAGGGCACAATGCCGCCCATGCGCGCATAGAATTCGGTGGGAATTTTGTACTCGGTGGCTGCCAGCACATCTTCCAGCATGTGCCCGGCATTCATTTCCACCACCAGCAGGCCGTCCACCTTTCCAACCAGGTCGTGGAAGACCTTGCGCGGGAAGGGATGCACAGTGATGGGGCGGATAAGCCCTACCTTGATGCCTTCGGCGCGGGCAGCACGCACTGCCGAAAGCGCCACGCGCCCGGTGGAACCAAAGCCGGTGACCACAAAGCGTGCATCGTCCATGTAATAAGCCTTGTAACGCGTCTCTTTGGCTTCGATCTCCTGCCAACGCTTCATCAGGCGGATGTTGAGCTTTTCCTGCTCGGTGGGATTGAGATTAATTGAGGTGAGGAAACGGCGATCACGCCCTTCGGAGCCGGTCACAGCCCAGTCGGCAAATTTGGTCTTCATTGGCTGCATCGGCGGTAATTCGCAGGGTTCCATCATCTGCCCCAGCGAGCCATCGGTGAGCACCACCGTCACCGAGCGGTACTTCTCAGCCAGGTCAAAGGCTTCCACCGTCAGATCCACTGATTCCTGCACACTGGCGGGCGCCAGCACGATAGCGCGGTAATCGCCATGGCCGCCGCCCTTGACGATCTGGTTGTAATCCGCCTGGGCGGGGGCAATGTTGCCCAGTCCGGGGCCGCCGCGCATCACGTCCACCAGCACCACGGGCAGCTCAGTGCCGGCGATGTAGGAAATGCCTTCCATCATCAGGCTCACGCCGGGGCTGGAGGAAGAACTCATTACGCGCATACCGGTACAGGCAGCGCCGTACACCATGTTGATGGCTGCCACCTCGCTCTCGGCCTGGACAAAAGCGCGCCCAAGCTCCGGCATCCGGTGAGACATGTACTCAAGTAACTCGGTCTGTGGGGTAATTGGATATCCAAAATAGGCTGCCACACCGGCCCGCACGGCGGCTTCTGCGACAGCTTCATTGCCTTTCATTAACTCGCGTGTCATGCAGATCCTCCTGTGATCAATGGGCCGCTACGGGCTTCTCACGGTAAACAGTAATGGCTGCTTCCGGGCAGACAACGGCACAAATGCCGCAGCCGGTGCAGCCTTCGGCTTTGAGGGTGGCCGGGTGATACCCTTTGGCAGTGATATGGTCGTTGGCAAGCGCCAGCACTTCCTGCGGGCAGGATGCTACACATACCTCACAACCCTTGCAATACCTTTCATCGACCTCGATACGTCCCTTTACGGGCATTCTTCATACCTCCTGATAAGAAGTGGTCGTTCCGAGCAATCCTATTATCCTCACAACCGCACAAAAAGGGAAGTGCTGCTACACTTCCCTTACCCTTTTATACACACATTTAATTAATTGTTGATTAAAGGATTCGCTGCTCTCCAGAATAAACTTGCGCTTTACTCCCAGCGTACCAAACAGGGGTACGCCATCGCCAAGCAGTACCGGCACCCAGGTGATAGTGAGTACGTCCACCAAATCCTCGCGCAGAAAAGTCTGGATCACCTGACCGCCGTCAATGTATAAATCGTGATAACCCCGCGCGGCCAATTCTTGCACAATCCTGTGAGGGTCTCCATTCAAAAGCGAAGCCTTGCCCTTCAGGGTTGGCGGCAGCGCCTTAAGTGATTGACTGAGCACAAAAACAGGTTTGGGATAAGGCCATTCGCTAAAGGTGAGCACCTTTTCAAAGGTCCTGCGCCCCATTACCAGCGCGTCGATCTTGTCCATGAACGCCGCAAAACCATAATCGCTATGTCCAGGGTTGGGGATTTCTTCCAGCCAATCCAGTGAATCGCCGGGTGCGGCAATGAACCCGTCCAGGCTGGAAGCGATGAACACATGATTGGTCATTGCAGCGTTACCCGATCCACTCCACGATGGTCGCCTCGCCCTGCCCAACCCCCACGCACAACGTGGCCAGGCCGTAGAAGGGGCGCTTCTGCTGCGGGGCACGGCGCTTCATCGCGTGCAGCAGGGTGGTGAGGATGCGCGCACCGGAGCAGCCCAGCGGGTGCCCCAGGGCAATGGCGCCGCCATTAACATTGGTGATGTCTGCATTAAGCCCCAATTGGCGCATCACCGCCAGTGCCTGCACGGCAAACGCCTCGTTAAGCTCAACCAACCCAATATCCGCAACGGTGAGGCCTGCACGCGCCAGAGCCTTCTGCGTGGCCGGCACCGGGCCGTAGCCCATCACTCGCGGCTCCACCCCGGCACTGGCAGAAGCAATGATCTTTGCCAGCGGCTTCAGGCCGAGCGCTTTGGCTTTGTCCGCGCTCATTATCAACACAGCTGCTGCACCGTCGTTCATTCCGGAAGAATTCCCCGCCGTCACGCTGCCGTCCGCCTTGAAGGAAGGCCTGAGCTTTGCCAGCGATTCCAGCGTGGTATCGCGCCGCGGGCGTTCGTCCAGGCTCACCAGCAACGGCTCGCCCTTCTTCTGCGGAATTTCCACAGGGACGATCTCCTCGGCAAAACGACCAGTATCGATGGCCGCCACGGCGCGCCGGTGGCTCTCCACAGCAAAGGCATCCTGCTCGGCGCGGGTGATGCCCGTTTCTGCGGCGATGTTCTCGGCGGTAACCCCCATTGGATCTGTGCCATAAAGCTCGGCCATTCTGGCATTGGGGTAACGCCAGCCAAGAGCAGTGTCATACGCAGTGAGGTTTCCAAATGGGAAGCCGCTCTCCGCTTTGGGGAGCGAGTAGGGTGCGCGGCTCATACTCTCCACGCCGCCTGCCAGCATCAACTCGCCTTCGCCGGCCTTGATGGCATGAAAAGCAGCGTTGACCGCGCTAAGGCCAGAGGCGCACAGGCGGTTGAGCGTTAGCGCCGGTACATTGACCGGGAAACCCGCCAGCAACGTTGCCATACGCGCTACGTTGCGATTATCTTCTCCCGCCTGGTTGGCACAACCGAAGTAAACCTCGTCAATCTCAGCATTGTTGATATTGTTGCGCGCCACGATCGTCTTCAACACCAGCGCCGCCAGATCGTCCGGGCGCACTTTGGACAGTACCCCTCCCAGCGCCCCGATGGGCGTGCGCAATGCATCTACAATGACCGCATCTGTCATGGAAATCCTCCTGCCATTTGTTAAGCTATTCTACCATTGGCGGGATGAAAGTATTTCAGAGTCGAACCCAGCAATCCATGATCAGTGATTCTGAGAAAGGGTTATCCTGAACACACATCGATTTATTCAGCGCACGTTGCTCCCCAGCAAATCCCTTGACATATTCGTCAATTTATTGTACAGTATTCCTGTACATATTGGAGGAAACATGACTA
>CALCNO010000038.1 GCA_937897615.1 uncultured Anaerolineaceae bacterium
CGCGAAGGCCGCCTGGTGATCCTCTACCACACCATCGCCATGATCGTTGTGGCCATCGAAACCTACATGATCACCGGCCTGCTGCCGATGAAGGAAAACCACAAACTGATTATCAACAGCACCATCACCGTGGGTTACCTGGCCGTGGTCTTTGGCGGCCTGCCGTTTGCCTACTGGGGGCATGTCTGGGCATTTCATGGCATCTACATTGCCGGCCTCTCGCTGATCTTCTTTGCCGGCTGTGTGCTGCTGATTGCGCTATGGCCGTGGCAAAAAGAATATTATGTTAAAGACAACAGCTACGCGCATACACGCAAAGGGGTTGATCTGGAGCGCGTAGGTTTCTTTGCCATGGGCAGCGCCACCCTCATTTCCGCCCTGTTCGGCGCCATTCCGGGCTCGGTCTTTGGCAACGGCTTTACCGTCTTTCTGGCAGAGAACGTGGTGCGCACGCCGCACAAAACCGTGCTCGACCTGTCGATCATCGGGCATTTGCACATCATGCTGGCGCTCATCGCCATTTGCTGCGCGCTCATCGTTGGCCGCTGGATGGATTTTAAGGGTATCTGGCACAAGCTTTCCATGCCGCTGATGATCGTCGGCTCGATCGTGCTGGCAATGGGTACCTGGCTGGTAGTGCCCTTCGAGGCGGCTGCCCATGCCATCATCTACGGCGGTTCCACTCTGGCCATGCTGGGGGCACTCTTCCTGGTGATCTTCTCCTGGGGCAAGCTCATCCGCACCGGCCTGGCCGAAAAAGGACTGCAAAAGGGCAACCTGCTGCAAAAACTGGGGGCGCTGCTGCGCGACCCGCTTAAATTTGGCGCCACCTGGCAGATGGTCTTCATGAACTTCACCGTAAGCGGTGTAGGGATCTTTACCGCGGTGAAACTGGATGAGATCTTCCGCCAGTGGCAGTTCATGGACGAGCGTTCGATCCTCACGGGACACTGGCACATTCTGGCAACCCTCACCGCCACCATTTTGCTGATGTACTATGCCGATATGGCCGGGCTGAAGGGAAGGGTGCGCCAGTGGTTTGGCTGGCTGTTGATCATCTTCTCAGACCTGGCCTTTGGCGCCGTAACCATCTACGAGATGCGGCGGTTGATCAGCCCTGAGGCCACGCAGCAACCGCTCATCAACACCACCACCCTGCTCGGCGATGTTGGCATCATCACGGTCCTGGTGGTACTGGCCGCATTGATGGTCTGGCGACTCACCGACCTCTTCAAAAAGAAAGGGCGTTGGGCAGTGGAAACCACGCAAACCATATCCGCTCGCGAGGAGGAGATCAAGTGATGAAAAAGATCCTCCTTTCCTTCCTTTTTGTACTGCTGCTTGCTTCCTGCAAACCTGTTGACCTCGACCAGCCCGTCCCTGTTTTCGACACGGGGATAGACCCGGCTGCCTGGGCCGCCATCCCCGCCGGTGAATTTCTCAAGGGGCAGTTCAACGAAGAAACCAGTATCGATTATGACTACGAGATGATGGTCACCGATGTGACCAATGCACAGTATGCCGCCTTTCTGAACGAAGCCCTGGCCTCCGGGCAGGCAGTGCTGCAAGGCAACCTGGTGGTGGGAGATTACCCTGGCGACACCTTCAACGGCTTCCGCCACGAAGAAGAGATCGCGGCCGGGCAATATCTTTACATCCAGGTGGATGACCCGGCGCTGCGCCTGAACTTTGAGAACGGGGTTTTCAGCGCCAAGGCAGGCTACGAGGATCATCCCATGACGATGGTTTCCTGGTTTGGTGCTCGCGCCTATTGCCAGTTCTACGACTGGCGCCTGCCCAGCGAACTGGAATGGGAAAAAGCAGCCCGCGGCACCGATGGCCGCGCCTTCCCCTGGGGAGATGCGATCTCCCGTAACATCGCCAACTTCATCTCCAGCCGTGATCCCTTTGAGGACATGAGCACCTTTGGTTCCAACACCACGCCGGTGGGCTTTTACAACGGCAAATCTTACGACGGTTACCAGACAATGAACAACGCCAGCCCCTATGGCCTCTACGATATGGCTGGCAACGTGTGGCAGTGGACCGGGGACGTGTACCCGGATCAGCACTACCGGTACATGCGCGGCGGCAGCAAAAACCACTACGAGAACACATTGCGCGTTTGGGTAAGCAACAATGCCACCCCCACTTTTACCGGGCCGGCGGTTGGTTTCCGCTGCGCCAGATAAAACAAAGGCACGTGAATGATCAAAGAACTTTGGAAGACCCTCAAAAGTTACTGGCCGCTGTTCAAAAGCCTGCAAACGCTGCTGCTTACGGTCACCGGCGTTGCAGGTTTCATGACGGCGCGCTGCCCGATCCACGATTGGAGCATTATGGTCGGGCTGATTTTTAGCCTGCTCACCTCCATTGCCGGCAGCACAGTGCTGAATATGTGGTACGACCGCGACATTGACCAGCTGATGAACCGCACCCATCACCGCCCGTTGGTGCAGGGGCAGCTTTCCAAAAAGGCCGCCCTGCGCCTGGGGATCGTCCTTTCTCTGCTGGGGGTGGGCACCGGCGCGCTCCTCTCGCCGCTCTACAGCCTGATCCTCTTCGCCGGCATCCTGTTCGATTTTGCCATCTACACCATCTGGCTCAAGCGCCGCACCTGCTGGGCGATCCTGTGGGGCGGTATCGCCGGCGGCATGCCCATTCTGGCCGGACGGGCGCTGGGCATGGGGATGCTCGATCCCATCGGCATCCTGCTAGCCATTTCGATCCTCTTTTGGATCCCCACCCACATCCTGACCTTTTCCATCCGTTACGCCGGTGATTATGCCGCTGCACGCATACCTACCTTTCCATCTGCATACGGAGTAGATACCACACGTAAGATCATCGCCTTTTCAACGGTGGTAGCCGCAGCCCTGATCTTGTCGGCGGGGATCCTCATTGGTATTGAACAAGGCTTTCTGCATCTGTTGGGATTGCTCTCTGGCGCGCTGGTGCTGCTCACTTTGTACATGCTCCTGCGTCCCAGCCAAAAAGCCAATTTTGGCCTGTTCAAATTTGCATCTGTGTATATGCTGGCAGCTATGCTGCTGCTGGCCATTTAATTCATCCGGGAGGAAAAAATGAAATCCACAAGTATTTTTGCCAAGATCCTGCGGTTTTTGGGCATTTTCTTCATGTCGCTTACCGCCGGGTTCACCATCCTGGGGGGAGCCGGCACCACCTGCGCCGCCCTGTTGCCAACCAAATGGGAGAGCATGGCGCCCCTGGCCCCCTTCCAATGGCTGTACATCCTGTATGTCATCGTGACCATCGCCATCGGCGTGCTGGGGATCCGTGCCGTGGTCAAACTGGTGAAGGGGCACAAAGATGGTTACAAGGCAGCCATGATCGCCCTCATTGCCGGCGTGCTCGTTGGCGGCTTGCACATCTACACATCGCGCTTGCTGCGCGGCTCCTCCATGCCGGTTGATGCGGTCGTTTACACCACCGTGCTTACGCTGGTGATCTTCCTCATCCTGCGCATCCCACCCATCTGGAAAGGTGTGGATTACGCCAAAGCCCCACGCAAGGAAAAGAAAACTTCCGCGGGCGTATCCAGCATTGTGGTCGGCGCCTTCTGCCTCACCATCCAGCACTTCATGGCCTCCACGCACACCTGGAACGGTGTGAATTACGCCAACGCCTACCAGACCACCATGATCATATCGGCGGCAGTGTGCGCAATCATCGGCATTGCCCTCATCGTTCCCGCAGTTCAAGCGAAGTTTTTGCTTACAAGCAAACCCACCTCCAGGAATTGAGCCACAGCATCTTCCACAATTGTCGATGATTGCTTGATATTTTCTTGACAATTGGTTGCTATCATAACGATCAGAAAGATCTTCCTTCTCCTCTGATCGAATCTCTCTCCTGAAATTCACCCCCGCAATCGGTAGCGGGGGTGAACGCGTTTAAAAGGCAAAATTCCATAGTTCTCAGGTGAATCTTCATACTTTCTCCATATTCACAAAGTAAAACTAAAGTATCAAACCTAAGGAGTGAACAATGTTTATCAAGAACAAAAAAGACATCCTGCTGTTGTCTGTCGTACTCATTTTGGCTTTTGCAATTACAGGCTGCAAGAAAACCTCTTCAACCAGTTCTACGGTGGGCTATGGCTACGTTACGGAATCCGAACAAACGGATACCGTCGAATCCTCCGGCTCCATTGAGCCATACCAGATCACTACCCTCACCTGGAATACCAGCGGAACGGTGATGACTGTGGATGTGGTTGCCGACCAGACGGTCACCAAAGGAACGGTGCTGGCCTCCCTTGACCCCACCACCGCCCCAACTTCTGTAAACGAGGCCATCTCCTCCCTCATCACCGCCAAACAGGAACTGGAAGACGCCAAGAATTCCAACACAGCCCTGGCAGAAGCGGAAGTGGCATTGGCCTCTGCCAAGAGCGATTATTACGAGGCCCTGGGGTATTACAACACGCTCAACAAACAGATCGGCACCTCAGACTACGTTAACATCCTCACCTCAGCCTACCTCTCTGCACAGCAAAAAGTGGAAGATGCTGAAGAGAATTACAACCGCTATGCCGAGAACAGCGATACCGACGTCCATAAGGCGGCTGCTCTGGCCACGCTTTCTCAGGCCAAGCTCAATCTGCGCGATGCCGAGTTGCAATTAACTTACTACAAGAGCACGCCCAATGCTATGGACAGCGCCACCATCACCGCCGATTACAACCTGGCCAAAGCCAAGCTGGATGACGCACAGCGCGCCTATGACAAACTGAAAGACGGCACCAACACCGATGCCATCACCAGCGCGCAGGCAAAAGTGGATGCCGCCCAGGCTACCGTTGACAGCCTGAACATTATCGCTCCGTTCGACGGCGATGTGGTGGTAATCTACCCGCGCATGGGCGACCTGGTGAACAACAATACCGAGGCGGCTATTCTGGTGAACCGCAGTTCGCTCTATGTGGATGTATCCATTGATGAAACCACCATCTCTAACGTAAAAGTGGGCAACCCCGCCACAGTCACTTTCGATGCCCTCCCCGATCTGAGTATGACCGGCAAGGTCAGCTTCATCAACCCGGTGGGCGTTGTCTCTTCCGGTGTGGTCAATTACACCGTGCGTGTCACTCTGGATGACGTTGATTCACGCATCCTCATCGGGCAGACCGCCAATGTGACCATCCAGACCAGCGAGCCGCACACTGTGCTGTACGTGCCGGTTACTGCTGTCCAGTCTGATGCGCAGGGCGAGTACGTGATCCGTGTCAAATCCGATGGTTCACAAGAGCGGGTAACAGTTGTGAGCGGCACCATCACCGATGACCTGGTGGCGGTTGCCGGCGATCTGCAGGCCAACGACCAGGTGCTGCTCTACTCCTCCACCTATTCGGCCACGCAATCGGCTCAAACCGGCAGCGATCGCGGCGGCACCTTCATCATCGACAACGGCGGTGGAATGCCCAGCGGTGGCGCGCCCAACGGCGGCGGCCAGCCCTAAAATCGGCGGCAAAAGGACAAGACATGATTGAAGTAATCGATATTACCAAGATCTACAAGGTCGGAGACCAGGAAGTGCACGCCCTGGATGGCGTGAGCCTGAAGATCAACGAAGGCGAAATGGTCTCGATCATGGGGCCTTCCGGTTCAGGCAAAAGCACGCTCATGGCCATCCTTGGCTGCCTGGATATCCCAACCGCCGGCCAATACCTGATCGACAAAGTAGACGCCGCCAAGATGCGCGAAACACAGCTTGCCAACCTGCGCGCCCACAAGATCGGCTTCGTTTTCCAGCAATTCAACCTGCTGCCGCGAACCAGTGCGCTGGAGAATGTGATGTTGCCGTTGACCTATGACGGCACCAAACCCAAAGAACGCGTTGAAAGAGCCAAAGAGGCGCTGGCAACGGTGGGCCTGGCAGATCGCATGCACCATCACCCCAACCAACTGTCCGGCGGGCAGCAGCAGCGTGTGGCCATTGCGCGCGCGCTGGTGAACAACCCCTCCATCCTGCTGGCCGATGAGCCAACAGGCAACCTGGATAGCAAGACCGGCGCAGAGATCATGGCGCTGTTCCAACAGCTCCACCGCGAAAAGAACCAGACGGTTGTCTATGTGACGCACGATCCTTACATCGCCCGGCACACCAACCGCATCGTTCACCTGATGGACGGCAAGATCGGCCGCGACGAGATCGTCAAAAATCCCCTGGCGGCCGGCGCCCCGCGCCCCGATGACATGGTAGCCAGCGGGCACGGAGCTTCAAAGCGGGAGATATGGCAATGAACATCATCAATAACATACGTGTGGCACTGCGCGCATTGCGTGCCAACAAACTACGTTCATTCTTAACAGTCCTGGGGATCGTCATCGGCGTGGCGGCGGTAGTGGCCCTGCTCTCCATCGGGCGCGGCGCCACTGCCGGCATCACCAGCCGGGTGGAATCGATGGGAACGAACATCATCACCATCACCTCGGCACGCCGTTTTGGCATGGGCACGGGCGGGCAATCCACCTCTGGAGTGCTTCTTTACAGCGATTATGAAAAGATCGCCGCCAAAGTGAGCGGAATGCGGGCAATTGCCCCGTACTACTCCTCCAACGACCAGGTTTCCACCACCAGTCTCACCTCCACCTACACCGTGATGGGCGTGACCACCGACTACAAGGATGCCACCAATCAGGTGATCCAGGATGGCCGTTGGCTGACCAGTGAAGACTACGCCGGCAAAAGCCGTGTGGCGGTGATCGGCTCCACGGTAGCCAGCGACCTCTTCCAGGGGCTCAACCCCATCGGAAGGAAGTTCAAGATCAACAACGTGCAGTACACCGTGGTGGGCGTGCTGGAGTCTAAAGGGACTGAGGGGTTCCAGACCGGCGACAGCAACATCTTCATCCCGCTTTCGACCGGGTACGCCAAAGTATTTGGCTGGCGCGCCATGTCTCAGGGCAAGTACACCCTTTCCGGGATCACCATCTCGGCAGAAAACGCCGATGAAGTGGATTCCATGATCACGCAGGTCGAAACCGTGCTGCGCTCGGCGCACAACCTCAGCCTCAGCGAAGACCTGCCCTTCAGTGTTTCCAGCCAGGCCTCCATGCTCTCCTCGCTGAGCAGCATCTCCGACACAATGACGGCCCTGCTCGGGGCCATCGCCGGGATTTCCCTGCTGGTGGGCGGCATCGGCATCATGAACATCACGCTGGTGTCCGTCACCGAGCGCACCCGTGAGATTGGCCTGCGCAAAGCCGTCGGCGCGCCTCAACAGGCGATCCTGTTCCAGTTTCTGGTAGAGACGATGACCCTCTCGATCCTCGGCGGCGTCATTGGCATTGCCCTTGGCGCCACAATTGCCTGGCTCTTCACCTATCTGGGCATGATCACGGCAAAGGTCACCGCCGATGTGCTCATCCTCAGTTTTTCATTCTCTGCGCTTATCGGCCTCTTCTTTGGGATTTACCCGGCCTACCAGGCTTCCAAACTGCGGCCCATTGAAGCACTGCGTTACGAATAGATTCGATCAAGGAGTATGTGTATGTTCAAAAATAAACCTGTTACCTTACTGATCGCCGCCGGGCTGGTCTTGCTGCTGATCGCCGCGGCAGGCGTATATCCGCTCATTTCCGGCAGTCTGCGCGGGGTTGGGCGGATGGGAAACTTTGACCGTTCCCAGATGCCCACCAACGGGCAGCGCCCCGAGGGCGGCAACTTCCAGCAGAGCGGAACCCCGCCCGCGAACATGACCGCACCGCAGGGCAGCCGTTCAGGCGAGAGCCAGGGCAACAATTCCACCGGCAGCAACAGCCAATTCCCGCAGGGCCAGTGGAACGGCA
>CALCNO010000039.1 GCA_937897615.1 uncultured Anaerolineaceae bacterium
GGGTCCAGCAGCAGCGCCAGGATTGTCATTTCCACGGCTGCGAACCACAGGTTGTAACGCACACTGGTGAGCGCCATAAAGCCAAAGCCCACATACCACACCCAGAGCAGAAACGGTGCCTTTGCCTTTGAAAAACTGGCCAGAATGGGGATTGCCAGTAGCAGCAAAAAGAAAATGTTCATTCGCCAGCCGGAGTTGACCGGAGCTTGCCATTCGATGCTGTACAGATGGATGGACTGGCTGTTGACCATTGAGAACATGCCCTTCCACACGCCGGGGCCATAATAATTGAGCAGGGTGGCCAGCAGGGCGATGGCAGTAAATAAGAGCAACTTTTTTTTGTTCCCTTTGCCGAACAAGACTGCCGGAATTGCCAGCAAAAAGAGGATGATGAAGGAACCGTGCAGGTTGACCCATAAAAACGAGATCAGTGGCAGGCACCACAGCAGGCGGTTGTCCCTTTGCTGCCAGCGGGCCAGCGCCAGTAACGCCAGGCCAAAGAGCGGAAGCACCAGCAGCTGCGGCTTGACCGACCAGGCGGATACGGTGGTGATGATGGACAAAAGCAGCACCACAGCGGAGGCTGCCTTGCCGGCGCCCCAGTGCTTTAGGCTGCGCCAAAGCAGAAAATAGTAAAGTCCTAAACAGGCGGCAGACATCACGCTGATAAGCGTGATCCCACCGAGGTTGTACACTCCCAGAAAGATCAACGAGGGCAGCCAGTACAGATACTGTGCCGGCTGTCCGTACTGTGTGTAGGTCATAAACTCGGTGGTGGGGATGGCGTGGGTGCGGATGATCTCCTGCCCGATGCGCATATAGGGCCAGAGGTCGTTGGGATACACCGGCACCACCACGTCGATCAGCAGCACGAGCATTATGACGGCGCTGATTAGCAGAGCTGCCTGGGCGGAATCTTTTTGGAGAGCTTTTTTCATTACAACCTCTTTCCCAATTATAGAAGCATTCGATGAAAACGCGGCGGCTTGGTTATGAACTAAACTGTGCATCAAGGTGAGGTGAGTGTGGCATAATCAAATTTGCAAAAAGCGGCGAGCGGAAAAGGAGTGCAATGGAATATTCACAGGATAAGGTAGACGATATGGTTTTGGCGCTTCTCCTTCTCACATCTTCCACGAATGAGTATGGCACGCGCGCCTGGAAAGGCCTGGACGTGAAGGTGCTTGATCGCCTGTACCACAAAGGGTACATCAGCGACCCGCGCGAAAAAGGGCCCACGATGCAGTTATCGGAGCAGGGAGCAGCGCGTTCTCACGAATTATTTGCGGCGTATTTTGGGGTTGAAAAAGGCAGTGGTACCTAAGAGCCGAATCGGATTTATAATACCTGTAATGTAAGATTGTGATTTTCCCTGAAGGAGGTATGCTCGCATGAATGCTGAGACGGTATTAAAAAAGTTAAGGGTTTTTCTTTTGGCGTTTAGTATTTTCATCTTTGCCGGTGCCTTGTTTGAACTTGCCTTTCTTCATCACACCCGCGAGGAGCTACAACTGGTTCCATTTATTCTTGGGCCGCTTGGGATCATCCTGGCGGGGCTGATGATTATTAAGCCGACCAAAAAGATGCTGCAGGTGGTGCGCATTGGGATGTGGGTCATCCTGGTCGGCGGTGTAGTGGGGATGATCGTTCATGTTGCCGGTAACCTTGAATTCCTGGAAGGCGGGCGCACTACTGCCACCTTTGGACAGATCATCAACAATGCCTTTGGCGGGCGCAATCCCTTACTTGCCCCCGGCATCCTTTCCATGTCTGCCGTGGTTGCCCTGGCGGCGCTTTACAAGCATCCGGCTGAAAAATAAGAATCACCTGGCGCTCTCCGGGGAATAACTCTGGAGAGCGTTTTCTTTGTCATTAGTTACTTGCTTATACTGCAAGAGAAAACATGCAACTTAAATTCATGAGTGTGTTGGTAAACGATCAGGAGAAAGCGCTCGATTTTTACACGCGCGTGCTTGGATTCTCCAAGATGGCGGATCTTCCTATGGGAGAATACCGTTGGTTGACCGTTACTTCGCCGGATGGCATAGAAGGTGTTGAACTGGTATTGGAGCCTTTGGGGTTTGCACCGGCGCGCACATACCAGCAGGCGCTCTTCGATGCCGGTATGCCGTTGATAGCGCTGATCACCCGCGATATTCACGCCGATTTTTCCCGGCTCAGCAAGCTTGGAGTGGTTTTCCGCGGCGAGCCGCGGCAGCAGGGGCTGATCTTCAACGTATTGTTCGAAGATACCTGCGGGAATTTGATCAATCTGGTACAGCCAATCGGCTGACCTTCTGACAGCTGGTTTCGTATGCGCACACGAGTAATTCTTCTGGTTGTTGCCGTAGTAATTGGTGTTGCGATCGCGTATGTGGATTCCCGTCCCAGCTGGGATGATACTGCCATCACAGTGGGCAGCCTGGTGCTGTCCACGGGCCTGCTGGCTTTCTTTTCTCCCAAACAGCCGTGGATTTGGGCTTTGGCTGTGGGGATATGGATTCCGCTTTTTGCCATTGCGGGCACGCATAATTATGGTGGGGTGATTGCGCTGGCCTTTGCTTTCCTTGGCGCTTATGGCGGCATGTTGCTCAGACGTGTAACGGGCACGGCAAAGTGATTTTTTCATCAGGTCTTTAGAGAGTGTGGAATGAAAACCATTGGCTTGATCGGCGGCATGAGTTGGGAATCTTCCATCGAGTATTATCGGCTCATCAATGAGCAGGTGCGTGACCGCCTGGGAGGCAATCATTCTGCCAAAAGCGTTATGGTTTCGGTTGATTTTGCCGAAATTGAGGAGTTACAGCATCAAGGTCGGTGGGCAGAGGCGGCAGATCTTCTTGCTGCAGCCGCCAGAAACTTGGAACTGGCCGGCGCAGATTTTGTGGTTTTGTGTACCAACACCATGCACAAGGTGGCGGAAGAAATACAAAACGCCATTCACATTCCCTTTTTGCATATTGCCGATGCGACTGCGCAGCCAATACTATCATCTGGGCTCCGCAATGTGGGTTTGCTGGGAACGCGCTTTACCATGGAAGAGAGTTTTTACAAGGAGCGTTTGAAGGAAAAATTTGGCCTCAATGTGCTCATCCCGGGCGAGGGTGACCGCGAGTTTGTACACCATGTGATCTACAACGAACTGGTCAAAGGGGTAATCAAAGAAACCTCCCGCGCCGAGTTCCTTAAAATCATCTCAAAGTTAGTAGAAAACGGCGCGCAGGGAGTGATCCTGGGTTGTACGGAGATTGGTTTACTGGTGAAGGCAGAGGATTGCAGCGTGCCGGTATTTGACACCACCCAGCTCCATGCAAAAGCTGCCGTCGATTACGCACTCAATTAGCGAAAGGAAAGATATGGAAACAAAAAAGCTAGCCGCAAAGACAATTGATGAGCACATTCACACATTTGCGCCGGAAACCCAGGCGATCCTTGAAAAGGTGCGCCAGACCATTAAATCTGTCGCTCCGCAGGCCACTGAAGCAATCAGCTATGGCATTCCCACGTTTCGGCTGAACGGCAACCTGGTGCATTTTGCCGGATATGCTCACCATGTGGGGTTCTACCCCGGTTCAGAAGCGATTGAGGTCTTCCGCGAGGAGATCAAAGGGTACAAGACCTCCAGAGGGACGATTCAATTCCCGCTTGACAAGCCCATCCCATACGACCTGATCAAAAAGATCACCGAATTCCGGGTGAAACAGAGTCTGCAAAAGAAAAAATAAGCGTAGCGTTTGATATAACCGATAAGTCGCCATTTAATTGGACTAATTAAGTCCAATTATGTATAATGATTTCAAATCGGGTTTGCGCCCGAAAAGGAGAAAAATGGCGATCAAAATCTTTGTGAATTTGCCGGTGAAGGACCTCAAGCGCAGCATGGAGTTCTTTGGCAGTCTGGGATTCTCTTTTAACAAACAATTTACAGATGAGAACGCTGCCTGCCTGGTCTTTGGTGAGGACAATTATGCCATGCTGCTCAGGGAGGAGTTTTTCAAGACCTTCACAACGAAAGCCATTGCAGACACTGGCAAGTATGCCGAGGTGATCAACGCCTTGATGCTGGACAGCCGCGCAGCCGTGGACGAGATGGTGGATAAGGCTTTTGCGGCTGGGGCCGGAAAGTACCGCAATCCCGAAGACCTGGGGTTCATGTACTCGCGCAGTTTTGCCGACCCCGACGGGCATCTCTGGGAAGTTGGCTGGATGAATCCAGCTCACGTGCAAAAATAGCAGGGCTTTTCCATGTCCGCGCTTTCATTTACGGCAAAAATTCTTAAAGATGACGGCTCAAATGCTACGGGTGTGATCGTTCCACCTGAGGTTATTGAGCAACTGGGCATGGGTAAACGCCCTAAGGTCAAAGTCACTCTCAATGGCTATATCTACCGCACCACGGTGGGCGTTATGGGAGGCACCTTTCTCATCCCCCTGAGCGCGGAACGCCGTACGGCGGCCGGGGTGAAAGCAGGCGATGAACTGACCATCACCCTTGAAGCGGACACTGAACCGCGTGTTGTGGCGCTCACGGCAGATATGGAAAGAGCCTTACAACAGGCTGGCTTGCTGGAGAAGTTCAATGCGTTGGCGTTCTCGCACCGAAAAGAGTACGTTCGCTGGGTCGAAGAGGCCAAAGCCAGCGAGACCCGCCTGCGGCGTATTGAAAAAATGGTCGCGGATCTGGCGACAAAATAACGGAGGCAGTATGGCAAAGATCACCACTTTCTTGTGGTTTGACCGTGAGGCCGAAGACGCGGCCAGGTTCTACTGCTCGCTTTTCACAGGGGCGCAAATGGGGGGAATTCAGCGGTTTGGCAAGGACGCTCACGGGCCGGAAGGCAAGGTGATGACTGCCTCGTTTACCCTCTTTGGCCAGGAGTTTGTTGCCCTCAACGGCGGCCCGGAGTATCAGCACACGCCGGCCACCTCCTTTTTGATCCAGTGTGCCGACCAGACGGAGATTGACCGCTACTGGAATGCACTGACCGAAAAAGGAACGGCGCTACAGTGCGGCTGGGTCACTGACCGCTTTGGCGTTACCTGGCAAATTGTGCCGGCTATATTGTTTGATTTGATGAACGACCCGGACGCAGAGAAAGCTGGCCGGGTTACCCAGGCGATGCTCAAGATGGTCAAATTGGATATTGCCGAACTGCAGAGAGCTTATAACGGTTCGTGATTTTGCATGGTCATGGGGGGAATCCTGTGGAAAAAGTGATTTTTCCGCAGCGGTATATCTTTAGGCAGGTAGGAAAACCTGTAAACTGGTTGCGGCTGTCTGTGTTTTAGTCAGGGGGATTTGTGCAATAATGGTTAATCACTTTTAAGAGGCTGTGCCCCCGATGAAAATCAATGAACTGGAAAAAATGAGGGAACTTATCAGGCTATTGGGGCCGGTTGGTACGCTTAGCAAAGGCGGGTGTTCAGCAGGTGAAATTGGGAACAAGCAGTGAAAATGTTGCCTTGCAGAAACTTGCCAGTTCGCTTGGTTTTGAGCGTGCCTCAGAAAAAGCATGGTTCTCAAAGGAGTTGTAGTGCATGATCTTATGGATAGATTGGCTGGAATGAAATGACACAGCCAAAAACCGCATTTTCTATCAAAGTAAATCAAAAAAAGGTGGTGAGGATCCTTTTGGTCATCGCGGGGGTGTTGCTGCTTGGGCACCTTGCGGGGTTGCTGGCAAAATTTGTGTTTCATCATTCAAACGTGTTGGGGCTGGTGCCATTTTTCTATTTTGACCAGGAAAAGAACGCCCCCACTTTTTTTCAGGCCAGCGTGCTTGGCCTCAATGCCTGTCTTTTGCTGCTAATCACTATCCTTGAGGGGCAAAACAAAACAAAGCGCTGGGGCTATTTTCTGGTATTAACCATCGGTTTCCTTTACATGGCCATTGACGATTGGAAGCAATTTCATGAGTTGCTCAGTGTGCCGCTGCAAAACTGGATTGGCGCTGATCAGTTAGGGGTTTTTACATTCACCTGGGTGATCGGCGGAATTCTTGCTGTGATCCTTGCCGTTCTTATCTTTTATCGTTTCTTGGCCGGCCTGGAGGTCGAGATTCGCCGCCAGTTTATACTGGCCGCCGCTCTTTACGTGACCGGTGCAATCGGCTTTGAATTGTTAGGAGGGTACTTTGCTGCTACAATGGGGTATGGAAGCTCCCTCTACCAGCTTGAAGTGACCTGTGAAGAAACGCTTGAAATGGCGGGGATGATCCTGATGATCAGAGCGTTGCTGAGTTATTTGCCGATTTATTACCCTTCGCTGAGCCTCGAAACATCATTTATCAAGGGACAACCCCGGAAAGTTCAGAAAGGAGAGAAAAATGAAAAATAAAGGAACTCTCACCAAAGTCCTGGCGGTTGCCGGCACAGTTCTTTTAGGGCTGCCATTTTTGCTGCTTCTCGTTTTGACGGTTGCCGCTTTCTTTTCTTCTGGCGGAAAATTCCTCTTTGATTACATGCTGCCCGCTGAAGTTCTGCCGGTTGTGCTCGGCGGGGGTGTGCTTCTGCTCTGGGCCGCGTTCCGCAGCAAACTCTATCTCAAGCCGCTTGCCTGGATTTTGGGACTCTCCTTGCTTTCTCTGGCAGCCTGCCAGGGAATTGCGATGATTTCAGGGTTGGCGGATGGCAGCCGCGAGGCCAGCGGCCCCATTTTCTATTTGGTCATTGCCCTGCTGCTCCTGTATGATGTCGGAGTTCTGACGTCGATGATCCTCGGTATCGCGCTCACCCGGAAGGTCTTTGCCAAAGCACAATAACGTGCAGCCTGTATCAAACGGCAAATTATCCCTGTCCCGGAGCCGACAGTTTTAGCGCCTTTCTGCCCCGTAGCCATACCAATAGCAAAAATCCGCTTTGGAGCGCACTGGCAAGCAGCACGAGCCAGAGGATTTCGGTAAACCCTCCCGCTATCGTGAACACAATATCGGAAAGATGAAGAACGGTTGGAACGACAAAAACCGGCAGGTCCTCCCGGCTAAAAGGTGCCGTCATCTTGCCACGCCAGAGGTAGACAAGCAATAATGTGGGCACCAGCAGGTGGAACGCCAGCATGACCCATTCGATGGGCTGGCCTTTTTGAAAGACTGGCCCCAGCCACAGGAGAAAATTTGAGATCGGGCTGATCATCAACAAAAGCGCTGCGACCATCATCACAAAGGGATAAACAATCCCTACCCAGGTGCGGTAGCCAGAGCGCCGGTACCACCAACGCCCGATGAGTATACATGCGCTGCCGTAGAGCATGATCAGCATCCAGCCCGGCCAGTTGAAAACGGGAATCCGCAGCAGGTTGGTATCGCTGGTGGCGATCAGCCAGTTCCATCTGCCAGAGGTGACCCCGCCCACGGTGAACACCTGGCGAATTGCCAGCGGGTCGAGCGAGAAATCCTGCAGCATGCCGAATAAACCGATGATGGGAGGTTTGGCCCAATTGGGAACCCGCACCTTTTCAAGCAGCCATAGCCCGCAGATCAATACGCAGACTTCGATGATAGGCACAGAGGCGGGCACAAACCCGATCATCACCAGTGAACGGCCGTAGGAGTAGAGTCCCATTACAATTGCCGCATTCTCGTAAATGGAGGCGTACAAGAAAATGAACGCGAACATCTCCAGCAGTTCTGTCACCGGGTGCTGTCCGCGCTTAAGGATATACGCTACAACTAAAAGCCCCAGCAGAAGTGCAATGATATCCTGTAGCAGCCAGGGGATAGGAAACGGTTCCTTAAAGATGTACCCAAGAATGCCCATTTGTTTCTCCCAGAGATTGTCTAAAAAGTTGTATTTCATTAATACAAAAATAATGAATTCGTTCTAGTGTATAAAGATAGATTTGCGCTGCAGGAGGGCATATGAAAAGGACATTCCGTTTGGCCTTGTCGGCAATCATGGTACTGGGCGTTGCTGCGGCCTGCACCTCGGCACAAAAGTCGGCCGTTTCAACGCACGCTTTTTTGACCGACTTTGGCGACCGTTCTGTGTACAGCAGCGGTCTGATTGCAGCAGAGCAAGGCGCGCTCACCGCTCTTGCTGCTGCCACTGAATACCATATCGACCTCACCATTGCGGATGACCTGACCACGCTCAATGGTACAGAGGCCATTCACTATACCAATCAGGAAAACCAGGCCCTTACTGAGATTGCTCTCCAGTTGTACCCCAACCAACTGGGCGGAAGTGTGGAACTTTCCAACGTTCAGGTCAATGAGCAACCGGCCACCTTGAGCTACCGCGAGAACCATAGTGCGGCGCTGGTTGCGCTGCCTTCTGCGCTCCAGCCAGGCGAATCAGTTATTCTCACGGTGGATTTTCAGGTGAAGCTGCCTACCTCTGGTGGCGGAAATTATGGTTTGTTTGGGTACATTGATAGCATTCTTGTGCTGGATGGCTTTTACCCCGGCATCCCGGTCTATGATGAAAGCGGTTGGCATGCCGGCCATTTACCAGCCAATGCCGATACCACTTTCAATGATGCCTCCTTTTACCTGGTGCGGGTAACTGCTCCGGCCAACCTTGTGCTGGTCTCCTCAGGGGTTGAAGTGGAAAGACAGACCAGGAAGAACCAACAGATGGTGACCTTTGCTCTGGGCCCCGGGCGGGATTTCTACCTTGCCGCCAGCAGCAAATTCATCAAGGTGAGCAAAACCATCGGCGAAACTGTGGTGAACAGTTATGCTTTTTCCGATTACCAAAAAGGGGCTGAACTTGCGCTCACTACCGCCGCTAACGCGCTTCAGGATTACAGCCTGCGCTATGGCGATTATCCCTATACAGAATTTGACGTTGTCAGTACCCCCATGCAGGGCGCTACCGGGATTGAGTATCCCGGGATTGTGGGCATCAACAAATGGGTTTATGACCCTTCGCAGTCTGCAGGCGGTGTTACGGCGTTTGTCACCCTGGAGACCACGGTAGCACATGAGGTTGGACACCAGTGGTTTTACAACAGCGTGGGCAATGACCAGGCTAACGAGCCCTGGGTGGACGAATCCCTGACGCAGTATGTCACCGGGATCTACTACCTGGATGAATACGGGCCTGAGGCAATGGCGGAGTACCGCGAAAGCTGGACCGGCCGCTGGAACCGGGTAAACGAAGAGCCAATTCCCATTGGGCTGCCAGCAGACAATTATCAGGGTGCTCAGTACAGTGCCATCGTCTATGGGCGCGGGCCGATCTTCCTGCAAACCCTGGCCGAACAGATGGGCCAGGCGACATTTGATCAGTTCCTATTGGATTACGCCAGGAAGTATGATTGGCAGATCAGCAGTACCGAGAGTTTTAAGTCACTTGCCGAAGCCCATTGCCAGTGTGACTTGACACCGTTGTTTGACGAGTGGGTTTATAAGAAATAAGAATCTTAAACTTTTATATGAATTTTGAGATTTCTTGTGATATGAGCGGATTTCACTATATAATTAATTAAATTCAAACTATTTAGGTAATGAAAGGAAAAAATCATGGCATTCTTTAAAGACATTCTCACCAAGCTCGGCTTCAAACCCAAAGCAGCCACCACCACCGCTGGCTCCACCACCACGACCAGCACGGCAGGCGCCAAAGTTGGCAATTTGCTCGGCAATCTCACCGCAGCCGCCAAACCGTCAGTTGTTGCTGCACCGATGGAAATGCTGGATGTAGTTGCCAAGTTGGATGGCCTGGCCAAAGCCAACCCGGAAAAACTGGATTGGAAAGTCTCCATTGTTGACCTGCTCAAACTGTTGGGCATTGACAGCAGCCTGACCTCCCGCAAGGAACTGGCCGTTGAACTTGGTTGCCCCGCCGACCTGATGGGTGGCGATTACGCCAAGATGAACGTATGGCTGCACAAAACCGTTCTACAGAAAATCGCTGCGAACGGTGGCAATGTGCCCGCCAGCCTGCTCAAGTAAGCGTTCAAAGAAAAAAAAAATTAAAGCGCCCGTGAGGGCGCTTTAATTTTTCATTTTCGTCGTGAATAAATACAACCTTTGCTATAATTGGGGAAGAAGAGATTTCATTCCGAAGAGGTGAAAGATGTTCCGAAGACCCATCCGCAGGGCTGTACGCCGCATGGGCGTATCTGCTGTTGCGCAGAATGAGGTTTTGCGCGCCAACCAGTTGCTCCAGTTGGGGCAATTTGTACCCGCTGCCGAGGCCTTCATGCACCTGGCCCGCCAGATGGAGCGCTTTGGCAAACCCAGGCAAGCCGCCAATTTACATGCACAGGCTGCTCTGGCCTGGGCCAAAGCCGGCATTGAGGAGCGCGCAACCAACCAGGCCAATATTGCTTTTTCGCAGTTCACCCTTCTGGGAATGCAGCAGCGGATCGCTGAGTTTAAAGCCGAGTTTGACCAAATCTTACACCCCCGCAAGCTGGTTCAAGAAGGGAACGTTGAAGCTGCACCCGTGCGGCCAGCAATGCCGGCGGCTGCGGTTTTGCCGGCTGTTCAGCAGCGCGGAAAGCTGCCTGCCACCTGTACACAGTGCGGTGCCCCGGTGCGCGCGGATGAAATAGAGTGGATTGACGACACCAGCGCCGAGTGTGAATTTTGCGGCGCAATTCTCGACACGAAATGAGCCATTACTGATGCCCGTAGATTCTTATATTGATTCGATTGACCAAAAGAGAAAAGAACACGAAAAGCGTCTGATCGCCAGCCCGCGCAATTGGTTTTCGTTGATAGGTTTGTTCCCCCTTACTGAAGGTACCAATACGCTGGGTGAAGAGGCCTCTTGTTCCGTCCACATTCCCGGAGCCAGTGTCCCGCTGTTTGCCAGCCTGGAACTGCACAACGGCGAGGTAGAACTGAAATCTCATGTGGGCAGCCTGCTCGTCAATGACAAACCGGCATCTCCTGGCATGCTGCGCACTGACCGCGATTCTGCTCCGGATTTACTTGCCATTGGTTCGATCCAAATGGCCGTATTAAAGAGGGGCGGAAAGTATTTTATCCGTGCGTGGGATGCCCTCTTACAGGGTGCAGGAGGATTTCCAGGATTGAATTATTACCCGGCTGATCCCAAATGGCGCATCCAGGCGGATTTTACTGTTTTTCCGGAACCGCGCAGGCTGCCGGTGGAAGATGTGATTGGCACGCGTTACGAGGTGGGCTTTGTTGGGCAGGCTTCTTTTTCGGTGGGGGGCGTTCCATGCAGTTTGATCGCGGAAGGCGACGATGACGGCGTGCAATTCAGCTTCAGCGACCCTACTGCGGGTGAGACCACTTACCCTGCGGGCCGCTATTTGCTTGCCGACAGCCCTAAAGATGGAAGGATCGAGTTAGATTTTAACCTGGCGTACAACTGGCCGTGTGCCTATACCCCGTATGCTACTTGCCCGCTTCCGCCTTTTGAAAACCACCTAAAGGTTCGTATCGAAGCGGGCGAAAAACGCTATCACTAGGCAGCGCTAGTCTGCAAATCCCCCAAAATCACTAACATGCTGATGCAGCAGTTCTTTGCCTTTGGCGATGAGCTGCTGCAAAGTGGTACTGTCCCCCGCCGAGAACATTGTTTTGTTGAGAGGCTTTCCAAAGCTGATGGACGGCGAGAGGTATATCTTGCCCGGATGCAGCAGTTGAGAGATTACCTGGCCAAATTCCGCCAGGCGTTGTTGGTCGATCTGCTGGCGGCGGATTCTGGGCAGCCAGTGATGCGCCCAGTGGCTGCCCACCACGCCGCTGACGATCACCGGCAGGATGTTCAGCTCCGGGATGTACTTAAAGAAAGTGTCGAACACATCCAGCCAGCCATCAATGGCTGTGGCTGCGCCGTGAAAAACTGCCGGGTCCGGGTCGCGGTGCCCGGCCGCAAAATAGACTAATGCCCCACCCGCTTGCATGTGCTGAATAGCATTTCGCAGCACCACCATGCGGCTGCGTGCGTCCTGCCGGGAGGCGAAGAGGATGTGCTCTTTCAGGTTGGGTAACAAACGCAGGAATGGGATTTCAGAGGAGATCCACTGGATATCGTTTCTTGGCATCTTTGAAAAGATGACCAGGCCATCATAGGCGCCGGGGTGGTTGGTGACCACAAGCAGCGGGCCGCTTTGGGGGATGTTCTCGGTGCCGCAGGTGATCATATTTTGGCAAAAGAAGGAGAGACAGTACTCGCTGGCCTTTGGCAGCCCATCGGCTCCAACGATGCGGTCAAACGGCGCACCAATGTGGGCAAACCGGTCAGTGATGCGGCAGAACAGGCGCCAGGCAAGCCAGTGGTTAAACCTGTTTTTGGGCAGGCCAACCGAGCCAACGACCTCGTCGATCAGGCTGTCGCTGAGTTGCTGAATTACCTGTGGGTCTTCTGCCATAACTTACCTCACTTTATCCATTAAACACCGGAATACGCGGGTCGTTTTGGCCCAAACGAAACATTAAGGGAAATTGCTATAATAAACTCAGTTTTCATTTCAAGGAGCATCCAATGATTACCATTGCCAACCTGCAAAGAATATTCGAGATGGAAAAAGAGATCGTGCATGAGCAAACCAACGGGCTCACCCAACAAGACAGCCTGTTGCAGCCGCAGCCCGGTGGGAATTGCCTCAACTGGGTGATGGGGCATTTGCTCACCAACCAGGTTGAGATCATTCAGGCGCTGGGCGGGGCTTCGCCTTTTGAAGCAGCAGATATTGCCCGCTATCCGCGCGATTCCGCGCCGGTCAAGGGTGAGGAACAGGGAGTGCTGCCCCTCAGCAAGCTCATCAGCATGTACGACCAGGGCCACGAGGTGATCGTTCAGCTTTTGGGCTTAATGGCTGAGGCGGACTTTGAGAAGGAAATTCTGGTGCGGGAACGCAAGACCACTTTGGGCTGGCGGGTGTTTTTCCTGCATTTTCACCATACCTACCATATCGGGCAGCTTGAGTATTTACGGCAGTTGGCCGGCAAGCTGGATAAGATCATCTAGGCG
>CALCNO010000040.1 GCA_937897615.1 uncultured Anaerolineaceae bacterium
CCACATTCAAATGCGGTTTCGTCCTGTCAAATTTCTGCTTCGCCATCGTTTTCTCTCCTTTGGTCTGATTGCTGAGAATGATTACTTGTTAATAATTTTTTCTGCAACCGATTGGGAAACCGGTGCATAATGGTCAAATTCCATTGTAAACACACCGCGCCCCTGCGTACCGGAGCGTAATTCGGTGGCATAACCAAACATTTCGGCCAGCGGGATCAGACCGCGCACTGCCTGGGCGTTGCCGGGGCGCACTTCCATGCCCTGCACCTCACCACGGCGGGCAGTGACCTGCCCCAGCACCTCACCGAGGTACTCTTCCGGGACGACCACTTCCACCTTCATAATAGGCTCAAGCAACACAGAAGCACCCTTGTGCAGGCCCTCGCGCAAGCCCATGATGGCAGCCATTTTGAAGGCCATCTCGCTTGAGTCCACTTCGTGGAAAGAGCCGTCAATCAATTGCACTTTGAGATCAGTAACAGGGTAACCCGCCAGCACACCGGATTCCACCGCTTCCTTAACGCCCTTTTCCACTGCGGGGATGTACTCTTTGGGGATGGAACCGCCGGTGATCTTGTTTTCGAACTGAATGCCCGTGCCGCGATCCTGCGGTTCCAGAGCAAAGACCACATGGCCATACTGTCCGTGGCCGCCGGACTGCTTGACGTACTTGTACGCCACCGAAGCCACTGGCCGGGTGATGGTCTCGCGGTAAGAAACGCGCGGCTTGCCCACATTGGCCTGTACTTTGAATTCGCGCAGCATGCGATCCACCAGCACGTCCAGATGCAATTCGCCCATACCCTTGATGATGGTCTGTCCGGTATTCTCGTCAGACTGCACCTGGAAGGTGGGATCCTCTTCCGAGAGACGCTGCAATGCGTTAGCCATCTTATCCTGGTCGGCGGTGGATTTGGGTTCAATGGCAATGGAAATCACCGGGTCCGGGAAGCTGATGCTTTCCAGTACTACGGGGTGGTTTGAATCACACAGGGTATCCCCGGTGAAGGATTCTTTAAGCCCCAGCACTGCACCAATATCACCGGCACATACTTCGGTGATGTCTTCGCGCCGATCGGCATACATGCGCAACAAACGCCCAATGCGCTCTTTGCGGTCTTTGCCAGGGTTATAGACCATTGAGCCGGTGGTCAGCGTACCGGAATAAACGCGGAAATACGCCAGGCGCCCCACATAAGGGTCGCTGACAATCTTGAATACCAGCGCAGTCAGTGGAGCGTTGTCCTCCACTTTGAGGATAATTTCTTCTTCGTTCTTGAGGTTAATGGCTTTTGCCGCCGGAATATCCAAAGGAGAAGGCAAGTAATCAAGCACGGCATCCAGCACTAACTGAACACCCTTGTTGCGCAAAGAAGAGCCACAAAAAACCGGCGTAGCTTTGTTTTCAATTGTAGCTTTGCGTAAGCCGGCTTTTAATTCCTCGATGGAAATGTTCTCCCCTTCCAGATACTTCATGGTCAGGTCGTCATCCAGTTCAACGATCTTCTCGACCATGTGATGGCGCATCTCTTCAGCCTGGTGCAGCAAATCTGCCGGAATCTCGGAAACCTTGGGTTCTTTACCCAACTCATCCTCAAACATCACCGCCTGCATGGTCATCAGGTCGATCATGCCCTTGAAGGCAGCTTCGCTGCCAATGGGCATTTGCATGGGAATGGCATTGGCGCCCAAACGAGATTTGATGGTGCCTAACGTGTAATCAAAGGAGGCACCCACGCGGTCCATTTTGTTGACAAAGCAGATACGGGGAACACCGTAACGGTCAGCCTGGCGCCAAACAGTCTCACTCTGAGGCTCCACGCCCTGTACGGCGTCAAAAACAACAACACCGCCGTCCAACACTCGCAGGGAGCGTTGAACTTCGGCGGTGAAGTCAATATGTCCAGGGGTATCGATCACATTGATCTGATACCCTTTCCACTCAGCAGTTACGGCAGCGGAAACGATTGTAATGCCCCGTTCGCGCTCCTGCACCATCCAGTCAGTAACGGTCGTGCCATCGTCGACTGAACCGATGCGGTACGTTCGCCCGGAATAAAACAGAATCCGCTCAGTGGTTGTAGTTTTACCGGCATCGATGTGAGCGATGATTCCGATATTACGGCATTTTTCTAATGGAAAAGAACGAGGCATTGCAATACTCAGTTTCTATCAGTTCTGATCTACATGCGGAAGTGCGAGAATGCGCGGTTCGCCTCGGCCATTTTGTGAGTTTCTTCGCGTTTTCTCACTGCGGCACCCTGGTTGTTAGAAGCCTCGATCAATTCGGCAGAGAGTTTCTCTGCATAGGAATTGCCGGTGCGTCCGGTAGCTGCATCCAGGATCCAGCGCATGGCCAGGGTCATCTTGCGCCCTGAGGGAACTTCCATTGGCACCTGGTAGGTAGCACCACCCACACGGCGTGGGCGTACTTCCATCTGCGGGCCAACGTTTTTCAAAGCCAGCTCAAGCACCTCAATGGGGTTCTTGCTGGTCTTCTCTTTGACAATATCCAGCGCATCATACATGATGCGGGTGGCGGTGCTTTTCTTTCCACGTTTCATAATGCGGTGAATGAAGAAGGAAACGGGAACGCTGTTGTAGCGCACATCAGCCGGTACTTCACGTGGTTCTGGTTTAGTTCGTCGCATTCAAACTTCTCCCTGTTGGTCTTATGAAGCTTTCGGTTTCTTGGAACCGTATTTTGAACGGCCCTGAGAACGTTTGGCAACGCCGGTTGTATCCAGAGTTCCACGAACAATGTGATAGCGCACACCAGGCAGGTCTTTAACACGGCCGCCGCGGACAAGCACTACGGAGTGCTCTTGCAATTGATGGCCTTCGCCGGGGATGTAGGCAGTGACCTCGATCCCGTTCGTCAGGCGGACACGAGCAATTTTCCGCAGCGCTGAGTTCGGTTTCTTGGGGGTCATGGTCCTCACCACGGTACAGACTCCGCGTTTCTGTGGGGAGCCTTTTTCCAGGCGTGAGCGGCGCTGTTTCATCGAGTTAAGCGTGTATTGTAAAGCCGGCGCTTTACTCTTGGTTCTTTTGGTCTCGCGACCCTTGCGAATCAGTTGGTTGATTGTTGGCACGACTATTGCCTCCGAAAAAATAACCTTTTCTACAATTTTGCTTAATAGGGCGAGGCCATCGACTGCAATGATGGCCCCGCCGGATTTACTCCATAGCTGAGCAATTCACATCACCACTTCATTTTGGCAACGGCTGAAAATTATATCATGTGCAATTTACATGGTCAAGGAATTGCCAACCACGTTTTTTGCCGTTTACCAAATGAGTTAGCGCTTACAGCAGTCCGTGCAATTCTTCTCCCAGGCCCAACAAACCGGTATCCAGCTTGGGAGGCTTCACCTTCTCTTCATCTTTACCAAAGCGAATCACTTCTTTGGATTCCATCACCGCTTCTACCGCCAGGCCCAGACTTTGCAGTTCTTTGACCAACACCTTAAAGGATGCCGGCAGGCTGGGGTCCTCAATCGCTTGATCTTTCACGATCGATTCGTAAGTGTTCACGCGGCCCTGCACATCGTCCGACTTGACAGTGAGCATTTCCTGCAGGGTATAGGCAGCGCCGTAAGCTTCCAGCGCCCACACTTCCATTTCGCCAAAGCGCTGGCCGCCGAACTGCGCCTTACCTCCCAGCGGTTGCTGCGTCACCAGGCTGTATGGGCCGGTAGAACGCGCGTGCACTTTATCTTCCACCAGGTGGTGCAGCTTGAGCATGGTCATCACGCCCACCGTAATCGGCTGATCATAAGGCTGGCCGGTTTTGCCATCGCGCAGGAGTTGCTTGCCCAGGATGGGCAGCGGCTCGCCAGTTTCAACGGTGAGTTTCTGTGCCGCCTTGAGGATGGCATCGCCATTCATTTTCTCCGTGTTCACGCCATGCTGGTCAAGCCAGACTTTGAGGCAGATGCGGATGGCTTCTTCATCTTCCGGCCGAACTTCAGGCTGGCCGGTAAGCGCAGGCTCAAATTTGATCACTGCGTCAGGATTGAGTTTCTTTTCCTGCATCCAGTGTTCCAGGTTGACCTGACGTGCATAGTGGTAATCAGTAGCCATGCGGCCAATATCGTAACGATCACCAAGGATTTGCTCCAGGTAGAGCAAACGCACTTCTTCGTCATCGCGGATGGACTGCGGGTCGTATTCCTGCTGGTTCATCCACTCCCAGGCCTTGACGCCGGATTCTTTCCAGGCCAGGTCCATCAACCAGGCACGGGCCAATTCGGCTTCGATCTCGTATTCATCGGCACCGTCAAAGACCGGGGTCACGGCCTCAAAGCCAAGTTCACGGGCAGCCCAGCCCAAATGCGTTTCCAGCACCTGTCCAATATTCATACGTCCGGGCACGCCCAGGGGATTGAGGATGATATCCACCGGCGTACCGTCTTCCAGGAAAGGCATGTTCTCCACCGGCACCACGCGGGAGACCACACCCTTATTACCGTGGCGTCCGGCCATCTTATCACCGGCAGTGATCTTGCGGCGCTGTGCCACTGAGACACGCACCATCATATCCACACCCGCCGGCAGGTCAACGTTATCCGCACGGGTAAAGATCTTCACATCCACCACTTTGCCGCGCTCGCCGTGAGGCATGCGCAGCGAGGTGTCTTTCACATCGCGTGATTTTTCGCCGAAGATGGCGCGCAGCAGGCGCTCCTCGGGGGTTAACTCTTTTTCACCCTTGGGGGTGATCTTGCCTACCAGAATGTCGTTGGGGCCAACCTCGGCACCGATGCGCACAATACCCTGTTCATCCAGGTCTTTGATGGCGTCCTCACCAACATTGGGGATATCGCGGGTAATCTCTTCCGGGCCAAGCTTAGTATCGCGAGCCTCCACCTCATACTTTTCAATGTGCACTGAGGTGAATTTATCCGCCTGCACCAGGCGCTCTGAGATAAGGATGGCGTCTTCAAAATTGCCGCCCTCCCAGGAAAGGAAGGCCACTACCACGTTCTGGCCCAGCGAAAGCTTGCCGTTGACTGTGGAGGAGGAATCCGCCAGAATGTCGCCCTTGTGAATGCGCTGGCCTTTGATGACCGCCGGACGCTGGTCAATGCAGGTGCTCTGGTTGGAGCGCTGATACTTGCGCAGGTTGTATTCGCGGACACGCCCCTCGGCATTGCGCACAAACACCTGGCGCCCGGTAACCGAAGTGACCTCGCCGTCTTCCTCGGCCACCAACACCTGCCCCGAATCAATTGCGGCGTACTTTTCCATGCCGGTGGAGATCAGTGGGCTGTCGGGGTTCACCAATGGCACA
Organism: uncultured Anaerolineaceae bacterium; assembly: GCA_937897615.1. Lineage (GTDB taxonomy): Bacteria > Chloroflexota > Anaerolineae > Anaerolineales > Anaerolineaceae > UBA6107. Next base: position 5,297 of record CALCNO010000040.1, read on the forward strand.
GCCTGTGCCTGCATGTTTGAACCCATCAAAGCGCGGTTGGCATCATCGTGTTCCAGGAAGGGAATCAATGCAGCACTGATACCCACTACCTGATGCGGCGCAACGTCCATGTAGTTAACACTCTCGCCGCCGGCAGTGATGAAGTCGCTGTGGAAACGGCAGGAAATCTGTTCCTGCTCAAACTCGCTGTCAGTATTGACGACCGTATTGGCCTGAGCAATAACGAACTTGTCTTCAGCGTCGGCAGAAAGATACTCCACCTCGTCGGAGACGAAGGGTTTCACAAAGATTGTGCTCTTTTTGGTCTTCTTGATTGCCGGCAGCATCTTAGCGGTGATGCGCTCACCTTCTTTGGCAATCACCTCGCCGGATTTTTCATCCGTCAGGGTTTCGCGCAGCATGCGGCCATCCAGGCGCGCGTCTGAGGCACTCAATGCCTTGATCACTTTGCGGTACGGAGTTTCAATGAAGCCATACTCGTTGACGCGGGCATAGCTGGCCAAACGGCCGATCAGGCCAATGTTCGGGCCTTCAGGGGTTTCGATGGGGCAAATGCGGCCGTAGTGCGAGTGATGCACATCGCGCACATCAAAGCCGGCGCGCTCGCGGCGCAGACCGCCAGGGCCAAGGGCAGAGAGAGTGCGTTTGCTGCGCAGCTCGGCCAGCGGATTGGTCTGGTCCATGAACTGCGAAAGCTGCGAAGAACCAAAGAATTCACGCAGGGCTGCCACCACCGGGCGGATGTTCACCAGGCTGACGGGAGA
>CALCNO010000041.1 GCA_937897615.1 uncultured Anaerolineaceae bacterium
ACCCGGCTGAACGCCCTCAAGCAGGGGATTGCCTTTGCCACCAACGTGGCGGCCGCCGTGGTGTTCCTCTTTTCCGGGCAGGTGCTCTGGCTGGCGGCAGCGGTGATGGCCGCAGCGGCACTGCTGGGGGGTGCTGCCGGCGGCAAACTGGCAGGCAGGCTCAACCCCAACGTGCTGCGCTGGGTGGTGGTGATCATTGGCGTTGCGGTTGCCATTTATTACTTCATCAAGTAGACATTGCCGGAGGAGTTTTCTCGGCAACTATGGAGATAAAAAAGGAGCCGCGAGGCTCCTTTTGCTGTTTTATTTTGCTTTTTTAACGATCAGGCGTACGCCTTCCACGCGTACCACTTCCACGCGCGTACCCGCAGGGATGGCAGGCTCTCCTTCTGCCAGCTGCCCGGTCCAACGCTCGCCGGCCACCTGCACCTCACCCTGTGGGTCGATCCTGGTATGTGCCAGGCCGCTCTTGCCCGCCAGCGATTCGCGCCCGGTGGCAATTGGTTGCTTCATTGCATAGACGGCCAGCAGAACCACGCCCAGGAAGATTCCGCCGGTGAGCACACCCATTCCGATGACAAGCGGCACTGAAACATGGCTGAAGGATGGCACGCTGGCAGAGTTGAACAGGATCAACGCGCCGGCAATGAATGAGCCGGTGCCGGCAGCCGTGAGTGCGCCGTGTGTGGGCGCCTTGATATCCAAAATGAAGAGCACAAACGCCACCACCAGAAAGACGATGCCGAACCAGTTCACCGGTAAGATACCCAGTCCGTAGATCGCCAGTGACAGCATCACCACACCCACAAAACCCGCAAACCAACCGCCCGGGTGCGAGAGTTCGATCAGCAGCGCCTGAACCCCAATCGAAAGTAACACAAAGACGATATTGGGATTGGTCAGCAGGTCAAGGACGCCTTCTACAAAATTCTTTTCCACCGGGGTGACCAATGCGCCTTCCAGGTGCAGCGTGCGTGTTTCCCCGTTCACAATGAGCGTCTGGCCGTTGAGCTGGCGCAGCAGGTCAGATAGGTCGTTGGCGATATAGTCGATCAGTCCTGCAGACAGGGCTTCTTCGGCAGAAGCCGCCTTGGCAGACTCGATGGCCGATTGCGCCAGTTGCACAGCTTCCTCGCCGCGCCGCTGCGCCAGCGAACGCACGCTTGCCTTGAGGATTTCCTTTAGCTTGATGGCCTCAGTGCTTTGCAGGTCTTCACCCTGCAGCCCCACCGGGCTGGCAGCGCCGATGGCGGATTCCGGGGTCATGGCAGCCACATGCCCGGCCAGCACCAGCAGCGTGCCCGCCGAAGCGGCCATGCCGCCGCGCGGCGCAACAAACATCACCACCGGAACCGGGCTGGAGAGGATTTCCTGTACCAGTTTATTCATCAATTCAATGCCGCCGCCCGGGGTGTTCAGTTCCACCACCACCAATTGTGCTCCCCTTTGCTCCGCCTGGCTGATGCCGCGCTGCAGGTAACCGATCCACACCGGCGTCAGCGGGCCATTCAGCGTGACTTCAATTACCTCTGCCTGAGTGGATTGCGCAGATACGGGTAGTGTCGCCATCAAAACTGCCGGCAGTACCAGAAGCAGGACAACGACCAACTGGAGAGCATTTTTAGTCTTCATAAGTTCCTCTAGTTGCATTATAGCATCCGCTTGCAGACAAAAATCCTACGCTTTGTTGACGTTCTTCTAATACTGTACAGGTATTCTTGAAGCTGTTAGTAAAGGGATTGCGATTTAGCATTAATTATTCTTTGTTTCAAGGAGTTCAAAATGTCGAAAATCATCGGAATCGACCTGGGCACCACAAATTCGGTTGTCTCCGTTATGCAAGGCGGTGACCCTGTGGTCATCAACACCGCGGAGGGCTCACGCCTTTGCCCTTCGGTGGTAGCTTTCAGCAAAAATGGCGAACGCATGGTTGGCCAGACGGCGAAACGCCAGGCTGTGATCAACCCCGAGAACACAGTTTATTCCATCAAGCGCTTTATGGGGCGCCGCTTTGACGAGGTTTCCCAGGAACGCAAGATGGTGTCGTACGAGGTGGTGGCCGGCCCAGCCAAAGATGCGCGCGTACGCATCCCGGCAACCAACCAGGAATACTCCCCACAGGAGATATCCGCCATGATCCTGGGCAAGCTCAAAGCTGATGCCGAGGCTTTCCTGGGCGAAACCGTTACCCAGGCTGTGATCACCGTGCCGGCTTATTTCAACGATAGCCAGCGCCAGGCCACCAAGGACGCCGGCAAGATCGCCGGGCTGGAAGTGCTGCGCATCATCAACGAGCCTACCGCTTCCGCGCTTGCCTATGGCCTGGATAAGAAAAAGAACGAGAAGATACTTGTCTTTGACCTCGGTGGCGGTACTTTTGATGTTTCCGTCCTCGAGGTTGGCGACGGTGTCTTTGAGGTCAAGGCCACCAATGGCGACACTCACCTTGGCGGCGATGACTGGGACGAAGTGGTAGTCAACTGGGCTGCCGACCAGTTCCAGAGCGATCAGGGCATTGACCTGCGCAAGGATCGCCAGGCATTGCAGCGCCTGCGCGAGGCCGCCGAAAAGGCCAAGATCGAGCTTTCTACTGTGATGGAAACCGAGATCAACCTGCCGTATATCACCGCAGACGCCAGCGGCCCCAAGCACCTGCTGCTCAAGCTGTCGCGCGCCAAATTTGAACAGATGACCGCGCAGTTACTGGATCGCTGCCGCAAACCGTTTGAGAGTGTCCTCAAGGATGCTAACCTCAAGGCGTCAGAGATTGACGAATTGGTGCTGGTTGGCGGCTCCACGCGTATGCCGCAGGTAGTGGAACTGGTGCGCAAGCTGATCAACAAGGAACCCAACAAGGGTGTTAACCCGGATGAGGTGGTTTCCATTGGTGCAGCCATCCAGGGTGGTGTGCTGGGCGGTGAGGTCAAAGACATCCTCCTGCTCGATGTGACCCCGCTTTCGCTCGGTGTGGAAACCCTGGGCAGCGTGATGACACCGATCATCGAGCGCAACACGACCATCCCCATCCGCAAGTCGCAGGTCTTCTCAACTGCAGAGGATAACCAGACTGCGGTGGATATTCACGTGCTGCAGGGCGAACGCCCCATGGCAGCCGATAACATGACCCTCGGGCGCTTCCGCCTGGAAGGCATCCCCAATGCCCCGCGTGGCATCCCGCAGGTGGAGGTCACCTTTGACATCGATGCCAATGGTATCCTCAATGTAACCGCCAAGGATAAGGCCACCGGCCGTGAGCAGAAAGTGACCATCACCGCCAGCACCAACCTGCAGAAGGGCGATATCGAACGCATGGTGCAAGAGGCCAAGGCACACTCTGCCGAAGACGAGAAACGCAAGCAACTGGTTGAGGTACGTAACCAGGGCGATAACGCAGCGTATCAGGTGGAGAAGGCTGTCAAGGAAGGCGGGGATAAAATCCCTGCTGGCCAGCGCTCCAGCGTGGAAGCCAAGATTCAGGAACTGCGCCAGGCGCTTGCCGGCGAGGATGTGGATCGCATCAAGAGCCTCACAGACGAGTTGCAGCAGGTGTACAGCCAGGTGATGCAGGCCAGCGCGCAGTCGCAGCAGGCGGCTGGCGGACAGGCCCCCGCCGGTGAAGCCCCGCACACCGATGGCGATGTCATCGACGGTGAGTTCACCGAACAAAAATAACCAGTATCAAAAGCCCGAAATGACCCATTTCGGGCTTTTTCTTTGCATCGTGCTATACTTGTAATGCAACGTTCGATTACCAAGGAGGTGTTTTATGGGAGAAAGTGGCGGTAAGGCCGATAAAGGCAGCAAGGAACAACGGAAGAAAGCCAAGCATTCAATCAAGGAAAAACGCAAACTAAAGCAGGAAAAGAAACACCCAACCCCAACCGTGTAAACCGATAAACAAAAAAGAGGCTTCTCGCAAGAAGCCTCTTTTCTTTTGGATCACTCTCCCGTATACACCACGCGGTAGACGCGACCCCCTTTGTCGTCTGAAATGTAAAGCGCTCCGTCGGCGCCGACGATCACATCAGCGGGGCGGCCCCAGGTGGCGGAACTGCCACAGGTTTCTCCTGCCGCGCGCCACCCGCTGACAAACGTTTCATTAGCTACGGGGATTTCACCGTTCAGCAAGATACGCTCCACTTTGCAATCGCGGATGCTGGCTGCACTGGTATTCCACGACCCGTGATAGGCCACATACAGGCTGCTTTGGTAATCTGCCGGAAACGCCAGGGAGGAGTTTCCGAGTGCCATTCCCAGCGGGGCGCTGTGGGCGGCATCGGTGTACAGCGCAGGGACAACACTATCAGTGGAGCAATCGAAACCAGCCGGGAGTTGAAGCCCGCTTTGTGTATCGAGCACTTCGGCCGCGCCGGAAAGGTTCAACCCCATGACCGCGGTATAACAGTACGGCCAGCCGTGCGATTTATTTCCCAGGACAGGGATGATGATCTCCTCCGGGGGCAGGGTATCTGGAGTGCCGTTTCCGTCGAGAAGATTATCCCGTCCATTATGGTCGGCCCACATCTGGCCAGAGGGCGTCCACAGAAAGTCCACACTGTTGCGCAATCCCCAGGCCCACACGGGGCGTTTGCGAATGTCCGGGTCTTGCGCAAACGGATTATCCTGAGGGATGCTGCCATCTGCATTGAAGCGCAAAATGGCTGCGCGGCGCGGATCGGTCTCTGCACACACGTTGCAGCTTGAACCGGCGCTTACATAAAGCATCCCGTCTGGGCCGAAGTGCAGCGTACGCGAAGTATGCCCACCACCGCCGGGGAGGTTATCGGTGACGAGTTCGATTGTCTCAAAAGAACCGTCGCCGTTTTCATCGCGAAGGCGGGTCACCCGGTTCAATTCTGCCACATACAGCCAGCCATCGTGGAATTCGAGGCCATGCGGCAAGTTGAGTCCGGTCTGGATGATTTCCACCCCGTCCGCCAGGCCATCGCGGTTGCGATCAGGCAGGCGAGCAATCTCGCCGCTCCGGTAGAGAGAGACATACAGTTCACCCTCAGGGCTGACGACCATAAAGCGCGGGGTGCCTCCAAGGCCATCGGCAAAGATGCGGATGGCAAACCCGGCAGGGACCGTGAGGCGCGCCGAGGCTTCATCCGCCGGGGGTAACACGTAAGTTACGGGTGTTGCGGTTGCCGGCAGGGTGGGCGATGGTGCAGCAGGCGCGGTCTCGCTTGGCAGGCTTGCAGTGGTGGGGGTGGCGTACGTGCTGGAAGTGGCAACAATTGCCGGAATTCCTGCTCTGCGTTCGAGCACAAAACCGGCCACTACCACAGCGGCGATTAACAAGAGTAACAAGACAATGCGAAAGGTTTTCATTTCTGCTCCAGGTAATGCGACCGAAACTATCCAATTTAAGTCATCATAATTGAAACCTGCCGGAATTTCAATAGCAAATTCAGGCAGGGTAGAAAAAAGCAGATAAAATAACCTCATGAAACAACAAAGCCGGATTCGCGTAAAGGCTCTTGCCTGGATCGAGGACAAGGGCATGCTCTTTGTGGTAAAGATGCACGATGCTGTCAAAGGGGATGATTACTACCGCCCGATTGGCGGCTCGGTGGAGTTCGGCGAGCGAGCACATGAGACTGTGCTGCGCGAGGCCCGCGAGGAACTGGGCACAGAGATCGCCTTGCTGGCTGCTCCGTTTGTTGTTGAGAACCTCTTCACCTGCGATGGCGAGGCCGGGCACGAGGTGGATTTTCTCTTCCCGGCGCGCTTTACCGACATCCACTTTTATGAACGCAAGGTTTATAAACTGCACGAGGACAATGGTGACGACTGGGAAGCACAGTGGCTTTCCATTGCGGATTGCATCACCGGCACTTACCGCCTTGTGCCAGAGGAATTGACCACCTGGTATGTACGTAAATTCAGCGGAGGCGGGGCGTGAAAAAGCGCGTTGCTACCATAACCAAACTACTGGCAGTTACCACACTGATTTTGACGGCGCTCTCTCTTATGGCATTTGCTCCTGCTGCCAGCGGCCAAACCCGCGGGCACCTTGTCTCCTCAGGAGAACGACGCACCTATCTGCTTTACGTGCCTCAGAGTTACGATCCGGCCAGGCCAACCCCGCTGGTGCTGGTGTTTCACGGATTTGCTGGTTGGCCGGGCAACCAGGCGCGTGTGAGCCAGTGGAATGAACTGGCGGACAGCGAGGGTTTCATTGTGGCCTATCCCTCAGGCACCAGTTTTCCCAAGCGCTGGCGCGTCAGCGGCGTTTCGGTGAAGGGAAAAGATGCGCTTGTTGATGTCCAGTTTGTTTCCGACCTGATCGACACGCTGGAGGGGCAATACAACATTGACCCTGCGCGCATCTATGCCAATGGGCTTTCCAATGGCGGCGGCATGTCTTATCTGTTGGCCTGCACGCTTTCTGAGCGCATCGCGGCCATTGGCGGTGTTGCCGGCGCTTATCTCTACCCACTTGAGAGTTGCACGCCCACCCGGCCGGTGCCGATGATGGTCTTTCACGGCGATGCCGACCCGATTGTGCCTTACCTGGGCGGGCCTTCTCGCTCCTTTGACTTGCCTTTCCCTTCCATACCGCAGTGGGTGCAGGGGTATGCCGCTCTCAACCGGTGTGAGGCAACTCCGCAGCAACTTGAGGGCCTTGCGGCGGATATCAGCGGGCTGCGTTACACGGGTTGCGCCGCCAATGCCGAGGTGGTTTTCTACACGATTGCTGGCGGCGGCCATTCTTGGCCGGGCGGTCACCCACTGCCTCGTTGGATTACCGGGAGTACCTCGCAAGCGATTGATGCCACGCGTACCCTGTGGCAATTCTTCCAGAACCACCCCCTGGCGGCAGAGAAAAACCCGGCCAACCCCCAATGATATAATCCAAATATGAAAAAAGCTTGGAAGATCGTTCTGTGCGGTCTTGCTGTATTGATCGTGCTGGTTGGTGTTGCCTTTGCCATACCGCGGGTGCGTAGCAGCCTGGTGTTTTACCTTGCCCAGGGTGTGACAAAGGTGAAGTATGCTCTTTTCCCGCCTGAAAAATCGGTGTTCACCCCTGAACAGGCTGCTGCCAATGCGGTTGCTACCTCGGTGCAGGCCACCCTGGATGCTTATGCTTCTGCCACGGCTACGCCTGTCCCCTCCACGCCGTTGCCCACACCCACCGGCACTGCCACGCCAGTGCCGCTGCCTGACCGGGTATATCTCAAAGGAGTGCGCCCGGAGCAGCAGCGCTACAACAATTGCGGCCCGGCGACTCTTGCCATGTATCTTTCATACTATGGCTGGGTGGGGCATCTTAACCCCAGTGCCGAGGTTCCCCAGGACCACATTGCGCCTTACCTCAAGCCCAACCGCGAAGACAAGAACGTCATGCCGTACGAGATGCAATCCTATGTGCAAGAGTACACAGATTTCGGCGCGCTGATCCGCATGGGCGGCGACCTGCAGACCCTTAAAACTTTGGTGGCGGCGGGCTTCCCGGTGATGGTGGAAAAAGGCTTTGAGGGTGTGAATTTTGAGGGCTGGATGGGCCACTACAACCTCGTCATCGGCTACGATGAATCCCGCCAGGTGTTCTTCACCCAGGACTCGTACAACCTGATCCATGTAGACAACTGGCAGAATTCTACTGGCTTTGAAGTCACCTATGATTCAATGACCTCCAACTGGCGGGCATTCAACGATGTCTTTCTGGTAGTTTACCCAAAGGATAAATTGAACGACGTGCTCAATGCACTTGGCCCGCTGGCGGATGAAACCGCTGCCTACCGCGTGGCCTACGAACGCGCAACGCAGGAGACCAAAACGCTCACCGACCCACGCGATCTCTTCTTCGCCTGGTTCAACGCCGGCACCAGCCTGGTGTACCTCAACGATTACGGTGCTGCTGCGCAGGCTTACGACGGTGCTTACAGCATTTATCCAACAATAAGTGAGAGCGAGCGCCCCTGGCGCATTGTTTGGTATGAGACAGGCCCCTATTTTGCGTATTATTACACCAAGCGCTATCAGGATGTAATTAACATGGCTAATACCACGCTGGATGCCATGGGGCCGAACAAAGGGATTGAAGAGACCTGGTACTGGCGCGCGATGGCAGAGCTGGCCACCGGCGACCAGGTAAGCGCCATCCAGGACCTGCGCGAAAGCCTGGTGTGGCATGCGGGATTTACCCCCAGCGTGGATCAATTGAACGAATTAGGCATAACCCCCTAGAGATTGGAAAAGGGATGGGGAAAAAAGCACTAAAAATTTTACACTTTGCCGACGCGCATATTGATATTGCCCAGCAGGGCAAGCATGATGCTGCCAGCGGCCTGCCCGTGCGCGTCACGGATTTTCTGAAGGCGCTGGATACTATCATTGACGCGGCGATCAGCGAAAAAGTTGATCTGGTGATTTTTGCCGGCGACACCTACAAAGATCGCCTGCCTGCGCCCACCTACCAGCGCGAGTGGGGGCGGCGCATTATGCGTTTGTCGAGTGCCAAAATTCCCACCTTGCTTCTGGTTGGCAACCACGATCTCAGCCCTGCCAGCGGGCGCGCCAACACCCTGCAGGAATTCGATACCCTTGAAGTGCCCTACGTGCGTGTCATTGGCAAGCCGGAGTTTCTCAAGCCGGATGACCTGTGGGGCCTGCCGCTGCAAGTGCTGGCGCTGCCGTGGGTCTTCCGCTCCGGGCTGCTGGCATCGCTTGACCTCAACGATGGAAGCGAGAAAATCAATGAGGAATTGGAAACGCGCCTTACCGAAATCCTGCAGGATTGGCTGAACCAGTTGGATGCAGAATTGCCGGCTGTGCTGACGGCGCACGGTTCGGTGCAGGGGGCGGTGTATGGCAACGAGCGCACCGTCATGCTGGGTAAGGATATAGTTTTACCCGGCAGCCTGGTAAAGGACCCCCGCCTGGATTATGTTGCCCTCGGCCACATCCACAAACATCAGAACCTCAACCCCAATGCCCACCCACCGGTGGTGTACCCCGGCTCGATTGAGCGGGTGGATTTTGGCGAGGCCGCAGACGACAAGTTTTACATCATTGCTGCGGTTTCCAGGGGAAAGACCAGCTACCAGGCCAAAAAGTTGAACGGCCGTAAATTCATTGATAAATTTGTATCGGTCAAAGACCGTGAGGAAATGGATAAAAAAGTATTGGCCGCTCTGCCTCCCGCAAAGGAGTTGGAAGATGCCATTGTTCGCCTGGTGGTAGAGTATCCGCGCGACCTGGATACGTTTTTGGATGAACCCGCGCTGCGTGAACAATGTGCCAGCGCGTTGGAGTTTCACCTTGTGCGCCGCCCGCTGGAAGAAGCTCGCCTGCGCCTGGCGGCCATTGAGGGCATTATCAACCTTACCCCCTTGCAATTGCTGGAAAGCTACTGGCAATCTACCCACACCGAATCCACCGACATTGAGGGTCTAAAGACCCTTGCGGGTTCGATCATCCAGTCCGTTGAAGGAACGGCATCCATTGCTGAAGCAGAGGAATCCTGATGAGCAACGTCTTTTTTGAGATCGTTTTCGTTTTTGTGCTCATCCTCATCAACGGGTTCTTTGCTATGTCCGAGATCGCGCTGGTATCGGCACGCAAGGTGCGCCTGGAACAAAAAGCCGAGGAAGGCGATAAAGGCGCGGCGCGTGCTTTGGAGTTGACCAGCTCCACCAGCAAACTTCTTTCTGCGGTGCAGGTGGGGATTACGCTGGTGGGTATTCTCACCGGCGCGCTAGGCGGTGCCACCATCGCCGAGCGTTTGGCCGAAGTTCTGGCAAAGATCGCCTGGCTGGCGCCTTACGCTGATGGCGTGTCCATTACTATTGTGGTCATTCTGACCACTTATTTCTCACTGGTCATTGGAGAATTGATCCCCAAGCGCCTGGCGCTGAATAACCCCGAAAAGATCGCTGCCAGCGTGGCCGGGGTCATGCGCTTTCTTTCCAAAGCCACTGCGCCGATAGTGCATCTCCTCTCCGCATCCACTGAGGCCGGGCTGCGCCTGATGGGCGTTAAGCCCTCCACTGAACCGCCGGTAACGGAAGACGAGATCAAAATTTTGATCGAAGAAGGTACCCAGGTGGGGGTCTTTAAGGCAGCCGAGCAGGATATGGTGGAAGGTGTCTTTCGTTTCAATGACCGCCTGATCAACGCCATTATGACCCCGCGCACCGAGATTGAATGGCTGGATGCCGATGATTCCAATGTGCAAATTCTGGCGCAAATTCTGGCATCACCCTTTTCGCGTTTTCCGGTGGCGCGTGGTTCACTGGATAACGTGGTTGGCGTTCTTTCGGCCAAGGACGTTCTGGAAAAACAGCTCACCTCGGCCGAATACAACATCATTGACCTGATTCAAAAGCCGTTGTTTGTGCCGGAGAACACTCCCGCCATGCGCGTGCTGGATATGGTGCGCGATGCCGGTGTGCATGAGGCACTGGTGATTGACGAATACGGCGGTTTACTTGGGATGGTCACTCTGTTTGACGTGCTTGAGGCCATTGTGGGTGAGATTCCCAGCAACGATAATGTGGAAGAGCCGGAGATCATCAAACGCGAAGACGGTTCTTTCTTACTGGATGGCTTGCTGCCAATAGACGAACTTAAGGAATTGCTGGACGTGGATGAACTGCCTGAGGAGAAACTGGCTGGTTACCAGACCATTGGCGGGTTTGTGATGAACCAACTCGGTGCGGTTCCTTCATCAGGGCAGCACTTCCATTGGGATGATTACCGTTTTGAGATCATTGATATGGACGCGCGGCGGGTAGACAAGGTGCTGGTGAGCAAGGCGCCGGCTGCCGCTTCTGACATGGTCAAGCCCGGAGGGGAAGGCGTATGATCCCGCTTCGCTTGCAGATTCAGGGGTTTTTGTCTTACAACGAAAAAGCCGACCTGGATTTTAGCGCGCTTGACCTGGCCTGCATCAGCGGCTCCAATGGCGCCGGCAAATCCTCCTTGTTGGATGCCATTACCTGGGCGCTGTTTGGCGAAGCCCGCCGCCGCGATGATACCGTGATTAACCATCAGGCTGGTGCGGCCGAGGTGATTTTGGATTTCATGTACGAGAATTCCATATACCGCGTTCAACGCAGTAAGAAAAAGGACGAATCTACGCGCTTGGATTTCTTTGTACAAGATGCTGAGAAAAACTGGAAGCCGCTCACCGAAGCTACCTTGCGCGCTACTGAGGAGCACATCCGCCAATCCCTGAAGCTGGATTACGAGACCTTTACCAACGCTTCTTTTTTCCTGCAAGGCAAAGCCGATCAGTTTGCCCAGCAGCGGCCCGGAGACCGCAAGCGCATTCTCTCCGCTATCCTTGGGCTGGACATGTGGGAAAAATACCGGGAGGAGACCTCCCGCCGGCGCCGCCTGGCAGAGCAGGAGTTGGCTGCTGTGGAGGGACAGGTCAAAGAAATTGACGCGGAACTGGCCGAGGAAGACGCCCGGCGCCTGCGCCTGGAAGACCTGGAAGGCAGGCTCAAGGTCAGCCGCGAGCTTGCGGAAGCGCGGAAGGCACTGCTGGATCAACAGCGTGTGGTGAACGAGCGTATCCAGGGTGAGCGCAAACAGGTGGAAAAGCAGCAGGCAGAGATTCAGCGCTTACAGCAGGAGTTGGATGGCAGGGTGGAAAACCTGCGCCAGCGCCAGGAAGAGCGCAAAGCGATCCTGTTGACACTGCAAAACGAAAAGACAATCCGCCAGAAAAATGCCGATTGGCAAAAAGTGAAGGTGGAACTGGATGGAATTGAAAAACTTTCCGCCAATTTTCATCAGTTCCAGCAACTGCGCGAGGCGCCTCTGCTGGCAATTGAGAATGAACGCACATTGCTGCAGGCGGAACGCGAATCTCTTTCAGCGCGAAAAATCGAGGTAGAAGCTCTGCGCAGTTCTTTGCCTGCTTTGAACCTGGCTCTGGATGAGTTGGCGCGTGCAGTCAAAAACGATAACAATCAACTGGAGATGCGCCCGGTGTTGGAGAACGACCTGCGTGACCTTGCCGCGGAACGCGGTCGGGTCAAAGCCGAAAACACCCTCCTGAAGAAAGAGATGGATGAACTCAAGGAGCGCATCACGACCTTGCAGCAGGCTACCGGGGCTACCTGCCCCACCTGCGAAAAACCGCTCAACTCTGCTGAACGCCATCGCATGGTGGATGCCCTGACCGCACAGGGGAACGAGCGCGGAAATAAGTACCGCGAAAACCTCCAGGTTGCAGATCATTGCGACCTGACGTACAGGGAAAAAGAAACTCAATTGCAGTCTTTGCAGCGCATTGAGGCAGAACTTAAGCTCCATCAACGCCTGTGTGACCAAAAAAGCGAAGAGATTCGCGCTGCCAATGAGATTTTGAAAACTTGGGAGCAAACCGGCGCTCCGCGCTTGGCGGAGGTGGAAAAAAAGCTCGCCGATAACGAGTATGCAGTTGAGGCGCAGCAAAAGCTGGCCGGCATTGACCAGGAATTGCGGAAGCTGGGGTACGATCCTGCCGCACATGAAAAATTGCGCCAGCAGGAAACTGAGTTGCGTGCCAACCAGGAGGCCTTTGCCGCGCTGGAAAACGCCAGGGCGGCCCTTACGCCGCTTGAGCAAAACATTCACGAGTTGGAAGATTCCATTGATCGATCTGAGGAACATCTCAAGATTGTGCAGGCGGAATACCAGGAGGCCAGCCAGAAACTAAAGGATGCGGCCGCCGGAGCACCGGAGATTGATGCGCTGGAACGCGACTACTTTGCTGCCCAGGAACAGGCGAACATGCTCTTTACCGAGGTTGGCTCGGCTCGCAGCCAGGTGGAAGTGCTGGCAAAACAGAAAATGAACAAAACTGCGCGCCTGGACGAGCGAGAATTTGTTAAGGGCAATATTGCCAGTTTCAAGATGCTTGAAAAGGCTTTCAGCAAGGATGGTATTCCCTCGCTGCTGATCGAGCAGGCACTGCCGGAAATTGAAAGCCATGCCAACGAAGTTCTCGATCGCCTTAGTTCAGGAACCATGTCGGTGCATTTTGAAACCCAGCGCCAGTACCGCAACAGGAATCGGGAAGACCGTAAAGAAACCCTGGATATTCTTATCCGCGATGCCATGGGCGAAAGGGAATACGAGCTGTTTTCCGGTGGCGAGGCTTTTCGCATCAATTTTGCCATCCGCCTGGCGCTCAGCCGTGTGCTCTCTCACCGTGCCGGTGCACGCCTGCAAACGCTGGTCATTGATGAAGGCTTTGGCAGCCAGGACGCCGATGGCCGTCAGCGACTGATCGAAGCCATCAACCTGGTGCGCGGTGATTTTGCCAAGATTCTGGTGATTACGCATCTGGAAGAGCTCAAGGATGCCTTCCCGGCGCGCATTGAAGTGGTTAAAACTAGTGTAGGCTCAAAGGTAAGCGTGGTGGCTGGATGAACAGTTTGAATGTGCGCGTGGCCTTGCAGCAGCGGGTGCTGCCGGAATACCGGGTGCCTTTTTTTAACGCACTTGGCAGTGCCTGCGCCGGTGGGCTTGAAGTTTTTGCCGGGCTGCCGCGCACCCGTGAGGCCATT
>CALCNO010000042.1 GCA_937897615.1 uncultured Anaerolineaceae bacterium
TCCGAATGGCAGCGATACCTTGCTTTTAAAGGCCAGCGGGTACGCATTGAAGATTCGCAAAAAACATCTATAATTGGAATAGTCAAAGGAATCAACTCTCAGGGCAACATTGTTCTGTCCCTGGAGGACGGGCGTGATATGGATTTTGCCGTCGGTGATGTTCACCTGCGGCCCATGGAACAGCTTTAATACTGGAGGCTCACTATGCTTGATGATCTACGAAATTCCGCCGGTTCTTCGTTCTTTGAAGAGGACCCGTTGGATCAACGGCCCGAAAAACCGGAACAGGTACGCCGCCGCGGGGAATTTTTGGGGATGACTGCGCCGCAGCGCTTCGTCATTGCGTTCTTCCTCTTTTTGATGGTAGCCATTCTGGGAGTCTTTGTACTGATCCTCTTCCAAAAAGTAGCGCTGCCGATATAGGTTGCACTTCTCCAACAAAGAAAAACCGCAGAGTATCTTCTGCGGTTTTTGATTTCTATTTTGTCTCGCCCTTGCTCAGGTCGGCGGCGGAGATGCGCGCCACCGAGGCTACAAAATCATCCTTATCCAGGTCCATCACGCGATACCCGCGGGTAGCACGCCCGCTGATGGAGATATCCTTGACCTTGAGGCGCAGCAACACGCCGTTGGCCGAGATCATCGTCACCTCGTCCTCATCCTGCACCACACGCGCGGCTGCAATGGAACCAATCTTGGGCAGATTCTTCTGGTCGATGGTGGCAACCCCGCCCGTGGCGCGTCCTTTGGCAGGGTACTCTTCCAGATTCGAGCGTTTGCCATAACCAAACTCGGTGACCACCAGCAATTTGCCATTAGGCTCGATCACATCCATCGAAGCCACCTGGTCGTTGCTCTTGAGCTTGATGCCGCCAACGCCGGCGCCCTGCCGCCCCATGCTGCGGATCTCGTCCTCAGACATGCGCAGTGCCTGCCCCTGGCGGGTGACAAGGATGATCTCGTCCTTGCCGCTGGTGAGGCGTACCCAACCCAATTCATCGCCGTCTTCCAGGCTCATGGCAATCAGGCCGGAAGGACGCACGCTGGCAAACTCTGAAAGCGCCACGCGTTTGATACGCCCGCCCAGCGTAGCCAGGGTAAAGAAAGAACCATTTTCAAAATTAGGCACCGAAACCGCCGCGGTAATGCGTTCGCCGGCGTCCAGTGAAAGCACGTTCACCACGGGAATGCCCCGGTCAGTGCGGTTGGCGTCCGGAATCTGGTAAACCTTTTCCGAGTAGACCTTGCCGCGATCAGAGAAGAAGAGCACCGTTTGCAGGGTGCGCGCCGGCACCAGCAGGATCACTTCGTCCTCTTCGCGCATGGTCTGGCCGGAAACACCGCGCCCGCCGCGCGCCTGCGTGCGGTACAAATTGGCCGCCACGCGCTTGATGTATCCCTTTTCGGTGAAGGTGATCAGCACGGCTTCATCGGCCACCAGATCTTCTTCCTTCAACTCCTCGTGGTTCTCCAGCACGATATGCGTGCGCCGCTCATCGCCGTATTTGGCGGTGAGGCCGGTGATGTCCTCGCGGATGACCTCAAGAATTTTCTTGGGGTGTGAGAGCAGATCTTCCAGATAGGCAATGCGCTCTTTAACCTCTTTGTATTCGTCCTCGATCTTCTGGCGTTCCAGCGCTGCCAGGCGGCGCAATTGCATATCCAAAATAGCCTGCGCCTGCAAGTCTGAGAGATTGAAGCGCGTCATCAGACGTTCTTTGGCCACATCAGCATCTTTGGATTCGCGGATGGTGCGGATGACATCATCCAGGTTAGCCAGCGCAATCAGCAGCCCGTCCAGGATGTGTGCCCGCGCGCGTGCCTTTTCCAGCTCGAACTTGGAGCGGCGCTCCACGATCTCGCGGCGGTGTTCAATGTAAATATGCAGCGCGCGCTTTAGCGAAAGCAAGCGCGGCTCGCCATCCACCAGCGCCAGCAAATGCACCGAGAAGGTGGTTTGCAGCGGGGTGTACTTGTACAGTTGGTTGAGCACCTGTTTGGCCTGCGCGCCGCGTTTGAGTTCGATGACGATGCTCATGCCGCGCCGGTCAGACTCATCGCGCAGGTCGGTGATGGCGTCCAGCTTGCCGGTACGCGCCAGTTCGGCGATGCGCTCGATGAGGTTGGTCTTGTTCACCTGATACGGGATCTCAGTGATCACAATCTGGTTGCGATTCCCCTTAGCATCCTCAATGTGGGCGGTGCCGCGTACTACCAGGCGCCCGCGTCCGGTGCTATATGCCTGCTGAATACTCTCACGGCCAACGATCACGCCGCCGGTGGGAAAATCCGGGCCTTGAACAAATTTCATCAGCTCATCCACCGAAATGTCGTCAATACCATCATAATGGTCAATGAGATAAGAGATGGCCGCAGTAATCTCGCGCAGATTGTGCGGGGGAATACTTGTGGCCATGCCCACCGCGATGCCAGAAGACCCATTTAATAGAAGGTTCGGCAGGCGCGCCGGCAGCACCAGCGGTTCTTTAAGCGAATCGTCAAAGTTGCTGCCAAAATCCACCGTGTCTTTGTCAATATCAGCCAGCATCTCTTCGGCATGCTGGTGCAGGCGCGCTTCGGTGTAACGCATAGCCGCCGGTGAGTCGCCATCAACGGAGCCAAAGTTGCCCTGGCCTTCCACCAACAGGTAGCGCATGGAAAAATCCTGCGCCATGCGTGCCATGGCATCATACACCGCCATATCCCCATGCGGATGGTATTTGCCTAGCACCTCACCGACAATACGCGCAGATTTTTTGAAAGCCGAGTTGGAACGAATGCCCATATCGTGCATGGCATAAAGGATGCGGCGGTGCACAGGTTTGAGGCCGTCGCGTGCATCCGGCAACGCCCTGGCCACGATCACGCTCATCGCATAATCCAGGTACGCAGAGCGCATCTGGGAATCAATGTCAACCGGTTGGATGTTGCCGAAGTCCATAATCACTTCCTCATCTGAATTAATCGCGCCTCGATTATACCCCATCCGCTTTGCCAAACCCTGCTTGCAACCTTAAGATTCACGCCGGTATAATTAAGTTAATGAATGACCCCTACCCCGCCAGTGAATTTGACGATTGGGCGCCGCAATACGACCATGATGTGCGCACGGCAGGCTTTCCTTTTGCCGGATATGAACACACGCTGAAAGAGATCGTCCGTTCAGCCGCGCCGCAGGCAGGTATGCGCGTGCTGGACCTGGGCGCCGGCACCGGCAACCTGAGCACGTTGTTCCTCGCCGCCGGGTGCAGCGTCACCGCGCTGGATTACTCGGCAGAGATGCTCAAGATCGCCCGCGCCAAACACCCGCAGGCAACGTACCTGCAAGCCGACCTGCGCAGCGCCCCTGCCAGCTACCTGCCCCAGCAGTCCTTTGAGCGCATCGTTTCGGCGTATACCTTTCATCATTTTCCGCTTGCAGAGAAATGCCGGATACTGCAAGCATTTTTGCCATCTCTTGCTCCTGATGGCCGCTTCGTCATTGGCGATATCGCCTTTGGCGATGCGGCAGCCAAACGGGCAGCGCGTGAGGCCGCCGGCGCGGAATGGGATGAAGAAGAATACTGGCTGGCAGAGGAGGCGCTGGAGTTTCTTGCCCGGCAGCAGTTCAACGGTACGTTCCTGCCAACCTCGTTCTGCGCGGGGGTATTCACCGTCACCCCGCGAGCGTGAGGTCGGTTCCCCTGTAAAAAAATCCCCCGGCGTCTGCCAGGGGATTTTGCGATTATTTGCGGTCTTTGAGCAATTGCTGCGCCATCAGCGCGCCGTCGCGGATCGGCTCGTAGCCGGTACAGCGGCACAGGTGCTTGTTGAGCGCGCTCTCGATCTCGGTCTGGCTGGCTTCCGGTTTTTCATCGAAAAGCCCCACCAGTTCCATCACGATGCCGGGGGTGCAAAAGCCGCACTGGATGGCGCCGGATTCCGAGATGGATTTTTGCACCGGGTGCAGCTGCGTGCCCTGGGCCAGCCCTTCGATGGTGATGACCTCAGCGCCGGCGATCTTTTTGACCGGTAAATTGCAGCTCTTGGTGGCCTTGCCGTTGACCAGAATGGTGCAGGTGCCGCAGGTGGAATTATCGCAGCCGTGCTTGGTTCCGGTGAGGTTGAGCACCTCGCGCAGCACATCCAGCACCAGCATATCCGGTTCCACCTCTACGGTGACGGGTTTTTGATTGACGGTAAAACTGATTTTCTCGATCATCTTATTTCTCCTGCCGGGTCTGAAGTGCGGTCTTGACCATATCGGGGGTGACGGGAATCTCAAAGAAATCCAATCCCGTGGCATCGGTGATGGCGTTGAGGATGGCGGGGGCCGGGCCAATGACCGAGTGTTCACCCACGCCGCGTGCACCGAACGGGCCAACAGCATCGGGGGTTTCCACAAACTCTACCGTCTGGCGCGGGGCATCCTTGTAGGTGGGCAGATGGTACTTGAAGTAATGCGGGTTGAGGATCTTGCCGTCCTCGCTGAAATCCAGTTTCTCGTAGAGGGCTGCGCCAATGGCCATGAGCACGCCGCCGGT
>CALCNO010000043.1 GCA_937897615.1 uncultured Anaerolineaceae bacterium
AAATTCAGACCGATAATGAGTGCGTAGTCTAGACGTGTCGAGGTTGAAGCGCCTTCCAAAGATGGAGGGCGTTTTTTGATTGCCCAGAATCTAGTGTTATGTATAATTGAGGATGTGGGGTGAAATATTTGTTTGCTTCGATTACTGTATTTGAAACGAAACCTGTTCCTAAACATAGTCTACACCCGCCCCAGCGCAAGTAACCCAAACCGTTAGGCACTTCGTTAATCAAATCATCATCTATATAGAAACAGGGAAATTCAATGGAAACATTCAAAACAGTCGATGAATTTATCGAAATGGCTGGAGAAGCGTTGAGAAGCCGCCCAGTAAAAGATGGTAAGATTATCTCTTTTCCAGTGGATTATTTAGGGCGCGATGAGGCTGGGTTTGAAGTAAGCGAAGAACGGTTAAATGAATTATTCGATGAATTATCCTCAATGAACGAGATTGATGATACTACTATCGTAAACAGTCATACTTATGAAATATTAGTTAGCGACGAATCTGCCCTGCCAAGGCCAAGGGGAATAGGTGGCGATGGAATTACTCTTCGAGATGAAGAAAATAAAATAACTTACACTCTCTCAAAGCCAAGTGATGGCTATTTAATATTTCTGTTATACAAGTTGTCTCAAATTGCACCCATAAGATTCTCTTTGGATCTTATGTTTCTTAGACAAAGGGTGCGGAGAATGGTTAATTACGGAAATGGTGAAGGAGAAGGATTTGATAAAAATGTATTAAATGCCCTCAAACTACTCTCTCCTCGATTACTTACATTACGAATTGAATCAGAAAAATTAAAACAAACTGGCGAATTTGTAAAATTTGCAAACTCGTTTTTCTTCCAACTCAGTTACAACCTTGACATTCCAATTGTTCCTCAAAGATACCTAGATGAATTAGTAAGAAGGGGAAGAATAACAAGAGTAAGACGTTCTAGGCTAGAAGAAATAGAAGCACCAAAAAGGATTTATTTGCCTGATTTAATATATCACTATCAGTTAGCAGTGGCTTCTGATAGTCCTCCTCTAGAATATCTGTCGTATTATCATATTTTGGAATATTTCTTTGAAGCAGTGTTTAACGATGATTTGATTCAAAAAGTTACAAATACAATTACTGAGCCTGATTTTTCCTATAAAAGGAAAAAAGATGTCAAGAAATTAATAGATGAAATAGGAATGTCACTAAAATTTCGTGGAGAAAATACAACATTTAGCGAATTGGAAGCGTTGAAGTTGACAGTAGAAAAGTATGTTAATCTAAACGACTTAGGCGAAAAAATAAAAGAATATGATGAAGCCTTGGTTGATTATTTCCAAACGAATCAAGTTGCATTTTCGTCGGGCGATACTTTTGAAATAGAAAATAAAGATACTGGAAAAGTATACCGTCAGATAGCATCGCGAATTTACAAAACGCGCAACGCAATTGTGCACAGTAAGGAAAGTGAAAAGAGTCGTTATATCCCATTCGAGCATGACAAGTTACTTGTCAAGGAAGTACCGCTTCTTAGGTTTATCGCAGAATTAGTGATTATTGAATCATCTACTATAGTCAACTAAAATGAAAATGCCGTGCCTAACAACAAGTACACTGGATGGGTGGGATTCTGCGCCATTTCTGGCTTTATACACGCCCGAACAGAATCCTGCTCTCGGAGTTTTATCTTGTCCCGCCCACCCGCTAGTAACGCAGCTCTTGCAAAATTTTAGTAAAATAACCATCGTCATTAAGGTCACGGGATAGTAATATGGAATTTGATGTAGTAAATCAAAAACTCACCAAAGCGTTACAAGAAGTTATTAGCAATGACCAATACCTTCTGATACATTATATTAATGAACCGACTATATCTCATCGGCTAGCAGTTTACTTAGAACCGAAATTTTCTGGTTTTAATGTTGATTGTGAGTACAATGGAAATGTTGACGCTGATAGTGGAAGAAAATACATCCAAATTCTTAAACTTACGGCTGATACACTTCACATGTCAAGAGAAGGCGAAGAAAAGCAGAAATTTCTGTATCGCTGTGTTTTTCCAGACATCATTGTTCATAAACGTGGTCATAACGGTAGCGACAACAATTTATTGATGATTGAAGTAAAGAAATCTTCTAATTCAAATAATGGTGATTGGGACGCCGAAAAATTATCAAGGTTTACATCAAGCGAATACGATAACAATTTCAATTATCAATATGGTGTATTTGTAAAATTTATTGTAGGAGAAGAACTAGGTTGTTTCGTTCAATGGTATCAAAATGGTCATAGGCTTTAGTAATCAAGGGCATGTTGCAATTCCATAAACACCCAACAAGGCGTGTACCTGACGCTGGGGATTCTGCGCACATTCCAAGCAGTTTCCTACGCCTTAGTCTTTTTCTGGCTGGACGGCTTCGCCGCCCCCGCCCCAGCGCAGGAAACGCAAGCCGTTAGATAGAAACTCTTACCTCTCCCGAGCGGACCGAGTTGTATGTACGGGTATAAATTCCGTCCGGTGATGCAGGGGTAATGCTAGCTTGTCATTGAGCCGCTCTCCAATTGGAGGGCGGTTTTTTAATTGCATCCATACAGGATATTTGGATAACAAAAATCAGGCAAGAAACTAAAGAAGATCTGTTCTGCTTCGACATCATCCACTTGATAGATTTATCATGGAAGAAGTGTTCATTTTCCCCTTTATGTACGATATAAAATACTCGTCCCGGAACTCCCGCAGTTATGCCTAAGTGTAACAACTCCCCAAAAGAACGTTATTGATAAAAATTGAAGAAAATTTAAGGCAAGTACATATTGCATTCGCTCAGAAGATGTGCAATAATTTGATTGTTCTTGATTGTTTATGATTACTTTTGTTCACTATTATTTGCGCTGCAAAAAATACCCTGTGCATTAAGGAGGTGACAAAGTTTAAGAACCTGTATTACGGTAATAGCAGATCAAATTCAGTTCACAATCTTACGGAGGAAAAGTTGAAAACCAGCATTGGCAAGGCCCTTACTTTTTGCTTGATTGCTGCCCTGTTTCTAGCAGCCTGTACATCAGCGCCGGCTGCAACAGAAAAACCAACGACGGAAGTTGCAGCTACCTCCGCCCCCACCGTGGCGGCAGCTGAACCGGAGAGCATCGATGTACTTCTACCGCCCTGGGCTCAGATCCCACAAGACATGCTCGATCAATTTGAGCAAGAAAGCGGGATCAAGGTCAATTTAGTAATCGCAGATTGGGATGCGATCCGAGATAAGATCAGCATCGCCGGAGCTTCAAATAGCAAGCTCGCAGACGTTGCCGAATTCGATTGGTCCTGGACCGGGCAATTCGCTAACTCCGGTTGGTTCATTCCCCTGGAAGACAAGTTGCCTGCCGACCTGGCGAGTGATCTGGTTAACACCGGGGCATTCACCATCGGTGGACATCTCTATGCAGTTCCCTACAGCAACGATTACAGAATTTCTGCCTATAACACCAAGATGTTCGCGGATGCAGGTATTTCTCAGCCACCCGCCACCTTCGATGAATTAGCCGCAGACCTGAAAACGCTCAAGGAAAAAGGGATAAGTGATAACCCGTTATGCATGTTCATGTCCCCCACCGAGAATGTTTCCACCACCTGGTATCTGCTGACTGTTGCCATGGGCGGCTCGACTTTTGACGCGGATTTGAACCCCGCCTTCACCGACCCCAACTCAGGCGGATACAAAGCTTTGCAGTTCATGGTCGACATGAATACAGCCGGATACGTGGAAGCCAGCGCCTTCAATCCAGATACATCCATGGATGCAGAATTCATTGGCGGAAAATGCGCATTCCACATTTCCACGGGGCCCGCATTATTGAACGTGGCGGATGATCCCAGCCAATCTGCAGTTGCCGGTAACGTGGCCTTCACCCTCGTACCCGGGTTGACCCAACCTGTAGGAACGTTTGGCCTGCCGGAAGGCTTGGGCATTATGAGCACTTCTGAACACCAGGAAGCTGCCCTTAAGTTCATCCAATGGTGGATGAAACCCGAAAACATCGTTGCCATCCAATCCAGCCTGGGTTTGATGCCAACCCGCAGCACCGTTCTGGCTGAAGAGATCAGCGGCAACACCCTGCCAGGCGGACAGGTGGTCCTTGACCAAGCCAACCTGTTACAACCTTTGTTTGCCTCAGGTACACCCAATTGGTATTCCCAATTCAGCCAGGAAGCTGCTTCCACACTGAACTCAGCCCTCAAAGGGGATATGACCGTCCAGGAAGCCATCGACCGTTTGGCCACCAAGGCAAACGAAATAAAAGCACAATAGAGTAAACTGTTACCAGAGAACGGGTGAGTGAATAACTCACCCGTTCAAAAATGGATTGAAGATCATTCGGAAAACCAATGACCAAAAACCTCGGGAAGACAACAAGTCTCATGAATAAAAAACGCGAAGAACAAGCCCTGGGTTACTTTTTCATCCTTCCGGTTGCCGTGGTCATCCTCGTTCTGGTCTATTATCCGATGATCCAGGGATTCAACATGAGCCTGCATTCCTTGAACTATTCTCAAGGAGCTAGCAACGCCTTCATCGGCTTTAAGAATTATTTACAGGTGCTCAAGAACTCAGACACGCTCTATACGGCTGCGAACTCGGCGCTCTACCTGGTCATCAACCTTATTCTGCAGTTGTCACTGGGAATCCTGTTTGCAATAACCCTGAACCGGCGTTTTAAAGGGCGCGGAATATTACTGGCGCTGGCAATTCTACCCTGGGCTCTTCCGGGAATTGTGAGCGGCATTCTTTGGTCGCGGATTTTCAATCCGGATAACGGGCTGCTAAACAACATCCTTTTCAGGCTTGGCATCATTTCTCATTATCATTTTTGGTTTTCCAACCGTTTTGCCTCGATTTTTTTCATCAGTATCGTGTTTGCATGGAATAATCTGCCGCTCACCATCCTGACCTTACTGGCAGGGTTGCAGACCATTCCCAAAGAACTTTATGATGCATCCGCCGTAGACGGAGCCTCGGCGTATTATCAATTCCGGCGTATCACCCTGCCCTTGCTGCGCCCTTCCATCGCCATTGCATTGACGGTGTCCACGGTCAATTCATTGGGCATATTCGACCAGATCTATGCCATGAACGGTGTGGCACTCGGCACCCGCTCACTGGCACAACAGATCTACACCACTACCTTTCAGCAATTACGCTTTGGGCAAGGAACCGCGCTGGCTTTCTGGTTAACGCTGATCACGCTGGTCATCTCGATCACCTACATCCGCAATCTGAGGACGGCTAGATAATGAAAAAGAACCTGTTGACCAACGTCCTCTTCGGCATCGCGGTGGTTGCCCTGCTGCTCTGGTCGGTTGGACCGATTTTTGTGGGTATCTCAACGAGCCTTTCGACGCAAGCCGATCTTAACCATACGCCAGCTCCGATCTGGCCCTCCAAACCCAATTTCCAGTATTACAGCCTGCTGCTGTCATCAAACTCGCAGGAGATTCATGGGGCTAACCTGAGTACCCAGGTTGCTTCCTTTACCAAAGCGATGCGCAATTCGCTTTTTGCCGCTTTGCTGACGGTTGGGGTCGTCCTTCTCGTCAGCATCCCGGCCGGGTATGCATTCAACCGCTTGCGGTTCAAAGGCAAACAAATCGCATTTTATGCCATCATTGCAACCATCATCCTGCCAGGGTTTGCCCTTCTGGCTCCCCTGTTTCGAATACTCTCCACTCTGAAATTGATGGATTCCTTCATGGGATTGGTGTTGGTTTACGTAAGCGCTTTTGCCCCCCTTGCCATCTGGCTTTTCTATAACTATTCTGGAGATCTGCCGGGTGAACCTGAAGAAGCAGCGCTGGTGGATGGCTGCACCAGATTCCAGTCCTTCTTCCTTGTCGTTCTGCCTCAAATGGTGCCGGGTATTGCTGCGCTGACCGCAATCATTGTCCTGAGTGTGTGGGGGCAATTCCTTCTGCCGCTGCTGTTTGCCCAAACCATGGCGACCAAACCCATCACTGTATTGATCACCGAATTCGTCGGCAAATATAATACCAATGTTCAGCTCATCTCTGCCGCTGGTATTCTGGCTATCCTTCCACCGGCGATTGTGGTCTTGTTCCTCAACCGCTACATTCGCGGTATGCTTAGCGGATGGGGAAAATGAAATGGACAATAACACAATGACATCGAAATCTGCCCAGAAAAATCTGCAAAGCTACCTGATTTCCGGCGAATTCCACTATTTCAGAGTGCCGAAGGATCAATGGAAAGACCGGCTGCGCCTGGCAAAAGACCTCGGGATGAGATCCGTCAGCATATACATCCCGTGGAACTGGCATGAACCGGAAAAGGGAGCATTGGATTTTACCGGCAAGACAATCCCCGAGCGGGATCTGGTCGGCGCCCTCGAAGCGATTGCTTCGTGCGACCTTACCTGCATTTATCGTCCCGGTCCATTCATCACTGCAGAATGGCGCGATGGCGGCCTGCCAGCCTGGCTGTGGAAGCAACGTCCCGATATCCTCAGCCTGAACGCACAAGGAAACCCCTCCAGCCTGCGCCGACCCTACCCGGCGATCACCTATCTCCACCCCTACTATTTGCAGGCTAGCAAGGAATGGTTGAAAAACGCGCTGCAAGCAGCCGAAAAATACATGAGCCATCAAGGCGGGCCAATCATCAATGTGCAATTGGACGACGAGCCTTCCTACTGGCATCATCTGCCAGATCCATTGGCAGCGGATTACAACCCGGTGCTGATCGAGACAAAAGAGAACGGATCGCCTTACAGCCGTTGGTTATTGAAGAAATACGGCAGCGTCGAAGGGGTCAGCAAAGCGCATGGGGCGCACTATTCCTCTCCGGCAGAGATGCAGCCGCCGCGCCGGGAGATGGTTGATCGGGGTGAACTAACGCTTTATTGCGACTGGTTCGATTTCAAGTTGGGAATGATCTATGAGTATTCGAAAGAGCTCTATCAAGTGACCCGGGATGCCGGGGGAGACGAAACTATTTCGATGCTCTACCCTTACCTGCTTCCGCTTCAAGCACCCAAATTCAGGAGCTTAATGGAAGAAGACCACCTGGCGCTTGAATTGACCAACGAAGTATATATAAGTCTTTTTGGTTCGGGCGCGGTGTCTGAGCAAAAATACGGCCACGTGTGCATGGCACAAGAGTATTACCACATGTGGAGAGGCAAGAATGGGCCGGCGGTCACAATGGAAATTCAAGGCTCCAATGCCTCCTTCCTCACGCCGGGAGCCATCGAAGCCCTTTATGCCCTCAGCGTGGCACGCGGGATTAAGGGATTCAATGTTTACATGCTGGTGGGCGGTAACAATCCCCGTGGTTACGAGAACCTTACCGGAACCGAATATGATCTCTGCGCTCCGATCAGTTCACAGGGAATCTTACGCCCGCATGCCTCCAAAATTAAAAAGATGGCGCGTGTCATCAAAACCTGTGAGGACAAAATCCTTTCAGCCCAGCCGCTGCGCGACGCCTGGTGGGGTTGTTACAGCCCATACGAGACCGCGGCCCTGGTTGGCGGGAGCGGTGTGATGGCCGACGCCGGCGCGGCAGTCACCCGCATCATCAACAGCGGCGATCATGGAACCTCGAACGAGAGTTCACTTCAAGCCCTGATGTACCTTTCCAATGTCAGTTTGGGCTGTCTCGACCTCGAAAAAGCCAGTGCGCAAGATTGGCAAAAGGTCAGCCAGTTATGGGTCTTCAGCCTGGACTTTATGTCTGCCGCCGTACAGCAGCGATTGGTTGATTTCGTGAAGGGGGGAGGCACACTCGTCATCCTGCCCCAACTGCCGCTGAAAGACGAGTACATGCAGGATTGTACAATTCTGGCAGACAATATCTTCGAGGGCATGCATCGCCCCATTTTCGAAGGGTTGTTCCCTGAATCCCCGCTGTTCGTTTCACAGGTATTTGGGATGCAAGGACAAAGCCTGGTGGTGCCCGGCAAGCCAACCCTGTTTGACCTGCCACAGCATGTAAAACCTTTGGCGTTGGATCCCGAAAGCGGAAAACCCTGCGGATTTTGCCGCCCCGTTGGAAAGGGAAAAGTCATCGTCCTGGGCTTTCCGTTGCTTTACCTGCCAATGGCTTCTGCCTATCAAAAAGAGTTCATGCGAAGCCTGGTTTTACTGGGTGAAACAAAATTGAAATGCCGAAGCACCAACGAGCAGGTAGTTGCCACCCAGATGGCCGGGGGTGAAACAAGTTTCATCTGCGTATTGAACCCGATCGACCTACCCGCAACCACCAGGGTTGAATATTCACCGAACACCGGCCAGGACCGTGAAGTTTTTCCGCAAAACATTGCCGGCATTCACTTCTCCGATGAAGGCGCAGTTCTCCTTCCGATCAACTTACCGGTGAATTCAAAAACCACTTTGATTTATTCCACCTGGGAAATAGTCGAATTCAGGCAATACAAGGATAAAACGGTTCTGGTCTTTGATACCCATCAATGCCAGCAAGGCGAACTGGCTTTTCGTGGTAAGGCGGGTTCAATTGACATCGAGGGTGCGGATTATGAACAAATAGACCCCGGCAACAAAGAAAAGGTGATCCTTGTTATGAAACCGTCCACGGAGGAAGTCCGGCTGACGATCCGGGAGTGAAACCTGCGTTCCGGGAAGGAAAACGGAATCCGGTTGCCGATTCATTTATCAGTAATTTGGGATAATAAAAGACTGTCAAGGAAACTATTTTTAGAATGGAAACGCCATGAAACTTTCAAGTGTTGAAAGACAAAACCAGATCACGAGTTACCTGCAGCGTAATCCCCGGCTCATCATCGAGGATATATGTAAAATCTTCGCTGTCAGTGAGGCAACCGCCCGCCGCGATCTTGAAGAATTGGCTGCCGCCGGAAGAATCCAGCGCATCCACGGCGGCGCCATTGCGGTGGAACACTCCGCACAGGAAGCCCCCATCCTGCATCGCCAAAGCGAACAAACGGAAGAGAAACAGAGGATCGGACAAGCGGCTGCAGCGTTGGTCAAGGAGAACGAAACCATTTTCCTCGGGTCAGGCACCACTGTTCTGGAAGTTGCCCGTGCCTTACGGGGAAGACAAAAACTAACGGTCATCACCAACTCCTTGCCGGTGATCAATGTCCTTTCTACTGAAGCCGGGATTTCATTGATCGCCCTGGGGGGAATGCTCCGCGAAAGCGAATTGTCCTTCATCGGGCACATCACTGAACAGGCTCTGGCAGAAATCCGCGCCGACAAGGTCATCATCGGCACGCATAGCATCAATCTCGAACACGGGCTAACCCACGAATATTTGCCTGAAACCATGACGGATCGCGCTATTCTAAAATTGGGTTCAGAGATAATTGTTTTGGCAGACCACACCAAATTTGGACGCACTTCAACCGTACTTTTGGCAACCATCGACAAGATCAATACCATCGTCACCGGAAGTGCAACTTCTCCGGATTACATCAATGCATTGCAGGAGAAAGGCGTTACCGTAATCACGGCGTAACGCGTTCTTTGAACGAATAACTCGAGCAGTACCGTGCTTCATTACATCTGGTCGGCAAAAAAATCTACCGTTAAGGATCAGGAATGGAAAAAGGACATTACACAAAGCAGGAAATATACTCACAACCGCAAGCCTGGCAGGAAGCGCTGAAGGTGATCAAAAATGCCAGCCGGGAGATCAGCGATATCCAGGCGCGTCTTTCTTTCCAGCAAGTCATTTTTACCGGCTGCGGATCCACATATTACCTGGCACTGGCAGCAGCGGCGATAAACCAAAAGATCACCGGCCTGCAATCCAGGGCTTTTCCTGCGTCCGAGCTATGGTTAAATCCTGAATCCTCCTATTCCGATACCCCCACCCTGCTGGTGGCCGTATCACGCTCAGGAGAGACCACCGAGACATTGCATGCGTGCAAGTATCACCTCGAAAAATCACACGGGCCGTTGCTTACACTTTCCTGTTACGCGGAGATGCCTTTGGCCGGGTTAGGATCGACAAACCTGGTATTTCCATCGGGACAGGAAAAATCCATCGCGCAAACGCGCGCCTTTTCCACCCTCTTTCTGGCGGCGGTTGCCATCAGCTGCATGTGGGCCAAACGCGTAGATCTGATGGAAGCACTTAATCGCCTGCCCGAGGCAGGGTCGAGATTGATCGGAGCCTATTCGGGTCTGGCAGCAGAGTTGGGCAGAAACATGGATACTGACCGTTTCTACTGGCTGGGTTCGGGAAGCAGGTACGGCCTGGCGAGTGAATTAAGCCTGAAAATGAAAGAAATGAGCCTGAGCCACAGCGAACCCTTCCATTTTATGGAATTCCGCCATGGCCCGATCAGCATGGTGAACCCATCCACGCTGGTGGTTGGGCTTACTTCGGCAAAAAATGAATCCAACGAGCATCAGGTGCTGCAGGATATCCGCCATTTGGGCGGAAAGACGGTGGACCTCTCTGAACACGGGGCAACCGTGGAATTCAATTCCGGATTGGATGAATCCATCCGGGATGTCCTTTACCTTCCCTTCGGCCAAATCCTCGCCTTCGAACGTTCAATTGCCAAAGGATTTGAACCCGACAAACCCAATAACCTGAACGCTGTCGTCAAATTGGGATGAACTGTTTGACTGTAGAGGTGAAATGAAAGAAATTTCAATTGGCAAATATCGCGGGCTGCAAAGGATCGCTTCTGAAAGGGGAACGATCACGACTCTCGCCCTGGACCACCGGCAGAATCTACGCAAATCCAACCCTGAATTTATGGATGACCAGAAACTCTCCGAGTTCAAAATTGAGGTTGCATCCATCCTCAACCGCGAAGCGACGTCTGTTTTGCTAGACCCCGAGGTATCAGCCGCCCAGGCAATTGCCAAAGGCGCGATCCTGCGCCAAACCGGATTGGTAATTGCACTTGAGTCGACCGGCTATACCGGCGATGCCCACGCCCGCCATGCTCAAATCATCCCCGGCTGGTCGGTGGCAAAAGCCAAACAAATGGGAGCGGATGCTGTCAAACTGCTCGTGTATTACCACCCCAAGTCAAGCACAGCCAACGAAGTCGAGGAGTTCGTGAGGCGCATCGCCCAGGAATGCCAGGCCTCTGATGTGGCATTGATGCTCGAACCTTTATCATATTCGCTGGATGAAAAAGCAAAACTATCCTCCGCTGAAAAACGCTTCGTAGTGGTGGAAACCGCGCGAAGGTTGAGTCCGCTGGGGATCGACCTGTTGAAAGCCGAGTTCCCATTGGCCGTTGACGACCCCGATTCCAGTAACTGGCAAAGTGCTTGCGCGGAAATTTCCGCCGCCTGCGTCACGCCGTGGATCCTGCTTTCTGCAGCTGTGGACTTTGAGACCTACTTGCGCCAGGTTGACGTTGCCTGCCAATCAGGAGCGTCAGGCATCGCAGTTGGACGTGCAGTATGGCAGGAAGCGGTAGGAATGCAGCCTCAGAACCGACCTACCTTCTTGAACGGTGTTGCCTGCGAAAGACTGGCTCGATTAAATGCACTTTGCACGGCGCTGGCAAAACCCTATATGGATTTTTATTCGTCCAGCGCCCCTCTGGACTGGTACAAAGGATATTCGACACCATGAAAGAGTTCGATGTGTTGGTGGCCGGAGAGATCAATCCAGACCTGATCTTGAGTGGCAATGTCGAACCAAGATTCGGTCAAGCTGAAAAGATCATCGAATCAGCTGAACTGACCATCGGGTCGTCTTCGGTAATCTTCGCCTGCGGAGCTGCCCGATTGGGTTTGCGCGTGGCCTTTATCGGCAAGTGCGGGAAGGATATCTTTGGCGATTTCATGCTCGAAGAAATGAAAGCCCACAATATCAACGTGGAGAACGTGATCGTCGATAAAAAAGGGCAGACCGGCCTGAGTGTGATCCTCAACCGGGGTCAGGATCGGGCCATCCTGACCCAACCCGGGCTGATCTCCTCGTTGAGTGCAAATGAGATTCCCGACGCTCTGCTTGAAAAATGCAGGCATTTGCACGTGGCAGCCTACTTCCTGCAGACTGCCCTTCAACCGGGCCTCAGTCGCCTTTTCTCCAAAGCCCATTCATTGGGCCTGACTACTTCACTCGATACCAACTATGATCCAACTGAAAAGTGGGCGGGGTTGGATGAACTTTTGAACGTCACCGATATCTTTCTACCCAATGAGGCCGAAGCCTGTTCGATCACCGCTTTGAGGAATGTCAGGGAGGCAGGAGACAAAATTGCAAGGCTGGCCAAAATCGTGGCCATCAAACGAGGAGCTGAAGGTGCAATTGCGATCTGTGCCGGCGAAGTTTCCAAATTGCCTTCCCAGCCTGTCCAGGTGATCGATACCGTTGGCGCAGGAGACAGTTTCGATGCCGGTTTTGTCTTTGGTTACCTTCAAGGCTGGCCGCTGAAAAAAACGCTCAAAGCCGCTATCTTTTGCGGGAGTGCGTCTACCTGCGGGGTCGGCGGCACGTCCACCCAGGCCAGTCTCGCCGAGGTCATGCGTGAATTATCTTGATTACATCGTCTCTTCGCAGAAGTTTGGCGAATTGATCGGGATCCCTTCGATCTGTTCCGCCCATCCTTACGTATTGGAAGCCGAACTCAACCTGAACTCCAACCACAGGCACATTGTATTGATCGAAGCCACCTGCAACCAGGTAAACCAATTCGGCGGTTACACAAAAATGAAACCCGCCGATTTCAGAAACCATATCTATGAAGTCGCCGACCGGTTGGGATTTCCAAAACAGAACATCCTGCTGGGAGGAGACCATCTGGGCCCGCTGGTCTGGGCCCGGGAATCTGCTGCCTCCGCAATGGCAAAAGCAAAAGAGATGGTAGGCCTGTTTGTAAGCAACGGATTCGGGAAAATCCATCTGGATTGCTCGATGCCCTGTGCCGACGACCACGAACTCTCCCAGATCGAGATCGCAAACCGCACCGCGGAATTAGCTACAGTGGCAGAAAAAGCAGCCGCAGACCTTGCCCTGGATCATGACCATCTGCCGCGTTATGTAATAGGCAGCGAAGTTCCCACTCCGGGCGGGAGTGAAGCCGGGGAACATGAGTTAAAAGTAACCAAGGTGGAATCCATTGCCGAGACGCTGGCTTTGACCCAAAAAGCCTTTATCGCACGCGGGCTAGAAGCTGCCTGGCAAAGAGTAATCGCCCTGGTCGTGCAACCTGGTGTCGAATTTGGCGACGAAATGGTTCATGTATACAACAGGGAGAAGGCAGGGGAACTTACGAAATACAATGAAACCCTGCACGGTATGGTCTACGAAGCACATTCAACAGACTATCAATCCAGGCAATCGTTGAGGTTCCTGGTGGAGGATCACTTTGCCATTCTCAAGGTTGGGCCGGCATTGACCTTTGCCTTCCGCGAAGCTGCCTTTGCGCTGGCAGAAATAGAAGAAAAGATCATCGAGACTGCCCCCTCTCATCTGCGTGCAGTTCTAGAATCAACCATGCTGGAGAACCCTGCTGAATGGCAAAAACATTACAGCGGAACAAATAACCAACAAAAAGTCGCCCTGGCCTTCAGTTTCAGTGACCGTATTCGATATTATTGGAACTACCCTGCTGTGAAATTGGCTTTTGAGCGATTAATGCAAAATCTATCAAATCTGGCCCTCCCATTATCGTTGGTCAGCCAATATTTTCCACGCCAATACGAGAATATTCGCAATGGAACCATCCAGAACGATGCCAAAAAAATCCTCATAAGCCATATCAGTGAAGTGTTGGATCATTATCAATACGCTTGCGCGCGGAACTGATTGATTGGGAACTCTTACTAAAACTGGTCTGAGCGATAACCCTGTAACAACCGATTTTTATTACAGATTTACCCACCTATTGGCCGTTTCTCTTAGGTTCTTCTCGGTGTGGGGAATATGCTCACGGTGGATAAAATCATCATCACGTGTTCGACAAAGAATGTTCGTTCGGCACCTCTTAATCACTGGGTTCAGGGCTCAGTCAGAATTTAATTCTTATGAATAACTCTATTGTTAGAGGAAAAAGTTTTCTAAATTCTCTCAGATCGTTATTTCCACAAGGTGTTTTTGACCTATAACTACAAGTTCCGACCGGTTTCGAAATAGACGACGAGAACAAATGGACAAACCGCCCTCCATCTCTGGAGGGCGGTTTTTGATTACAAAGGCAACTGTGGCAGGTAGGATATAAGAATAGTGGGTGAAAGTTTGCAAAGGCTTCTTCAGCAAGAAGCATTTTGCTATTCATATATTTATGACCTATAATGTAATAATTGATATGTATAATCTGTTGTTTGGCCAATCGTCTATATAGGAGGCCATTCCGGGTTTATACAAACAGATGCCGAAAACATAGTCAAGCAGTTTACTCTATCAATTAATTATTAACCAAAACATCAATTTTCATAAGGAGTAACCTTTATGGGAACAGCCAGTGTGCAAGGACAAATTTGGGGAGCGCGAGCGAAAGACTGGGCAGATGTACAGGAGAATGTGGCTGTCCCGCTCTTTGAGATCGTTTTACAAGAAGCTGCGGTGGGTAAAAACACATCAGTTCTGGATATTGGTTGCGGGGCAGGCATATTTTGTGAAATGGCGGCAAAACGCGGTGCCCGGGTCAGTGGGATGGACGCTTCAGAACAGCTGATAGCTATTGCTCGCGAGCGTGTGCAATCTGGCGATTTCCGAACAGGTGAAATGGAAGAATTACCTTATGCCGATCAGAC
The DNA here is from genome assembly GCA_937897615.1 of uncultured Anaerolineaceae bacterium. Taxonomy (GTDB): domain Bacteria; phylum Chloroflexota; class Anaerolineae; order Anaerolineales; family Anaerolineaceae; genus UBA6107. Next base: position 14,720 of record CALCNO010000043.1, read on the forward strand.
ATTTGATGTGGTAACAGGCTTTAGTTCATTTCAATTCGCTGCCAACCCCATCAAGGCGCTACAAGAAGCAAGTCGTGTATCGCGAACCGGAACAGTTGTGATTGCTGTTTTTGGTAAACCGGAAGAGAGCGAGGCTACAGCCTATATTAAAGCAATGGGTTCATTATTACCTCCTCCGCCATCAGGCGCTCCCGGGCCATTCGCGCTTTCAGCAGATGGTGCACTAGAGGCCCTTGCCATCAAAGCAGGTTTGACTCCTTCAATTGTAAAAAATGTCGCCTGTCCGTGGGATTACCCTGACGAAGAGACTGCGTTGCGCGGTTTATTGTCATCGGGTCCCGCGATACGCGCAATTCAAGAAAAAGGTGAAGATACGGTACGTGGCCTCATTTTGAAAGTTCTCGCTCCGTTCAAAACAAAGTCGGGCGGTTATCATTTGACAAATAATTTCCACTACTTGATCGCAACAGCTCAATCATCTGGCAATAGCTTATGAACCTTCCTTATCGATTGGCTACGGCATGTTGTGTTTGTTGTTCAATACCCTCTTAGCCGCGGGTATGCAGTCGTAGATCGTCTGCTGGAGAATTGGTAGAGTGTTTCAAGCTGTCCCATGGAGTTTGACACCTTTCCGGGTTGCTGCCCCCCAGCATGCACCGGCTTGAGGCTCGCGTCGCGTTTTGGGCATTTTTCCTGGCTGGAGTGGATTCCCGTTTTGACAGCAGGTCCCCGCTCCCATCCCAAGCGGGTAATGCCAGCCCTTAGATTAATAACCTTAACATCCATAGGCACGGGTTTTAGACCGGTGATGAGGTAAATATCATGATTTTTGAAGCGCCCTCCGATTTGGAGGATGGTTTTTCAATTACTTACATAAAGGATATTTGTATAATAATATTTGGGACGACAAAATAATGTGTGATTCTGGCACATGTACTCATTACGGAGATTCGTATGAATACCAACCTACTCATCGCCCTACTGCCACTTATTTTCATGCTTCATGATTTCGAAGAAATAATCATGTTCAAGCCCTGGCTTGAGAAAAATCGAGATGAAATAAAACGAAGGTTTCCGCGAATTGATAAAACTTTAAGCAAACACCATGATCGCCTTTCAACATCGGCGTTTGCAGTTGCTGTGCTAAATGAATTTCTCATCATTGCGGTCATTACTTACGTTTCACTGTACTTCAACTTTTATTATTTGTGGTTTGGGGCATTTATAGCATTCTCAGTTCATCTTATTGTTCATATTGTGCAGTGGGTAATATATGGCAAGTATGTTCCAGTTATCGTTACGTCGATCCTTGCTTTGCCGTATTGCGTCTATACCCTCGTTCAATTTCTGAAAGTTACTGATATGGCAGCGGAACAATTATTGTTCTGGGCAGCACTAGGCATCATAATAGCAATCGCAAGCTTTGTTCCTGCATTTTTCTTCGCGTCGCGATTCGAGAATTGGAAAAATAAAGTCTATTTGAATTGATCTGCCTTACAAAGCGCGTACTTGGCGGTTAGGATTTTGCACCATTATGGAGCCGCTCTCCAATTGGAGGGTGGTTTTTGTTTTGTGTAAATAGAGGTACTTGTATAATTACAGTGTGGGACAGGCAAATCAAATCCGCGCTGCTCACAAAAACAGTTGTTCCACCCGTTTGACAGGAGGTTGAAGATGGACCAATGGAAGTACTTTGACATCACCCATCGGGAACACGTTTTCTGCAATCCGATGAGTGTTGAGAAATTTGAAGAACTCATCGCCCTGCTGCGCCTGAAACCCGGTGCACGGGTGCTTGAGATCGCCACGGGCAAAGGCGAGTTCATCATCCGCATGGCAGAGCGGTACAAGATCGAAGGAACAGGGATTGATATCTCGCGCTACCATGTTGCGGATGCGGAGAAAAAGTGCAAAAAACGAATTCCGGACGCTCATCTAACATTCATAGAAATGGATGGGGCAAATTACAAGCCGGATCAGCCGGAGAGCTTTGCTCTGGTGGCCTGCATTGGAGCAAGCTGGATCTATGGCGGCCACAAAAACACCCTCAAAGCACTGAAAGATATGGCCGCTCCCGGAAGTTGGGTGGTGGTGGGAGAGCCATACTGGCGGCAAGAACCGGCAGCAGAGTATTTGCAAGCCATCGGAGAAGAACGGGGTTCATTTGGCACACACGATGAGAATGCGCAGGCAGGGCAAGAGTTTGGGCTGGAACTGGTTTACACACTGGTGAGCAACCAGGATGACTGGGATAGATATGAGGCGTTGCAGTGGTACGCGGCAACGGAGTGGGCAAACAGTCACCCGGATGACCCAGACGTGGGAGAGGTGTTGAAGCGCGTACGGGGGAACCGGGCGAGCTTCTTGAAGTGGGGGCGGGAGACAATTGGCTGGTCGATCTATGTGTTCAAAAAAGGTAATGTTATAGCAAAAAACGGGTAGCTCAACAAAGCATGCCTTGAGCTGCTTCGATTGACTTTTTGAATACACTCCCCTTCTTAATGAGGGGGAGTTTTTTGTGTTTTTACAAAATTCTATATAATTTTCTTGCAGGCTTTTTGGAGAAAACATCATTATTATTGCTGTATTCATACCTTCACACAAGCAGACCAGGGTTGCGTAGGGGGTAAAGGCTGGCAAGTTTGGCAATTCTTATCAGCCTTACGTTCGTTCTGGCAACTCACCATCCCTGCGCCTTTCCGCAACTGACTGTTGATGTAATCCGCAGTACAATATCCTTTATTCAACCGGTTCTCAGGTGGCGATACGGCAAAACCACAGCAGATAATGACCTGCCTCAGAGTCTTTTTGTTTTCGCATGATTCTTTATTCGTTTAGAGTATTCACAATTTGGCATGTTAAATGTCCGTTTTTCAACCCCCTTCAGTCTGTTCTTTAAGTATCCCTCAGCGTTCTGACCGCCAGACAGGTTGCCTGTCCAGAATTGAAACAATGATTGGAGAATACATTGTCTCTCCGTCATAGCTAGTTTGAGGATTGTGATATAGAATGTTTTTGAAAGGTAATTACCTGCCCAAACACAGCAACCAGATGGTGGAGGTTCGCAATCATGAGAAAAATTCTTGTGCTTGAACATATTACCCTTGATGGCGTCATTCAGGGCCCGGGCGGGCCGGAGGAAGATACCAGCGGGGGCTTCACGTATG
>CALCNO010000044.1 GCA_937897615.1 uncultured Anaerolineaceae bacterium
CCCGGCTGATCTCCAGCGGCGAGGACGGGCTGCTGATCACCTGGGGGGTCAGGCCATAGGGGAAGAAATCGCAAAGGTCATACAATGTGCTACACTAGCTTAAATAGTTTTCTTGGTCATTGAGCCTGGGTTCTTTTATTCAGGTTGCCAGCAAACCAAAGGGGTAAATATGCTCTTTCCTATTGAACTGCAAATCACAGGCCGCGAAAAACCCACCTGCGTCAGGCAGGACCAAACTATCCGAGAAGCGCTCGCGTTGATGTTGGAACATGAGTACAGCCAGTTGCCTGTAATTGATGAATCTGGCGAATTAATTGGCCTTATCTCAGATGAGGTAATCACGCAGCGTTACTTTCACCTCTGCGGCAGTGTGCCGTTGCTTGACCTACCAGTCAATCATTGCTTAATTCCAGCGGTTACCTTGACCAAAGACCGCGATATTTTTGAGGCATTTGACCACTTAAAGGATGTATACGCAACAATCATTGTTGAAGAGAACCGTCCTATCGGAATCTTGACCGAGTTCGACATGGCGCATTTTTTCCGTGACGTGACAGAAGATTTGTTGATTGTGGAAGACATTGAAATATCACTGCGGAATACTGTTGAAAGGATATTGTCGAGCGAGCAAGCCATGAAGACAGCGCTAATCAACGCTCATGGTGCGAATAGCAATAACCCAGAAGAACCTAAAGTTAAGTTCGAGGAACAAGGTTTTCGCCAACTTACCAACTTGATTACCCACTCCAAGAACTGGCAGCAGTTTGAAGCTGTTTTTCAGCCCATGGATGTGTTTATCAAGTTGATGGATGAAGTTCGAAAGAACCGCAATCAACTTGCTCACTTCCGCGGCGATCTGAGTGCAATCCAGAAAAATGCACTAATATGTACCAGACAATGGCTGGAAGCACGCCCCAAATTAGGGGGAGTGAAAGCCAAGAAAATCCAACCGGAAGAGATTAACCAGGTTGAGAATATCCCGCTTATAGGTATGATAGGAAAATATGACCTGCTCAAGTCATTTCTCCAAGACCTTAACCAAAAAGGCTACAACTATGTACGTTTAGAGTTTCGTGTCATTGAAGCGCGGCTTAAATTTCCTCTGCCGGAATCAGCACGTAAATACCATGCCTGGTGGCAAAATGATTATCAAACACATTCACATGCTCGCTCCTGGATGAGCGCCGGCTGGTTGGCTGAAGACCTGGATTTGAATTCGGAGCAGATTTCATTTCGCAAGACACCATCAGCCTTGTACCCATTGTTCTTTGATGAGCTACTGAGGCAACTTAAGGAGGCACGCCCAGGCATTACCAGAGCTGAAAAACCTTCCACTCAGAACTGGTTTTCCTTTGCCTCCGGAGTGAGCGGTTTTTCATACGGCTGGGTGCTCCCAAAAGAACCCGTCCTGCGCGTCGAACTGTACCTGGATACCGGCGATAGAGATAAAAATAAAACGGCCTTTAAACACTTATTGGAAAAGAAAAATGAGATCGAAGCCAAAATTGGCGACAAGTTAGTTTGGGACCGCCTGGACAATGCACAGGCTTGCCGCATCTACATTACACGGCCATTCAAGTTCTCAGACCCCAGAGATTCTCAGGAAGCTACGAAGAAATGGGGTGTGGAAACCATGTTAAAGTTCGTGGAAGCCTTCCAACCTCACCTCCACGTTGTTATATATCCCGACCTGAGTAATGAACAAGCATAGCTTCATATCTTAACTTGATAACAATTTGCCCTCTTACCCCGGCCGCAACTCCTCGATGAAGGAGGTATCGCGCCACTGGAGCTGCGAGGGGTTGGCAGTGCAGATCACGTAGCCGCGGTCTGGCGTGACCACCGGGCTGACGCAGGCGGGCACGTTCTCCACCAGCGCCGGCTCAGACCAGCCCGCCGCGGTGGCGTAGCTGATGTACAAGCGCGGCGTGTCCTCGGCGGTATCCACGCGCGAGAAGAGGATGTAGGTCTCATCGGGGGCAATGTTGGGGGTGATCTCCAGCTTGACCGGGTCGTTGAGCGGCGCAGGCAGAAGTTCTGGCGCGCTGTAGGCGCCATCCACAAAACGGGCCAGGTAGAGATCGCCAATGCCATCGGGGCCGGAGGTGAAGTAGAGGTTGCCATTGGCGGCCACGGAGACGGTCCAGTGCAGGGGCAGCGAGTTGATGGCGTCCGGCAGGGGCCGGGGGGCGCCCCAGGCATCGCCCTCGCGCTGCGCCACCCAGATGTTCTCTTTGCCGCCATCAGCGGCGCCGG
>CALCNO010000045.1 GCA_937897615.1 uncultured Anaerolineaceae bacterium
TGAAAGAAAAGCACAATCCGCAGTGTGGGGATTATTATCCATCCTCGTGCTTGTAGTGATTGCAGGTGGGCTCGTGGATATTTACAGGCTGTATGCGGCGCGTAATTGGGCTTATTCTGTGGCGCAAGAGGCTGCGCTTGCTGGTGCATCCCGAGGAAGGGACTGGGATGCTGTTCTCAATACAGGCTTTATCCAACTGGATCAAGCCGTGGCCAGTAATGAAGCCCAAAACATAGTTTATTCTGCTATGCAAGCGCGTGGAATTATTGGGTACACCTCGTCAATTCGGGTTCTGCCTGATCCTTTTGGAGGAACGATTTCCGGATTTCCACCCCGTCCAGTTCGCTTGGGAGATGGATTGAGCGATTGGTCAAGTAATGAACCTGCTGTTGGAGTCTATTTGGAGGTTCCAATCCAATGGACGATTCTGAACATTTTTGGAATCGAATTGAAAACCGTTCGGGTATTTGCATCCGCTGGGGTTGTCCAATGAAAAAATTTATCTTAAATCTGATGAAGCGTAAGAAAACATTTCTGGGAATTATCCTTGCCATTGTGATTGGTTTGGTGATCACGATCTCTGCACTGGCGGATTATGGCCATCCTATCGTTTCTTATAATCGAAATCCCGTTTCGATCACGTTCCCCAGAGCTGGAAGAATTGTTTTATGGAATGTCATCACCTCAAGCTCACCGGGGTATTTTTCGCGCTATTACTTCATCCGTAATGGCTGCAGGGTAGGGCAGAACTGCACCTATATGGATGTGATTAACAATCAAACAGTGCTGACCCCGATCACGGTTGCAGCGGGTGAGACGATCCAGATCAGAGGTTGTGATTGTTATGGAGGTAACTGCGGTTCAGGGGGGTGTGCTAACCCGCATGTGGGTTGGAAAACGCCTCATCACGATTACTTTTGTCCAAATTACTTCTATTCGCAAAACTACAATCCAAGCGCCGGTGGTAGAGACTTTACCAGTTTAATGACAGCATTCCTCGCTTCCGGAGATACCATTATCGGCACTCCACAATGTTGGGGGGATTGGGATGAAGATAATAGTAATGGCGGTTATGACCACGACTTTGAAGATTTCGTCTTAATCTGGGCTTATCGAGATACCTTTACTGGCTACCATGACGGAGCCTCTGGAACGGTTCCTCAATCCCAATGTCGGGCTTACGGTTGGGTGATGCAAGATGCCGCTCCAGGGTTGGATATCAATTACCGCATCCTGGTAGATGGCAATTTGGTAGC
>CALCNO010000046.1 GCA_937897615.1 uncultured Anaerolineaceae bacterium
CCGGTTTCGGATGACCCCTGGCGCGCCGTTCTGGATGCCGGGAAGTTGGACACCCTCGAACTGGGCAAGTTCCAGCCGGGGGATCGTTTTTCTCCGCTGGGGATGGGGGGCAAAGCCCTCAAACTTGGGGATTACTGGACAAATGAAGGCCTGTCGGTTTTGGCCAGGCGCCATTGGCCTCTGCTGAGAGGCAACGGCAAAATTGCCTGGGTTCCAGGCTTTACCATTGGTGAGGAGTTTAAGGTTACCGAGAATACCCGCAAAGTGGTTTCACTGCGGGTCTACAAGGGCGATAAAGATTAATTCCCGCCGGCTAACTGGCGCAGTTTCATACCTACTTCGCGCCACTGAATTTTGGAAATTCCCAGTTTTTGGCGAAGCACATCACGATCCATGCCTGATTGCCAGTCGTTGAGGGCACTTGTCCAGCGGCACATATCAAAGGAAAGGTGCTTGTCCAGGCCGGCATCGCGGCCAATGTCTTCCAGAAGATACTCCAGGCGCCGCGGCGACCAGGGGAAAAGCTGGTCGGTGGGGTTATATTTCGCAAGGTATTCTCGGTAAACTTCGATCCAGTCGCTTGTAAGCGTGATTTTGCGTTCTTTAAAACGGCTGCCGCTGCTTGAATAGCGGATAAAAAGCGTGGGCGCTTTTTGGTCTGAAAGATCGACATGGTTCAGGTTGAGGTTAAGGCATTCCCCTTTTTTGATACCGGTAGTGAGCAGCAGGCTTACCAGCGCATAGGGGCGGGGGTCTTTTTTGGCGTCGCGGTAACTTTGAGCAGCTTCGATTACCTTCAACTCCTCTTCAGGGGTAAGGACTTCAGGCAGAGGGCTGATCACCGATTGTTGCAGCACCTTTTCAGCCGGGTCAATTGCCAGCCTGCCTGTTTGCGTGAGCCAGCGGAAGAATGACTTAATGGATGTGATGCGCCTTGAAAGGCTCTTGGGGCTGCACGGAACGCCGCGTTCTTTTTGCAGCCACTCCAGAAACTGGTTGATCTCTTTGTACGAGATGCTGCCAATTGGGGTGTTGGCGGCAAAGTAACTGGCAAAAAGGTTCAGGTCGCCGATGAATGCTTTTACTGTGTGCAGCGATTTACCCTGGTCATAGAGGAACAACTCCCAGGATTTGATTGCAGGCACCAGGAGGGTTTCAGCAGTTATATGGCTTTCGGGTGAATTGTTCATCGGTTACTCCGCTGTTTATTTCGCATAGATTATATTCACAGTGTACATAATTATCAGAGGCTTGTCAACAGGGAAAATCATTGCTCAAAGGCTTGCCTGAGAAGTTGATACACAAGCGTTTGGTCGGGCAAAAGTACCATTGCGCCGGTGGAGGGGACGATGTAATTGGAAACCTGCCCTGTGCCGATGGCAAAGCGCCTGATCAGTGAAGGATTGGAGATAAGGTTGCTTGCCATAGGGAGCAGTTCCAAAACCGTGCCCACAGTAAGATCGGTGACAACACTATTTTGAAAGAGACTGTATAGCTCAGCGCCGCGGCTGAGTGCGTTCAGCCCCATTGCTTTCTGGAAGATGGCGATCATTACCTCCTGGGCGCGCCGGGTGCGGTCAAAGTCGCTGGAGGAATGGCGCGAGCGGACGTACCACAGGGCTGTTTGGCCGTCCATGTAATTACTGCCATAGGGGATGTAGCAATAACCATCTACTGCCTGGGGCAGCGCGCATACATCATAGAGTTCCATTGAGGCGTTGACGTTAATGCCGCCCAGGGTGTCTACAATGCTCACAAACCCGGAAAAATTGGTCAGCATGTAATGATCCAATTTGATGCCAAAGTTGTCCATGAAGGTGGCGGCAGTCAGGGCAAAACCGCCGTATTCCTGTGCGGCATTGAGGCGCTCCATGCCGATGCCGGGGATTTCCACGTACAGGTCACGCGGGAAGGAGATCAATGTGGCGGTTCCTGTTTTCGTATTCAAAGAGAGCAGAAGTATCACATCTGTGCGGTAGCTGTTGCTGCCGGAGCGCCAGTCTGATCCCATCAGCAGAATGTTCACCCTGTCCTTGAAGTCAAAAAGTTCAGGGGTTAGTGTGGCGGTTGGCTCTGCGCTGCTGACGGTGGTGGGAACTTCTACTTGAGTCTGGATGGCAGCAGGGCCGGCAGTTGGTGTGGGAGGGATAGGTTGAAATGGTGTTGGTGTGGACGGATACGCCGAATTGGCGTTGATTAACAGGTCGGAAATTGGGATAGGGGTAGGTGATGCAGTGCGCCCAATCGGAAAGGCACAACTGCAGAGCAGCAGAGGTATCAATAGCAATGCAAAGAGAGTTTTGGATTTGGCGGTTGGTTTGAGGTTCATAGCGAACAGTCAGCGTTTACAGGGCTTCACCCTGGTTCAAGGGGAGGTGGAATTTCGCAATAATGGCGCCGCAGGAATTGGAGAATAACTCGATCTTACCACCCATTTTTTGGGCAAAGGAAAGTGCGCGGCCAATGTCTTCCAGCGGCAAACCAAACCCCGGCAGCATCAGGCTCTGATTCTTGTACATTTCTGGCAGCACAGGGAGCATCTCCGAAGAAACGACGTCCTTATCCGTGCTTTCAATGGTGGTAACTACTTCCTGCGGGCTATTGGTGAGAAATTTTTCACTGGTGATGCTCAGGCTGCCACTTTTATTGAGGGCGGCAGTGGCATTGGTAATCAGAATGTTCAGAATGTTTTCACAGCTTTCTTCATCTGCAAACAGGCGGATATCCTCATACGGCACATTGATCTTTAGCACAATTTCCTTGGATTTAATGGTGGCGACAAATAGATCGAGCGCAGATTCGATCGTTTTACGCATGGAGAACGACTGCGAGATTAAACTGTGTGCTCCATTTTCTCCGCTTTGATTTCTCTGCAGGTTGTCAAAAGATTCTTCCATATGCTCCACTGCTTTTTGGATCCGCTCCACAAAACGGCGCTGGAAGTTTCCCAACGTTCCAACGGATTCGTTAAGCAATAGCTCCAGATACCCCTTGATGGTACTCAACGGCTGGCGTAAATCCTTGATGAGCGGCTGAAGAAGTGATTCCGGCGACGCAGCAGGGTTATTCGCGTCGCTGCTGGATGTGATCGCCATTAACTTCATGTTTGCTTCCGCGAGCGCGTTCTGCAAGCGGGCAATTTCCTCCAGCGTCATGCGCAGGTCGCCTTCAAGATGTTTGATCTGTTGTAACTGGTCCTCCCGGATGGGATCACCAGCTTCCACAGATTGTTCCGGTGTCTCTTCAATGCCAGGGTTGCCAGCATCGGGAGTATTCATATCTGAACTCATTGGAGTATCCATGGTTCACCTGTTTTGCATAATATCATCTGGGTGTGCAAGAACTGCACCATTTCCTGATTGTATCCCAAGTTTACTCACTGAAAGGAATCTGAAGACCAAAGGCGCAGTGCCGTTGACAATCCGGTACTTTTTGATAGAATACAAGCTGTTCAGCCGAAGTGGCGGAATTGGCAGACGCGCTACGTTCAGGGCGTAGTAGGCATTACGCTTGTGAGGGTTCAAATCCCTCCTTCGGCACAGATCACCCGCAGGCTCACCCCTGCGGGTTTTGCTTGCCTCTCATCGGGGAATGGGGTAATATTGTTTTATGGAGAAAAAGTTAAAACTCCCTAAAATTCCAATTGACCCAAAGAAGGTCGCCATCATTGTTGGCGTGGTTATTTTGCTCTTTCTGGTGATGGACCTCAACAACCGCTTGAATGAACTCTCACGGCTGACGGAGCAGGAAAGCAAAGCCGCCACCGTTGTGAACCAACTTCAGGGAACGTTGAACGTGCTGGAAACACAGGTGGCGTATGCCTCTTCTGAGGGTGCGGTGGAACAATGGGCCTACAACGAAGGCCACATGGCGCGACCCGGTGAAAAGCTGGTCATTCCGCTTTCACCGGCAGGGACTACCCCACAGGCTTTTGTGGAAGCTACACCCGTTCCCACCCAGGTACCTAACTGGCGGGTCTGGTTTGCTCTTATCTCCGGTAAATAGTGACAACTGATTAATCTTTTCGGCGGTGGACGCTGATCATCGTCAGGTCATCTGATGGCGCTTCGCCGTTGCGGAATTCAGTGATGGCAGCCTCGATCTTTGCCAGCAGTTCTTTTGATGTACTGTAGCCTGCCTGGTTCACAAGGTCGAACAAGCGCTGCTCAGTAAAGAGCTGTTCTGTATCAGACATTGCCTCGGTAACGCCATCGGTGTACAGGAGCAGGTAATCATCTGCTGCCAGGGTGATCTTTTTATCGGTGTACACTGCATCGCCGACGACTCCCAGGGCAATGCCGTCCATTTCAAGCCGCTGGCAGGTGTTCTCGCCGTTTCTGCGCCAGATGGGCAGGTTGTGCCCGGCATTGGCGTAGGTCAATTCGCCAGTTTTGGGGTCCAGCATGGCCATGAAGGCGGTCACGAACATGCCGTTGCGGGATTCCATCTCCAGAAGGGAATTGACCCGTTCCAGAATGGAAGCCGGTGAACGCAGCCCCTGTGCTGCCGACCTGATCAGAGTGCGGGTAACGGTCATGTAAAGGGCGGCGGGCATGCCTTTGTCGGACACGTCTGCGATCACAATTGCCAGCCGGTGATCCTTAGCCTCGAACAGGTCGTAAAAATCACCACCCACCTCACGGGCTGTTTGCCACAGCAGGTCGATTTCCCAGCCGGGAAGGTCCGGGGTGGTTTCAGGCAGGAAGGTTTTCTGGATCTCACGCGCCAGTTGAAATTCACGCTCCATGCGCTCACGGCCAACCATTTCCTCGGTCAGCCGTTCATTTTGGATTGCCAGCGCTGTTTGCTGGGCAACTCCCTTGATCAGTTCCACTCGTTTCCTGTGGAACGCGGGTAGAACGGCCGATTCCTGCGCTACCAGCACGCCATAAAAAACACCCTTAATCGAAAGTGGAATGCCCAGCACCCAGTTGCGTGCCTCGGGATCGTCCAGCTGATTGGATTTTTGGCAGTCCTCATTGCTCCATTGACCGATTTTCGTTCCTTCGTTTGCCAGGGTGCAAGCAACCAGGTCATCTGCTGCCAGTACCTCATCGAGCAGCGGAATCTCACCCGGCTGAATCACGCTGCCGATTCTTTGGTCAATCTCAGGTTCTGTTTGTGAACTGGCGGAAGTGAGGACAAAGCACCCGGCTTCCTTGTTCCAGAGATAAATGAGCCCGGCATCCAAACCCACCAGGATTGCCAGCAAGTGGATGATCGTATCGAGGATATCGGTGAGGTCGCTTTGGCTTACCACTGCCTGAGCCACCTGCAACAGGACTTCGGTGATATAGGCTTCTTCCTGGCGGTTCTCGACCAGGCGGATATTCTCAAGCGTAACCGAAGTTTGCTGGGCGATGCCGGAAAGGATCGCCAGCGTTTGATCGGTGAATTTGTTGCTGATGCCAAATTCTCCGCTGGCGTTGTGCCCCACTAGGAACAATCCCATCAGTTCATCGTGGGAGTGCAGGGGCAAGAGCACCAGTGTTCCGTCTGGTTTTTCCACGCTGAAGGAATTGATACCCAATTCCAAAAGCGCGTCCTCGATCAACACAGGCGCCATGGTGGCGCGGATGCGCAGCAACCCCACTGAATCTTCATCCCGGAGGGATTTCTCAGCATCGGCAGGTGAGAACCCGTACCACTGACGCATTTCGAAAGCGTGAGTGTTAGGGTCAAACAAATAAACGGCACATTGGTTGATTCCCACAAGGAGCGGGGTCAGGCGCACAATGGCAGCCAGCAGTTCTTCGTCCGAGGTGATGGATTGCATAGCCTCGGCTACCTGCAGGAGCACGGTGGAAGACCAGGCATCTTCCTGGGCGGTGGTATACAGGCGCGTGTTCTCAATGGCAATAGCAGCGTAGCTGGCAAAAGTGGAGGCGATCAGCGAGGCCTCTGAGCCGTATTTGCCCTCGGATTTATGTGCAAGCGTGAGCACCCCGATCACCTCGTTGGCAGAGCGCAATGGCACGGCAATGGAAGAGTAATTGGGTTTGAAGTTGCAAGCTGCTCCGAGCGGCCCATACGGATCAGATGGGGCGCGGATTACCGGTTCATTTTTTGCTATCGCAAATTCAAGGAACGTGCGCACCGCATTGGATTCATCCACTTTATTGACGATGGAAGAACGGGTGGTACCATGCACGGCCGCCAGACGCAGTGTATTCTCTTCCTCTGAGTCTTCCTCTCCCGGCTTTACCAGCCAGATGGCCGAGGCGTCACAAGGGAGGTTTTTCTCAAGCTCGTTAAGGATTCTCTCCAGCAGTTCATCGAGGGCGATATTCTCAGAGAGAAGGCTGGCAACATCCTTGAAACTGTCGGCAACCTGCTGACGCCAGCGCTCGGTGCGGAAGATGTTGGCGTTGCGGATCGAGATCGCAATCCCGGAAGCCAGACCCTCAAATAAAGATAGATCATCTTCCGTGAACGCATTAACCTGGTCAGACTGGAGGTCCAAAATGCCCAGCACCTCGTCGCCAAACTTGAGCGGAATGGTTAATTCTGCTTTGGTTTCGTTTGGCGCCATACGGCTGGGTTTGTACAGGGGATGCTGCGAAACATCATTGGCCAGGATCGCCTCCCCACTGCGGGCAACCTGAGGAATAATGCCCTTGGAGGCATTGAGGTCAAAGGCAAAGGCGTTGGCCTTTAACCTGATGGTGCGTTTTCCGCCGCCAGCCTGAAAGATGATCTTTTTTCGTCCGGGGTGCACGGTGTACAAGTTCACAAAAGGCACATTGAAACGGTCATGAATGACCTTTACAACCTCCTTGAGCAACTGGTCAAGGTCAAGGATTTGAGAGAAAGAATAGTTAATGTCCGCCAAGGCAGCAAGCTGGTCAGCACGCTTCACCAGGTCGTTGTACAGGCGTGCCCCTTCCACCGCCAGGGCGATGTTGTCCGAAAGCGAACGGATCACCAGCATATCATTTTCGTGGAAAGCCCCCCTGGCGCGGCTTTGGATATCCAGAACACCCAGGATGCGGTTCTCAACGATCAAAGGGAGAACGGCCTCGGCTTTTGTATCGGGCAGAGTGTCAATCCAGATATAACGCGGCTCACTGGAGACGTCTTTGCAGATGATTTCCTTGCCTGTCTTGGCTACTTCGCCTACCAGGCCTTCGCCATACACCACATGTTGAAGTGGGCTGCTTGAGGGAATGCATTCGAGCGAACTGGCGCGAAACTGAAGCTGCCGGGTGTTGGGTGCCAGCGTGTAAAGCCCAACATAGTAATAATCAAAAGTGCACTGGATCAGGTTGGTAACCTTTTTGCTGAGTTCATCCAGGTCGAGTTCGTTGGCAATTTGCGAGCTCACTGACCTGACCAGCGAGAGCTGGTCGTAACGCCAGTTCTTGAGCGTGACCTGGCGGTTGACCTGCATGGAGAGGGCAGCAAAAGCTGCCAGGCCTTCCAGGTATTGAATCTCATCTTCACGAAATGGTTTTTTGCTAGTGCGGCTAACCTGAAAGATACCCAGCGTGTTATCCCGGGTGGTGAGGGGGAGGGCAATTTCGTAAATGAGGGGTTGCTGCTGAGGATTTGACGGGGGAATGGTGTAAAGGGATTTGTGTTGAAAAGCCAACGTAACGATTTCTGGCGCTTGTTCAGTGGGGAGTGTATCCACCGGCGGCTCTGCCGGCAGCGGGTAATGCGGCTCGCATAGCCACAGTTTTGACTTGCAGTGTAGCCGGGTGTTGACGGTGTCCTGGAGCTTCTCTACCAGGGCGCGCGTGTTGGGAAGCCGGAGAAGTTCTTCGCCGAGATCTAGATAGTCTTGCCAGGTAAACTCGAGATGATTAACCACTTTTGTCGAGGTTTTTGATGAGGGTTACACGATTACGTTTTTCATTAAAATCAAAACTGACATCATCAACCAACTGGCACATCATGTAATAACCCAGCCCGTGGTTTTCCCTTAACTTCAACTTGTTATGTAACCTGGGCGCAGGAACTTCAGAGGGATTAAAGGGTTTGCCGTGGTCGTCCAGTGTGATCTTGACGAAATCCTGGCGTACATCGATCTGACAGCGAATCGTTCCTTTTCCCTCGCCCTCGTAGGCATGTTCGATGATATTGGAAACAGCCTCATCCACCGCAGTTTCAAGCGAAAAGAGTTCCGTTGAGGAAATGGAAGAGTCGTTAACTGAAAACCTTACGAATTCTGCAATTTCAGCCAGACTCGCATAGACGCCTGCAAATGTTCGCGTGGGCATGAGAAGGTTTAAAATGCCCCCACTGCGGAAAGCACATCCGGGAAAATTTTAATGATGCGGTGAAAACCTGCCAGTTCAAAAACGGTTTGAATGGCAGAGCTTAGGCCGGCAACAACTACATCGCCGCGGTTGTAGCGCTTGCAATTCTTTAGAGAAGCGATCAACACACGTAAACCTGCGCTGGAAATAAAGTCCAGCCCGGTGAAGTCCAGGACAATTTTAAAACGACCCTGGTCGTTAATCTTTGCCAATTCTTCAGCTAACTTTGGAGCAGTAAAACTATCCAGTCGGCCGGTTACTTTGACCACGTCGCAATGTTTGAATTGATTGGTTGAGATTTCCATTTCAGAACCTCCGCAGTTGACAATTAGTTAGGCCAGTAGTGATGATTATATCACGCAGGTTAATGGGAAGATTAAACGCTCCAAAAAAGGCTGTTTTTTTATGGTATGATGTTTTTTGGTAACTAAGATACTGCTCTACATTTCTGGAGGCAATACTTTCAAGCAGGAACTACTATGAACAATTTTGACACGCCACAATCTGTTATTAAAAAATTCGAAAAACGCCAAAAGATCATGCCATTCGTACTCGGGGTGCTGGCAGGCATATTGGCGATCGTGGGCATCTTTATAATCATCACAGTGGTTTCAGGCTCTAAGAAACCCTTGGGTAGCATTTTTGCCACCAAGACGCCGACTGCCACGGCAACCTTTACACCAACGGCGACTGTTCCCTCGCCAACTGCCTCGAACACGCCGACTCCAAGCGACACGCCTACCCCCACCATGACTGCCACGGCCTCTGGCCCGCAAATCTATGAGGTGAAAGAGAATGACAGTTGTTCCGCTCTGGCCGAGCAGTTTAATGTGGACATTCTTGTCCTTTTGGCAATCAATAACTTTGAGTTGACCGACGGCATCTGCCCGATTGTCCCCGGCCAGAAGATCATCATCCCTGCCCCCGGCCAGAAGCTGCCCACCCCCACGCCCGTGCCCAGTGACCTGCCGCGCGGCACCGTAGTGGAATATACGGTTCAGAGCGGCGATACGTTAGCGACGATCGCATCTTACTTCAACAGCACTGTTGATGACATCATTGCCAAGAACTCGATCACGGACATTAACATGATCTACCCGGGGCAAAAATTGAAAGTGCGCGTCAACCTGGTGACGCCGACCCCAACCAAGCAGCCTACCAGCACGCTGGTTGGCGGCCAGTCGTTGCCAACCGCAACACCAACGCTCACGCCCACTCCTCATTGATTCAGATAGTCAACTATCTGGCTGAGGGAATACCCCCGGCACTTACCAGGCAATAACAAAAACGCGGACTGAAAAGTCCGCGTTTTTTATTTTTGTTCGAGTAGCGATTTGGCCAATTCTCTTAGTCGGGGGTCCGCCTGATGGTTCAGAAAATTGCGAAGGGCTGGTTGGCTGATCGAACCCTCAACACTGGCCAGGTTGATCAAGACATTGCGCACCCAACCGGAATACCTTGTGCGCAAAATGGCAGATTCGTGGAACTTTCTGGCAAACGCTTCCACATCCATTTCCAGGAAAGCCATCAGCTCAGCAGTGGTATAGGTTCCGCTCGTTTCGTCTTTTGCGGCATTGTGGTTCCACGGGCATACCGCCTGGCAAATATCGCAGCCAAACAACCAGGGGGGCGTGCGTGCAGCAATCTCCTGCGGAATTTGCTCTTTGTTCTCGATGGTGTGGTAACTGATGCAGCGTCTTGCATCGACAGTGCGATCCGGGGAGATGCACTGCGTTGGGCAGGCTGAAATGCAGCGTTGACAGGAACCGCATCTGTCTTCATGGTAGGGGGTATCCGGTACCAGTGCCAGATTGAGGAACACCTCCGCCAGCAAAAAAGCGGACCCGGCTATGGGACTGATCAGGCAGGAATTCTTACCGATCCACCCCAACCCGGCCCGTGCAGCCAGTTCGCGTTCCAAAACGGGGGCGCTATCGGTAAAGATACGATGCTCAACTTTTGTTCCACACAGGGTTTCAATGCGTTCCACCAGCAGGGCCAGTTTTTCCGGCAGTATAAGATGGTAATCTCTCGAACCGAGATAACCTGCCGTCAGGAATGTGCCTTTTTGCTCAAGTGCAGTGGGAGCATGCAGCGGGTACAAGTATGCCAGGCACAGAATGGAACTGGCGCCGGGCATCAGCAGGCGCGGGTCCTGGCGCATGTTGCGGTGAAAATCCGTCGACAGGTATTTCATCCCGGCATGCTTGCCGGAGGCCAGCCAGTTCTCGTATTTTGGAAACCCTTCCAATGGGGCTGAGGTGGTGATCCCGCATAAACAAAAGCCAAGGCGGTAAGCCTCGGCTTTGATTTGTGCTTCCAAACCTGTAACTGCTTCTGGAAGAGCCATGAACCATCCTATGGGGTGGTGCTGGCGGTTGGCGTGGGGGTGCTGGTTGCGCTCGTTGGGGTGATGGTGCCAGTAACGGCAGTGGTAGGAGTTAAAGTGCCGGTGCCAACATTGACATACATGTAGAAAGGGTCACCAAAAATATAGCCAGTGGCAGTGTACATTTTCCAGTAGCTCGTGTAGAGGCCGTTGCTGGCGGGTGCGGTAAAGGTAACGCTTATGTCAACCGTATCGCCGGGTGCGACACTCTTGGTGAGTTTAACTGAGAGGGCGCCGCTGGCATCCTGCATGCCATCCAGGTAGATCAATTTGTAATCGGTTGTCCAGGTGGTGGAGCCGGTATTCTGGATGCGCCAGGTTTTAACAAACGTCGATGAAGGGGCAACCTGTGAGTAATCCGGGATGGTAATATCTTCTATCCATTTGGAATTATCCCCGACGGTGGTGGCAAAAAAAGGATTTCTGGTTGGGGTGGCAGGCGCAGGGGTGGTAGCTGCCAGGGTAAGCGTTGGCGTACCTGTCTCGGTTGGCGTGAGCGTCGCCGTGGCAGAGGGCGTGAGCAGCGCCATCTCGGTGATTTGTGCCTGGACGGTGGCTGCCAGTTCGGTAATCCTGGCAACTGGATCCACAGTAGGGGTGCCTTTAGCGCAGGCAGTGAGCGCGGCAAGGGTGAGGATGATCGCCAGAACCCTTATGCCGTATTTTTTTACGAACATGAAAACCTCCATAATCAACAAAGCTTCCCCTATTTTCAAACCGTAAGGGGGGATTGTCAAGTAAAAAATGTGGAGAAATTAATGATTTATGGGTAGGGAACTAAGAAGGAAGCAGAAGTAAGATCCTCTGGAGCACCCTGGCTGAAGCCGCTCGTACCGTGGAATACGATGTAGTTCACTGCTCCCGGTGCAATGTAAATATTTTGCTTGTAGAGAACCCCGTTATAGTAAGTTGAGAGTTCGTAGTCACCTGCTGGCAGATTGCCAACCGCAAAATTCTCCTGGTAATAATCATCCACCTGTTTGGTTTTGGGAGCATAGGTGATGAGCGTTTGTGTTTTGCCGCTATCCAGGGATTTAAGCCACAGGTTTTTGGTGGTGAGGAGCATGCCATAGCTGGTCTCAACGCGCCCGGCCAGAACGCCGTATCCAACCAGGGGGGCGATCCATAGTTCCGGGTTTTGCACTTTATCTCCATCCTGGTTCTCAATGCGGATTTCAAAGTGCAGGTGCGGGCCGGAGGTGTTTCCCGTCATGCCGATCACGCCCACCTGGGTGCCGGTTTCAACCCAATCCCCTTTATTGACAGTAACCTTATCGAGGTGGGCGTAAACACTGTAGATGGTATAGCCTTGAAAGGTAAAGTCGTGGCGGATCATTACAGCCATTCCGTAAGGATCGTTGGTGCTGTTGGCTCCGTTGAGCAGCCCGTAGCCGGCAAAAATCACCTTGCCGGCCGCTGCCGCCAGCACCGGGTCGCCTCTCGAGCCGATGATGTCGATCCCGGTATGCACCACGTCTTCTTCCGGATAGTAATAGCCGTAGCGGTAATCGGCATTGAGATGGTGGTTATTGGCAATAGCAAGCGGGTGGGTAAAGTAAAAATGGTCATGGCTGGTGAGCGCAAGGGGAACGTCATAAACGGTACTTCCCCAGGCCGGGTCTGCCCAGGCAGGCTCCTGGCTAAAATCCGGTAATGTAGAGGTCGTGGCTTCTTCAGAAGGTGTCGGTGTAGCTTCGCTTGTCTCGGCTTTGGCAGTGGTACTGCCCAGGCAGAGCATTCCAGTCAGCAGGAAAATCACAGCGAGAGAGACAGCGAAGAACTGCTGAAAATGTCTTTTGGGGATATGTCGTAACAGGCGATGCTTCATTTTCCGGCTTCCAAAAGCTGGATCACATCTGGCGGATAGAGTTCCAGCATTGCCTGTTCCCAGGACTTCCCCTGCGTGAAAGCAAAGGTATTGAAAAGGATGCCCGGGTAATAGGTACGCCAGTTGCTTTGCGCGGGCAGCCGTTGCCAACCGTACTGGAGTGCAATATCCGTAAAGTCTAGCCAGTACCCGCCTGGCGCAGCGGCGGTTTTGCCGCCGGCTTCAAAGGCGGCCAGGTCACCGGAGGCACGCGCGGGAAAATCCCACGTAGGTGTATGCACGGTCTCGCCGCAGGAGCCATCCTGCTTGAGGCATTTCACCCACACCCGCCAGTATGTTTGGCCTTCAAAATCTTCACGGCTGACGGCCATCCAGCCGGCATCCAGGGGCGCCAGATTGAGCGCAATCGCTCTGCCGCTGTAAAGCCAGTTTTGCGGGATGCCCGGGTCTGCTGCCGTGGTGACCGGTAAAGCTGCGCTTTTTAAGATTCCCAAGAAATCCCAACCCAGCCTCGCGCCCACCGCCTGGCGCAGCGCCGCAAAACACTCGTCGCTCGTATCAGAGAGGTAAGCATTACTGACCTTGACGGACCCCAGTGCTACCAGCGAAAACCTGCCGGTACCGTTTGGATCTAATGTTTGCACGGGCTGGCAATACGCTCCGCGCGGGCTGGTTGTAGATGCAGCCAGCAGCGCGGAGATGTTTTCAAAAGAGTTCCCTGCCGCCCATTGAAAATGAGTAGCTTTAGCCGGCAGGGCGATCAAAGGATATGCCAGTTGGCCGTTTTGGGCCCTGTACCCCGTGAGGTAGTATTGGTTGGGGTCATCGAACCTGGCGAGGATTGTGTTGCCATCAACGGACCAGAAGGGCAATTTGCCGGTACCGATGGCTGTTGCCCCGCCTGCAAGGTTGGATAATTGTGCAGATTCGATGGTACTTAAATCGCCTTGCAATTTCTCCCAGGCTAAAGCCTGTCCATCCGGCGACCAGGTCGGCGCAAGGTAATCGGCGTTATCCCCGCCGGCGATCAATTCAAAGCGGTTGTCAGACCGATCCAGGTCGGCAAGCCAGATCTCGTAGGAGTCATTGCGGTCACTGGAGAAAACCACCTGTCTCCCCAAAGGTGACCAGGCCGGGGAGATATTGTTCCCCATGTTTTCTGTCAATTGGAACGGCGCCGAAGCGCTATCGGTGGTGGATTGGATAAAGATGTTGCTTTCGTTACTCGATTCAACCGAATAGGTGATCCACTGGTTATCGGGCGACCAGTTGAGGCCATTTTCAAATTCAGGAGTGTTGGTGATTTGCCGGAGTGTGTTCGCTGCTAACTGCCACAGGTAAATGTCCCACTGGCCCGAGCGATTGGAAGCGAATACCATCGAGTTGCCGTCGGGGCTGATGGCGGGGTCGATATCATCCCAGTTGCCGCTGGTGAGGCGCGAAACCGGTAAGTAGTTGGGCTGGTAAGCATAAAGATGGCGGTATGCGCCATCGCCCATGGTAAATACGATCACCCCCACCGGAAGGTTGTTTGCCACCTGCGCGGGTGTTGGGAGCAATGTGGGGGTAGGTTGAAGGGTCTGCGTGGGGGTGCTGGTGGGAAGGATACTTGACTGGGTTGGCGCTGGTGTGTTGGTTGGCATAGGCGTGGCAGTTGGCTTGCTGCAGGCGCTTAACATCAGGCTGATTGTGAATGCGGCCAGAAGAAGAGTTCTTGAGTTGCGCTTCCAGATTGCCATTACTGCTCCCGGGCAGGCGGGCGTTACTCCGGATAGAGCAGGATCGCGGGGTCGATCGCCTGAAAAATACCTGATAGTGCCCAGATGCAATAATTGTACCGTTCTTCGTCTGTGTTCGAAGAATGGTAGGCGCCGATTGAACCGAATTGGGCATGGGAGGGGCCGATGCGAACTTCCAGGTGCAGATGGTCTTCAGCGGCGTGCCCGGTCTTCCCGGCGTAGCCGAGCAACTGGCCGCAGGCTACTGTGTCACCGGTTTTAACCAGGGGCAGGCTGGCAAGGTGGGCATAGAGTGTATATATGGATTTGGCGGTTGGGTCGTAACTTACCTGTGCGCCAGCAACCGGGCAGCGCTCGTCCGTCGAGTAAGCACTTGGCGGCAGTGGTGTGGGGGTGGTAATGGTAGGTGAAAAATCAGCGCTAATCTGTGTGAAAGGGGTTTCGATGAGCACCATGTACCCGTAGGGAAAGCGGTCGTTCTCTATCAGGATTACTGTACCCGGCAGGATAGCCTGCACCGGAAAATTGGCAAAGGTGGTGTATTTCTCACCCGTGAGATTGTTTTCAAACTGGTAAAAAGAGAAATCAATGGCGGGGTGTCCGCTTTCAACGTAATTATCCGGGGTGATGAAGGCATACGAGGTGATCAACCTCAGTTGTGAGCGCTCAATTCCCTGCAAGGGGCTGCACACCTGCAATGCCATTTCGACTGTTGCTGTCGGGAGGGTGGTAGCAGTTGCGCTTGGGCTGGGCAGCGGGGTAGAAGTTGCCGTTGGTGTACTTGTAGTCGTTTCCGTAGCGGTGCTGGCTGCGCCGGTGGTGTTTCCGCAGCCGGTCAGGCACAGGCACATCAGCCCGGCGAGGATCGTATATCCGGTTTTCATACTTGTGCTCAGGAACTGGCCTCGATGGTACATTCTTTGTGGTCGATGGGCTGGTCGTCTTCGAAAAAGGTTTCGCAGTGCAGTGTGATGGGCAAGGGCGGGTTGACGCTGCGGAGGTGCAGCGTGAAATCCACCTGCAGCTCAGAACAGTTGATAATGAACGAGCGCGCAATGTGGGCACCGTTGGCGTCTTCCAGCCAAAAGGCCAGGTTGGGGTGGTCATTGCCTTCATTCAGGCGGATAGTGACCCTGGCTTTGTTTTCGGGTTTGAGCACTCCTTCCAGGCCGGCGATGGTGTTATTGCCGTTGTGGGGTTCTTGTGCGGTTGGGTTTGAATTTTCCATAGCCTCTCGTTAGCGCACGATCTTGCGCGCCTCAAGGTAAAAACGCTTTTCGTGTGCTTCTCCCATCGAGAAGGTTTTGCGGGGCAGGGCGCCATCCAGAATGACCGTTTTGAACAGCTGGTCTTTTCCCATCGGCGGCAGGTAAAAACCTGCGTTGCCAGGCTGGGCACCCAGTTCGCACACCACATCATCTCCATGCACGTAATCAATGCTTTCTGCTTGCCCGGCTTTGAGCCAGGGGTCCAAAAAGCCCTGCAGGGTACCCACCGGCAGAGTACTGGTGGGGGAGGTGATACTGAGAACTTTGCACCCTTGCGCAGAGACATAGCCAATCTTTTGCGCGTCCTGAGTTTGCTCCTTTACAGTACGCATCATTTCCTGCTGGTCCATGGCGACTGCGACTGTGAGCCTGCTGCCAAAGGCCTCTCTCATGGCCTGCAGTGGATCGGCTTTGACGCCAAAGAGTACGCGGTGAATGGGGGCAAACTCAAGCCCGTGGTCGTGGATATTTTCCAACTCGATCAGTGCATAGCGGGCAGGATGATCCATGCCGACTTCCGGTTTCAGCTTTTCCCAGATCGATTTGGCGGTTGCCAGTGAGTGGTTACCATCGCCAACCGCGTACAACAGGACGCCGTAATCTTTTGAGACACCGTACTTTGCGTGGAAAGTTTCCTGTTGCGCCAGTTTTTCCAGTGCAGATACTACGCCGGACTCCAAACCGGGCTGGGTTACTTTGCGCCCGCTCAGGTGGCCGCTGGAAAGCATCAGGTCAAAATCGTAAGCGAGCGGCAGGGTATTGGCGGCTTTTTCCACCGGCCCGATCACTGTATCCTGCGGGTCGTCAATGAGCACAAGAATGTGCGGCAATTCTAGGCTGGCTTTCTCGCGGATTTTGATGCGCGGCGGCAGGCGGTCAAGGATGGTCCCCTCGGTGGCGCGGATAAGGCTTTGCGAACCTTTGGAGAAATCGTATTGCTCAAGGTCAAGTGCCACCATCAGGCCGCGGCGCGTTTTCCCGTCGACGCTGCGTTCCACGTAGATCATCCCATCGTAAGGAACGAGAATGCCTTTTTCGATGTACTCCTTCATGCGCACCTGTGTTGAGTACAGGCGCTCGGCTTCCTCCGCTTTGCCCAGGTAGATTTCCGGCAATGTGATATTGAACGTGGAGGGGGCATCGCCCACAATCTCTGCTACCTTTTTCCAGTAATCGGGCTGTGAGGTAAACTGGTCACAGGCAATGACGGCCCATTTTTGCAGGTCAACTGAAGGGGCTGGGAGCAAGAGGGTGGGGATTTGCAAGCCGATGGCGGGAAAATTCTTCATGTGCACCTCGTAAGAGTGATCTATTGATGATTTTACCAGACTCCACAAAAGCAAAAAAAGGACGGCCGCTCGAGGGTCGTCCTTTTCGCTTGGAGAGATTTTGCCTACATTCCGCTCATGAACGCTAGGCCCAGCGCTCCGGGTCCGGTGTGCGTGCCCAGAACAGGGCTCACCGAGGTGATTACGGCGTCTGTGACCACAGTGGTTGAAAAGCGCTTGGCAGCGCGCTCCAGCAATTCCTGGGCTTTTTTCTCTTCGTTGGCGTGAATAGCTGAAAGGCGGATGGGGCCATTTTCCTTGTCCAGGCGTGCTTCCACCAGATCAAGCAGGCGGTCCACGGTTTTGCTGAAGGTACGTACTCTTTCAACGGCTTCAATGCGGCCCTCGCGTAACTCAAGCAACGGTTTTAGATTGAGCATAGTCCCCAAAAAGGCTGCTGCCCCACCGATACGTCCGCCGCGGTGCAGGAACTCAAGTGTATTGACCGCAAAGTAAACCCCGGTGTGCTTGGTAGCTTCACTAGCCACAGCCTTGCATTCTGCTAGGCTGGCGCCAATGCTTGCCATGCGCGCTGCACTGAGCACCTGGAACCCCATTGCCATGCTTGTGCTGAAGGAATCAACCAGTTCGATGTGGGCGCCCGGAAAAGCGCGCTTTGCCTGCACTGCTGAATCCAGCGTGCCGGATAATTTGCTGGAGATGTGAATGCTGAGGATATCGTATCCTTTTTCAAGTAGAGCAGCATAGGCAGATTTGAATTCTTCCGGCGTCGTCTGCGAGGTGGTGGGCATCACTTTATCGACGGCAAGGCGCTCGTAAAAGGCCTTGGGTTGGATGTCGATACCATCGCGATAGATCTGGTGATCCCAAATGACCTGCAGCGGCAATACCTCAATCGGTAGTGGGCTCATCAATTGCGCGGGGATGTTGGCAGTGCTGTCTGTAACAACCATAACTTTGTTCATTTTCGTCTCCATAGAGAATACCAATATGGCAAATTAACACCGGTGCGATAAAATGGTTTCTGTACCAATTGACTTGACCGAATACGGCACTGGCTATAAAATCATGCCTGACCTGATGCAGATGGGTATTCTACATAATTAATAGCTGACCTTTTGAAAGTGTTTCATGTTTGAAAATCTGACCAGCCGATTGAACGATGTGTTTCAGCAATTGCGCCGGCGCGGCAAGTTAACCGCAGCCGACGTGGATGCCATGCTGCGCGAGGTACGCCTGGCGTTGCTTGAAGCCGACGTCAATTACGGCGTGGTCAAGGACTTTATTCAGCGGGTACGCGAAAGAGCAGTGGGTGCTGAGGTTTCAAAGGCGCTTAACCCGGCGCAGCAAGTAATCAAGATTGTTAATGATGAATTGATCGCCACGCTTGGCGAACCGGCCAAGCTGAATCTCTCAGGGGTTAAACCCTATGCGATCATGCTGGTGGGTTTGCAGGGTTCCGGCAAAACCACCGCAGCCGCCAAACTGGCGCGCAAGCTGCGCTCTGAAGGCGAACGGGTGCTCCTGGTGGCCTGCGACCCTTATCGTCCGGCAGCGATCAAGCAGCTCCAGACACTTGGCGAGCGCATTGGCGTGGAAGTGATGACCGAAGACGGTGTCAAGCCGCCGCAACTGGCTGCGCGTGCTTTTGATAAAGCACAAAAGGGCGGCTATACCGTGGTGATCCTGGATACCGCCGGGCGTTCGCAGCTTGACCAGCCATTGATGGATGAATTGTTGGCGATCACCAAAAAGGTCAAGCTGGTGGATATTTTGTTGGTGGTAGATGCCATGACCGGCCAGGAAGCGCTGCACATTGCCGAGGGCTTCCGTGATACCGTCAAAATCACCGGCCTCATCTTTACTAAAATGGATGGTGATGCCCGGGGCGGTGCGGCTATTTCGGTGCGCAGCGTCACCGGTGTGCCGATCAAATATCTGGGTGTGGGCGAGGGCGTGGATGCCCTGGAAGCCTACGACCCGCAGCGATTGTCTTCCCGAATTTTGGGAATGGGTGATATGATTGGGTTTATTGAGAAGGCAGAAGCCGCTTTCGATCAAAAGATCGAAAAGGAAGAAGCCGAGCGGATGCTCAAGGGAAAGTTCACCCTGGAGGATTTCGCCAATCAACTGAAACAGATCCGCAAGATGGGCCCGTTCTCACAGATTCTGGATATGCTGCCGGGCGGAATGGGCAAAATGGCAGAAAAGGTCTCCCCTGAAGAGACGGAAACCCGCCTAAAGCTGACGGAAGCCATCCTCAATTCGATGACGCGGCAGGAACGCCGCGACCCCGATATCCTCAATGCCTCGCGGCGCCGCAGGATTGCCCGGGGAGCCGGTACGGAGGTACAGGAAGTCAATCGCATCCTCAAGCAGTTCAGGGATGCACAAAAGTTGATGAAGACACTTCAGAAAACAGGCGGGCGAGGAATTCCCCGTATGTTCAAGTGATCAAAATGAAAACGGCGGTTTGCGCACCCTTCAGCGCCCCTCGCCAAGGTGGATTTTTGAGTCACGCAAATTTGATCATTTTTAGTTGAAAACAGGAGAAATACAAATGGTAAGAATTCGTTTGCGCAGAACAGGTTTACGGCACCAGCCCACCTACCGTGTGGTGGTGGCAGATAAAGAAAGCCCGCGTGACGGCAAATTCCTTGAGATCATTGGGTCTTATGTTCCTACCACCGAACCATTCACTCTTGAGGTGAAGGAAGACCGCGCCTATGAGTGGATGCAGAAGGGTGCTGTCCCCAGTGAATCGGTGGTCAAGCTCTTCAAGTCTGTTGGGCTGATGGAGCGCTTTGAGCGCTTCAAAAAAGGTGAGGCGGTTGAAACCCTGCTGGCCGAAGCCGAAAAGGCGATGCAGCAGCGTTCCTCCCTGGCCAAAGCCAAGTAGTCAATGAATCATTTCAAAAGTTCTGCTTACAACCCTCCACGCACAACAGTGGAAGGAGGCTCTGTGAAAGAATTGATTGAATACGTTGCGTTAAGCCTTGTGGACGACCCATCACAGGTTTCCGTTTCGCAGTATCGTTCCGGTGGCAAAGAGAACCTGGAACTGCACGTTGCCCGTGAGGATATGGGCAGGGTGATCGGCAAGGGTGGGCGGGTGGCCAATGCCATGCGTGTGCTTCTGCGCGTAGCCGCAGCCCGCGAGGGAAAGCAAGCCTCGCTGGATGTTGCTGAACCAAAATGAGCCCGGCACCAACAACCCGAAAACGTGAACAACCTACTTCAGGCTCGCCCAGGTCGGGCGAGCCTGTGTACTTAACTTTAGGCAAATTGCGCCGCACGCATGGCCTCAAAGGAGATCTCTTGCTGGAAGTGTTTACCGATAACCCGCAGATGATCAAGCCAGGACTTCAGGTTTATGTCGGGCACTCTCACCAGTCTTTGAAGGTGGCGGCGGCTCGAGAAAATGGTAACACCATGCTCATTTGCTTTGAGGGGGTTGAAGACTGCGATCAGGCGGCAGCCTTCCGCAACCAGTTTGTGATGATCAAAACAAGTGATGCCGACCCGCTTGAGGATGGGCGGTTTTATCACCATGAAGTGGTCGGTATGCAGGTGTTCGACGAGAACGGGGGATTGGTCGGCATGCTCGCCGAAATCATTACCACCGGTGCCAATGATGTGTACGTGGTACAACCGGAAAATGGGGATGAGATTCTGATCCCGGCCGTGAAGGAATTCATTAAGGATATTGACCGAGGAAGCAAACGAATGACTGTCCGGCTTCCTCAATGGGAATGAACCACAAGTGGATTCAAAAGCCTATTGGGTGGGGTTCAATACTGTCAGGGGCATCGGTGCGGTACGCATGCGCCGGCTGCTGGATTTTTTTGGCTCGGCAGAAACGGCCTGGAATGCACCGACCGAGGGTTTGATTGCCGCCGGACTTCCCGGTAAAGTGGTGGAAAACTTTCTCACTGCACGTAAAAGCATTGATCTGGACCGCCTGATGGATACTTTGCACCAGAAAGATGTGCGCGTCTTCACCATTGAGGATAGCGACTACCCCCGGCGTTTGCGCGAGATTGACCAACCGCCGCCGGTACTTTATGTGAAAGGCTCGATCAATGTGGAAGATGACTGGGCCGTGGCAGTTGTGGGCACCCGGCGCGTTACCGCTTACGGGCGGCAGGTGGCAACCGAGCTGGCGGCTTTTCTGGCGCACAACGGTATTACCGTGATCAGCGGCCTGGCGCGCGGTGTGGACGCCATAGCACACCAGGGAGCCCTCAAAGCGGGAGGCCGTACTCTGGCGGTGTTGGGCAGTGGGGTGGACGTAATTTATCCACCGGAACATACCAAATTAGCGATGGAGATTTGTGCACAGGGAGCGCTGGTGAGCGATTATGCCCTCGGCACAAAACCGGATGGGGTAAATTTTCCGCCGCGCAACCGCATCATCTCCGGCCTGTCTCTGGCTACGATTGTGGTGGAAGCCGGCGAGACGAGCGGTGCCTTGATCACCGCCGAGTTTGCCGTTGAGCAAGGCAAGGAAGTCTTTGCTGTCCCTGGCAGCATACTGGCGCCGCAGAGCGAGGGCACCAATAAGCTGATCGAACAGGGTGCGCGGCCATTGCTGCGGATGAGTGAGATCCTTGACGTTCTCAAGCTGGAGAAAATTCCTGAGAAGCAGAGCAGCCGCAGAGAATTCCCTGTGGATGCAGTAGAGGCAAAGTTGCTTGCGGCGCTATCCCAGGAACCGGTGCATATTGACGAAGTGTGCCGTCTGACAAAAATGCCAATTAATGAAGTATCTGCATTGCTAACGATGTTAGAATTAAAAGGAATGGTCTCCCAGGTAGGCGGCATGAGTTATGTCGCCATACGCGATGAGAAAGGAAAATACCTGACGCATGCAAGCAATTGATCATGCCTATGCAGTCATCATGGCCGGCGGCGGTGGCACCAGATTGTGGCCGCTCTCCCGCAAGGAAACCCCCAAACAGTTACTGGGCATTTTTGGCGGCAAGACCCTTTTCGAGATTGCCATTGAGCGGCTGGATGGTTTATTCCCATCGGAAAACATCCTTATTGTCACGGTTGCCGAGCAAGCCCAAAAACTGATGCAGCTGGCACCGCAGATACCCGCTGAGAATTATCTGCTGGAGCCGATGCCGCGCGGTACGGCTGCCGTGGTGGCTTTGGGTGCGGCTGCCATTGCCAAAAAGGACCCTCAGGGGATCATGGTAGTATTGACCGCCGATCACTTTATCCAGAATGTGGCCAAATTCCACTTGCTTTTGGCCTCCGCATGCATGTGCGCTGAAAGCGGGCAGCTGGTGACGCTGGGGATAGCCCCCACTTTTGCCGCAACAGGGTATGGCTACATCGAGACCGGTGAACTGGCGGGGTCATTCCTGTCGAAAAATGCTTTCAGGGTTGCGCGCTTTGAGGAAAAGCCAGGTGAAGAACGAGCGCAGACCTTTGTCGAAAGCGGCAGATACTTTTGGAATTCCGGTATGTTCATCTGGCAGGCCTCTGTGATCCTTGAGGAGATCAAACGTTATTTACCTGCTTTATCCAACACCATCGAGCGGCTTACTTCGCTGATTGGCCGCGACCATGCGTCTTCCGAATTTCGCACTGCCTGGGAAGCCATCCATCCCGAAACGATCGATTACGGTATCATGGAAAAATCGCATAAAGTGGTGGTCTTTCCGGTGAGCGAGCTTGGCTGGAATGATGTAGGGAGTTGGGATTCCCTGTTTGAGGTGATGCCGGCGGATAAGGACGGAAACATTCTGCTTGGCGGTAAAATTGTGGCGTTGAATAGCGGGAATTCCCTTGTTTATTCCGGGGACGAGCATAAGCTGGTTGTCCCTCTGGGTGTTCAAAACATGATCATTGTCAATACCCCCGATGCGCTGTTGATGTGTCCGCGCGGGGAGAGCGAGCAAGTTAAAAAACTGGTGGAATACCTGAAAACAAACCACTATACTCTTTTTTTGTAGGAGCAGTGCCATGGAAGCCTATTGCGTAAAATGTAAAGCGAAACGTGAGATTCTTGATCCGGTGGCGGAGTTTAATGCTAAGGGTACTCCGGTCACACGGGGTAAGTGCGCCGTGTGCGGTACCAGCCTCTATCGCATGGGGGGCACCCCGGCCCATCAGGGGATGGAAAGACCCGCCCCAAAGGTCAAGCAGCGCAGCGGCAAGCTGGTGATCGTTGAGTCTCCGGCCAAGGCAAAGACGGTGGGGCGTTTTTTGGGAAAGGGCTATACCGTGAAAGCCTCCGTGGGGCATGTGCGCGATCTGCTGCGCTCTGAACTCTCGGTGGATGTGGAAAACAACTTTACCCCCAAGTATCGCGTGCCGAACGAAAAACGCCTGGTGGTAAAGGAATTGAAGGCGCTGGCCAAAGATGCCGAACAGATTTACCTGGCTACCGACCCCGACCGCGAAGGGGAGGCCATTGCCTGGCACCTGATGGAAGCGGCGCAGATCGAGCCCAAACTCTCTCAGCGCGTGGTGTTCCATGAGATCACTGAAGGGGCAATCAACGAGGCATTTGCCAGTCCACGCGAGATCAATATGGATTTGGTGGATGCGCAGCAGGCACGGCGCGTATTGGACCGCCTGGTGGGTTATTCCATCAGCCCGGTGCTGTGGGAAAAGGTGCGCAGCCGCCTTTCTGCCGGGCGTGTGCAATCGGTGGCCTTACGGTTGATCGTGGAACGCGAGCGTGAAATCGAAGCGTTCAATCCGGTGGAGTATTGGTCAATTGAGGCTGAGCTTTCGCCGGAAACCAAAAAGACCACTTACCTTACCAAACTGGCCAAAATTGATGAAAAAGACCCTGAGCTATCAAATCAGGAAGTCACCGAGGGCTACCTGCACGACCTGGAAGGCGCGGGGTTTACCATCACGAAGATCAAGCGCAGCGAACGGCGCCGCAAACCTTCTGCGCCTTTCATTACCAGCACGCTGCAGCAAGAAGCCTCACGGCGGCTGGGGTATACCGCACGCCGTGCTATGATGATTGCGCAACAGTTGTACGAAGGTATTGACCTGGGAGAGGGCACGGTTGGTTTAATTACCTACATGCGCACCGACTCAACCAACGTGGCTGAAGTGGCCGTCAACGAGACACGCGAATTCATTAAGATGACCTATGGCGAGAGTTTTCTGCCCGCTACTGCACCGACCTATAAAACGCGCGCGGTTTCGGCGCAGGAAGCCCACGAGGCCGTCCGCCCCACTTCCGTGCTGCGCCAACCGGAAAAGATCAAGGAATTCCTTTCGCCTGAGCAATTCAAACTCTATCAACTTATCTGGCAGCGTTTTGTGGCTTCGCAGATGGAATCGGCGGTGTACGATACCCTTTCTGTGGAAGTGACTGCCGATGGCAAGGCACATCAATATCTCTTCCGCGCTTCTGGCTCCACCATCAAATTCCCCGGCTTTCTCATTGTTTATGAAGAGGCAGCCGATGAAGACCAGAAGTCAGATGAACCCGAAAACATTAAGATTCCGGCGGGGCTGGAAGAAGGCCAGAAACAGCGCCTGATGCGCCTGATCCCCGAGCAGCACTTTACCCAACCGCCCCCGCGCTATACCGAGGCTACCCTGGTGCAGGTGCTTGAAGAATACGGCATCGGCCGTCCTTCAACTTATGCACCAATTCTTTCCACCATTCAACAGCGCGGCTACGTCACCCGCGAAGCCAAACGCCTTTTCCCCACCGAAACTGGCATTCTGGTAAACGACCTGGTGGTCAACCACTTCCCGGATATTGTGGATCTCCAATTTACCGCCAATATGGAATCCGAACTGGACCAGGTGGCAGACGGCAAGGTGGACTGGACGAAGGTGATTGGTGAGTTTTACACCAAGTTTGAACCGACGGTGAAAAAGGCCCAGGCAGAGATGCCGGTTTCCAAGACCGAACCTGAAAAGATTGGCAGGCTGTGCCCGGATTGCGGTCACGATCTGGTGATCCGCTGGGGGCGTTACGGAAAATTTATCAGCTGCTCCAATTTCCCTACCTGCCGCCACACAGAGGCGCTGTTGGAGAAAATTGGCGTCACCTGTCCCAAGGATGGCGGCGATGTGGTATTGCGCAAGACCCGCAAAGGCAGAATCTTCTACGCATGTTCCAATTATCCCAACTGCGACTTTACTAGTTGGAAGCGCCCGGTTGCCAAACCTTGCCCCAACTGCGGCGGCATGCTGGTGATTGCCAACAAAAAGGAAGTACAGTGCACCAAGTGCGAGGAGACCTTCCTGGTGGAGCAAATTGGTGATGTAATCACCGAGTAGGCACAGATATTGCAACATTTTCGCTAGGTTGCCATTGTGGTGATCGACCTCATGAATCGGCCGGTCTAATTTTCCTTGGCAACAGGAGCGAAAAATGGACAAGATCAAATCGCTTTTGCAACGTCCTTTGACGGCCGGGATTGTTGGCCTGGTCATTGGGTTGATCATCGGTTTGCCCATTCTTGGTTGGTGGATGTGGCCGGTCAAATGGAAAGACGCAGATGCCAGCTATCTTCGTGAGGACTTGAAAAAACAATACCTGTGCATGGTGGTTGATTCCTACAAGGTCAACCAGAGCGCAGAACTTGCCCGCGCCCGCATCGACTCGCTGGGTTTGAACATCAATACTTCTCCGTACATGTTTGATACCCTGCAGAGCGGCGGGTGCTCTTATTCCTCCGGCTCGCCGGAGGTGGTTGCACTCAAATCCGCACTGCTTTCGGGCTCCACCACCGGCAGCACCACTACTGGTGAGGGTGCTACTACTTCTGTGCCACTGCCGACCACTGCTGCCACTACCAGCAAACCCAAGAATTCCTCTGGCCAAACTTTGTTGCTTTCTTTGCTTTGCGCGCTATTCCTCCTTATCGGTGGTGCGCTGGTTTACATCTTCCTCATCCGCAACCGCAAAAAAGGCGCAGCCGCGGCTGAAGAAGGCGCAGTTGAAGAAGAGTATTTTGAAGAAGAACAACAGCCGGTAAAGGCAGCCAGTTATGTGCCCCCCGCGCCTGTTAAAGCTGCTCCTGCTCCTACCAGGACTGTTCCAACAAAAGCGGCTGCATCAAGCCCTGCTGCCCACTTTATGACCACTTACGTTGTTGGGGATGACCTCTATGACGATTCCTTCAGTATTGATGATCCCTCTGGCGCATTCCTGGGTGAGTGCGGGGTAGGTATCTCCGACACGATTGGTGTGGGCGACCCCAAGAAGGTAACGGCCTTTGAAGTGTGGTTGTTCGACAAGAACGATATTCAGACTGTAACAAAGGTGCTGATGAGTTCTCATGCCATGAACGATCCGATGATCCGCCAGCGTTTGGCCTCCAAAGGCGATCCGGTGCTGGTGGAACCTGGCCAGCAACTCCTGCTGGAAACCGCTACCTTGCAGTTGGAAGCCCGCGTCATCGAACTGGTTTACGGGCAGGGAGCCTTGCCATCCGGCAGTTTCTTTGAGCGGCTAACGCTTGAGATTGCTGTTTGGCCTAAGTAAATGAATCAAAATAAAGCCCCCGGTTACCGGGGGCTTTTTGTTTTATGCAATCTTTTTGATGGTGAATTTTTTGCTGCCCACAGGAGTAGCTACATCCACGGTTTCCCCACTGGTGTGTCCGATGAGTGCCTGGCCGATGGGAGAGTTGAAGGACATGCGGCCGTGCATTGGGTCAGCCTCTTGCGAGCCAACGATGGTATAGGTCATTTCCGGGCCGCTGCCCTCCTGGATGGTGACCGTTGAACCGATCTCCACTTTCCCGCTTGCGGGTTTGTTCTCTTCAATGATCACCACGTTGCGCAGCAACTGGGTGATATAAGCAATGCGGCCTTCTACGAAACCCTGCTCCTCTTTGGCGGCATGGTAATCGGCATTCTCAGAAAGGTCGCCCATCTGAATGGCGGAACGCAGGCGCTTTGCCAGTTCCTCACGGACAGTGCCGGTAAGGTGTTCCAGTTCGGCGCGAAGTTTCTTTTCGCCCTCTTCAGTTAAGTAAGTGGCTTGTTGTTCCATTTTTACTCCAAAATTCTTGTTTTATGGCAGTGACGAGGGGTCAAAGAGCCGCAGGTGCTCTTCAACCGCAAAGCGGTCTGTCATCCCAGCCAGGTAATCACAAATTGTACGCTCTTTTCCTTTTACGTCAATTTGTTCCTGGAATTGGTTGGGCAGCATGGCAGGTTCACGGATATATGCGTTGAATAATTCGCTGAGCACTTTTTCGGCTTTTTGCTGCATGCGTACCACGCGGTAATGGCGGTACATGTTGTTGAAAAGGAAATCTTTAAGTTCGCGGTTGTGCTTTTTCATCTCGTCGGCGAAGCCAACCACGTTGTACGGAAGCGACTGCAACTCGTGCAGGGTCTTGACGCCGCTTTTTTCAAGGCGCATGGCCGAATCGGCGATCATGCTGTTCACTTCAAGCCCGACCAGTTCACGGATGATCTCGTGGCGCGAGAGGTCGTCCAGAGTGCAGGATTGCTTGCCAAAACTTTTCACTACCGTGTTCCATAATTCGATGCCTTCCAGCATCTCGGTGGTGATGGTGCCAGAACGCAATCCGTCATCCAGGTCGTGGGAGGTATAGGCGAGTTCATCGGCTACGTTGGTGATCTGGGCTTCCAGGTGGCCGCGCAGGCTGGGGTCAAAATCGAGGGCATCGGTCTTATCGTATTCCGTTTCATGCTTAACGATACCTTCCAGAACTTCCCAGGAAAGGTTGAGCCCGGGGAAATCCGGGTAGCGTTTTTCGATTTCGGTGACGATGCGGTAGGAGTGGTGGTTGTGGTTGAACCCGCCATGATCCTTCATCAGTTTGTTAAGGGTGGCCTCGCCGGAATGCCCGAAAGGCGGGTGTCCCATATCGTGTGCCATGCAAATGGATTCCACCAGGTCTTCGTTGGCGCCGAGGGCGCGTGCCAGGCTGCGCCCGATCTGCGTCACTTCGAGTGTGTGCGTCAGGCGTGTGCGGTAGTAATCGCCTTCGTAGTTGATAAAGACCTGGGTCTTGTATTCCAGGCGGCGAAAGGCTGTGGTGTGAAGAATGCGGTCCCGATCGCGCTGGAAGCAGGTGCGAAAGGCCGGCTCCGCTTCTGGGTAACGCCGTCCTTTTGAGTTTTTGGCGTGCACGGCATACGGTGCAAGGATTGTCTCTTCAAATCTTTCCTGGTCTTCGCGGTTGAAGGTCATCTTATTCCCTTTCACCCATTGTGATGCAGGTTCCCAATTGCCTGCCCATCAATGATGCGTAAATGTTACCAGATTCTGCACCGGAAAAGATACTAACGCTCAATGAGGGATACTTCCCGGCCAATTCCAGCATGGCGGTCACCTTGGAGCCCATGCCGCCAGTAACATCCGGGCTGGTCGAGGCCATTTGCCATGTGCGCATGCTTGTCGTGGGGGTGATCTTTGGCAGGATAAAATCCCGTGCTTTGTAGTCATTCCAGACACCGTTTTCAATCCCAGCAAGCAGGATGCGCTCCGGGGGCAGCTTTGCGGTAAGTGCGCTGAACAATTCTTCGGTGGAGAGGATGGTGCCGCCGATCTTGCGGTCAAAGATCACGTCACCGTGAATCAGCGGCGCCAGATGCTGCCTGACCGCAAGTTCGATAGGTTTCGTATTCCATACGACGATGCGATGGTCGTTGGTGATAACACTGCCAGAGGGGGAAAAGCTAATCACGGGAACGCCTGCTTTTGCGAGGCTGTCTGCAATGAGGTTGTTAAGCGCGCGCGCTTTTTGCCAAACGCGGGCAAACCCCAGCCATTCTTCCGTACTGCTCACGCCCTCGCGGGTGTGGAACTGCTGTGCGGCATGATGGCCAAAGGAACCCGACCCGTGCCCGATCACAAGCTCCAGCCGGGGAGAATCCTTTAATGCTGCAGCGATTTCATCACAAATGGCAGAGATTCTTGCCAGGTTAGGGGTATCCGTCTTTTCCTTGTTGGTGATCAAGGAACCGCCGAGTTTCAGGAATACCAGGCTCATTGAGGTTCTCCTTCACTCATGTTGAATCGGGCTGGGATCACTTTTGCCGCGCCGGCCTTGAGGAGCGCCTGGCTCACCTGGTCGCATGCTTCAACGGGAGCCAGAACTAGAACATTGCCCCCCAGTCCTCCGCCGGTCATTTTTGCCCCGTAAGCCCCGGCCTGGTTGGCAGCCCTGGCAAGCTCATCCAGGATGGGCAGCGAAACCCCCATTTGCCTGAGCAGTTGGTGGTTTTCATTCATCAGGTTGCCAGCACTGCTTAACTCGCCAGTCTGAAGCAATCCTTGCATCGAGTTGGTAATTTGCCCGATGCGCGAAAACATGGCCTCGTATTCCGTTGTGGCAGTCATCCAGTGCTCGCGTACCAGGCCAACGGCTTTGCCGGTGGACCCTTTAAGCCCTGAGTTGGCGATGAGGAACAACATGGGATGGCTGAACTGGAGCCAGCGCATGGGAAATCCCTTTTGAAAGAGCAATGGCCTGGCGTAAGTGATCACGGAGTTATCGATGCCGGAAGGAGTGCGATGGTGATTCTTTTCGACCTCAAAGGCGATGTCGTTAATGGCTTCATCCTTGAGTGGGTGGCCCAGAAAAGTGGAAAGCGCCCTGGCAAAAGCAACCGTCACTGAAGCGCTTGACCCAAGCCCGCCGCCAACCGGGATGCTGGAATGGATCTGAATCTCGCAGGATGGGATGTGGTCGGCTGACACAGCAGAGAGCACAAGAGCAGCCGTTTTACGCAGGCTGGATTCCGGGTGCAGATCGCTCATTGCGCATTTTAGCCAGATTGCCGGGTCTTTGATGAGCACAAAGCCGCTGGCGATATTTGGACGGGCTATGATGACGCACCGGGTCGAGACATCACGGACGGGCAGAGCAATGGCTGGTTGCCCGTAGACGACGGCGTGCTCACCGCACAAGATCACTTTTCCGGGTGCAGAACTTGAGATGGCAGGCATTCTTTTACTTGGATAAGTAGAACACGAGCAGCACTGCAATTCCCCATAAAACCACGGTGATCTGCAAGGGGCGGTCACTGATTAAGAGGTCTTCCGGTTCCCCGCCTTTTTTGCCGATTTGCATCAATGAGAGGTAACGAAAAATGCCATAAAGCACAAAGGGAATGGTCAGCATCATGGTGTGGTTTTCCGGCAGGTTGGGTGCTGAAAAAGTGTACAGCGAATAGGCCATGATGGTAGTCGCCGATACTACTGTGATCAACTGGTCGATCAGGTCAAGGGAGTAGCCTGCCAGCACCTTGCGGTGCGAAGTGGTGTTCTCCGGCACCAGCACCAGCAGTTCGGTGCGGCGTTTGCCGAGGCCGATGTAGAGAGACAGCAGGGTCATCACCACATACAGCCAGGGAGAGAAACGTGCCACCTCAATTACGGAAACACCAACCGCCACGCGCAGAACAAAGCATGCCGCAATGACCAGTAAGTCAATCAACGGGATGTGCTTGAGCCATTTCGAGTATGCTAGGTTCAGCAGGAAGTATGCCAGAAAGAATAGGAAAGTATGCAGGTTCAGCAGGTAAGCGCCGGCATGGGCGAGGATGGCAAGAAGAATAGCGGTAGCTACGGCTAACT
Organism: uncultured Anaerolineaceae bacterium; assembly: GCA_937897615.1. GTDB lineage: Bacteria > Chloroflexota > Anaerolineae > Anaerolineales > Anaerolineaceae > UBA6107. The sequence goes on from CALCNO010000046.1 coordinate 30,336, forward strand.
TTATGGAAAGCTTCCCTGACGCAATCGGGCGGTTCTTTTTGACCGGGTGCAGTTTATCAGCTTCCCGATCCATAATGTCGTTAATGAGGTACACGCTGCTCGCCAGAAGGCAGAACAGAGCAAAGGCAATCGCCGTGCGTGCCAGCGACGGAATTTCAAACAGTTTGCGGTCAAAAACCAGCGCCGCAAAAATAAACATGTTTTTTAGCCACTGTTTGGGGCGCATTGCCTTAAAAAGGTATTTAATCATAAGATAAATATATCATAGGAATCTTTCGCGGGTAAAATTCGGTTATGGCGAAAACGCGCTTGGATGTTTATCTGGCGGAACAAGGGCTTGCTGAAAGCCGCTCTGCGGCGCAGCGTATGGTCATGGCCGGCAGCGTGCGCATCAATGGCCAGGTGGCGCTCAAGCCCGCCGATGCGGTGAGCGCAACGGACCTGGTGACGGTGGATGCGCCGCCGCGCTTTGTTTCTCGCGGAGGAGAGAAGCTGCTGGGGGCATTGCAGGCATTTGGCCGCGAGCACCTGCAAGGAATCACCTGCGTGGATGTTGGTGCCAGCACCGGCGGATTTACCGACTGTCTGTTGCAGCATGGCGCTGCCAGGGTGTATGCTGTGGACGTAGGATATGGCATCTTGCACTGGAAGCTGCGCCAGGATGCCAGAGTGGTGGTGATGGAAAAGACCAATGCGCGCTTTGTACCGGGCTTCCCGGAGCCGATTCAACTGGTGACCATTGACGCTTCTTTTATTTCACTGCGCACACTGCTGCCTGTGGTCAAGGCCTGGTTTAATGGCGGGAAGGGGGAAGTGATCGCTTTGATCAAGCCGCAATTTGAGGCTGGCCGGCAGGATGCCGCGCGGGGTGAGGGGGTGATTCGCGACCCGGAAATTCACAAACGTATCCTGATGGAAATGCTGGCTTTTGCCACAACAAACGGCTTTGCGGTGCATGGGCTGGCCCGCTCTCCACTGCTGGGGCCAAAAGGCAATACGGAGTTTTTGATTGACTTGCTGGTTGGGAGCGGCGAGGGGATGGCGGAACGGGATTGGCTGGCAGACCTTTTCCCTCAGGCAGCGGCGTAGTGCAATACCTTAATAGTTTTTGAGTTCAAAAGGTTTCAAGGTATACTAAACTCCGATTATGAGCATCGACCGGATTCGTAATTTTTGTATTATTGCCCATGTGGATCATGGAAAATCCACGCTTGCCGATCGCATGCTGCAGATCACCGGCACTGTCTCAGACCGCGAAATGGTAGAACAGGTACTGGACTCGATGGACCTGGAACGCGAAAAGGGCGTTACCATCAAAGCTTCGGCAGTGCGCATGAAGTACAACTACAAGGACACAGAGTACGAACTCAACCTGATCGATACGCCCGGGCACGTGGACTTTAATTACGAGGTGAGCCGTGCTCTTGAGGCCTGTGAGGGAGCATTGCTGGTGGTGGATGCCACCCAGGGAATCGAAGCGCAGACGCTGGCGAACCTGTACCTTGCGTTGGAATCCAACCTGGCTATCCTGCCGGTGATCAATAAAATCGATCTGGCCTCTGCACGCCCGGATGAGGTGGCCGAGGAAATTGAGGCGCTGGTGGGTACGCCGGCGGAATCCATCCTGCGCGTTTCTGCCAAAGATGGTGTTAACGTAGAGAGCGTACTCAAGGAGATCGTTGAGAAGATTCCACCCCCCGCAAGAGATCTGCAGGCGCCCCTGCGGGCGTTGGTTTTTGATTCGCATTACGATTCTTACAAGGGTGTGGTGGCTTACATCCGTGTCATGGAAGGGTTTCTCCAGACCACCAACGTTGTCCGCATGATGGCCACCGGCGCCGATGTAAAGCCCGTCGAAATCGGTGTGTTTGCTCCAGGGATGACGCCCATTGGCGAACTTGCTGCCGGAGACGTGGGCTATGTAGCCACCGGTTTGAAGACGGTCAAGGAATGCCGCGTGGGTGATACGCTCACCCTGGCGGCCAACCCGGCAGAAAAACCGCTGCCCGGCTACCGCCACCCCAAGCCGATGGTATTTGCTGGCATCTTCCCTGTGGAGGGCGAAGATTACGGCGAACTTAAGGATTCCATCGAAAAACTGCAACTGAACGACGCTTCGCTGGTATACGAGCCGGAAACCTCACAGGCGTTGAACTTTGGTTTTCGCTGCGGCTTTCTCGGCTTGTTCCACATGGAGATCATCCAGGAGCGCCTCGAACGTGAGTACAACCTGGACATTGTGGTCACGGCCCCCAGTGTGGAATACGAGGTGCAATTAGCAACAGGAGAAACGGTGCTGGTGTCCTCACCGGCAAAGCTGCCGGATGAAGCATTGATTGCCGAGGTGCGCGAACCGTGGATGCGCCTGGAGGTGATCACCCCTACCGAGTTCTACGGAACGATCATGGAGTTGGTGACCAAACGCCGCGGCACCTTCATCTCGCAGGACTACCCGGCGCCCAAGCGTGTGCAGCTGAACTATGACATTCCGCTCTCTGAGTTGATTGTGGATTTCTTTGATGATCTGAAATCGCGTACGCGCGGGTATGCCTCCATGGATTACCACTTTTTGGAATATCGGCCCGGCAGCCTGGTGAAGCTTGAAGTGCTGGTAGATGAAGAGCCGGTGGATGCGCTGGCGGCAATTGTGCATAAAGAAGATGCCTATCACAAGGGGCAGTATCTGGTCACCAGGCTAAAGTCGCTGATTCCACGGCAGATGTTTGATGTTGCCATCCAGGCCTCGGCCAGCGGGCGGGTGATTTCCCGTGCCAATGTGAAAGCACTGCGCAAGGATGTGCTGGCTAAGTGCTACGGCGGTGACATTACCCGTAAGAAAAAGCTGCTGGAAAAACAAAAACGAGGCAAGCGCCGCATGAAAATGGTGGGCGATGTGGAAATCCCACAGGAAGCCTTTATGGCAGTGCTGCGCCTGGAAGAGGATTGATGAAGAAAAAGGGAATCCCAAACTGGCTCAAGATCGTCCCGGGAGTTTTATTTAGCATACTGGCGGTGCTTGCGGTATTGAAGTTCGTAAATCCGGATGACTTGAAAAACGCGTTTTCCACGGTGAGTATCAAATTCATCCTGATGATTGCGGCCATGAATTTGATTAGCCTGCTGCTGCGCGGCAAGGCATGGCAAACCATCCTGGACAAGAAAATTAGCTTTTGGGATGCTTTCTTTGGGGTGAGTGAGGGGTATTTCCTTAATAACATCCTGCCGTTCAGGGCAGGGGAATTTGGGCGCTCCTTTTTTGTGGGGCGCAAGTCTGGCCTGGGAACCTTCTATACGCTTTCCAGCATTGTCATTGAGCGCGCCTTTGATATTGCCTTTGCTGCACTGCTGATCGTGGCCACGCTGCCCAACTTGACCGGCATGGAATGGGCCAAACCGATTGCGGTTGTAGCGCTTGTGCTGGTGTTCATTGGCATGGTGTGTCTTTTTTTGCTTACCCGCTACAAGGAAAAGGTGCTGGGCTGGATCAGCCAGCACGAGGGCAAATCGCGTTTCTTTTCCATTGTGATTCCTGTGGTTAAAAACCTGATCGAGGGGTTTTCCACGATCAAGCGTCCGGCGCAGTTCTTTCTTTCCCTGCTCTGGATTGCGCTTTGCTGGGGTGTTTGGTCTGCATTGTATTACCTGACAGTAATCCAGATATTGCCTGGGGAACCACTCTGGACGGGTGCGTTTATCGCCAGCGTGTTGGCACTTGGCATTGCCGTCCCCTCTGCGCCGGCAGCTCTGGGTGTATTTGAGGCCGCTATTACCGGCGCGGTGGTTCTGCTGGGGGGCACCACCGGCAGCGCATTTGGCTATGCCATGATCGTCCACCTTATTCACTTTGTGGTAGCTGGCATATTGGGCATGTGGGGGTTGTCCCGGGATCAGGTCAGCTTTTCAACTTTGGTCAATGACGTGATGAAGAGAAGGGAATCTTCTCCAGAACCAAGGAGTTGAGATATGAAAAACTTTACATTGATTACAGGTGGAGCGGGGTTCATTGGCTCCAATTATGCTGCTCGCTGTTTGCAGCGAGGCGAGGCGGTCAGGATTTTTGATAACCTTTCCCGCGCTGGCGCGCCGTTGAACCTGCGCTGGCTTGAAGATACCTTTGGCAAGGGGTCGTTTGAATTGATCCAGGGGGATGTGCGCGACGCCGAAGCCGTCACGAAAGTGGTCAGGGGCGCCAGCCGCATTTTGCACCTGGCTGCCCAGGTGGCGGTAACTACTTCTGTCACCGACCCGGTGACCGATTTTGCCATCAACGCACAGGGCACCTTTAATGTGGTCGAGGCAGCCCGCAAATCCGGGACAAACCCTAAGCTGATCTTTGCTTCTACCAACAAGGTGTATGGCGGGATGGAAAATGTGCCCGTCGTGGAAAAAACCAGCCGCTACGAATACAAAGACCTGCCTTTTGGCGCAACCGAAGACCAACCGCTGGATTTTCACTCGCCCTATGGCTGTTCCAAGGGGAGCGGCGACCAGTACGTGCGCGACTATCACCGTATTTATGGACTAGCAACACTGGTGTATCGCCAGTCCTGCATCTACGGAAGGCGCCAGTTTGGGGTTGAAGACCAGGGGTGGGTAGCTTGGTTCATCATTGCCGCGATTTTAGGGAAGCCCATTACCATCTACGGCAACGGAAAGCAGGTGCGTGACATCCTGTTTGTGGACGACCTGGTGGATGCCTATGATGCGGGTTTTGCCCGTTTGCCGGAAGTTGGTGGCCAAATCTTTAATATCGGTGGCGGCCACCAGAATACCATTTCGATCTGGTGTGAATTCCAGCCGATGTTGGAAGAATTGCTGGGGCGCAAGATTGTTACCGCCAGTTCCGATTGGCGCCCGGGCGATCAGCCTGTGTTCATCTCCGACATTCGCAAGGCGCAAAAACGATTGGGGTGGTCTCCCAAAATCTCTGCGCAAAAGGGGATCGAGATGCTGTTCAACTGGGTCAAAGACAACCAGGCGTTATTCAAATAACCCTTTATGAAAATTCTGATCGTTCTGACTTATTACCGGCCTCATATCAGCGGACTTACGATCTATGCTGAGCGTTTGGCAAAAGCTTTCGCCAAACGCGGGCACGAGGTGACCATACTCACTTCGCAGTTTGAGCCGGCGCTTGCCCGCGATGAAGTGGTGGACGGGGTCAGGATCATACGCGCTCCGGTGTTGTTCCGTTTGAGCAAAGGCGTCATCATGCCCACCTTTGGCTGGCTGGCTTCAAAACTGGTGAGCCAGGCCGACGTGATCCAGTTGCACCTGCCGCAATTCGATGCAGCCGGGATTTCGCTGCGGGGCAGGTTGTTGCGAAAACCAACAGTCATCACTTACCATTGCGATCTCATACTGCCCCCCGGGTTGTTTAACCGCGTGGCCAATTTGGCCGTACTTTTTATGAACTGGCTGACAGCCATTTTTACCCACCGCATTGTTACCTACACCCAGGATTACGCCGAGCATTCGGATTACCTCAAGAACAAAATGAAAAAGGTGAAGATCATCCCGCCTCCGGTGGTGCTGCCAGCTGTAAAACCAGAAGCGGTGCGCGCGTTTGCGCAGACCCACAATGCTCCCAACCGCCGCCCCGTCATTGGTATGGCCGCACGTTTTGCCACAGAAAAAGGGGTGGAGGTGCTTTTGGAGGCTTTGCCGCGCGTGCTGGAACGCTTCCCCAATGCGCTGGTGCAGTTTGTGGGGCCTTACCAGAACATCATTGGCGAGGAGGAGTACTTCTCGCGCCTTTTGCCGCGCATTGCACAATACCAGCAAAGCGGGCATTGGCAGTTTTTAGGTTCACTCAACCCGGAACAAATGGCTGCCTTTTTCCCCAACCTGGATGTGCTGGTGCTGCCCAGCCTTAACTCAACCGAGGCGTTCGGGTTAGTGCAGATCGAAGCGATGATGAATGGTGTTCCCTGCATAGCCTCTTCACTGCCAGGTGTGCGCCAGCCGGTTTTACGGCACGGCATGGGGCGCATCTTTCCCATAGGCGATTCGGCGGCATTGGCCGATGCACTGATTGAAGTGCTGGCCAATAAGAAAAATTACACAACCAACCTGGTGCCATTTTCTATCTATGACCCCAACATGGTGGCACAGGATTACGAAGAATTGTTTGCGGAACTTAAACAGAACATCTAACCTTGCGGAGTTGCTGCTGTGGCAATACTACCTGGTTCAAAAAAGGCGACGCGAAACCTGAGAGACCTGAAAATGCCGTGGGTCTGGGATATCCTGCTGATCGGCGTTTTGGCGATTGGCGCGTTCTTCCGTTTTACCGGCATCTCCTGGGACGATAACCACCACTTGCATCCTGATGAGCGTTTTCTCACCATGGTGGAGTCAAGCATCTCTTCTGTGAAGAGCGCAGGCGAGTATTTTGATACTGCCAATTCCTCGCTGAATCCAAATAACCGCGGCTATTCCTTCTACGTGTATGGCACGCTGCCCATTTTCATCGTTCGCTATGTGGGCGAATGGCTGGGGCAAACGGGATATGACCAGATCAACATTGTTGGCAGAGTGCTTTCCGGCATTTTTGACCTGGGCACCATTTTGATGGTCTATTTGATCGGGCGCAGGCTGTATCGCAGTGCCCGGGTGGGGCTACTGGCGGCGCTGTTTGCCACCCTTTCGGTTTTACCGATTCAACTTTCACACTATTTTGCGGTGGATACATTTGCTAACTTCTTCGTTTATGCTGCGCTTTTTGCGGCCGTTTGCATCAGCACCGCTAAGCCCAAAATAGACGAAGCAATCTCTGCTGATCCTTCTGCGGCTGCGAAGAAATCCTGGTGGTTGCAAAACTGGCGCGAGTTTATTCCGTATGCCTTCTTTGGTTTGCTCTACGGAATGGCGCTTGCTTCCAAGGTGAGCGTTTATGCCCTGGCATTAGCCCTGCCTTTGGCTGCGCTTGTGTACTACCTTAACCTGCCGGAAGAAGACCGTGCGCAGGCCGTTCCATACCTGATCCGCAATCTGGTGCTGGCAGGCATTATCGCTTTCATTACGTTCCGCGTTTTCCAGCCGTATTCCTTCAAAGGCCCCGGCTTTTTTGGCCTGGGGATCAACCAGGGTTGGCTCAACAGCCTGAAGGAACTCAAAAATATCAGCAGCGGCAATGTGGACGTGCCGTATGCGTTGCAGTGGGCGCGCCGCCCGATCACCTTTGCCATCACCAACATGGTCAAATGGGGGCTGGGGCTGCCGCTGGGGCTGGCAGCCTGGGGCGGCTTCCTGTGGATGGCGTGGCGTTCCGTCAAAGGGGATTGGAAACGCCATTTGGTTGTCCTGTTTTGGGTTGCTTTTGTCTTCATCACCCAATCGCTCAATCCGGTGAGGGCAATGCGTTATCAACTCCCGGTATATCCGGCGCTGGCGTTGATTGCCTCCTGGATGATTTTCAAGCTCTGGGAGACCCAGCCGCGCAAAGTACGCAAGATCACCAATTTGAACATTAATTGGAATCGCATTTTCTCGGTACTCATCGCTGTGGTCACGATTGCCGGTAGCGCTTTGTGGGCTTTTGCATTTAGCCGTATTTATACCCGGCCGGTCACGCGGGTTGCCGCCAGTGAATGGATCTATGGGCACATTCCCGGCGCCATTAACTTGCAAGTGGATCCGGATTCCGGGATTCAATACATGCAGCCCGTGGCCTATCAGAACTCGGCGTATATCTCTGCTGATTCACCATACATTTACGGTATTACCCCGTCTCAGGATGAAACTGTTACCAGCTTCACCATAGAACATGTGCTGGCTTCTCAGGCCTATGCAACGCCGGTATCTTTCGAGGTCTTCATCCGTGAAGCGCAGGGAAACGGCATGCTCTACAAAGGTGTCGGATTCTCTCAATCCCTGTTTGATACTTCTGCTGACGCCCAGGGCGGCAAGGTGGAAATCACCTTTGTGGACGGTGTGCGTTTGCAGAAGGGCCATTATTACGAAATTGTGCTCGATGCTGCCGAACCCGGGGTACTGCTCAAAATTTCTGGCGGCGCCTGGCTTGAACTACGCTCTGGCTCTACAACGGCCATTCAGTATTTACCTGAGCCGGTTTTTCGGCTGACTGAGAATAACCCCTTCCAGACCACTTTTTCGGCGCAGAACAATGGCAGCGTCTCTTTGATTCAATTGGGCCATATTGTGGATATTCTGGGGCTGCCAGATGCCAAGACGGTGACAGTTTCGATCATTGACCCCGCCAACCCCGACCAGCCGATTGGTTATGGGGAGCTCAAGGATCCCTTCCTGCCGGTTGATGACCCGCGCGGCGATTCGCGCTGGATCGAGCTTGAAAAGCCTGCCGTGCTTGAAAAAGGAAAGAGTTACACCCTTCTGCTGACGATGGAAGGCGCTAAAGGCGCACTGGGGCTTTTCAATGATGTTCTGGTGATGGAATCCACATGGGATGATGCCATCCCGCTGGGACTTTCCGGTTATGGCCCGTTTGGGTATGAGACGGGGATCTATGGAAACAACCGTAATCTGGAGCTTTACTGGAACGATAATGAGGACAAGCTGCAAAGGTTTTACTCCACGCTGGATCAATCGGATGTGATTGTGATCACCTCCAACCGCCAGTGGGGAACTACCGTGCGCGTGCCAGAACGCTACCCACTGACCATACAATACTACCGCTCGCTGATGGGATGCCCGGAAGGCGAAGACACCATTAAGTGTTACGCAGATGCTCAGCCGGGTATGTATCAGGGCCAGCTTGGTTTTGAGTTAACGGCGGTATTTGAAAGTGACCCAAACATCGGAAGTTTTAAGATCAATGACCAGTTGGCCGAAGAAGCCTTTACCGTATACGACCATCCCAAGGTGTTGATCTTCCAAAAGACGGATAATTACCATCCCGCAACGATACGGGAAATTCTCGGCAGTGTGGACCTCAGCCAGGTGGTTCAACTCACCCCTGCCCAGGCAAGCAAGTATGAAGGCAATCTTTATCTGAGCGACAGCGCCCGGCAAACCCAAACGGATGGGGGCACCTGGTCGGAGTTGTTCCCGGCAGATTCGCCTCTCAATCAGCACCCCTGGTTGGCGATGGCTGCCTGGTATCTTTTGATTGCGCTGTTGGGCTGGCTGGTGTACCCAATTCTGCGGGTTGTGCTCAAAGGGTTGCCGGACAAAGGTTACCCGTTTGCCCGCATCACCGGCCTGCTATTGCTGGCTTACACAACCTGGCTCATCAGCTCTGTTGGCGGCACATTCTCACGCCTTACCATACTGCTTTGTCTTTTGGCATTGGTGCTGCTCAGTGCGTTCCTGGCGTTTAAAGATCGCCGGAACTTCAAAGCCGAGATCGCAGCAAGGTGGAAATACTTCCTGAAAGTGGAAGCGGTGATGCTTCTGCTTTTTGCTGTCATGCTTTACATCCGCTGGAATAACCCGGATTTATGGCATCCGTGGCGCGGCGGCGAAAAGCCCATGGACCTTTCCTACTTTACGGCAGTGTTGAAGAGCACTGTCTTCCCGCCGTATGATCCCTGGTATGCAGGCGGATACATCAATTATTACTACTTTGGCTTTGTGATCGCCGCAGTTCCAACAAAACTGCTGGGGATTGTTCCGTATGTTGTGTACAACCTGATCATCCCCACCTTCTTTGCCTTGACCGGCCTGGGGGCGTTCAGCCTCGGTTGGAATCTGCTCCATCGCCGCTCAAAAGACGATGAGCCTTCAGTGGATGAATCCAGGGCATCCGAAAGGCGGAGTTTTACCGCCGGCCTTATCAGCACATTCCTGGTGCTGATCGTGGGCAACCTGGGAACGGTGCGTATGATCAGCCAGGCGTTCCAAAAACTGGTGGCTCCCGGCGGGGTGCTCGATGGCGCGACTCTGGCGCAACACTTTGAGTGGTTCTTCAAGGGGCTGGCGGCTTTTGCCAAAGGCGGCGTGGAATTGCCAATTGGCTGGGGCGAGTGGTACTGGACGCCTTCGCGCGCTCTTCCCGGGGATACGATCACCGAATTCCCGTTTTTCACCTTCACCTATGCCGACCTGCACGCGCACATGCTGGCGTTGCCGATCACGCTGCTGGTATTGGCACTGGCCCTGTCCTTTATTTTTCAGCACTGGCGATATGAGGGAGCGACCAACAAGGGGCACATCTTGCAGGTTGGCCTCACGCTCGCTTTTACTGGCTTGATCCTGGGCGCTCTCAAAACCACGAATACGTGGGACTGGCCTACCTATCTGGCGCTTGTCAGTGTGGCGGTCATTTTCTCGGTATTCAAGTACGGGGATGTGCCGGGCTGGTTCTTCCCGCGCAGAAAAGCCTGGCTGCGCAAGGGTTTGATGAGCATTGGGATCATCGGGGTCATTGCCGCGTTTTCTGCGTTATTCTTCCTGCCTTTCTCGGCGAATTATGCCCAGGCGTATGGCACGCTTGAAAAGTGGACCGGGGATCACTCACCACTGGGTTCCTACCTTGTCCATTGGGGCTTACCCTTCTTCCTCATCGTCAGTTGGTTCGTCTGGGAAACGCGCCAGTGGATGGCCAGCACACCGGCTTCTGCCCTTGAGAAAAGCAAACCCTATCTGATTTATCTGGAAATCCTTGCCATCCTTTTCTTTGTCATCCTGGCCTTGCTCACCATGCTTGGCATCAAGATCGGCTGGCTGGTGGGGCTTCTGGCGGTCTGGGACCTGCTGCTTCTGCTGCGGCCGGGGATCAGCGATGAGAAACGCATTGTGCACTTTATGATCGGCACGGGGCTTGTTCTCACGCTCTTCGTCGAGTTATTTGTCCTTGTGGGCGATGTGGGCAGGATGAACACCGTTTTCAAATTCTATTACCAGGCGTGGACACTGTTCAACATCAGTGCAACTGCTGCGCTGGTATGGCTTATCCCGGCTGTAAAGAATACCTGGAAGGAACGCAATGCGGCGATCTGGCAGGTTGTGCTGGCGTTTCTGTTGATCGCGGTATATTTGTACCCCGTCACCGCCGCTACTGATAAGATGCGCGACCGCATGTCCGAATCTACCCCCAAAACTCTCGATGGCCTTGAGTTTATGAAGACCTCCACTTATTGGGATATGGATCGGCAGATGGACCTCAGCCAGGATTATGCTGCTATCAAGTGGATGCAGGAGAATGTGCAAGGCTCGCCGGTGATCGTGGAAACGAACACTGTGGAATATCGCTGGGGCAATCGTTTTACCATCTATACTGGACTGCCGGGCGTTTTGGGCTGGAACTGGCATCAGCGGCAGCAGCGCGGCGCGCTTGATTACAATGGCATCGCCAGCCGCCTGGAGGAAATACCGGCATTCTACCTCACTGAGGATGTAAATGATGCGGTGGCCTTCTTGAAGAAGTACAATGTTGAGTACATCATCCTCGGGCAGCTTGAACAGGCGTATTATCCAGGAAACGGGCTGCTGAAGTTTGCGCAATATGATGGCATTTACTGGAAAGAGGTGTATCACGAGCAGGATACCGTGATTTACCAGGTTATTCATTAGGTTGGGATGGGATACCGTTGAGCGATTTCCTAGCGTTTCTTAGCTGGTATTTGGTGATACTTTTGGTCGGCCTGCTTTCGCTGCCGATTGCCTTTCGCCTTTTTTCACGCCTGGGAAGCAGGGGCTATGCGCTGATCCGTCCGATCAGCCTGCTGGTGTGGGGATACGTTTTCTGGCTGTTATGTTCACTGGGAATCTTGCAGAATGACCTGGGGGGTGTGCTGCTGGCTTTGGCTGCGCTGCTGCTGTTTTCTGTGTTGCTTTTGCGCAAAGGCAAGTGGGCAGAGTTAAAGCAGTGGTTAAAGGACAACTGGCGCTTCATACTTGTTGCTGAAGTTGTCTTCCTGGTCTTGTTCGCCGGCTGGGCAGTGGTGCGCGCGGCCAACCCTGATGCGGCTTACACCGAAAAACCCATGGAGTTGGCCTTTATTAATTCCATCCTCAAATCAGAGGCTTTCCCCCCGCAGGATCCCTGGCTTTCGGGTTATTCGATCTCTTACTACTATTTTGGCTACGTGCTGGTTTCGATGCTGATACGGGTAACGGGCGTGGCGTCTTCAGTGGCATTCAACCTGAGTTCCGCATTGTGGTTTGGTATCACCGGAATGGCGGCGTATGGGTTGGTGCATGATCTCCTGTGGGCCTGGAAAGGCAGAACTGCTGCTGGCCAAGCTGGCAGCAAAAAGACTGCTGGTTTTGCCCGCCTGGGTGCTCTGCTGGGACCTTTCTTCCTTCTGCTCATCGGTAACCTGGAAGGGTTTCTGGAATTATTGTATGCGCGCCACGCTTTTTGGAAGGTTGGCGCGGACGGCACCCTGGCCTCCCGATTCTGGAATTGGCTGGGTATTTTGGAATTGAACACTCCGCCGACGCAGCCGCTCTCCTGGCTGCCAAACCGCACCGCCGGGTGGCTGTGGTGGCGCGGCTCACGCGTGATCCAGGATTTGAGCCTTTCCGGCGGGAACATTGAAGTTATTGATGAATTCCCATTCTTTACATACCTGATCTCAGACCTTCACCCGCACCTGCTGGCAATGCCGTTTTGCCTGCTGGCAATTGCACTGGCACTGAATGCCTTTCTCTCACGGGATGAGCAGAGCTTCCCGTTGCCGATTTCTACCTCCTGGCTCAAGAACTGGCAGGCGTGGCTGACGATCCTTGCACTAGGCAGCCTGGCGTTTTTTAACACCTGGGATTTTCCCATCTACGTAGGCCTGTATGCCCTGGTGGTGATTTACAAGCGTATCCTGGAGAAAGGCTGGGCCTGGAGGAGAGCCTGGGAGTTCCTTCTGTGCGGGTTGTATCTGGGTATTGGCGGCATTGTCCTGTTCCTGCCTTTCTACCTGGGGTTCCAGTCACAGGCCGGTGGATTGTTGCCCAGCCTGGAATACATTACCCGGGGCGTCAATTTTTGGGTGATGTTTGCCTGCTTCCTGAGCCTGATCCTGATCTGGCTGGCCTGGCAGATCAAACGTCGCGAACTTGCCTTCGACTGGAAGAAGAGCCTGAAGATTGTTCTTTTTGGGGTATTGGGTTTATTCCTGCTTTCACTGGCATGGGGGTGGGTTGTTCTTGGGTTAGGCGGGCTGGGAGCGGCCCTGCTGCAAAACCAAAGCTCCTTGCTGGCATCTCTGGGAGCGAAGGCCTCGATGGGAGGACAATTATTTGCTTCAGTGCATGATAATTTTCCAACCTCAATGATCTTGCAGGAGGCGATTTTCAGGCGGGTGACCTCGCCGGGAACCTGGGTCACATTAACGCTAATCCTCATCGGCACGGTTGGCTTCATTGCCGGCATTTCTCGCACCACTAAGGCAGAGGAGCAGCCACAGCGCAGCGCTGATGCAGCATGGCAGCCGCCTAACATTAAGATATTCATCCTGTTGTTGATCCTTTTGGGAACAGGATTAACCCTGCTCCCTGAGTTCTTCTACCTGCGCGACCAGTTTGGCTGGCGCATGAACACGATCTTCAAGTTCTATTTTCAGGCCTGGGCGCTTTGGTCGCTGGCAGCGGCCTTCATCAGCGTGGAATTGTTGAGCACGCTCAAACGCTGGCGCTACGCTGCCTTTTCACTTTTCTGGACGGCGTTGGTGGTAGTGAGCCTGGCTTACCCGGTGCTGATGGTATTGAACAAGACCAATAACTTTACACCGGCTGAGTGGACACTGGACGGCGATGCCTATATTGCCCGCTATACGCCTGACGAATATGCTGCGATGCAATGGCTGAAAGACCAGAATCTTGGCATTGTCGCCGAGGCGGTTGGCGGTAGTTACTCTGATTACGCGCGCGTGTCCACCAGAACCGGCTTTCCTACCGTGCTTGGCTGGCCAGGCCACGAGAGCCAGTGGCGTGGCGGCGCCACGGAAATGGGCAGCCGGGAACAGGATATCCGGCGCCTTTATGAAACAGACATGCCCGAGGAAATGTTTGCAATTCTGAACAAATACGACATTTGCTATGTTTACCTGGGGAACCTGGAGCGCGTACAATATGTTGTCAATCAGGGGAAGTTCGATGCCTGGTTGAGTGTTCTGTATTCAAACAATAGCGTTATTATCTATCAAGTTCCCGCAAATAATGGAGAGTAGACTTTGGCTGCAGAAGAGATGAAGAAACCGCGTGTGGCAGTAGAGACTGCTCTTTATTTTGCCCTGCTCCTTTTTGCGGTACTGTTGCGCTTTATCGGCCTGGGCGCCGTGGGGCTTTCTGACCGGGAAGCTGCGAGTGCGTTGCAGGCTCTCAGCCTTTCGAGCGGCAGCGAAAGCCTGATCGGCTCACAGCCGGGCTACATTGGCCTTACGACAGGATTATTTGCTTTGTTTGGCGGCACGGGTTTCTGGGCGCGTTTTTGGCCGGCGGCCTTCGGTTCATTGCTCGTGCTTGTTCCGGCACTCTACCGCAAGTACCTGGGCAGGATGCCGGCTTTGCTGCTGGCTGCGTTGTTGGTCTTCGACCCCCTGATGGTCAGCCTTTCCAGAACGGCAGCAAGTTCAATGATGGGCATTACCTGTCTGTTGGCCGGCCTGGGGTTCCTGCTCTTGCGCAGGCCGGTGCTTGCCAGCTTATGCTGGGGAGTGTTCCTCAGTGCTGGCAGCGAGATCTGGCCGGGCATGGCGGCGATTTTGCTCTCTTGGTTTGCTTTCCGCTATCTCTTTGCCGGGGAGTCCCAAACACAACTGGATTGGAAAAAGCTGTTGTTTCCCGGATTGGTGCTTTTTGCATTGATTACCACGCAATTTCTGTTGTATCCCAATGGCGTCAGCGGTTTTGGTTCCAGCCTGGTGGACTATTTGCAGAGTTGGGCTTCAAAGAGCGGCATTGATTTAGGCCACTTTCTGCTGGAGATAGTGCTGCTTCAACTTCCTTTGATGGTTTTTGGCCTCATCGCGGTGGCCAGCGGGATTTTCAAAAAACACAAATCGTACTGGTTCCTTGCCACCTGGTGGGGATTAGCTTTTATCCTGGTGCTGGTTAACCCTGCGCGCAATCCTTCCTTGATGGGGTGGGCGACCATCCCGGCACTGTGCCTGACAGCGCTGCTGCTATCCAATTACTTTGAACACATTCACTTTGACAATCGTTGGATCGGGTACGGGCAGATTGTGTTTAGTTTTTTGATGTTCACCATTGCTCTTTTGTATCTTATGAATGTGCTTAACTTCCCGGATACCGACCCGGTGCTCTTCAGGAACAAAGTGCTGGCGGTTTTCCTGCCGTTGATCTTGCTGGCTGCGGTAACGGGTTTGTTTAGCTGGGGCTGGAATTCCACTGCCGCCAAACATGGCTTGCTGCTCACACTCTGTACCCTGGGCGTTCTTATGATGCTGAGTAACGGCTGGAAGGCCACTGGCTGGACCTCCCCGGCGGAGATGCAGTTGTGGCGTGGAGAGCAGACTGTGATTGGGGACAAGGTGCTGATGCAGGAGGTTGCCAACCTGGGGCGCTGGACGCATGGCCGTGCGGATGTCCTCAAGGTTGAAATTGCCGGGCTGGATTCTCCCGCGCTTGACTGGGCATTAAGGAATATCAATGGCTTTGAGCACTCAGAGCAGGTGAATTCCAGGACTACTGTTGAGGCCTTTATTACAACCCCCGACGCGCTTATAACTACCGAGGCTTCTTACCGCGGGCAGGAAATACTCTGGTCAACAATCCCGGATGTGCAGGCCTTTAGCGCTTCGGATTGGGCAAAATGGATGGTGTATCGGAAAGCTCCTGTGCGTTCTGAGAAAATCGTGTTGTGGGTACGCAACGATCTGTTCAAGTGAGATCACATCTTTCGAAGGGAAAACAATGACGCCAAAAAACCTCATCGCAATCGATGGCCCGGCAGCTTCCGGAAAATCAACCTTGGCCGAGATCATCGCCCAAAAGCTGGGCTATTTTTACTTTGACACAGGTGTGATGTACCGCGCTGCTACTTTGGAAGCTCTGGAAAGATTTGGCAGTGTAGACGATGAAGAGAAGGTGTCGCAGCTGGCGGCCAGCATTCGCATAGACGTGCAGGCGCCGACTGTTCTGGATGACCGGCGCATGGATGTGCTCGTGGACGGGCGCGACGTGACCTGGGAAATTCGTACCCCGCTGGTGGATAAAAATGTTTCCAAAGTATCTGCATATAAAGAGGTTCGCAGTGCGCTAACGGAGCAGCAGCGCCGTATTGGCTCGCGTGGCAATATGGTGATGGTGGGGCGCGATATCGGTACCGTGGTGTTCCCGGATGCTGCCAAAAAGATCTACCTGGACGCCAGCCCGGAGGAGCGCGCTACACGCCGCTACAAAGAGAACCTGTGCCGTGGAAGCAGCTCCACTTATGAAGATATTTTGGCCTCGATTCGCAACCGCGATAAGATCGATTCCTCGCGCTCGGTGGCACCGCTGAAGATTGCCGAGGACGCCTGCATCATCAATTCCGATGGAAAAACAGTCGACCAGGTTGTTGCCGAGGCAATGGATTACCTGACCCATTAAACTCCAAAATGTTGCATAATATAGATGGACGAATTTGCCATCTTTGATCTCCCTGCTGGAGGGTGGTATGTGTGACACAATCGTAGCATTGGGCAACTCAACTGCAGATGGTTCAGTGCTTTTTGCCAAAAACTCAGACCGTGATCCCAACGAAGCGCACGAGGTGATCCTTGTCCCGCGGCAAACACACCCGGCAGGATCAAAAGTTAAGTGCACGTACATTGAAATTCCTCAGGTGGCTGAAACCTATCAGGTGTTGTTGTGCAAACCCTTCTGGATCTGGGGGGCAGAGATGGGCTCCAACGAATACGGAGTGACCATTGGCAACGAAGCGGTTTTTGCACGCATCCCTTATGGGAAAGAACCAGGCCTGATCGGCATGGATTTTCTCCGCCTGGCGTTGGAGCGATCAAAGACGGCTGACGAGGCTTTGGAGGTAATGACCGCATTGCTGGAAGAGTACGGCCAGAGCGGCAATTGCGGCTTTTCTCACCCGCTTTACTATCACAACAGTTATTTGATCTGTGACCAGAAGAGCGCCTGGGTGTTGGAAACTGCCGCCAAGGAGTGGGCTGCCGAAAAGGTGAAAACGGTGCGATCCATTTCCAATGGCCTCACCATCGGTAAACATTGGGATAAGGCCTCTAAAGGCCTGGTTTCTTATGCAGTTGAAAAGGGCTGGTGCAAAAACGAAGCCGAGTTTGATTTTGCCGCCTGTTATGCAGAGCCGCTTTACACCCGTTTCAGCGATTCACATAACCGCCAGGTGTGTACCACCGGCGCGCTGCTGGGCGCTGCCGGCAAGCTCACAGCGGAGAAAATGATCGCGCTTCTGCGCACCCATTCGGTTGCGCGCTCTGCCGAGTGGCGCCCGGATCGGCGGCTGGACGGTGCCGACGTTTGCATGCACAGCGGCTGGGGCCCTATCCGCTTTAGCCAGACGACCGGTTCGCTGGTTTCTCATATTGCCTCAGAATCAATCACGCATTGGGTTACCGGAACGGCTGCACCCTGTACATCGATCTTTAAGCCCGTCTGGCTGGATTGCCCGCTGCCCGACACCGGAAATGCACCCACCGGCGTATACGATCCTTCCACATTGTTCTGGAAGCACGAGTTGGTGCATCGCGGTATCCTGTGTGATTACCCGGCGCGCATCGGCCTGGTAGAAAATGACCGGGATACGCTGGAACGCGTTTTCCTTGTTGAGTCTGAGCGTGTGGCAAAGAGGGGTGCCAAAGAACGCGCTGCCTTTTCCAAAGACTGCTTTGAAAAAGCGGATGCACTGGAGACCAAATGGGGCCGGGAAATTGAAGGCCAGAAAATCACCAAAAAGAACGCCTGGCTTTATGCCAGTGCCTGGAACAAGAATAACCGGGCTGCAAAAATGCCGGGCAAAGGATAACAACGCACAGGGATTATGGTCGGCGCAACCCTTTTTGAGAATCTGCCATACGTGAACCTCCCCTCCGGCTTGTTGGGGTGGGTAGGTTGGTTTTCGCTGCTGGCTTTGATCCTGTGGGTGGTGCGCAAGAATTTCGTGCTGGAAACCCGCGAAGGATACTGGTGGACATTTGGTATTCTGGGGTTTGCCGCGCTGATAAGCGCCGTGGTGTTTATCTGGTATTTGCCCGGATTGCGCACCCTTCCTCTTCCGAGCCTGCCCCAGGAAGTCTCTTACCCGATTGTCCAGGTGCTTGGTGCTATCCCCTGGGTGCTTGCCGCGGGATTGTTGGGTGCCTGGCCGACTGTACTGTTTGCCTTCCTTGCGGGAGCTTTTACGGCACTTTGGGGAACGCACAATGCCTTTACCCCGCTCGAGTTCTCGCTGGCGGCTTTATTGCTGGTTTTGTTGCTGCGGCAGAATTACCGGGCAAAGCTGTTCGGCTGGCTGCGCACCACTTTGGGGGCGGCAGTGGGAGCAGCAGTTCTGTGCACGCCGTTATTTCTGCTGACAACTTTTTTCTCGACCAATGGTAATCTGGCGGCCCGCCTGGATTTTGCTTTCACGCAATCCTGGGTGACGATGTTAACCGTTGCGGCACAGTTGCTCATCGCCGGCTTTGTGTGTGAGGTTTTCCAGGTTACAAAGGCCAAAAATTGGATCAAGTTCAAAATCTTTGTGCCTTCACCCTTTGAGACCGGGTTGCAGGACAAAGTGCTGTATATTTCCCTGCCGTTGGTGCTGGCACTGCTGTTGACTCTTGCGGTTACCGATTGGGTGGTTGCCGGAAAAGCTGCCCGCGAAATGATGCAGTCGCGGCTTGAAAGCACGGCAAAAGTAGCCGTAGAGAACATCCCCGCAGTGATTGATACCGGGCAGGGCCTGGTTTTGGATATCGTTTCCAGCGGTATCCCTTTGGACCGCAGAGACGTGGCGCAAGAGTTCCTTAAGGCCAAGTTGCGTACAGTGCCCTTCTTCTCGCAGTTATTCCTGTTTGATCTGACGGGCGTTCCCATTACAGGTTATCCGGTAACGGATGTGTCCACGATCAAGCTAAGTGCGGAAGAGACTTCCGCTATTCAACTTGCGCTCAATGGTGTGCAAATTCAGAATTACCTGGTCGCTCCCGAGGCAGGCGAGACTTCCGCGTATGTGGTGTACGTTGCGGCGATTCCGGATGAGTATGGGCTGCCAAAAGGGGTCATCATTGCGCGTTCTAATCTGGCTATCAGCCTGTTTTCGCAGCCTGCCATTCAATCTCTGCAGGAGGTGGTGCAGGAGGGAGGCAGCGGCGCTATTCTGGATGCGCAGAATCGCATTCTTTACAGCACTAATCCTGAATTGGTGTTTACCGAATACAAGAGTACCGTCCCAGCAACATCCTCTTTCTTTACAGAAACGGGAGCAGACGGGGTGCAGCTGGTTTCGTATGCGGCCATTACCGACAAGCAGGATTGGAAGGTGATCCTTTCTTTGCCGGTTGGCTATGCCCAGCAACTGGCGCTTGAGACCGCAATCCCACTGCTGGCAATCTCGCTGCTGATCTCACTGGCGGCATATTTCATGGTCCGCTTCATGGTCGGCGGGTTAACCGCTTCGCTCTCCGCCCTGGCAGTGAAAGCGGATGAGATTTCAAAGGGCGCTCTGGATAATCAGATCGAAATTCATGGTGTTGACGAGGTGGGGCGCCTCAGTTCCGCTTTTGAACAAATGCGTGTGAATATGAAGAAGCGCCTGCAAGAACTGGACACGTTGCTGGACGTAAGCCAGGGGATTGCGAGCAATTTCGGCCTCGATCAGATTTCGCAGCACATTCTCAATGCCTGCCTGGCGCATGATGCCGATTCGGCGCGCCTGGTGCTGCTTGGCGAGAATTTCTCCGGTGTCAATCAGAAGTATCTCAGTTATTCGGCTGGCAGGTCTGGCGATTCTTACAAAGACATGGACAAAACTCTGCTAGAGGTGCTCCAGGAAGAGCCGGTTCTGGTAATTCCTTCCAAGCCGCGCATTAAGCGAATGTTCAGTGACAAGAACGCCGTTACGCCATCCTCGCTGGCCGGGTGGTCGTTGCTGGATGGCGAAAAGCAGATGGGCATGCTTTGGGTTGGCTACGACCAGCCGCATCGCTTCCAGGACGATGAGGTCAGGTTTCTCAACACAATTGCCGGGCAGGCGGTGGTGGCGGTTGCCAATGCCGGCCTGTACATGAAGGCGGAGGTTGGCAAGAGGCGCCTGGAATCCATCCTTGCCGCAACCCCTGAAGCGGTGTTGGTGGTGGATGACGAGGATTCGGTGCTGGTGGCGAACCTGGCTGCCCAGCAAGCTGAGGGAATTCTGGTGGCTGGCGAGGATTCCGAAAAACAGGAGTGGCATATCAATTCCCCTGTGCTTCTTGAATTCATCAATTCTCTGGGCGAAGGGGCTGAGGCCACCAAAGAGTTAATGCTCGAAAACGGCAAGGTCTATGAGGCTTCCATATCGGAAATCGAAACGGGAGATTCGAACGTTGGTAAGGTGTGCGTACTGCGCGATGTGACCGCTTTCCGCGAACTTGAAAAGCTGAAAACTGACTTTATTACTACCGTCAGCCATGATCTGCGCGCGCCAATGGGCATCTTGCGCGGCTACTCTACCATGATCCAGATGGTGGGTGAACTTAACCCGCAGCAAAAAGAATATGCAGGCAGGATTGCGGACGGGCTCGAAGGGCTCGATCAGATGGTAGAAAAACTGCTGGATATTGGCCGTATCGAATCTGGTGAAAGGCTGCAAACCGAGTCTGTGGCGCCGATTGACCTGGTGGATCATGTGGTGCGCTTGCTACAGCCGCAGGCTGCCCAGCGCAAGGTGCAGGTGATGCGGGAATTGACCCTCTCGCAAGATGTGGACATTGAAGCCGACAAGACCCTTTTGCAGCAGGCACTTTATAACCTTATCGACAACGCCATTAAATTCTCGCCGGTCAATGGGCAAGTCTTTTTGCGCTTGCAGAGTTTGGAAGATAAAGTGATCTTTGAGATTCAGGATCAGGGGCCGGGCATTGCCCCATTGGATATCCCCAAACTTTTTGAACGCGGAACACTTGTAAGCCGGAATCAAGAAGGGTATGTCAAGGGGGGAGGACTTGGGCTGGCTATTGTAAAATCAATAGCAGAAAAACATGGGGGGAATGTATCTGTAAAAAGCGTATTGGGCCGTGGGAGCACTTTCTTCCTTGAGATCCCACTGCGACAGGATAAAAAAGAGTAAATTCGTCAATATGCTTGATTTTGTAAAAAAAGTGGTATAATTTGCGGTTGCATGATTTTTAAGGATTTTTCTCCCTCTCTCTGACCCGCGCTTTTACCACCTGCGCGCTTATTTGTTTAATCGCATAAGGTTCCCATTCAGGAGGCAGTTTAGTGGAAACAAAAAGTTTAGTAGCTCTCCGAATTAATCTAGCATCACCGGAAACAATTCGAAGTTGGTCCTACGGCGAGGTATTAAAGCCTGAAACGATCAACTATCGCCGGCTTCGCCCGGAAAAGGATGGCCTTTTCTGCGAGGCGATCTTTGGGCCTTCTCGTGATTATCAGTGCTACTGTGGCAAATACAAGAATCCGCGTTATAAGGGCATTATCTGCGATAAATGCGGTGTTGAAGTAACCCGCTCGCTGGTGCGCCGCGAACGCATGGGCCACATTGACCTTGCCACACCGGTGGCGCATATCTGGTACACCCGCCGCACGCCTTCTTATCTTGGCCTGCTATTGGACATTACCCGCCGCAACCTGGACCGTGTGCTGTATTTTGCGCAGTACATTGTCACGTATGTGGATGAGGATTCTCGCCAGAAGGCTTTGCGCCGTCTCGAGGATGAGATCAACAACTCGGAGCGCGAACAGGCGTCGGAGATTAACGCCCGTATTTTGGATGTGAAAAGTGGCCGCGACAAGAAGATTGCCGAGCTGCAGCAGCGCAAACTGGATATTGAATCCAAAGCCGATGAGCAGATTGCTTCCAAGCTGGCTCCGGTGGTGGAAGAAGGCCAATCTCTCGAGCGTATGCTCACTGAGAAGAATGGGCAGGTGCTGAAAAAGAAAGTGCTGTTTGAGAAAGCCTCCCTGTTGATTGCAGATGCCGGCGAGACGGTTACTTCCAAGCATATTTCCAGTGTGCAAAAGGCCGTCAAGGAATCACTTGAAGAGATCGAAAACAGCTTCAAGAGTGACCTCAAGCGCGATCTTGAACAGATCAAGATGAGCATTGAGCAGATCAAAGCCGAAGCTGATGAAACGATGGAAGGCCTGCGCAACGAACTTGAGGATCAATCCACTGAATCTCAAGACCAGAACGCCCGCCTGCGCGATGAGCTGCAGGAACTGCACCCCTTTACCTTCCTGACCGAATCTCGCTACCGCGAACTGAAATCGCGCTGGGGGCAGGTATTCCGTGCAGACATGGGCGCGGAAGCCTTCTATGATATTCTGCGCCGCCTCGACCTGGACAAACTGGCAGAGGATTTGTGGACGGAGGTGAAGACCTCCAAGAGCAAGCAGAAGCGCAAAAAAGCGACCACGCGCCTCAAAGTAGTGGAATCATTCCGCCGCTCTGGCAACCGCCCCGAGTGGATGATCCTGACCGTTTTGCCGGTAATCCCGCCCGACCTGCGCCCGATGGTGCCGTTGGATGGCGGCCGTTTTGCCACCTCCGATATGAACGATCTCTATCGCCGCGTGATCAACCGCAACAACCGCCTCAAGAGACTGCTTGAGCTGGGTGCGCCGGACGTGATCGTACGTAACGAGAAACGTATGCTGCAGGAAGCCGTGGACTCGCTGATTGATAACTCGCAGAGGGGCAAGGCGCTTTCTCGCCGTGGCCGCCGCGAACTCAAGTCCCTCAGCGATATGCTCAAGGGCAAGAAGGGACGCTTCCGCCGCAACCTGCTGGGCAAGCGCGTGGATTATTCAGGCCGTTCAGTAATTGTGGTTGGCCCGCAGCTCAAGCTGTATCAGTGCGGCCTACCCAAGACAATGGCTCTGGAATTGTTCCGCCCGTTTGTAATTAGCCGCTTGAACAAGCGTGCCTACACCACCAATGTGAAAGGTGCCCGCCGCTTGATCGAGCGCAATAAGCCGGAAGTCTATGAGGTACTCG
The DNA here is from genome assembly GCA_937897615.1 of uncultured Anaerolineaceae bacterium. GTDB lineage: Bacteria > Chloroflexota > Anaerolineae > Anaerolineales > Anaerolineaceae > UBA6107. Next base: position 53,392 of record CALCNO010000046.1, read on the forward strand.
AGGAAGTCATTAAGGAACGCCCGGTGCTGCTTAACCGTGCGCCGACCCTGCACCGCCTGGGCATCCAGGCTTTTGAACCGATCCTCATCGAGGGAAGCGCGATCCAGCTTCACCCGCTGGTGACCACGGCCTTCAACGCGGACTTTGATGGCGACCAGATGGCTGTTCACGTGCCCCTGTCTGAGAAGGCGGTCAAGGAAGCGCGCAGTTTGATGCTCTCTTCCAAGAACCTGCTCAAACCGGCCGATGGCGAGCCTATCATCAGCCCCTCCAAAGATATGGTGCTGGGTGTTTACTACCTGACGATGGACGACAACCGACCGCACCGCGGCGATGGACGCAACTTTGCCGATATGGATGAGGTTGAATTGGCCTATCAGCTTGGCCAGGTGGAATTACACACCGATGTGAACATCCGTGTAAAAACCTGGTTTACCGAAAAGCACGATCGCCTACCGGAAGCCAAAGATGCTTTCATCAAGACTACTGTTGGGCGCGTACTCTTCAACCGTATCCTGCCTGCAGAAGTGCAATTCGACAACCGTGTGCTGGACAAAACTGGCGTCAAGAACCTGATTGCGGATGTCTACGATATCTGCGGTGAGGCCGTGACGACCGAGGTAGCCGACCACATCAAGGACATTGGCTTCCAGTACGCCATGAAATCAGGCACCACTATCGCCGTGGCAGATATTTCTGTCCCCGAGGAAAAGAGCAAAATCCTCGACGAGGCATACAAGGAAGTTGACAAACTTAACTACTACGTTCAGTACGGTTTCTCAACCGAGTTGGAACGCAATGAAAAGGTCATCAACCTCTGGCAGGAAACCACCAAGAAGGTTGGCGAGGCAGTAAAGGATCACATGGACCCCAACGGCAACCTGGCAGTGATGGCCAGCTCCGGCGCCACTAAAGGCGGTTTTGGCCCAATTGCCCAGCTCGCCGGTATGCGCGGTTTGATGGCTGATCCCGCCGGCCGCATCATCCGCCTGCCAATTACCTCAAACTTCCGTGAAGGGCTGACCGCGCTGGAGTATTTCATCTCCACACACGGTGCGCGTAAAGGTTTGGCCGATACCGCGCTGCGCACGGCAGACGCTGGCTACCTCACCCGCCGCCTGGTGGATATTGCTCAAGACATCATTATTAATGAAGAAGATTGCGGAACCGAAGACGGCATCTGGATTCGCAAGGAAGATGATGTTGCCGGGCAAAAGATGAGCGAGCGCCTGTTTGGCCGCACAGTTCAAGGGCGTGTGATCGATCCTGCAACCGGCGAGATTCTGGTGGAACGCGGAGAACTGCTGGACCATGAGTCAATCCGCAAGGTGATGAACGCCAAAGTGGACAAGGTGTTCGTGCGTTCTCCAATGACCTGCTCATTGATCCACGGTATTTGTGCAAAATGCTACGGTATGGACCTTGGGCGTGGGAAGCTGGTGGAGTTGGGTTCGGCCGTCGGTGTTGTGGCTGCCCAGTCCATTGGCGAGCCAGGCACCCAGCTGACGCTGCGTACCTTCCACATGGGCGGTGTTGCCGTCAGCGGCGATATCACCACCGGTTTGCCCAGGGTGGAAGAGCTCTTTGAAGCCCGCCGTGAACCGAAAGGTGAAGCTGTGATCACCGGCATTGAGGGCTACGCGACCATCTTCCAGGGTGAGCGCGCTGGTGAGCAGCGCATCATCCGCGTGGAACATGTCGAAATGGTTTCCGATGACTATGAGATTCCTGAGGAATGGTCCATCAAGGTGAAGGCCAAGGATACAGCGGCCGTGGGTGATGTACTGGCCGAACTTGGCGATGCCCGGATGAATGCCCAGCACGCCGGCATCATTCGCGTGGATGGTCGCAAGGTGAGCGTGGCGTATGAGCAAAAGGAAACTGAGGATTACGAAATCCCCAGCACTTCACGCATCATCATTCAGGACGGCCAAAAGGTGGAAGCCGGCCAGGCCCTCACCGAGGGTTCATTGAATCCGCATACCATCCTCAAGATCAAAGGCCGCGAGGCTGCCCAGGTGTACATCATGACCGAAGTGCAAAAGGTGTACCGCGCGCAGGGCCAGAACATCAATGATAAGCACTTTGAGGTGATCATCCGCAAGATGGTCGGCAAAGTGCAGGTACTACGCCCGGGTGACTCCAGCTACCTGCCGATGGACATGGTGGATCGCCTGGAACTCAAGCGGGAGAATGAGCGCCTGGTTGCCGAAGGCAAGCAGCCTGCACGCTTTGTAGAAATCCTGCTGGGTGTGACCAAAGCCTCCTTGAGCACAGATTCCTTCCTCTCGGCTTCCTCTTTCCAGCATACCATCAAGGTGCTGGCCGGAGCAGCCATCGCCTCCACTGAGGATCCTTTGTATGGCTTGAAGGAAAACGTCATCATCGGCAAGCTCATCCCGGCCGGTACTGGTTTTGTACACGGGCGCTTTACCCCCGTTACGGAAACCGTGGAAGGAACGGAAGCTGCCGAAGCGGTAAGTGAAGAGAACCCTGCAACTCCTGAAGAACCACAGGCTGCAGAATAAAACAAATCTGCTTGGAACAAGACCCTGATTGCCAGGGTCTTGTTTTTTTAACATTGTCCGTGGTGTACACTTATTGTAAGAACTGCCTTTACGGAGAAGAAAATGGACATGGGTTTGGTTCGAAAAGTGGATATTGACCACGAAATGCAGCAATCATTTCTGGATTACTCCATGAGCGTCATTGTATCCAGGGCTTTGCCTGATGCACGCGATGGCTTGAAGCCGGTGCAGCGGCGTTTGCTTTACGCCATGTACGATATGGGCATTCGCCCTGATTCTAGCTACAAAAAGTCTGCCAGGATCGTAGGTGAAGTGCTTGGCAAATATCACCCGCACGGAGATCAGGCGGTGTATGAGGCAATGGCGCGCATGGCCCAGGACTTCTCCATGCGCTACCCGATCGTTGACGGGCAAGGCAACTTTGGTTCGGTGGATGGCGACCCACCGGCGGCCATGCGTTACACCGAGGGCAGGATCACCCCGTTTGCCCTGGATATGATCAACCAACTCGACAGGCAAACGGTTGATTTTGTGGCGAATTTTGACGACACACTTAAGGAACCGGTAGTGCTGCCGGCGGCGATCCCAAACCTGTTAGTGAACGGCGCCATTGGCATTGCAGTGGGCATGGCCACCAACATTCCGCCTCACAACCTGGGTGAGGTGATCGATGCCCTGAAGTACTTGCTGGAGCATTGGACGAAGCTGGATGATGTGACCGTTGGCGATCTGATGCAGTTTATCCAGGGGCCGGATTTTCCCACTGGGGGTCTCATCCTGCAGGAACATGAACAGAACGATATTCTAGCGGCTTATGCTACCGGCAAGGGGCGCATCACTTTGCGGGGGCGTGTGCAGACCGAGGAGATGGCACGCGGCAGGTCGCGCATCATTGTCACGGAGTTACCTTTCATGGTCAACAAATCTGCGCTCATTGAGCGCATCGCGGAGTTATCCCGCGAGGGCGAGTTGGAGGGTCTGGCTGACCTGCGTGACGAAACTGATCGGCATGGCATGCGCATTGTGATCGAACTGGGCAAAACTGGCGATATTGAAAAGGTACTCTCTGGTCTGTTCAAGAAGACACCTTTGCAAATCACATACAGCATTAATCTGCTGGCGCTGGTGAATGGTGAACCCAGGCTGTTGACACTCAAACATGCACTGAAAGCTTACCTGGAGCACCGCCTGGAAGTGGTAAAGCGCCGCAGTGAGTACGACCTGGCCAGGGCACAGGAGCGCCTGCACATCCTTGAAGGCCTGCGCATTGCGCTGAAGAACCTGGATGAGATCATTACACTGATTCGCAGCTCTGCCGACAGTGATCAGGCAAAGACAAGGCTGATCAAACGCTACAAGTTGTCTCAAATACAGGCGCAGGCGATCCTTGATTTGCCGTTGAAGCGCCTGGCATCATTGGAGCGCAAGAAGATTGAATTGGAGTACAGGGAACTGCTTGAGCAGGTGAAGGCGTTGCAGGGGTTGTTGAAGTCGGAATCGAAACGACGCCAGGTGGTGATCGAGGAACTTGCTTTGATCCAATCCAGGTATGCCGATCGACGTCGCACGCAGATTGTCAAACTCAAGAAAGGCAAAGCGGTTGCCGAACTGCCTGTATTGAGTGAGGTAATGGCAGATGAAAAGGTTTGGGTCACTCTTTCATCCGATGGCAGGATTGGAAAATTTCGCGAGCAAAATGTGCCCAGGCTGGGAGGGAAAAACGCGCCGAAATTAATGCTGGCATGTCATTCCAGCCAGACACTTTATCTGGTGAGCCAGACCGGAAAGTGTGCCGCGCTCAACATGCAGGCGATACCGTATGTGGAAAATGATACTGAGGGTATCCCGTTTACAAAGCTGGCAACTTTTGCTGAGGGAGACAGCATTACGGCGATGTTTGCCCTTGCGAGCAAGGGTGGTCGTATGGCGGAGGCAACAATTCTCACCGTCACGTCGGCCGGGATGGTAAAGCGCTCAGCTGTTGCTGAATTGCCCGGCCCTACTGCGGATCTCTTTACCCTCGTAAAAGTTAACGAGGGCGATGAGTTGCTTGATGTCCCCCTGGTGAATGGTGAGCCGGAGGTACTGGTGATCTCCGAAAAGGGTATGGGAATCCGTTTTGGCCTTCAAGAGGTCAGGGTGATGGGGTTGGTGGCATCCGGAGTGAACGCCATGAAGCTCTCTACCGGGGACAAAGTTGCAGCACTGATTGCGTTAACTGGCAAAGGAGAATTGCTGGCAGTGGCCAGTGATGGGCTTGGCTGGCGGCTCGATGGGGAATCCTTCCCGTTACAGGGGCGTTATGGAGCAGGCGTAATTGGCTTCAAACTGGCCCCTGCTTCCAGAATCGCCGGTGCGGCATTTGGTAAGAAAAATAGCCAGGCTTCAGTACATTGCAAGAAGGCTGCGGCAAAGGTAGTGAGGATAGATGAAATCCCTGCAGGAAAACGTGCTTCTGCAGGGAAAAAGGTGATCGAGCTAAAACCCAATGATGGGGTTGTGCGAATGGTGGCCTGCAAGGATTTTGCGGAAATTAAGGAGACAAAACCCGCGGCCAAACGTGGAAAGCGGACTACGTGATCGTGTAATGCGAGTAATGGTACACGATCTTCCCATCCTGTAACCCGATGGTATCACTTCCGTCGGTGACCTTACCGCGCCAGGAATCTGCTGTCCAGGTAAAGTGACGGGTATTGTCAGAAGTTGTAACGCTGGTGATCTTAAAAACGCCGTCATTGAGCATATTGGTTAACAGCGCACCGTAATTTGTGCGAATTGCCGAATTTCCCTGTATGGTCTTTTCGGCGGTAACAAGGACGGCGTTTGTTGCGTAGATGTCTAAAAACATATCGTAGGAACGATTATTTAGTGCGTAGATATACTTGTCCAAGATGTCAGTGGGAACTGGCACGCTGATATCTCCCGGCCAACTGTAGTTGACGATGGTGCTCCACAGGCTGGGAAGGGGGCCGCGGCAGTCATCCCATGAATAATAGTTGCAGCCGGACAGCCCCAGACTCTTGGCAGTGTCGGAGAACACTTTTAGATCATCGGCAGTTGGTGTCCAACCGGATTCGGAAAAAGCCGCGCCGGTAGGGATGAGCGGGCGATAAGGCGTCATAGCCTTAAACTCATTGTAGGATTTGGTCAGGTCGTAGGCCGGGTTGTGCGCCTGCATCCAGTATACCTGCGGCATGTTGTAATCGCATTTTTCAAGGAATGCAACGTATGGGAAAGTTTTATGGTATGAGGGCCAACGGTATGTGCTGAGCGCAATGGGGGTATTGGGAAGGCCTGAACGTACGGCGGACATGAAGGATCTGGCAACTGCCTCGCGGCCTGTTTGCTGATACTCGATCTCGGCATCCACCACATATCCGTCCAGGTTGTACTTTTTCACCTGCGAGATGGCAATGGAGGCTTCGCCGCTGGGGTTATAGCCATAAACGTAATGCCAGCCCCAGACTTGTAGCCCCTTGGCGCGGATAGCATCCACCACGGCAGGGATCAGGTCTTTGCCGGTGGTTTTGTCCACATTATAGGCGCTGTTAGCATCAGCGATTTTAATGAGTACGTGTGAAAAACCCGCGCTTGCTGCTACAGATGCAATGGAATTGGCATTCCCGCCTTCACAATTTGGAATCTTCCAAATCCATATTCCTTTTCCTTTTACCGACATGCTCTCCTCCTAAATCACTTCTGTGACTTAGGAGGTTGCAATTAGCGTGCCTACAAGCCCCAATTGCGGTGCGATCTCACGCATGGCCAGGATCACGTTTTGACAATGTTCCCAGAGTGGAACTCCAAACTCTTCAGCTCCCTTTGCGATACTCGCACGGTCAGCACCTGCGGCAAACGCTTTGTCCTTCCATTTTTTCTTGACCGAACTGGCTTCAAGGTCATATAGCGATTTGGAAGGCCGCACCAGAGCCACTGCTGTGATTAAGCCTGTGATCTCGTCGCAGGCATATAAACCTTTTTGCAACAGTGTGGTGCGTGGATAGTCGGGGTGTTCTCCGTGCGAGAGAATTGCCCGGATGATCTCTTCAGGTACATCATGCGCCTGCAGGATGGGTGCACCTGCGATGGGGTGCTGCTGGCTGGTGGGGTGGATTTCCCAATCAAAATCATGGAGCAGCCCGGTCAATTGCCAGAGCTCAACCGGCTGCTCAAGTTTCTTGGCGTAAAATGCCATAGCGGCTTCCACTGCCAGCATGTGATTAACGAGATGCTCATTTTTGACATACTGCCTGACCAGCGCAAGTGCTTTTTCTCGATCAATCATATCGGCTCCGTTGGCTCACATTTTATGTGTGCTATTCAAATTGGATTGGTTCAGGGTCACCCATCACCGGCAAGGGGTGGCTGATCCACACCTGCCAGAGTGCTACCAGTGTCGCCGGCAGTTCCCGCACCGTCCAATAAGTAAGGCTGTAGGGGTGATAAGTGCGCAGGTCGGCAGCCACACCAATAGCTTTGAGGCCAATCCCGTTGCAGGTAAAGAGCGCGCGCGGCAGATGGTAATTCTGCGTTACAAGAATTGCCTCATCCACGCCAAAGATGTGTTTGGCGCGGTAGCAGGTATCATAGGTGCGGCGGCCGGCGTAATCCAGTACGATGGCTTCCTCTGGCACACCCAGCTCAATTGCATAAGCCTGCATTGCCGCCGGCTCGTTATAATCCGCAAAGCGGTTATCGCCGCTCATCAACAGCTTCTTTACCTTGCCAGCAAAATACAGTTGCGCAGCGGTGGATACACGGTCCTTTAGAACAGGTGAGGGGGTGCCATCCCTGAGTAGGCCTGCGCCAAACACAATGGCAATTTTGTTTTCGGTAACTTTTGCCACAGTTTCGATTTTGTTGATCGAGGCCACCGCAGTGATCAAGCGAGGCAGGCCAAAAACAGTGAGGCCAGTAAGCAGCAAAATGAAGATTAACTTAAGACACATGAGTAATAGTTTTCGCAACATGAAAAGAATTGTACCAGCAAGGGCTGCAGCTTGGGCCTTTGCAGGTCAAGGCTTATAAGCGCAGGTTCCAATTATTGCTGGCGTACTTGGTTTGCTGCAGTTCTTTCGCGTTCTCTAATTCCATTGGGCTTGGTGTTGAAGGGTGAAATTCTATGTTCAACGCCTGAGAAAAACCACGCACAAAAGCCTGTTGTGCCTGCACAAGAGGAATGTTTTTGCCGGTGAGCGACATTATTGTGCCGGCATGGGCCAACAAGGATTCAACAGCTTCTTTATACTTTTCCTCATTTTCATAACTCAAAACGGAGGTAATCCTTGTGAGGTCGCCATAAAGCGGTAAGGAACCGTGCTGTAGCACCCCATTGTTTTTACGGGCCTGAGCAGACCCGATCAGTTTTTTCCCGTTCACAGTGATCTCGTAATTGGAAGGAACTTCAAAGCAAACAGGGCCAGAACGATTGCTCGTCACCGCCGGTGCGTACATACTATCGGCGCTGGCATCGATTTGCAATACAGCAAGGGCAGCCAGCAACGCTGTGGATACCCGATGGTAACTTTCTAAAAGTGAGCCTCCCATTATGGAGTCTTCTGCCGGTGCAGTGATGGAGTAAGTAAGTTCATCTGTATGCAGAATGGCCCGTCCCCCGGTCGGACGCCGGACCAGATCCCACCCTGCACGTTGTAGAGAGTCACGGTTCACGTCGCTACTTGGTTGCGCGTAGCCTAGCGAGAGCGCAGCAGGCGCCCAGGAATATAGCCGGAGGGCGGGGAGTTCTACACGGCTTGCAGCAGAAAGCAAAAGCGCTTCGTCCAGTGCCATGTTCCAAGCGCCAGAAGCCGGTTCAGAGAGAATCAATCGCCAATGAGTTACCATTATAGTTTCCCTTCCACCGGTCAATTATAAACAACTCTTTGTTCTTATTTTGATAAATTTGGGAAAATTTGACTTCTTGACATTTGCTTTGGGTGGTAATATCATTGGAGCAATTATGAGTAAAATTGTCCATTTATTTCACGTGGAAAAACTCCGCAATGAAATGTCAGTGATTTTTTTACTTACCAGGAGGGAGGTGTTCGCGAAGACAAAACGACAAAATTCCAGGGTGTTAAAACAACTATTTTGATTCAAGAAGAGGAGATTAGAAATGGCAAAGAAATTGCTGCCCGTAATTAGTGTTTTGATGATCGTTGCGTTTGCACTCGTTGCATGCGCCAAACCGACCGCTGCGCCGACCGCTGTTGCAACCGAAGCCCCCGCCGAAGTCGTTGTAACTGAAGCGCCGACCGAAGCTCCCCTTATGGGGAATGTGGTGATCTGGCATTCCAAACAGGATGCTGAGAACGAAGCGCTCAATCAGATCATTGAGCTCTTCAAAGCTGCAAACCCGGACGTGACTGTGGAGTCGCTGTTTGTTCCTGACAATGACCTGCGTAACAAGTTCGAGACCGCCGCTGCCACTGGTACCGGCCCGACCGTGCTCTTCGCGCATGCTGACTGGGGCGCCCCGTCCTACGATGCGGCCCTGATCCAGGACATTAGCACTATGGTTACCCCTGGCCTGTTGGATACCCTGAACCCTGCTGCTGTTGCTTCCGTGATGTATAAGGACGCCGTCTTGGGCTTCCCCATCAACGTCAAGGGTGTTCTCATGTTCCGCAACTCTGCAATTGTTGCCGAAGCTGCCACCGACTGGGATGACCTGATCGCAAAGGCAACCGCCGCGACCGCTGGCGATGTCTACGGTTTGGATTTCGAGTCCGGCCTGTTCTTTGCTGCCGGCCACCTCACCGCCCTGGGCGGTAACCTGCTTGATGCCACCACTGGCGCTCCCCTGTTCAATGACGCCAAGGGTGTTGAGTGGTTGACCCGCATCAAGTCAGTCAAAGACGCTGGCCTGCCAGTTGAGAACAACAATGATAATGATGTGAACCTCTTCAAGGCTGGAAAAGCCGGCATCATCATCGATGGCCTTTGGAATGCTTCCGCTCTGGCTGATGCCATTGGTGCGGAAAACCTGGTGATCGATGCATGGCCCGCTGGTATGTCCGGTTATGTTCAGAGTGACCACATGTACCTCTCCACTGCTGCCACTGGCGATGATGCCAAAGCCTCCGAGGCCTTCATGGAATTCTTCGTTGGTGCCGAAGCTCAGAAGATTTGGGCTGATGTTAGCGGTGGTATTCCTGCCAATACGATGGTTGAGATTACCGATCCCATTGCCAAGGCTGCTATGGAAGCTTTCAAGGGGGGTGTTGCCTTCCCTGTGATCCCCCAGATGAGCCAGTACTGGGATCCCGCGAACAATGCCATTTTGGCCGTCCTCGACAAGGGTAGCGATCCTGCTGCTGCTCTGCAGGATGCCTACGATACCATCACCAAGGCTCTTGCTCAGTAATCGCTAGCTTCATGTAAAACGATACAAAAGCAGGTGGAGAATCTTAAGATTTTCCACCTGCTTCTTAATATATAATGGTTTGGTAACCAAGTTTCCATTACAAGGAGACATCATGGACGTAGCGATTTCAAAGAGGGTTAGAAAACGCGAAGGCAACCTGGGAAAGGAAATTAAACGGTCAAAAACTGCTTGGGCCTATATTGCCCCGGCGGGTTTGTTAATGATGTTTATTACCTTTCTACCTCAGGTTTACCAGATCTGGATGGCATTTACTGATTACGGGATTAAAAATCTGAGGTTCAATCCACTTAATCCTGAAACAGCCAAATTTGCCCCTTCCTGGGTGTGGTTTGAGAATTTTTTCGATATTTTGACCAACAACATTGCCATTCAGAATTATGATTTCTGGCGTCTGCTTTTATTCAATGTAACCTGGACGGTAGCCAACTTGGTGTTCCATGTGTCCCTGGGCGTCATCATCGCAATGGTCTTGAATAGCAAGAAGTTGATTGGCCGAAAGATCTACCGCGCCCTGTACGTACTTCCGTGGGCTATACCTGGCTATATTGCGGCACTCACCTGGCGCAACATGTTTGATAACCGCTTTGGCGCAGTCAACCAGTTGTTGGGGATTTTCAATTCCTGGTTTGGAACTTCCTTCCCCACCAATACAGACTGGTTAACAAATGCAGTTCCGCCCATAGGTGGTTTATTGAGCTTTTTACCATTGGCGTTTTACTGCCTCTTACTGGTGAATGTTTGGCTGGGTTGGCCATTTATGATGGTCGTAGCCACTGGTGCCCTGCAATCCATTCCCAACGACCTGTATGAAGCGGCTGATATAGACGGTGCCAGCGGTTGGCAGAAATTCTGGGGCGTGACCGTTCCCATGATTCGGCCTGCAATGGTTCCGGCGATCATGTTGGGCACGATTTGGACTTTTAACAACTTTAATGTGATCTATTTCATCACTCAAGGTGGCCCATTTGGGATGACGCAGATCCTTGTTACCCAGGCATTCTCTTTGGTGTATACACAGCGATTGTATGGAACAGCGGCGGCCTTTAGTATCGTGGTGTTCTTTGTCCTCCTTATTTTCACCTTGATAAATAACCGCTTAACAAAGGCAACGGAGGCGTTCAATGCATAGGAAGCGTCAGGAATTTTGGAACCAGTTTTGGAAACAGTTATTTCTACTGGTTGTGCTTGCCTCTGTGCTTTTCCCGATTCTGTGGATTTTTGCATTGGCATTGGACCCGCGCAATATTGACAAGCCCCTGACCCTCACGCTGATCCCACCTGGAGCTTCGCTGGATTCTTTCAAACGCGTGCTATTGCAGCCTTTTAGCATGTTGTGTACCGATTCCAATGATGTTTCTACCTGTATGACCTTTGGCAAGTTGTTGGGGAACAGCTTGTTGGTGGCGCTGGGCACAAGTGTGGTCTCGGTAGTGTTAGGTTCATCAGCAGCGTACGCATTTTCACGCTTTAGGTTCCTTGGACGCCAGATTGGGATGTTGGGGTTCATCATCTTAATGATGCTGCCCTCAACAGCAACCCTGGCTCCGCTATTTGTCTTGCTCTCTCTGCTCAAGGTAGGCGGTGAACCCCTGAGGGCAACTTTGGGTGGCCTGATGATCGCCTATGGGTCTTCAACACTCCCGTTCACCATATGGAATCTAAAAGGGTATTTCGACACCATTCCAAAGGAGTTGGAAGAAGCGGCGCTGATCGATGGGTGCAGCCCAACGAGAGCCTTTTTCAAAGTGATGCTGCCGTTGTCTATGCCTGCACTGGCAATTACCGTCCTCTTCAGTTTTATGACCGGCTGGACAGAGTTTGTACTCGCTTGGACATTCCTGGAGAATCCATCGCGGTTTACTTTGGCCATGGCATTGCGTTCCATGCAGGGGCAGTACTCAACCCCCTGGTCAGACTTCGCGGCAATGTCGATTCTCATGTCAATCCCGATATTGCTCATTTTCTACTTGTTGCAGAAATATATTGTTTCTGGCCTGACCGTTGGGGGCGTAAAGGGCTAGTGTCAAAGAGAGTGGGGAGGCTGATAATCCAGCCTCCTCATTATGAGGTTCTATGAAACAACCAAAGGTTTTGATCCTCTCGTTGGTTCTTTTTGCATTGCTTCTGGCTGGTGCCAGTTGGGTCTTTCGTGTTGCAGCAAATAATGCTGCCACAGAAGTGAAGAACGTGGCAAAACAGGTTCCTTTTGCCTCTGCAAGGCGCTTTGTGCAGGACCTGGAGTATTCGTTTGAGGACGCCCAGTGGTGGAAATCGGCAGTGTTCTATGAGATATTCGTCCGCAGTTTCTACGATTCAAATGGGGATGGTATTGGCGATCTCAATGGGGTCACTGAAAAACTTGACTACCTAAATGATGGTAATCCTGCAACCACCGATGACCTTGGGGTTACTGCACTTTGGCTAATGCCCATCTTTCCTTCTCCAAGTTATCACGGTTACGATGTGACCGATTATTACGATGTAAACCCCGACTACGGTACTTTGGATGACTTGAAGACATTATTGTCTGAAGCGCATAAACGCGGAATACGTGTGATCCTGGATCTGGTGATCAACCATACCAGCAGTGAACATCCCTGGTTTAGCGCTGCTCAAGAACCGCAAAACCCGTTTCAGGATTGGTATATCTGGGCAGATAGCGACCCTGGTTACTTAGGCCCCTGGAATGAGCAAGTTTGGCACCTGGCGGCAAACGGAGAATATTACTACGGGGTTTTCTGGAGTGGCATGCCGGATTTGAACTTACAGAATCCAGAAGTGACCACTGAAGTTGAAAAGATTGCGCAGTTTTGGCTGACCGATGTGGGGGTGGATGGATTTCGCCTGGATGCAGCGCGTCACTTGATCGAGGATGGCAAAAAGCAAGCAAACACTCCTGCAACGGTGCAATGGCTTGCTGATTTTGCAGCATTCGATAAACACCTTTCCCCATCTGCGATGATCGTTGGTGAGGTGTGGGATTCTTCTTATGTGACCACTGGGTATATAAAGTCCAACAGCCTGGACCTGGTTTTTGATTTTGACCTCTCGAGCGCGATCATAAATACGGTTGCCAGCCGCAATGCGCAAGGGTTGGCCTCCAATGTACAAAATGAGGTAAGCCTGTACCAGGGAGGCGGCATGGCCAACTTCCTTACCAACCACGACATGAACCGCATCATGTTACAACTGGGGAAGAACCCTGACCTGATGAAGCATGCCGCAACGGTACTTTTAACACTGCCGGGAACCCCATTCATTTATTATGGTGAAGAGATTGGCATGCTGGGGATGAAGCCGGATGAGCAAATTCGCACGCCAATGCAGTGGACTAGCGGCGAATATGCCGGATTCAGCTCAGTAATGCCGTGGGAACCTTTGGATTATAGCTACAAGGTTTCGAATGTGACTGCTGAAAGTGCGGATGAAGATTCGCTGTTATCCTTTTACCGTGACCTGATTCGGATTCGTAACAGTCACCCTGCGTTGCAGCAAGGCCAGTACTATCTGTTGTCATCGTCCGATCGTGATATTTACGCTGCCCTTGCGATCAGTGATCAGGATATTGTTCTCGTTTTGATGAGTTTTTCCAAGAAACCGGTATCAGGCGTGGATCTTGTATTTGATGGCGATCTCCCCGCTGGTAATTACTTTTTGGTTGAGATGATGGGGGATCAAAACCTCGGGGGCCAGATCGTTGTGCCCGAAGAGGCTGGAAAACCAAATTTCACAATTTCTGGTACGATTGAGGCTGACGGGAACTACGTTTTCGACCTTGTAAAACAATAATCGCTTTTGCATAATCCGCAAGAAGGAGATACCGTTTAATCTGGTTGACTTTTCTATGAAAAATGGTTTCTATGAACAGCAGGTGAAAGTAGAATCCTCACGTCCAACAATTGAACTGATTTTTTCGGATGGGCGCGTTTTCACAGGTGAACGCGGCGCTTCTCTTGAAAAGCTTTTGCAGCAATTGCCCGAGTGGGATAACCCGCCGATTATGGGGGCGGTTGTGAACGGGGAATTGCGCGAGCTTACCTATCCCGTTGAAATGGACTCGCGTATCCGCCTGGTAACGATGGGGGATGATGATGGCGCACGAATCTACCGCCGCTCCATCACCTTTTTGCTTGAGGCAGCTTTTGAGGAACTTTTTCCCAACCTTGTGATGACGTTGGATCATTCCGTTTCCGCTGGGGGGTACTTCTGCCAGTTGGCGGATGAAAGCGTGCTCACCCGTAATGAATTGGAAAAGCTCAAGGCACGCATGCAGGAGTTGATCGATGCCAACCTTCCGTTTGAGCGCACCAGTGTGCCTCTGCAGGAAGCGATCCAGTACTTTGCAGCCAAAAAACTTGATGACAAAGTGAAGTTGCTCAAATATCGCCAGAAAGAGTACCTGATCCTTTACCGGCTTGGCGATCACCAGGATTATCATCACGGCTATATGGTTCCCACAACCGGGTACCTTAAATGGTTCGACCTGGAGTTGGTGGGGGAGGGGTTTGTTCTGCGTTTCCCGCGGCGCAACTCTCCGAAAACGATCGACCCAATGCCGAGTTATCCCAAGCTGCTGAGCACTTTCCGCCAGTATGGGAATTGGCTGAAACGTCTTGGCATTGAATCCGTTGGCGCTTTGAACGATACCATTCAGGCGGGGAACATTCGTGAGATCATCCTGGTCTCAGAGGCACTGCACGAGCTGCAGATTATCGATATTGCCCAGCACATCGCCGAGAAGGCCGATGAGGCGCGCATCATTCTGATTGCCGGTCCTTCCTCCTCGGGCAAGACCACATTCTCCAAACGCCTTTCAGTGCAATTGCTGGCAAACGGGTTTTCGCCCTATCCCATCGAAATGGATAATTATTTTATCAACCGCGAACTCACCCCCAAGGACGCGAGTGGGCAATATGATTTTGAATCTCTGGGTGCTATGGATACGCAAAGGCTTTCTGCTGATTTAAAGCGCCTCATTGCCGGCGAAGCGGTGCAATTGCCCCACTACAACTTCCGCGAGGGGCGCAGCGAGCCGGGTGAAATGGTGAAACTGGAAAAGGATCAGATTCTGATCCTGGAAGGGATTCACGGTCTGAACCCTCAACTGCTGCCGAACATTGATCCGGCATCCACTTTCAAAATCTATGCTTCATGCCTCACGCAACTGAATCTTGATCGCTACAACCGTATTTCGACAACTGATACGCGCCTCATCCGTCGTATTGTGCGCGACTCTCGCGAACGCGGCTATACAGCACAGCAAACCATTGGCCGTTGGGAGTCCGTCCAGCGCGGCGAGAAGGAATACATCTTCCCGTATCAGGAAAACGGCAATAAACTGTTCAATTCGGCTTTGGTCTATGAGCTTTCAGCACTGCGTCTGCTGGCAGAGCCTTTGCTGCGCCAGGTGCCCTATGGCACACCGGAATACGTTGAGGCAAAACGCCTGCTGGCGTTTTTGGAATGGTTCCTGCCCATTGATACCAGTCTGGTCCCGGATAACTCGATCTTGCTGGAATTTGTCGGTGGGTCGATATTGAAAGACTTTAAGCTTTGGGAAGCCAAATAAAAAAAGGGCTGCCGAGAAGGCAGCCCTTTTTTTAATACTTACGAGCGTAATTTATTCTTGAAGGCTCTTCCTAGCCTAGAGATTCCTTCATTAATAAGCTCTGGATTGCAGAAGGAAAAGTTTAGCCGCATGGTGTTCTTTCCGGCCCCGTCAGGATGGAAGAATTCGCCGGGCACATAAGCGACCTTCTCATTGATCGCCTCGCTGAGCATTTCGGTGGCGTCGAATTGTTTGGGGAGGGTGACCCACAGGAACAGTCCGCCTTGCGGCCGGGTCCAGGTGACCCCTTCTGGCATGTGCTCTTCAAGTGATTCCAGCATGGCATCACGCCGTTCGCGGTAAACCTTTTGGATCAGGGTGACATGCCGATCAATGAACCCGTGCTGGCCCACCTCGTGCGTAACGATCTGGTTAAAGGTGGAGGTGTGCAGATCGGTACCTTGCTTGGCAAGCGAAAGTTTACGGATGACCTCTTTGGGCGCAATCACCCAGGCCAGACGGATGCCCGGCGCCAGGATTTTGGAGAAAGTGGACAGGTAGATGACGTTGCCGCTGTAGCTATCGGTGTTCAAGCGTGTGCGCGAGTCGATCAATTCAACAGCGGGGAGATGCTCGCCCTCATAGCGCAGTTGCCCGTAAGGATCGTCCTCGATGATGGGGACACCGTAGCGATCTGCCAACTCGACCAGTTTCTGGCGGCGCTCCACGGGCAACGTAGTTCCGGTGGGGTTTTGGAAATTTGGAAGCACATAAATGAACTTGGGGCCAATGCGCAGCGCTTCTTCGAGCCTGTCGGTCTGCATACCGTTTTCGTCTGCGGGGACGGAAATATACTCCGCGCCATAGGCGTTCCAGGCTTGCAGCGCTCCCAGATAGGTTGGCGATTCTACCAGGATGCGATCACCGCGATTGATGAAAATCTTTCCGAGCAGGTCCAGCGCCTGCTGCGAACCAGAGGTGATGAGGATGTTATCAATGTCTACGTTGATCCCAATGGCGCTGGTGTGCCGTGCGATCATCTCGCGCAACGGCACATAGCCATCTGTTCCGCCATACTGCAAAGCATCAGCACCCTTATGCTCTAACACAGCGATACACGCCCGTTTGAATTCATCCACCGGGAAAACATCGGCAGCCGGAAACCCGCCGCCAAACGAAATCATATTCGGTTGCTCCGTGATCTTTAGCAGTTCACGGATTGCCGATGCCTTCATCTTCTGCGTGCGCTGAGCATATCGGTAATCCCATGGTGTTTGCATTTTTCAGTTTGTCTCCTTAGAAAGTATTGAGGTTCTAAAGCTTTGGGAATCGACTGATAACTGTTGCAGGGGTTGGCAGGGTTACCCTGTCTCCGGCTTGTAGTTCAGCAGGAGCCTTGGATGCCTGGCTGGGTGCCCCCTGGAAAATGAAGATGGGAGTGTTCTCTTCGGCACTGCGCAGGTCAACGTATGCCTGCCCGGTGAGGTAGCCTTCTTTGTCGATGGCGCAACTGGTGACCACGCCCAAGACCTTGCCTTTCGCGTCTAACACCGGGTCGCCGTTATGCGACATGCGCACGCCTTTTTCAATGAAGCGGAAGCGCACCACAACACCCTTGCGTTTGGCTTCTCGTTCGATGAAGGCTTTGCGCCCAATGAACCAGGGTTTGTAGGTCTTTACGTAGGAACCAAACCCGGCTTCGGCAACGCCAAAATTCATCTCGCCGCCCATCTCGTGGCCATAAAGCGGCAGGCCGGCCTCAGTGCGCAGGGAATCGCGGGCGCCAAGGCCGCAGGCTTTCATACCCAGGGGTTCACCAACTTTGCGCAGGGCTTCCCACAATTGTGCTGCTTTCTGTGGATGCACAAAGAGTTCAAAGGCCATCTTCTCGCCGGTATAGCCGGTGCGGGAAACCACCAGGTCAAAGCCGCCCACAGTGGCTTCACATAATTCAGTACGCTTGAGAGCTTTGATCTTTTTGCCAGTGGCGGCGTCACAGCCGAGTGCCAGCAGGATGTCTCTTGATTTCGGTCCCTGCAGGGCAATATCCACGCGCATATCGGCACCCTCTTTGGGGTCGCGCAGGTTGCGCAGGGTCACAGTGCTTCCGTAGGTAGTTACCCACGGGCGTTCATTGTCGATGGCAACCTTATGCTCGCGGACGGCATTGAGCCAAGCCCAATCCTTGTCGTCATTTGAGGCGTTAACCACCACCAGGTATTTTTCTTCGGCGCGGCGGTAAACCAGCGTATCGTCAATGACGTTGGAGTTGGGGTCCAAGAAGTGTGTGTAGCAGGATTCGCCAATTTCCAGGCCGCCGATGTCATTGCCGCAGACTGTATCCAGGAATTGTGCGGCGTGTGGGCCTTCGGCCTGGAAGACGCCCATGTGAGCTACATCGAACAATCCGGCAGCTTCACGGCAAGCCTGATGTTCTTCCACCACTGAGGTGTACCAGACGGGCATTTCCCATCCTGCGAAGGGGATGATCTTGGCGCCCATCGCCTTGTGAATCTCATAAAGCGGGGTGCGCTTGAGCGCGCTCTCCTGAGGTTCTTTCCATTCAAATGCTGCCAGGGCTTTCTCGGGAGAATCTGTTTGCCCGATGAAATAGGGTTTTGTTTTGCTTTCAACACTGCTCTTGGCTTCTTTTACCAGGTTGGCGTTTTCAGAAATGAGGATGGGGCCGGGAATGCGGCGCGGCAAATCCTGGTCAAAGGAGATATACCCATCGGAGAGGTCGCGCAGGAAGGTTGCCACCAGCCCAAATTCCTTGCTGGCAAAGGTGAAACTGAATTTATTTTTTGCTTCCTTGCACAAAGTGCCAGCGATCTTTTGCGCGCCGATGGTCAGGGATGCCGACTGGCTTTCTCCAGTTTTTAGCAGGTCGCTTGCAGAGGAGAAGCAATATTGCACAAAGTGCTCTACGTGCTCGCCGGCGATCTCGAGGGCCGTGGTAGCTGCGGTACTTTGTGCTTTGTCATCGAGATAATAAAAGTGTGGATAGCCGTGGCGTGTGAATTCAAGGTCGGCGCCGGCTTTTTCCGCCAGATTGCGAATGCGTAGTTTTACGTCTTCAAGAACTTTAAAGTCCACTTTGGCACGCACCACCGGGCCTTTGCGCGATTCCACTGAATAGGGAACGGTTGCCAGCAGGAGGTCGGCAATGGCATCGCCAACAGTCTCCATGTCCTTTTCAACCAGGCCGCGCTGGGTCATCCACGGGGTGCCGTAGCGGATGCCGGAAGCGAAAAGGGCGGTTTTGTCACCGGGGATGGTGTTGCGGTTGAGCACGATCCCGGCCACATCGAGAATGCGCGCAGCCATATCGCCGGACAGTGGCGTGCCATCCGGCCCTACAATGGTTTTGCAGTCCACATTGCCGAGGTGAGAGTTGGTGCCGCCAAAGGAGATGCGCAGCCCACGTGCTTTGAGGCGGTTGGTGAGCGCAAGATTGTTCTTCAGGATTTGCTGCTGCAATTTCTGGAAAGCCTCGCTCCTGGCGATCTTGAAGGTGGTGGCCAGTGCGGCAAAGACATGCACGTGCGGGCCGCCCTGTTCGCCGGGGAACACAGCCTTGTCGATCTTTTTGGCCAGGGCCGAATCTGCCGTGAGGATACAGGCGCCGCGCGGGCCGCAGAGTGTTTTGTGCGTGGTAAAGGTGATCACGTGCGCATACCCCACCGGGGAGGGTACTGCCTTCCCCGCGATCAAACCGGCGATGTGCGAGACATCCGCCAGCAGGTACGCGCCAACGGAATCGGCGATGGCTCTGAAGCGTGCCCAATCCGGGATCCACGGATAGGAGGAGTACCCGCAGATGATCACTTTGGGAGAATTCTCTTTTGCAATGGCCTCGATCTTGTCGTAATCCAATTGCTCAGTCTGGGGGTCAACGCTATAATGAACGACTTTGTATAACTTACCGGAGCGGTTAACCGAGGAACCGTGGGTGAGGTGTCCGCCGTGCAGCAGGTTCATTCCCAGGATGGTATCGCCGGGTTCGATCAACGCATGGTATACCGCGTTGTTGGCCGGTGCGCCTGAAAGCGCCTGAACATTGACGTAAAGCTGGTCCGCGGTGACCTTGTCGGTAGCAAAAACCTCCGCGCAGCGGCGGCGCGCCAGTGCTTCAACGACATCGGCGTATTCCACGCCCTTGTAATAGCGCGGATCGGCATAGCGCCGGTAATAAGAGAGGCGGGCAGGATAATCCAGTATCTCGCCCTCTTTCATCCAACGCGTCTCTTCGTCAGGGTATCCTTCGGCGTACAGGTTCTGGAATACAGATGAAAGTGACTCGCGCACAGCCACTGGAGCGGTGCTTTCTGAGGGGATGAGGATCAGTTTGCGAAACTGCCTTTCGGTTTCGAAACTGGTCAGTTGTTGCACATCAGGGTCGATGTCGCTCAGGTTTCCGCGGAACAAGAAGTCAGTCATCGTTTTTCTCCAGGTTAAATTTAAATAAAAAACCACCTTTGGAGCGCTGGTCAGCGTATCCTGGAGTGGTTTAATCGAGAGGGTTCAGTCATTCGTTACTCAGTTATCAGATTCTCACTGATCAACAGGACGATCAGGATCAGACTTGAAACCTTCCTTACGCGCTTATTTTAGCCTGACAGGCAGGCTGGGTCAAGGGCGGCTGCGCCGGTGTTCTCAGATTCTTAATTTCCTCTTAGCTTAATTCGGTGGCGATCCAGTTGGTCATGGCCTCAAAAACTTTGGCTTTTTCCGGCTCGTTGTGCAATTCGTGATAAAAACCATCCCATTCGCGGAAGGTGATGCGCGCAAGTGGTGCGGCCTGGGCAAATTTGCGCACCAGGGGAGCGCTGATCAGCCGGTCTGCACTGCCCACCATCAGCAGCAGTGGGATGGGGAACTCGGCGGCATGTGCCAGGATGTATTGCCCGTTGTTGAGCATGTCCAGTGCCCAGCGCGCAGAGATCTTGCCATGCACCAGTGGGTCGGCCGAGTAAACTTTTTCTACCTGTGGGTCGCGCGAGAGGCCGGAGCGATCCAGGCCACTGTCCATCTGTGTGGCAGGCGCTAGTTTGTAAAGCAATTTACCCAGAACCAGTTTGGCACCCGGCACGGGTTCGGCGGTGCCCAATCCGGGGCTGGTGACAATGGCGCCCTTGAGGTTGGGTTTTTGGGTCAGGCAGTAATAAAGGGAGAGGTTGCCACCCAGGCTATGTCCGTAAAGGAAAACAGGCACACCCGGGAAATGTTCGCGGGCCAGTTCAATGTTGTGTGTAATATCTGCCATCAGTGCCTCGTAGGAGGCTGCGTGCCCGCGGACACCTTCGGATTTGCCGTGGCCGCGCAGGTCAAACCCGGTGAGAGAATACCCTTTGGCGCAGAATGCCTCTGCCACGTGCTGGTAACGGCCGGAGTGTTCACCCAATCCGTGAACCAGGGCAATGGCTGCTTTTACTTTACCTTCAGGTTTCCATTCCTGCCCAAAAATCTTGAGCCCATCTTTGGATTGCCATGTATATTCCTGGTGCTGCATATCATCCCTCCAAACGCGATAAACTTAATGATGGATACCCTTTATAATCTATCCATTGATACTAGTTTAGTCTGAACGCCCGAGATTTACAAGCAGGACATTGAACGCGCAGAAAAGAGGCTACGTTAATTATGAATATGCAGGAAACTGAAGAGATGAAAGGCCAAACCGGCAAAGGCTGTGGCATTCTTCTGTTAGTGGGTTTTATGTCTTTGTGGGTCATTGTCCTGGCGGGTATTGACCTGTTCGCCAGTTGGATTTTGGAACAGACGCTTTTTCAGAGTTCAGTGGGCATCGGTGACATTCGCTGGGTGATTCACCTGGTTTGTTTCCTCCTCATCTTTTTACCCATGCTGGTACTTAACTTCACGGTCAAGAATCCGCGCATGAAGCTGGCATTCCGTTTATGGATGCTCGCTTCCATTCTTGGCTTATTAACCGTACCGATGAAGATGCTTTACCTGACCGCGCAGAACCAGACGGCCATCCTGCAGATTGCCTCTATGGGTCTGATTTTGTTGGCACTTGTGATGTTTAAAAAGCCCGGCCTCTCCGAAAAGCCCGCTTCCTCCTCTCTTCCTCGCTCGGGGATGACAGGATTGGCAGTTACCCTTGCGGCTGCCGTTCTTCTCCCCTGGCTATTGTGGGGAGCGCTTGGCTCGGTGGTGGATACCATTTTGGAGCTACTGGTGGGAGCGGTTTTTGGGTTGTTGGTGGTACAGCTTGCTTTCCCGCAATACCTCAACCGGGTGCATACCCCAGACCGCGAATTGCGCATCTCTGATTTTATCCTCGATGGTTTTATTTTGTTTATCTTCCTTTTGATCCTCGTAGCCGGCCTTGCCCACAACGGCTCGCAGATCATGCTTGTAATCACTGTACCCATCTGCGGGTGGGTGCTGGCGGCATTGTCTATCGGCGGCATCGGACGGAAGGGCCACGGCAAACTGGCGGTGGGGCTGATTGCGGCAGTTGCCCTGGCGGCTCCCTTGCTTTTCTTCGACATGGATGAACTCTCGCTGATCATTGGCAATGGTGATGGCGAGGTGTTGAGTTGGGCATTGAAGGCCGCCTGGTTCACTTTTATGACCCTGATCACGGTTTTTGTGGTTCTGCTGATCAACTTCCGCTTCATCGAGAATGCCCATTTGCCGTTCAAGTGGGATGTGGGGCTGGCGGCATTCAGTATCGTGGCAATGGCCGTAGTTTACCTCATCTGGGGGCAAATTGGGTTCTTTGGCGAAAAACTGTTTGTGGTCTTAAAATCCCAGCCGGACCTTGCTTCTCTGTCCTCAATCGAGGATTATTCAGTCAGGCGACAGGCAGTGTACCGGGAGTTGACCACCTTTGCTTCGGAAAACCAGGCGTCCATTAGGAGCAGGCTGGAAAAGATGCACGTGCGTTACACGCCGTATTATCTCCTGAACGGTCTGGAGGTAAACGGAGGCCCCATTGTCAAAATGATGCTGCAAAAGGACGATGCGGTGGACCGCATCCTGGATGACCCGCAATTGCGGCCGCTCCCGCATCCCGTCGCTGCCGGCGAGGCGGAGACCCAGGAGGCGCCGCAAGAGCCATCCTGGAATTTGACGCTGATTCACGCTGATGCGGTAAAGGGCCAACTTGGCATCACCGGGAAGGGAATCGTCATCGGGCAAACCGATAGTGGCGTAGATGGTAGGCACACGCAATTGGCGGCGAACTATCGCGGCTATGCCTCCGGGGATGACTACAACTGGTACGATCCCTGGTATGCCTCTCCGTTCCCGGTGGACCTTTCCGGCCACGGCACGATGACGCTTGGCATTGCAGCCGGCAAGGATATTGGCATCGCTCCTGATGCCCAGTGGATCGGCTGCGTGAATTTGGCAAGGAATCTCGGCAACCCGGCACATTACCTGGATTGCATGCAGTTCATGCTGGCGCCTTTTCCGCAGGGCGGTGATCCATTCACAGACGGCGATCCTGCAAAAGGTGCAATGGTGGTAAATAACTCTTGGGGTTGCCCCACTGTTGAAGGGTGCGACGCACAGGTCTTTCAGGGTGCCGCCGCCGCAATGGAAACCGCCGGCATCTTCCTATCCTCTGCCGCGGGCAATACCGGGGATTATGGCTGTTCTTCCTTGACCGACCCCATTGCAATTTACCCTTCGGTGTTCACTGCTGGCTCGGTCAACCAAAGCGGCAACCTTTCCACTTTTTCGAGTGTTGGCCCTGTGCTTGCGGACGGCAGCGAAAGGCAAAAACCTGATCTGCTGGCCCCGGGCGAACGGGTCACATCGGCATTTCCAGGTGGGGGTTATACCACGGCTGACGGTACTTCATTTGCTGCGCCGCATGTTACCGGCGTGGTGGCGTTAATGTGGTCGGCGAACCCGGCTTTGATCGGCAACGTGGAAGCCACAATGCAGATTCTGCGACAGACGGCCCAGCCCTACAGCGGCAGCGCACCTGTCTGCGGTATCAGCTCATCAACGGTCGGTGCAGGGATACTGGATGCCTATGCGGCTGTTCAGGCGGCGCTTGCCTGGAAGTGAGGCCAGTAACTCTGTGGAGCTACGCGGGTTAATGTAGATGGTAAAAGGACGGAGTAAGCTCCCTTTGGAAATCACTGCGGAAAATGCCATTGCGCTTGCCCGGACTGGCGACGCAGAGGCATTTAGTTACCTCTACAACCAGAATGTGGCGCGTATCTACTCCTACGTGTTCTATCGCACGGGCTCAGAGGAAGATGCAGAAGACATTACCTCACGGGTGTTTTACCGCGCCTTTGGGCATATTCAAAGGTATGAAGACAAAGGGATACCGTTCTCAGCCTGGTTGTACCGCATTGCTCACAACCTGATTGCCAACTGGCACCGTGACCGCCAACGTAGAAAAGAAGTGCCACTTGAGGATCAGCCAGAGTTACCCCACCGAGCAGACTTGCCGGAAACCTGGGTTGAAAAGAAGCAGGAGATGGAGTTGTTACTGCGGGCAATTCGCCGGCTGGCCCCTGACCGCCAGCAGTTGATTCTCCTCAAGTACCTGGAGGACCTTTCAAATGCAGAGATTGCCATGATTATGGGGCGCACTGAAGGCGCGATCAAGTCCTTGTATCATCGCGCCCTGCTGTCGCTCAAAGAGGAAATGGTCAAAATTGGTTACGAATCTGCCGAAAAGCAGATGATTGAAGGATAAGGACGGTATGAGAAAACTTGGGGAAACTTCACTTATTAAACTGGAATCGGAGCTTTCGAACATGCTCCAGCCGGTAAAACCTGACAACGACTTTGTGAACACGCTCAAAGGAAAATTGACCAGAGTGCCTTCAATTATCGTCGAATCGACGAAAAAGAACTCCACCCTGCTTATTATTGGCCTGGGCGTGGTGGTTGGGATTGCAGCTGTCTGGCTGCTTGGGCGTTCGAAGGATGATGACTCGGAGGAATGATTACCCCTCCAATCCGAGTTTTTGGCGCAGTTGAAATGTGGATGGCTCAGTAAGCGTGGACCCATCAGGGAAAAGTATTGTTGGCACGCTGCGGAATCCGCCGTTGATTTGTTCAACCAGTTTACCGGCTTCTCTATCCTGATCGATATCAATCCATTCATACTCGACGTGGTTCTCATCAAATATGCGGCGTGCTCGCTTCGAATCTCCGCACCAGGTAGTACCGTAGACGATTGGCTTTTTCGGTTCGCTCATTGATCCCTCGCTGTGATGTTTTTATTATGGCTTCTTTTTGGACACTTTTATTTTAACCGAAAAAGAATATGTTAAAATCATTCGGTGCCTTACCGTATTGTTTTTATGGGTTCTCCAGATTTTGCCTCTCATGTGCTTGAGGGGCTTGCTTCCCAATATGCTGTACAGGCCGTGATCACTCAGCCTGACCGTGAATCCGGGCGGGGAAAAATACTCACCCCTCCGCCGGTTAAGGTCACGGCAAATTCTCTGAGTATCCCCGTTTTTCAACCCCCGCGCCTGAAAACTCCTGAAGCCTTTGCAGAACTGGCCGCCCTTGAGCCGGACGTGATCATTGTAGCGGCGTATGGGCAAATCCTGCGCCAGAATGTGCTGGATCTACCTAAATATGGCTGCATCAACGTGCATGCCTCGTATTTGCCCCGCTGGCGCGGCGCTGCGCCGATCCAGGCGGCCATCCTGGCAGGGGATGAGTTTACCGGTGTCTCGATCATGAAGATGGATGCCGGTATTGATACCGGGCCGGTGCTGGCAATGGAAAAGGTGTCCATCGCTCCGCAGGAAACCGCAAAGACGCTGGAAGTAAAACTGGCTGTGGTTGGCAGCGACCTGCTGCTAAAAACCTTACCGGGTTACCTTTCCGGGCAGGTGACCCCGGCGCCCCAACCAGAAACCGGAAGCACTTATGCCGCCATGTTGAGCAAGCAGGATGGTTTGCTGGATTTTACCCGCCCGGCGCTGGAACTGGAGCGGAAGGTGCGTGCCTTTGATGATTGGCCGGGAACTTTTATGCTGCTTGACGAGCAGCCGCTCAAAGTTCGCAAGGTGACTGTTATGCCGCAAAGTAACCTGCCTGCCGGTACACGCGGTATTGTGCAGGGATTGCCCGCAGTTGCGACTGGGGATGGAACGCTGCTATTGCAGGAAGTTCAACCGGCAGGCAAGCGTTGGATGAGCGGTGTTGAATTTCTGCGCGGGTATCAAAAAACCTGGCTGCCTGTGAAAAATGGATAATTCCGGAAGCATGAAATTCCTGTGTTTTGGCATGGGGGCCATTGGCACCTATATCGGCGGCAGCCTGGCTGCTAGCGGGTGTGAGGTGGTTTACCTTGAAAAAACTCCCGCTATGCAGGACGGTGGAGTAACTTCTCTGCATGTTCGCAAACCGGATGGCGACCTGGCGTTACAGGGAATAAGGGTCTTCCAGGATCTGGATGAGGCCCTCGGCCATTGTGATTTTGACGTTCTGCTGTTGGCTGTGAAAGCCTTTGACACCTCCGGGGTGGTGGAATCGCTCAGGGTGCATAAAGGCGAACTCCCACCCATCCTGTGTCTGCAAAACGGGGTGGAAAACGAGCCTCTGATTGAAGAGACCCTTGGCCCCGGTTCTGTGATCGGCGCTTCCATTACAACTGCGGTGCGGCGCATCGGCCTTGGCGACGTGCAACTGGAAAAGCTGCGTGGCGTTGCCATTGAATCTGCCTCGCCTTTAGGCAAGCGCCTGGTAGAGGCCTTCAACCGGGCCGGATTAAAAGCAAAGGGATACCCGGACCACGCAGAGATGAAATGGTCCAAACTATTGACCAATTTGCAGGTGAACGCCACCAGCGCGATCCTGAATTGGACGCCGACGGAGATTCTCAGGCACCCGCTCACTTATCGGATCGAGGTGCTGCAGCTAAAAGAGGCTTTAGCCGTAATGCGCAAGCTGGGAATCAAAATTGTAGACCTTCCCGGCACGCCAGTGCGCGCTCTGGTCGGTGGATTAACCTCTCTGCCGTTATCCATCGGAAGGGTAGTGGTGGGAACGCCGCTCTCAAAGGCGCGCGGCGGCAAAATGCCTTCGCTGCAAATTGACCTGCAGGCGGGCAGACCGCGCAGTGAAGTAGAGTATCTTAATGGAGCGGTGGTACGCGCCGGAGCACAATGCGGCGTTTCTACCTCTGTCAATCGGGTGCTCAGCGAGGTGCTGACCGGGCTTGCAAATGGAACGATTGCACGACAGCAATACTTTAACCAACCTGACCATCTCATGGCTAAAATCGAGGCAGCTTTATGACAGTTCCTTCCTGGGTAAAAGATAGCGTTTTCTACCAAATTTTCCCTGATCGTTTTTGTAACGGCAGCAAGGAAAATGATCCGGCCAATGTGATGCCGTGGGGAGCCACGCCTACCCATAACGGCTTCCAGGGCGGAGATTTGCGCGGGATCATTGACCGCATGTATTACCTGGTTGATCTTGGCATTAACGCGCTCTACCTCAACCCAATTTTCCTCAGCCCATCCAATCATCGCTACAACGCGGTGGATTATTATCGTGTCGACCCCAAGTTGGGTTCTCACACAGAGTTGCTCACTTTACTGGACGTTGCCCACCGCAACAACGTGCGCGTGATTTTGGATGGGGTTTTCAACCACTGCGGGCGGGGATTCTTTGCCTTTAGCGATATTTTAGAGAACCAGGCGGCGTCTCCGTATTTGAATTGGTTCCATATTTATAAATTCCCGGTGGATGCTTACTCCCCGGGAGACGCCACAACCTATTCCGGCTGGTGGAAGCACAAAAGCCTGCCCAAGTTCAATACCGATGAGCCGGCTGTGCGTAAGTACATTTTGGATGTGGCGCGGTACTGGATGGAACAGGGATTTGATGGCTGGAGGTTGGATGTTCCTAACGAGATTGATGATGATGCTTTCTGGAATGATTTCCGCCGCACTGTGAGAAATGTAAATGAAGAAGCTTATTTGCTCGGAGAGATCTGGGACGGCAACACACGCTGGGTAGATGATCGGCACTTTGATGGCCTGATGAACTATCCCATCAGGACTTTGCTGATCGACCTGTTGATGCAAAAGCAAACTCCGACGGATTTTAGCCGCTCTGTTGAGAATTGGCTGCATAAGTTCCCGCAAGAGAATGTCTTTGCCCAGTACAACCTTCTTGGCAGCCACGATACAGAGCGTATTTTGACCATGTTCAAACAGGATGTCAACAAGTTGAAATTGGCATTATTGTTCCAATTCACTTATCCGGGTGCACCGGCGGTTTATTACGGCGATGAGATTGGGCTGACCGGCGAGGGAGACCCGGACTGCCGCAAGGCGTTCCCCTGGGAAGAAAGTCAGTGGAATACTTCTTTACGGCAATGGGTGCGCAAATTGATCTGGCTGCGCCATCAGTATGTGGCGTTGCGGCATGGCAAAATGGCTTTTGTTGACTGCGCCAATCCGTCCGGGCTGGCCTACACCCGCAAATCGCAGAACGATGTGGCGCTGGTGCTCCTCAACCCCACAGACCAGCCGCAGCATTTGCAAGTCAAATTACCCGGTGCGTCCCTAAAGAATGTCATTACGCCCGAGGACATGGTAATTGAGAATGGGTTGCTATCGGTAATGCTTCCGCCGTTGTCAGGAAACATCTATTGCAATAATGGCTAACTGAACTAGGGATTGGGTCGATTAATCAATTGACCGCCTCTGTGGCGGTCAATTCTTTTTATATTTTTGCTGCCATTCGTAGAGGATGTTGAGCGCCTCGATGGGAGACAGCGTGTTAAGGTCAATATCTTCCAACTCGGCCAGAAGAGGGTTGGTCTCCGGGAAGAGCGCCATTTGCTGTGTCGGGGAGTTCTCGATCTTTACTGTGGAACCAGAGGATTGCTCCAGCTGGCGCAGGATTTCGCTGGCCCGTGAGATTACTGGCCGCGGGATGCCGGCAAGTTGCGCCACGTGGATACCGTAAGAGCGGTCGGCTCCGCCTGCAACGATCTTGTGAAGGAAAACCACCTGGTTACCGGTCTCGGTCACCGCAACATTGTAATTCCGCACCCCGGGCAGAAGCTCCTGCAACTGAGTTAATTCGTGATAGTGCGTGGCGAAAAGCGTACGCGCGCGCAGGCGCGGGTGGTTGTGAATGTATTCCACCACTGACCAGGCGATGGAGAGACCGTCATAAGTGGAGGTACCGCGCCCAATTTCATCCAAGATGACCAGGCTGCGCGGGGTGGCATGATTGAGGATGTTGGCTGCCTCAATCATTTCTACCATGAAGGTGGATTGTCCGGCATGAATTTCATCCTGCGCGCCGATGCGGGTGAAGATGCGGTCCACCAATCCGATCTTTGCACTCCTGGCAGGCACAAAGGAGCCGGTTTGCGCCATCAGCACGATCAGGGCCACCTGACGCAAAAAGGTGGATTTGCCGCTCATGTTTGGCCCGGTGATGATGCGCACGATCTCGCCGGCATCGAAAAGGCAGTCGTTGGGCACAAAGCGCTCCTGGCGTAGGGTGGTTTCCACAACCGGGTGCCTGCCGTCAAGGATTTCCAGTGTGCTATCCTCACATAATTCCGGCATCACAAAATTGGAGAGCGCGGCTACCTCGGCAAAACCTGCCAGGGTATCCAGTTCCGCCAGGCATTGGGCGGTGTCGAGCAGGGCAGGGATGGAAGGCAAGAGGGCGCTGCAAATTTCCTTAAAAAGACGCGCCTCGATCTCTTTGATACGCTCTTCGGCATTGAGCACGAGCGCCTCGTACTCTTTCATCTCCGGCGTGATGTAGCGCTCGGCATTTACCAGCGTTTGTTTGCGGATGTATTCGGGGGGCGCCTGTTGCGTATTGCTGTGGGTGATTTCAAGATAATAGCCAAAAACCTTGTTAAAACCTACTTTGAGCGATTTGATGCCGGTGCGTTCGCGCTCAACCCCTTCGAGATTGGAGATCCATTCGCGTGCGTGGCGCGACATTTCAAT